>RDXX01000020.1 GCA_004292955.1 Oscillatoriales cyanobacterium | reverse complement strand
AATAGTCTCGTGCGATCGCCCGAGTTGCGGACAAAGCTACCCAAATAGTCAAGGATGGGTAGCTTTGTCCATAAATTAAGTTACAGTTTCAAACCCCGTGCTGAGTACAGCTATGGCGATCGCCTCCGAGGGGGAACAGAGATAATGACCGCCACTACCATCATGCCGTCATTTGTTTCGGATTTAACGGCTCAACTCGCTCCCGAAACCACCGCATCCCACACCATTGTTTTGCAACCCAAGGGCTGTCTCGGTGGCATCGCTGTCCTAGATTTCCAAATTAATTTGGAGCAAGCTTTGGAAATGGCCGCTCTGAGAGTTGTTGTGGATATGCAGCAAGTGGATGTTGTCGCCCCAGATGGAATAGCCGTGCTGGCCCGAGGGCTGGAGTTAGCAGCTATACTCGGCAAGTCGATCGTCTTTGATTCTATAGATTTAGCCACCTATATAGGTTTGAGAGCCGAGTGGAGGATCTCGCGCGAAACTTGTTTTGGCCCTTGGGGCGACTTGTTCGAGGGGGAATTCGAGCAATTTTTGACAGACAAAATGTTGCGATCGCTTCCTTGTGAAGCGGTAAAACCTACTTTTTTACAATTTGCAAAATTATATCTTCCAACCGGTTGATGTCCCAGCGATCGATTGTCATCTATATTCATAACAATTACCCGGAAGTGCCAGTCTAGCTTTCAAGCTAACATCTTGAAAGCGCGGCTGGCTTTATCTTACTACGTGAACTCAGCAATTCCCAGCAGAAAGATTAAATTGTCTGGACGCCAGGGCTTCAGTTGACAGTTGACAGTTGACAGTTGACAGTTGACAGTTTCAGAGCGACCTCTACCTGGAAGGAAGAGGATTGGAGTAATGAATCGTCTGATTTTAATTTCTCCCGATCGCGCTTGGCGCTTTCAACCAATTCTTTCTGGTATCAAAATAATTTCATCAGAATCAAGCGCAAAACCTTTACAGAGCAAGGATTTTGCAATTCTAAAATCTAAAATCTAAAATCTAAAATCTAAAATCCTATGACTATGGTTGAACCAGTTGCAGAGTTAAATGAACCTCTCTGTCTTCAGACTCCTGAAATACTAGAAAAGACAATATCTCCGCTCGTTCTACCTCCAAAAACAGCTCTCAAAATTTCTAAACAAGACATTCGAGCCACCCTCAAAGCCTCAACTATAGAGGGAGTTTTTGCCGCTGTCTTCGAGTCGGCGACTACCGGTCTGCTGCTGAGCAACTTCTTGCTGCAAGTCGGCGCGAGCAGCGTGGAAATAGGTATATTATCTGCTATTCCGATGCTGGTAAATCTCCTGCAACCATTAGGAGCATACATCGCCGATCGCACAACCAGCCGCCACTGGTACAACCTAGGAATATTCGGCGTGTCGCGGCTGCTGTGGCTAGTGCTCGTCATCGCAATTGTTTGGGGCCGACAGCACGCAGATCCCCAACAATTGCTCCAGTGGACTCTGGTCACTGTCATCGCCGCTAGCGTGCTGGCAGCTTTTGCTACTTCTAATTGGTTTAGTTGGATGGCTGCGGTGGTTCCTCACCGTTTGCGGGGACGCTATTTTGGATTTCGCAACAGTGCTACTAGCTTAGTTACTTTGCTAGGAGTGCCACTGATGGGACTGTTGATGTCAACTTGGGGCGCAGATCCAATTTTGGGCTACGGTGTGGTTTTATTTTTGGGTGTTGTGGCGGGAATGATTAGTTTGGGGTATCAATTCTTCATGGTGGATGTGAACCCGCAGGCATACCCAAAAGATGCAGAGAGCGATCGAGTTCCCGACAAAAAAGAAAAAATTTTAACAGATTTTGTGCCTTCGGTGCTGAAAAATTCTAATTTTTTAATGTTTCTGATTTACTTTAGCGTGTGGACGTTTGCAGTTAATCTCAGCGCGCCTTTTTTTAATATCTACCTGCTAAAAGATTTAAGCTTGGATGTCAGTTTGGTAACGGTTTACAACAGCTTGAGTTCCGGGGCAAACCTGCTGCTGTTGATGTTTTGGGGCAAGTTGGCCGATCGCTGGGGAAATCGCCCCTTGCTAATTGCGGTGGGGCTGGTGGTAGCGGTGACGCCTTTGCTGTGGTTGGGTACGGGCAATTACCCGTTTGCGGTGTGGGTGTGGTTGCCGCTGCTGCACTTGCTCGGGGGAACGACTATAGGGGCGATCGGGCTGTGTACGAACAATATTCAAATGGAGATAGCGCCGATCGAACAACCATCGACTTATTTTGCGATCGCCGCAGCAGTTTCGGGAGTAACTGGGGCTTTGGGAACTACCGCCGGCGGCTTTCTTGCCGAACTTCCGGGCATGAGTTTGGGCGCACTGTTTGCCCTTTCGGCTGCTGTGAGGCTGGTGGGCTTGCTGCCTTTAATTTTGGTTCGAGAACCGCGTAGTTTGTCGCTAAGGGCGATCGTCCCGACTTTTCTACGGTTCAAATTCAACGATTAATATAATGTCCTCCGAGAACTATCGTCCGGTTTGATCGTTCGGACTTCAGCCCGCATCATTACTATAACTAACCAGTTTGTAGTGAGGACTTTAGTCCGCATCATTATTACGACTAACTGGTTTGTAGTGAGGACTTTAGTCCGCATCATTATTACGACTAAAGTCCTTACTACAAACCGTTACAGATTCCGGGCATTGACAAGCGAATTTCTGCATGTGGTACCCGCCACGTGATTTATCCGTGGAATCAATCCCAAATCGAAAATCGAAAATCCTCTCTTCCCCCGAATTTATCGGTGGGGTCGCCTCTAAAATCTAAAATCTAAAATCTAAAATCGATTGACCGGACATAAATAATATAACGGCCAATAATTAACTTTTAAAAGTTAATTATTGACCGTTACAAAGCTTTTTTCAGCCTTCAGCATAGCCGTTTATTCGTAAAAAATTAGTCCTCAGTCCTTAGCCCTCAGTATTCAGTAACAATTAACTAATAACTAGAGACGAACCCAATTATTAATTTTTTGCTAGCAACTAACTGATGACGTTGGAGGTTCGCGAGCGGGGACGCTCGCAAAACATGACTAATAAATTAAGCTTGACGCGAGTAGTATTCAACCACTAGCAGTTCATTAATCTGAAGAGCAATCCACTCACGTTCGACAACGCCGTTAACTTTGCCAACCAGTTTTTGCTTGTCAAATTCCAAGTGACTGGGCAAGTGAGCCAAGCCTGGGTCTTTGAGATTAGCTTCAACCATTGTGCGAGAGCGTTCTCTATTTTTGACTGCAATCACTTCACCAGGCTTGCACTGATAGCTAGCGATGTTGACTTCACGATCGTTCACAGTAATGTGACCGTGATTTACCAATTGTCTAGCGGACGGAATGGTTGGAGCCATTCCCATCCGAAACACAGTATTGTCCAAGCGCATTTCCAAAAATTGCAGTAACACTTGACCTGTGGAACCCGTCACACGGCGGGCTTTGCGGACATAACGGAGCAATTGGCGTTCCGTCACACCGTAATTGAAACGTAGTTTTTGCTTTTCTTGTAAGCGAACCGCGTACTCAGAGAGCTTTTTGCGGTTTTGACCGTGCTGCCCAGGCGGATAATCCCGTCTGGGAGTTTTGCGGGTTAGACCCGGCAACTCTTTCAGGCGACGGACGATTCTTAATCGGGGGCCTCGATATCGAGACATTTATTTTCCTCTCTAATCTCTGTATGCAATTTTATGCAGACTCTATATTATATGTTGATAAGGGTGAAAATTCTAACAAAAATCGATAAAAAAAATCGATCGACCGCAGCCATCCGTAATGTGCGGTAAATTTTGAAGTAAAAGCCGATCGAGCGATCGACCCAACCAGCCCAAAAAACTCACAAACCGAGCTGCCATGCAAAACCCCAATTTTTTCCGCACTGCTTCCCCAAAGCCAGCACCGCGCTGGATGTTGGCTCTCGGCACTCCCTTAGTCGCGCTGAGTTTGTTGACAGCAGCACTGCCAATCTCGCCAGCATCAGCCATCACCCTGAGATTCCCCCGAACTCAAAATCCCTATCGCGTCTGCGCTAAGGAACTAATCGAAGCGGGAATCGGTGCAGAGGAAGCAGCAGCAGCTTGTGCCGACGCGCTCCACCCCCGCGACATATCTAGATGCGCCCTCCAAATCAGCCGCAAAACCAATATTTCTGGTCTCGAAGCGCTCTCTAGTTGTCGGCGGGTGAGGCGCCCCAACGAATTAACTACTTGCGTGGTGAATATTAATAGCAAAACTAAAACTCAACCTGCTGCTGCCCTGTTAGTTCTTGATGGGTGCCGCCGCAGTTTATTGCCGGAGCTATTTGCTGAATGCGTAGTCGGGTTGAGCGGCAGGCTCGACTTTCCCACGGACAGGTTAGTTGCCACTTGTCTCGATCCCAGGGGCACAGTGAGTCAGTTGGACGGGCGTCCTGCACCGACACCTCCTACGGAGCTAATTCCACCGCCTTCGCGACTCAATTAATTAGTTATGGGTAGTTGGGAAATGGTAATTAGGTACGTAGTTGCGCTTCAGCGCTCTTATCTTATATATAACGAAGAGCGCTGAAGCGCAACTACATACCTTTGATGTGACAATTACTTCCAGGACTGTTTGTAATTCTTCGCTCTTGTCTTATATATAACAAAGAGCGCTGAAGCGCAACTACATACCTTTGATGTGACAATTACTTCCAGGACTGTTTGTAATTCTTCGCTCTTGTTTATATAAACAAAGAGCGCTGAAGCGCAACTACGTACCTTTGTAATTCTTCCCTCTTCCTTCTTCCTTCTTCCTTCTTTTTTATAATCAAATGTCAGAAGTTTTTGGTCAAATTACAGTCGAAGAATTAGGTTGCAAATTAGCAGAAACCAATGCTGATAAATTGCAGCTTGTAGACGTGCGCGAACCTTACGAAATTGAACTCGCAGCGCTGCCGGGATTTGTGGCTTTTCCGCTGAGCGAGTTTGCCCAATGGTGTGGTGATATTGACGATCGACTAAATCGCGACACAGAAACCCTGGTGCTGTGCCACCACGGAGTGCGATCGGCTCAAATGTGTCACTGGTTGAGCGATCGAGGCTTTAACAACGTTAAAAATATCGTTGGTGGCATCGATGCTTACTCAATATTGGTCGATCGCACTGTGCCGCGCTATTAATCTGATGCCCGCTCTAACTACCGCAATATAGGTTCTATCGTTCGGAATGCAAGTCCTCACTACGAACCGGATGCGGACTAAAGTCCTCACTACGAACCTTAGGAAAGGACTAAAGTCCTCACTACGAACCGGATGCGGACTAAAGTCCTCACTACGAACCTTTGTTTATTATCGGGTTTGGGCTGACAGGATCTGAATCCTAATTAACAGCAGCAAATCGAAAATTTAACAGCGTGCTCATAGTGATCCGATCGCGCCCGTGCCTTTTTGAGTCATAAAGAGCCTCATCAGCCGCCAGTACCAGCGTTGCTGCATCATTTTCCGGGCCGGGAACAACGCTAGCAATTCCCAAACTAATTGTCACCACAGAATTAGGCAAACATTCAACACTCTCCGGGTTAAAAACAATATTCAAAGCTTTAACTTTCGCTCTAATGCGTTCGGCAACCAGCAGAGCGCCCGCTGCATCTGTTTGAGGTAAAACGATCGCAAATTCCTCACCGCCGTAGCGAGCAGCTACATCAGCAGGACGCTGGAGCGATCGGCGAATTGCCTGAGCTACCGATCGCAAACAACTATCTCCAGCTTGATGTCCGTAGGTATCGTTATAAATTTTGAAATAATCGATGTCGCACAAAATTAAAGATATCGGAGACTCATCGCGAGCATTATGTTTCCATTCCGCTCGCAAGCAACTGTCAAAATGTCGTCTGTTGCCAATTTGGGTAAGTTCGTCCACATTAACCAAAGCTAGCAGTCTTTCATTTTCTTGCTGCAACTCCTCAAAACCTACAGCCGAGAAACCGTCCTCGCATAAATTTTGCTCTTGAAAATACAGCCGATATAATTCGCAAGATAAACTACAGTTATTGCCCGCTAATTTGACAAGTCCCATGCTATCTAACTGATAGGCCATTAAAGGTTCGAGGTGAATGCTATTTTTAACATCAAGAACCTGTTGGAATGCCCAGGCGAGTTCTGGCTGCTGCTGAATGGCGATCGACTGATTCCGCAAGTAGTCGCTATAAATTCCGCTTTGAGTAGGAGCTGCTTTTAATAGTTCTTCCAACTCGGCTCGCCCCAGCTCCTCCCCAGACTCATTCTCCCCAACCGACAGGCGGTTTTGCTGTAAAATTGCCAGGTGATAAAGCGCTAAATGCACTAAATAAGGATGACCGCCTACCATTTGCATTAATTGCTCGACGGGATAGCTGTCGTTCCAGTTCAGTCCGTGGCGGCGCGCCAACTCTTGGACTTGTTCGGCACTAAATTCTGAGAGTTTAATCGGCAGCCCTACATTGAATGGAGATTGATTGAGACTCAAAGCAATATAAATTTCTGTCGAGTGAATGACCGCGATTCGCAGTTTTTCCCAGGTTTCGCTCTGTCGCGCTTGTTCGTACCAAAAACGGAGCAGCGGCAGGAATTCTTGAGCGATATTGGCGCGTTCAAATACTCGGTTGACTTCGTTGAGTACCAAGACTAGGGGACTGTCAATTTGTTCGAGCAAATAGTTCTCAAAGTAAAGAGAGCAGCTTACTTTGCTGCCCATATCTTCATCCCAAATTTCATCGAGATTTGGTTCGAGTTTGAGTTGGCGAGCGACATTGACACACAGCCAGCGCAAAAATTTATCTAAGGTAGCAAAAACTGCTTCGTCAGCTTGCTGAAAGTCTACAGTGACTGTGCGGTATCCGCGATCGACCGCAGCTTGAATTATCCGCAGCATCAGCGAACTTTTGCCCATTTTTCTGGGAGCTTTAATCCGAATCAGACTCCCTGGCTTGCTAATTTCTGCACAAGCTCGGGCTTCGACGGGCGATCGATCGATATAAAATCGAGAGTCAAGCGGTATTGGGCCCCCAGGAAATTCTAGGTCTGCAACCGTTTGGATTAAATTTGGTGATTTTGGGATTCCTGCCATAGTGCATCCGCGAGGCGATACCCTGACTGTATCTTACCTTTGTCAGATTAGGGGGGCAGAGGATCGGTGTCAAAGACTTATTGACAATCCGACAAAATGTAAGTTTTTCAGCACTTCCCGGAACTGACTTTGCTATAGTAGTGTCACTTTAGCTAATCTCAAACCCTGCCTAAACTCGCACCAGACCGACACAAATTTTCTGGCGACCGAGACGCGATGATTCTGCGCCTCTACCTGAAAAGTCAGTCGTCTGTCGCCAATGTCAAGCAGATTCGCACGAATAGGAGAAATAATCATTGTCACGCCGCTACCTGTTTACCTCTGAATCGGTCACTGAAGGCCATCCCGATAAAATCTGCGATCAAATTTCAGACACTATCTTAGATGCCTTGCTGACCGAAGACCCTAAAAGTCGCGTCGCAGCCGAAGTTGTCGTCAACACGGGTTTGATGCTGCTGACGGGCGAAATTACCACCAAAGCTCAGGTAAATTACATAGAATTGGCGCGGAAAAAAATAGCCGATATTGGCTACATCCACGCTGATAACGGATTTTCTGCCAATAGCTGCTCGGTTTTGGTGGCTTTGGACTCTCAATCTCCCGATATTGCTCAAGGGGTGAATACAGCCCACGAAAGTCGCGAACAGTCCAGTGAAGAGGAGTTGGATGCGATCGGCGCTGGCGACCAAGGCTTGATGTTCGGTTTTGCTTGCAACGAAACGCCGGAATTGATGCCTTTACCGATTAGTTTAGCGCACCGGATTTGCCGTCAACTGGCCGCAGTCCGCAAAACAGGTCAATTGCCTTACCTGCGTCCGGACGGTAAAAGCCAAGTTACCGTAACTTACGAAGACGGGAAACCTGTTGGTATTGATACGATCTTAATTTCTACCCAGCACACTGAGGCGATCGACGATATCACCGAAACAGCCGCGGTTCAAGCCAAGATTAAAGCAGATCTTTGGACTGCTGTTGTCCAACCCGTGTTTGCCGATATTAGCATCAAGCCGGATGCAGAAACTCGCTTCCTTGTCAACCCCACTGGCAAATTTGTCGTCGGCGGGCCTCAAGGAGATTCGGGTTTGACTGGCCGCAAAATTATTGTGGATACCTACGGCGGCTATTCCCGTCACGGTGGCGGTGCTTTTTCAGGGAAAGACCCCACGAAGGTAGACCGCAGCGCGGCCTATGCTTGTCGCTATGTTGCTAAAAATATTGTGGCGGCCGGTTTGGCAGAAAAGTGCGAAGTGCAGTTGAGTTATGCGATCGGCGTAGCACGCCCTGTTAGCATGATGATCGAAACTTTTGGCACTGGTAAAGTTGATGACGATCGCCTTTTGGAAGTTGTGAAGCAGCATTTTGAACTGCGTCCTGCGGGCATCATTCAGACCTTTAACTTGCAGAATTTGCCTGCGGAAAGAGGCGGTCGTTTCTACCAAGATGTAGCGGCTTACGGTCACTTCGGACGCACGGATCTAGAGTTACCTTGGGAGCAAACTGATAAGGCAGAGCTTCTGTATAGTAGAATGTTGGGGCGCGCCCTCCGCGCCCTTATTGCTTGATTATGGGTAATTAACCGACAAAAGGTACGCAAAAGGTACGTAGTTGCGCTTCAGCGCTCTTAGTATTAAGAGCGCTGAAGCGCAACTACGTACCTAACTAAAAATGAACCTCTATCAGAGTGCCAGTTGGGTCGAGGAGTGATGATATAAGTTCCCTAGGGTTCGTCAGCAGTGCGTTTTTTTCTGTAAAAAGGTACGTAGTTGCGCTTGGGCGCTCTTAGGAATCATGTAAAAATAAGTTGTGTAACTTTTTAATTGAAGCCTTTAAATTAGATACGGTTTAGCAATGCACTCGATCGAGTTATTTTTACACGCCTCCTTAGTATATGTAAGAGCGCTGAAGCGCAACAACATACCTAATGCCATTTTTTCCTTCTTTCCAGTCAACAATTCGCAGATTTGGTTCGGATCTAAAACAGCGATTTGCTGGTAAATTTTTATCACCAAATCCAGCAGCAATGCCGAGTTCGTTGGTGGCCGACAATACTGGAATGCGCGGCGTTTGGATACCCAGCACTGACTGCAAAGTTCTCACCTCAAAACAGCGGATTGCTGAGGCAATGAATTTTCTTGCAGATACGGGATTTAATACAGTATTTCCTGTAGTTTGGAACCGGGGTTTTACGGCTTATCCTTCTCAAATAATGCGCGAACAATTTGGGGTTGAAATTGACGCGCGCTATCAAGGACGCGACCCTTTGGGAGAATTAATTGTTGAGGCTAATAGAGTTGGTTTAAAAGTTATTCCTTGGTTTGAATACGGATTTGTGAGTTCTTACAATCTCAACGGCGGTCATTTGCTGGCGAAGAAACCGGAATGGGCGGCGCGCGATTGTAATGGCAATTTACTTAAGAAAAATAAGTTTGAATGGATGAATTCTCTTGACCCGGAAGTGCAAGATTTTTTGCTGGGGTTGATGCTGGAAGTTGCGAGGAATTATCCGGTACATGGCGTTCAAGGAGACGATCGCATTGCACTACCCTGTGAAGGCGGTTATGATGAAAAAACGGTTAAACGCTACCGCCAAGAGTGCGGGAGAGAAGCGCCACATAATTGTAGAGAGCAACATTGGCTGCACTGGCGCGCTGATATAATTACTGATTTTGTCGCTCGCTTGCACCGAGAATTGAAGGCGATTAATCCAGATTTGTTGCTGTCAATGTCGCCGAGCCCCTATGACTGGGGATTCGTAGAATATTTGCAAGATTCTCAAGCTTGGGTTGACAAAAAGTTGGTTGATATGCTTCACCCGCAGTTTTATCGCCGCGATTTTAACGGTTACAAACAATTGCTCGATCGACTGATCGATCGACAACTTACCTGCGAGCAAGTGTCCTGTGTGTCTCCCGGTATCCTGTTGGCGAATCGAGGGAGCAATTATAGCATGAATCCGGAGCTGTTGTTGCAAGTAATTGCTTACAACCGTGCTCGCGGCGTTCCAGGAGAAGTGCTGTTTTTTTACGAAGGTTTGCGGGATAACGATAATGCTTTGGCTGAGGCTTTGAAAAATGGGCCCTACGGTTGACACTCTCCCGGAATCGGGCTGTTTCCGGTTTGTTGCGTTCAACGGAGTCGATCGATATCTCAAGCCAACTTGGTATAAAATGATATAGCGCAGAGCAAGTCTAGCAAACAGTGCATCGATGCCAAGCAGCAAGCGCTACTAATGGTTAAGCCGATCGCCCAAAAAACAGATAATCAATCTTTGGGGAGTTGTTAAAATAGTCTAATCGGACATATTTTATAAGTGGTGCAAGTTTTTTTATCAGTTGAGTTTTGTAGGTGCAGGCGTATTTTCTTAAAGAAACCGAGTTTAAAAAGAGCAATCTCAAACGATCGCCAAAATATGAGGATAAATGAATGAACTCAGTAGCAACCCTCATCCAACAGCTACCAGAGCTCAGCGATGCTGAATTCAACCAAAAATATTTGAAACAAAAACAAGGGATGCACACCTTGGCGACAATATTGCCGCAAGTAGAACAGCAAAGCCAGGCTTTGCGCGCAGTAAAATTAGCCCTAAAAGTAAATTTAAAACTCGGCTCGAAGCTAGCAGGAATGGTAAAGCCGGAGTTTCAACTAAAAACAGTAAGATTAATCGTAAAAATTAAAACTTCGCTGCCGCTCAAAATTCAACTGCTGGCACTAACAAGTTCCGATATGGCAATTCCAATGCTTGTCAAAGCATTGAACCACAAAGACCGTGCCGTGCGCCTTCATTGCATTCGGGCGATCGGCCTCATTGGCTCTAGGGCGGCAGTAATTGAATTAGCGCGGGTGCTCGAATCTGCCGATTCCCAAGCGCAAGCTTGGGCCGCTTGGGCCCTAGGAGAAATTGACTCGAAACCAGCAGCCGCAGCACTGATCGAAGCCCTCAACCACAAAGCCGCCGGAGTGCGCGCCTGGGCGGTTTGGGCCTTGGGTAAAATTAACCCCAAAATAGCCGTCCCCACCACGATCAAAGCCTTGAAACATCAAGACTCAGAGGTGCGCTGGCGGGCCGCCGTAAACTGCGGGAAAATCGGGGTGGCTGAGGTAGTTCCGGGGCTGCTGAATGCCCTCAGAGACGAAAATCACCTCGTCCGTGCTAGGGCGGCGGCGGCTTTGGGGAAAATTGGCGATCGCGACGCAGTACCCCGCTTAGTAGAATTGCTTCACGAACCCGACTCCTATGCCGTTTCTTTGAGGGCCGCCGAGGCTTTGGGACAAATCGGGACCGAAACGGCTGTGGCCGGGCTGCTGCAAGCCCTCAACCACGAGGACTCAGATGTGCGCGGCAGTGCAGTTTCTGCCTTGGGGGAAATCAGCAGCGAGGTGGCTGCGGTGGCGGTAATGCGATCGCTCTCGGATCGAGACATTTTCGTGCGCGGCAGGGCGGCTGTTGCACTCGGGAACATCAATATAGCCGGAGATGCTAACTTGCAAAAAATGGTGGCTGCGGGACTGGCGATCGCCCTAGGCGACAGCGAATCCTATGTGCGGTGGAGAGTTGCTGATGCTTTGGGGCAGATTGGGACAGACGAGGCTGTAGCAGGTTTGGTGCGACTGCTGGAAGACGAAACCTCTGGAGTGCGCCAAAAGGCTGTTAAATCCCTCGGTCAAATTGGCTCTCGTGCTGCTCTTTTGGCTCTGGAAGCAGCTTTAAAACGCCAATTTGCTGACGTTCGCGCCCTCGCCGCCCAATATTTGCCGGATGTCGGCGCTGAGGTAAAAACAGTTTATTTTGAGCAGGAATCTGCTACGGATGTCTCGGGTGAAAAACTGTCGCAAATCCAGATTGCTTCGGAAGCAGAAGCCACCGAATATATTATCGATCGCCCTGCGGGCCGGAATCTCCAATACTTAATCTCGATCGGCACTCCGGGCGTACCAGATCCCAAAACTTTTCACAAAGTCCCTAACCGATTGCGGTTAGAATTTAACGACCTCGAAACCCCCGTTGACGACCCCGATCGCGTCTTGGCTACAATTGATGACGTACTCCAAATTATTGACTTCGCCCGCCAAATATCGGCGCACCCCGGCAAATTGCTCGTCTGCTGTCAAAGTGGCATCAGCCGTTCAACAGCAGCAGCTTTGACTGTTTGTGCTGCCCTGTTGGGCCGGGGCAAAGAACGGGAAGCTTGGGCCGTGGTGCTTGCCGCCAGAGCCCAAGCCAGGCCAAATCGCTGGATTGTGCAATTGGCCGATGAAGCTTTGGGTAGAAATGGGAAGTTATCCGATTTTAGATTTTAGATTTTAGATTTTAGATTTGGGAATAACTTATTTTCTAAGGGTTTGAAGCTTGCTTAACGTTGCATTATTTTTTTGAACTGGTATTGTAAAACTTCATTGAGTTTATAAGCAATTATAAACAATAATGGTATTATATTGTTGAGAGTGTTTAACAAGGAATACGCATAGCCCAAAGAACGGAAGTCTCAAATGCAATTAGCAGAAAGGCATATCATTAAATCAACGGAACCTCGTTTTGTCGAGATTGACCAACTAGCATTCAAGTCCAAAAATCTGTACAATGCCGCCAATTATGTCATTCGTCAGAACTTGATTTATGGATGGGGCTACGTCAATTACAACGAGATGAACCGATTGATGAAGTCTCAGGTCGCATACAAGGCTTTGCCTGCTAAAGTAAGTCAGCAAATATTGATGGTGCTAGATCAGAATTGGAAATCGTTTTTTGAAGCCGTCAAAGCTTACAAAGCTGACTCTTTAAAATTTACGGGTCGTCCAAAGTTACCTAAATACAAGGACAAGGTTAAAGGTCGAAATATCCTTATTTACACGATTCAGGCGATTAGCAGTAAACAGTTGAGAAACGGAATTGTCAAACTTTCTGGTACTGAATTTTCAATTAAAACTAAAGTCAATCCTGACCGGATTTGTCAAGTTAGGTTGGTTCCAAAATGCGATTCTTATGTAATTGAGGTGATTTACAATGCTTGTACTGAGCGTAGTCGAAGTGAACCGGAGTCCACCGCTAAAAATAACAATTTTGTAGCTAGTATTGATTTAGGACTGAATAATTTGGTGGCGTTAACTTCAAATCAACCGGGTTTGATCCCACTGTTGATTAATGGACGACCATTGAAATCGATTAACCAGTTCTATAACAAGCGTAAAGCACAATTGCAATCCCAATTGAAAGGGAGGCGCCAAACATCGTCACGCATTCAACGCTTAACTCGCTGCCGCAATCAAAAAGTAGACAATTACTTGCATCATACAAGTCGCACGATTGTCGATATTCTGGTCGCACAACAAATTGGGACGCTAGTAATTGGCAAGAATGCACAGTGGAAAACCGAGATCAATATGGGGAAGCAAACTAACCAAAACTTTGTCAGCATTCCTCACGCTCGATTAATTGAGATGCTGGAATACAAAGCTTTTTTAGTTGGAATCAAAATTCTGACGTGAACGGTTCTTTTAACATTCTCAGAAAAGCAATCCCAAATGCGTTCGGCGATGGGATACGTCGTGGGCGTAGTTCAGCCGAGGCGGGTTAATCCGCTCAAAGTAAAAGTGAAGGGGGAGGGAATTGAAGCCTCCCATGTCTATAAATGACTATACTTTTACCAGCTATTAATAGGAGCGATCGAATTAACTGTCGGCACAGAGAGAACTCGCAAGTGCAACAGTTAACCGTAGAAACGCGGTTTCTTTTCGTAAGCCCTAAAGTTATACTCGATTTACACGACTTGCGGGGCAGCGATGCCAAAAGTCGATCGCTCTTAGTGCAGAAGCGCGATCGGCAGCCACATTTGTCACATTCTGTGGTATGTATTAGTCGGATACGCAACAAAAACCGTCAAGCAATCGTCGCATTGCTGGTAGCAACACCCCAAAGCTGAGGAATCGGGTGCATTGTCAAGAGACAATATCAGCTTTGGGCTACTCACAGGCAAAACGCATCAGACAGAATTTTCTGCCTGTAAAAATTCATGTGGCAATAATTCACTGCCGGGATAAATCTTTCTTTTTTTGCCTGCTGGAGACTTTTACCAGTCGAAAAAGTAATTTGGCAACAGCCATCAACAGCCTAATTATCTATTAGACATCAACCGAATTTAAGCTTCTGCCCTGACTCGACAAGAGTTTCAGATACTTTTTCGCAGATGTCTACTGGAAAACACACAAGCTTTTCCCTTTGGAGAACTTACGAGCGTGGTAAATTTTCACAGAATACAGCGGTTGCATATGTCAAAAACAAATTTGCTCAAAAAAACACGCAACGAAGTAGGTTTATCGGTTGGTGCTTGGCAAGGCAAGGGCGAGGCAAATCCAGATTTGCAACCATTGAGCCAGCAGGAAAAAGCTGTATTACCGCAAACAAATAACCCCGAAAATAGCAATTTAGGTAAACGGATGTGGCCCTTTATTTCCGCACAATTTGCTTCTGTAGAAACCGAACCCAAACAATCATCGCTCCACAATCTGGCAAAACAACCCTCCTTGAAACTTACCAAAAACTTGTCTTTTAAGCTTGGCTGTCTGCCCATAGACAAAAAAATCAGTGGCGGGTATTTGCTAGCAATAGGAATCGGATTTGTTGGCTCGCTGAGCGGACTCACAATCGCTGAGTACCACCAAGAAAAAGGATTGAGACAACTCAATGATGCTCACATACAAGCACAATTGATCGGTAACTTTAAAGATGCAGCACTGGCGGCACAATTGCAGGGAGCACAGCTAGATTCTTTTGTAGACAATTCCCCTAAGTTGGAACTGCAAAAACAGCAGTTTATCAACAGTATTGTTAAGGCTAAAAACCTGCGGTTGCGTATCGAAAAATTTGCCGAAAGCCAACCAGCTTGGCTCGCAGCCAAGCCGGAAGCTCTCAAAACTTTACTCCAAGATTGCACGGAAAATTTAGAATCCTACGCCGATACTCTCAACTCAACTTTGCTGCAAGTCCAGCAATCGCAACTGTCGCCTCGGAAGATAGAGTCGATCCGAAAATTGTTGGCCACAGAAAGCGGAGAAGGTGCAAAACAGCTTGAGGGACACCTTCAGGAATTGAGCAAAATCCTCGATATTGCCCAGCAGCAAGAGCGCCAAGGCGGTGCAGTGATGCAGGCTGCCCAAGGAATCGAAAAGGGCATAATTATGATTAGTATGCTGCTGTCGGTAGGGCTGGCTGGAATAGTGGCTTGCCGCACCAGTAGGGCGATCGCCAAACCAGTCGTCAGCGTCACTCAGGTGGCTCAACAAGTCGCCGCCGAGTCGAATTTTGATTTGCGAGCCCCCGTCAGCGGACAAGACGAAATAAGCTCGTTAGCTGTATCTCTCAATCACCTGATCGAGCGAGTTTCCGAACATACAAAAGAATTGGCACAAGCTAAGGAAGATGCTTTAGTGGCTACCACTGCTAAAAGCCACTTTTTAGCCAATATGAGTCACGAGTTGCGGACGCCTTTAAATGCGATTATCGGCTACAGTCAACTACTTTTAGAAGATGCCAGAGATTCCGGGTACAAAGATTTTGTTACCGACTTAGACAAGATTCAGAATGCAGGCACGCACCTGCTATCTTTGGTTAACGACATCCTCGATTTGTCAAAAATTCAAGCGGGGGGAATGAACCTCGACATCGAAGAGTTTGACATCGAATCCCTGCTCGATCACATGTCAATGGCGGTAAAATTGTCTTTACAACAGAATGGCAATGTTTTAGAAATAGAGTGTGACAGTCAAACTGTTGGCACTATGCACGCAGATTTAGCAAAAGTGCGAAAAGTCCTGCTGCACCTGCTGAACAATGCTGCTAAGTTCACCAAAAATGGGATAGTGAAAGTCAGCGTCAGCCGTGTTGAGGGAACCGGAGAATCGAATGTAGCGCATCTGTCGGGTGTTGAAAATTTAATGGTTGCGGGCGAGGCGAAATCGAGTTTGATTGCTTGTCCAGTTGCGAATGTTCAAGCATCGGATTGGATTTGCTTTCGAGTTAAAGATACCGGCATTGGAATGTCTCCCCAACAACAGCAAAAATTGTTTGAAGCCTTCGCGCAAGCTGATTCTTCGGCGGCGCGCCAGTACGGTGGGACTGGATTGGGGCTGACAATTAGCCGCCACTACTGTCAGATGATGGGCGGCGAGATTTTGGTAGAAAGCGAAGAGGGCAAAGGGTCTATTTTCACGATACGCATACCAGCAGGAAATAGTTAATACACACATGGGTAGGGTGCCAAGCGAAAAACAGGAAAGAATCAAGCTCTTGGACACCCTACCAGTTGAATTGACTGGTGTATTGAATGTAGCTTTTCTGGGCGTGATGAGGTATGACTGCGATCGAGTTTCGTGAGTTTCTCGCCAGTTGTCTTACTTTTTGTCAATTGCCAATCTGTACCTGACTCACTTGAGAATTGCTATATAACTTCTGAAAGCTCGATCAAAGGTCAAATATTGAAGTGACTTTTGTATCAACATATTTCATGTCACCAGTAGTTCCTCCAGCAAAATGAAGGAAATAGTTATTGAAAAATGCTGTTGTTACACATTTAGAAATTAGTGAAGCCTTAGGATTTAAACCAATTTTTTGTAATCCCTTTTGTACTATGTTGTCTCTCGAACTTAGAAAGGGGTACAGAAATTGCTGGATTAAAGGCCAAGGCATATTGAATTTTGGAGAAATCCAGCACTCAATACCCTGCATCAATATCTCATAGCTCAATGGGCGCATTTCATAGTTCCATTCTCCCGAACCTTTGTCTTCATAGGAGTGATAAACATACTCCAGCAATTCTCGATGATAACGAGGAGAAAGCACCATAACTCCGGCTTGTACAACGGATTCAAATTCTGCATCTATCCCAAAACTTTTGTAAAAAGCTGTAGGAGAAAGGTTGTCTATGTATTCGATACCATTCTTAGACCAAAAATCATAAAGTCTTTTCAGGCAAATCTCGTGATCTGCTCTACTAGGAGTTGCATAATCATCGACTGCCCCAATCTTCTCTAGTGGAACTCCCTCGGTAATATCGGGACTGTTTGGGTTAATCAATATATCAGCATCGACCCAAACAACTTGATCGTATTTTTGAAGACTGGGTTCTGACAAAATTAAGCACTTTTGCCATGATGGATTTCTAGACTGAGCCTTGGACGAATTATCTAACGGTTGTGTCAAAACAACAACTTCAAATTGATATTTTTCAGCATAGTGCTGCCATAGAGACCTACAATGTTTCTCGAACATGAGTTCATAGTTCTTGCCTATTGCTAGCGTAACAAGTGCCTTTGCCACTCTATACTCTCCTTAGTTTATTCATTGAAGATTTACCTTTAAACCCTGAACGCGGAAATCTCCCACAAACACCTGATTCCACCCCAAAATGCCGCATATGGTTTGTCCTGTCAAGTTCTACTATAAAAAATTATCCAAATTTTTCAGTATCTGGGATTGGTAGTGTATAACGCAATACGCTTCGCCTAGGGGTTGTCGGAAGAGACAAACGCTCTTGTGCGATCGCTTCGGTAAAGGCTAGGAAAATAATCCCAGAGTCTATTTTTTACATCGTTTTGACTGCATGACAGTCTTAACCCAACCGTATGGGTGTATGGCGAGCTTCAATCATTTGTGCAAGTATTTAGGGGCGGTGTCCCAGGAGCTGAAATACCGATCGCAGCGGGATTTCCACTACAAACATTACAGGATTTTTGACTGCTGGCTATAGTATCATTTATAGTTCTGGATTACTGTATTTTTTCTGGTTGTCGATCGCCCCTATGGTCAGTAAGGGCCAAAAAATGCCCTATAAAGTGCTACCCATTCATCGTCGCCATCTCTTCCTCAAGGTGATATTTAACACCAGTGCAGTAGATTCTCAATTCTCCAGCGATCGCGAATGGTGCGATCGATAGCTACTACATCACAAGACAGCCAACACTGACTGAGAGATTATTACCCGCTGAGGTGGTTGGGAGCTTTGGGATCGCAAGTCGAAATTCTGGTACCTTGGGACTTGCGAGAGAAAATAGCTGTAGAAATCCAAAATACTGGCAACTTATAAGAAATACCCTGAAAACCCCGTGACTTCAGTCCGGGGATGAAAGGGCGTTGCAGGATTTATCCTGCCTACTCTCTTTGTGCTTCAATGTAACGCTCAATGGTTTCCGTGCAAATATTCCCCGCATAGGACGGCTTCGTAGGTAGAAGTGTAAACTTAAATCCTCTTCCTTAAATAAATGTAAAAAACCAAAACACACAAGCATTTCATTCTATACTAATAGAATCTCAAAAAGGGAGGAGCTAAACTTGTTAACAAACTATGTATACAAGTTGCGTCCAAGTCAAAAACAAGACTTAAAAATGTCCAATTGGGTAGATATGTTGCGAAGCCATTACAATTGGTGTCTCAATGACAGAATCGCTCAATATAGTCAGCAGTTCATTCAAGGTAACTATTGCGACGTTAGGACGCAAAGTGAAGCCTGCCCCTTGACCAGTTGTGTCTCTAAAAATGGCGCGACTGGTGAACCTTGGAAGACGGGTAAAACAGATAAAGTTAAAAACCCTCGACGCAACCCAGGTGACATTCAAATCACCGCGTTGCCCGAATTGAAGGCGGCTAGACCTTGGTTCAGCGGAATAGATTCAACTGTGCTACAACAGAACGTCAAACGGTTAGACACAGCCTATAAGAATTTCTTCGACGGGCGTGGTTTCCCTAAGTTTAAGAACCGCAGCAACTTTACTTCTTTTACTTTTGTGATGGGAGTAAAGATCCAGGGTAGTAAAATTTACCTACCCAAGTTAGGCTGGATGCGTTTTCACAACTCGCGTCCAATTCCCGATGGCTTTATCATTAAAGCTTGTGCGGTAAGAAAGCGACAAAATGGTTGGTATGTCTCTATCCGTATTGAGAACAAATCTGTCCACGATTATATGACAAAACCTCTCAAGGATGTTGTCAAAGTAATTGGTTGCGATCTGGGAATTACCAAATTAGTTCATCTATCCGATGGAACTCAAATTGAAAATCCCAAGTTTTCAACCAGCAAGAAAGCTAAGCGCACTCTGAAAATTAGGCAGAGACGAGTTAGCCGAAAAGTGAAAGGCAGTAAAAATCGCAAAAAAGCTGCCAAAAAGCTAGGACTTTTTCACCAAAAAATTAGCGACAAGCGCCAAGCTTACCAATGGAAAGTTGCCAATAAAATAGTTTCTCGTAACGTTGAGGCGATTGCTTTGGAAGACTTGAATATTTCCGGCATGATGCGCCGATGTCGAGTAAAAGTTGATGAGAAAACAGGTAGATTTCTCAAGAATGGGCAGTCAAGGAAGAAAGGTTTGAACCGTTCTATCTCCGATGCTAGTTGGGGCGAATTAATCTTGAAGATCGAGTATCTCGCTGCAAAGCAAGGAAAGGTCGCAATCAAAATTAATCCCAAATTCTCCAGCCAAGAATGTCGGAACTGCGGTCATACTGACAAGTCTAACCGAGATGGCGAAAAATTCATTTGCACGGAATGCGGTTATCACGAACACGCCGATATTGGTGCAGCAAAAACCATCAAAGATCGAGCTTTAGAAATAGTACGTGGGCCAGGACGCGAAACTTGGTGCTAGTCACCTAAACGCCCAAAAGATATCACCACGCTCAAAAAGCAAACGTGGTGAGTTTGGGAACCTTGGTAACAAGGATATTGAGGCCATAATGCCTTAAGAATCCCCTCGGCTTTAGCCAGGGGAGCGTCAAACCTATAGTCTTTTGCCCGATAATTATTAAAGCTATTGTGGAAAACTTGCCTATTTCTGTGGAAAACCCCCTTTCTCCTGTGGAAAACCACAACTAAACGAAGTGCGATTGCTCTCACCAGATTGATAGGATTTAAAAAATTGGAGGAATTGCGATCGCCTTTCATCGCCTTCCTCCTTTATCACTCAACCTGCTTTTTACTGGAAATACAGCCTAAATCTTTCTTGCTTCATCCTTACCTCTTGCTGATTCCTTCTTCCCTCTCTTGCGCCTCGTAGCTAATTTGGTCGGAATGGTAAGCAGGCGGCTCAACGTGAATTAAGATGCGTACAGGGCTGAAACGTTCTTCCAAACGGGCTTCAACTTCTTCTGTGATCCGGTGAGCAGTTTCTACATCGACAGCATTGACAATCATGTGCATATCAATAAACACTTGACGCCCGATCAGCCCGCGAGAGGCGATCGAGTGACAATTAACAACTCCGGGCACATCCATGGCAATTGCTTGGATGACTTCCGGTGCGATCGCCATTTCATCCACCAACCAAGGCAAATTTTCCGTTAAAACTTTCCAACCGCTGTGAAATACCAAAAGAGCAACTGGAAAAGACAAAAACACATCCAGGGATTGCAATTGAGGTATCTTTAAAATCTGACCTTGCCAAACACCAATCAACCCGCCGATGACCATAATTGTCACCCAAACATCGCTCATCGTGTGCTGGGCGTCAGCCACCAAAATCGCGCTACCGAGACGTTTGCCAACTCTGCGCTCGTAAAAAGTTACAAAAATATTAATCCCCAGTACCAGCAGCAAAATCCACAGTTCATTTGGGGATATTTTGACAGCTTTACCGCCGTGTAGCAGCCTTTCGACAGCACCGCTGAGAATTTCAAAACAGGCAATTCCCAGAAAAACTGCAATTCCCAGAGCTCCGAGAGCGTCAAATTTCTGGTGTCCGTAGGGATGATCGCGATCGGGTTGCGGATTGGCATAATGATTAGTTACCAATCCTAAAATATTATTAGCGCTGTCCGTGACGCTGTGCAAGGCATCTGCCAGCAAACTCAAGGAACCAGTCAGCCATCCCACGCCTGCTTTAATTGCCATCACTAGCAAGTTTAGCAATAAGGTAATGATTAAAACCTTGCGGACTTCGGAACGGTTATCGGCAACCATAGAATCTCCTCTATCAGCGATCGAGTTTTCTGGCTTCTAGTTTAAAGCGTATCAAGTCACGAAAGGTTAAAAGTATTATAGAATCTAGCTTGCAACTAGATTTATTTTCATTAATTTAGCCAAGCTTGTTGAGAGAAGTTTCAATTAATAGCATTCTCGCAGTCCAATTGAGCTGGAACGTACTTCTTTTGGGTTACTATATTTTTTAGCATTAACGATTGTATATTAAATTTCATTGCCCATGTCTCTTTCTCCGCTGACACTGAATTTAGTTGAAGGTTCTGTCTCGTTTAGCTTTTCCCCGGAAGCTGCGCGGGATTTGCAAAGTGCGATCGCCACTTTGATGGACAGCTTGAAAGCCGTAGCAGCCAAAACCGCTGGTGCTAAAGCTTCTCCCCAAAAACCGATGGAATATCGGTATGCAGGGGATGTATTTTTGGAGGTTTTCTGCAACCCAAATATTTGGGCGACTCCTTTTGCTGCGAAAGTGCTGATTACGGTTAGGGACGATCGCCTGCGCGTCACCACCGAAGCCGAACTGAGCCGCCTGCGCGACGATCTCGCTCAGTATATCGAACAAGTTGGTTGAGATGCTTCAACCTGAAACCCGTCGGTTTATCAAGGTTGCATTCTTAATGAATTAGCAGGTTTTGTCAAAGCTTAGTAGGGTGCGTCAGCTATGGTTATTTCATATATAATTAAAAAGCTCTGAGCTGACGCACCCTACGACCAAACTAAGAGGGCTGAAGCCCAACAACGTACCTCATCATTCTGAGAACCGCTATATCTCTAATTGACAAGCTCTAAGCTGAGGCAACCTACGACTTTTTTCTAACTGATAGCTATCAGCAGGCGAAGCCGACCATTCCCACATTGAACCTGCATAATTCTTAGCATCAAAGCCGAAACTTGTCAAGACCGAAGTCAACCACGCAGACCTAATTCCGCCACTACAATAACTCACAATTTTAGTTGACAGCGAAACACCTTTCTGCTGCAAGATTTCGACAATTTCCCCGCGAGAGAGGAGTTGTCCCTGCTTGTCCATCAACTGTTTGTAATAAAGGTGAATTGCCCCGGGAATGTGGCCGCCCCGCGTTTCTCCGTAAGGTGTTTTACCTGCATATTCTCGCGGCTCTCGGGCATCAATAACTGCTAAATTATCATTGCCTAAAATAGCTTTTAAATCATCCCGATTGATTTCCCAAGTCGAGCGGCGAGATACGATAAAATCTCCGGGTGGCGGTGAATGATTTGCACCTTTTACTTGACAAATTCCAGCTTTGACTAAAGCTCGATATCCTCCACCTACAAAAACAGCTTTTTCGTGTCCCAAACTTCGCAGCATCCAAACAATCCGCCCGTCTTCGCCCCATCCTTTCACGGAATTGGCGATCGCGATTACAGGTTTGTCTTGACAAATTCCCAGTGCTTGCAGTTTTTCTGTTAAGATTGTGTCATCTTCGAGAATTTTGCCTTTGTGCGGAAAGTGC
Organism: Oscillatoriales cyanobacterium; assembly: GCA_004292955.1. Lineage (GTDB taxonomy): Bacteria > Cyanobacteriota > Cyanobacteriia > Cyanobacteriales > Microcoleaceae > Microcoleus. Next base: position 54,081 of record RDXX01000020.1, on the reverse strand, counting down.
GATCGCGAAAATTCCTGCCAAGTTACGGGAATAGCTGGCGGGAGACGGCAAAACCACTTTAAAATAGGTGCGCGAGCATCGAGCAAGGTAGCTCCTCGTGACAGCAATTGCTTGGCTATATCTGCACTTACTATCCAATTATCTGCTAAATTACACATCAATTAGAGATAATTTATTGAGCAACTTTTGCTGTATTAGCACCGCAGGCTACAACCCCTTTAGTATCCATTGTTGGCTTAGCTGGTTTAATCTTGCCAGAAGCAACATTTAGACACAAGATTGTTTGGGTCTTATTTCCTGCCAAAAAGACTCCACCCACAAAACTTTTGAGATTAGATTGATTCGACACTGCATAATTAAATACAGCTTTGTTTACTGTATCAATTGAATATTTGTAATTAGCTGTGTCAGCTTTAATGCCGAGAGCTAGATTAGAAACAGAACTTGTAAAACCCGTATTATTGCGATAGTAGTCTTGCTGAGCTTTATTCATTTCTACCACATATTGTTTGGCTGCTGATTCCTGAGTTTTAAGGGTTGGCGACAACTGAGCATGAGCCACTGTAGGAAACAAAACTGGTAGAATTAGAGTTGCGATCGCAATTTTTATCTGCTGGTTACGAGAGCTATAAATCATGTTTTTACCATTGCTTAAAACTTGAATGGCGGTAGGACACCGCACGGCCGTGTCTTTACATATCTGCGGCTTTGGCTACATATTTCACGTCAAATTCATCGCTCCACCTAATTAGCCAAAGCAGTATTATTCGCAAAAATTAATCATGAACTGAGCGGTGGAGTAACATACAATTAAACTAATTGTTTTGCTTGAAACTGTTTCAAATCTTCCGGAGCAACCGTGCCGTATTCTGTGATAATTCCCGAGATTAATGCAGCCGGAGTTACATCAAAAGCTGGATTGTAAAATTCTACTCCTTCAGGACAAATTCGGGTAGTTCCAACTTGATACATTTCAACTGAATCGCGTTCTTCAATGGGGATTTGGCTACCGTCGGAAAGTTCAAAATCAATTGTTGACAGAGGAGCGGCGACAAAGAAGGGGACGTTGTGAGCTTTGGCAACAATTGCTAAACTGTAAGTGCCAATTTTATTGGCGGCGTCGCCGTTAGCAGCGATTCTGTCTGCACCGACAACTACGGCGTGAATCATGCCGAGTTTCATGCAGTGAGCGGCCATATTGTCGGCGATTAATGTGACGGGAATTCCTTCTTGCACGCATTCCCAAGTGGTGAGTTTGGCGCCTTGGAGACGGGGGCGAGTTTCGTCAGCAAAAACTCTGCCGAGTCGGCCTTCTCGCCAAGCAGAACGAAATACACCTAATGCTGTACCGTAGCCGGCTGTGGCTAACGCACCGGCATTGCAGTGAGTTAGTAAGTTCAATTTTTCGGGTGTTGCTGGTAGAACTTCTAAACCTTTGTCGCCGATATCTTTACAAGTTTGTACGTCTTCTGCTTGAATGGTTTTGGCCATTTCTAACAAAGTTTTTTGTACTTGTTCGACGGAACCGGTAGTTTGATTTGCTGTTTTGAGCATTCGGGATATTGCCCAAAACAAATTAACTGCTGTGGGACGAGTCGATCGCAATAATTCACCAACTTGTTCTAGTTTAGCCAGAAATTCAGTGCGATCGCCCGTTTCGATTTCCCTCGCACCCAAATACATCCCGTAAGCTGCTGCTACCCCAATCGCCGGAGCACCTCGCACGATCATAGTTTTAATCGCCTCAGCCATATCTTGAGAGTTGGTAATTTCGACTGTAGCGTATTCTTTGGGCAGTCGGTTTTGCTCAATTAGCAGCACTCGGTCTTCAATCCAGGTGACGGGGGAAACTGGGGATTTTTGAGCTGTCATCGATTTCAATGATATGAGGGACAAGTTTCTATGATGCCATGAAGGCGACTCTTCCTCCTATGTTATGAGCGATAGGCTGGATTTGCCAAAATCCCTGTCCTGCCGTTGGAGATTGGAGATTGGAGATTGGAGATTTATTGCATATTTACGAATATATGGGTACAGAATTAACAAAAATTATTGTTCAACAGGGATACTCTCGATCGGCTGTTGCGGATTTAAATTGTATATTTCCCGGAACTGTTCCCCACTCCTCAAATTCTCCTCTGGAACATAGCACGCTATCTCTCGCTCGCCCAGCAGCTTATCGACCCATATTGCGTTTCATGCGATCGAGTTCTTCCTCAGCTTCCCAGTTTTGAAACTTTTGTTCTAGAGGGTCTGCCGCCTTAAAACTGTTATAATTAGAACTCTGATTCCAACCCTTTGTATCCCAATTCTGCTCAGTTTTATCTGCTTTAGCGGTAGTTTTAGTTTTCGCTTCTGCGGCTTTGGCCCGGACTTCTTTTCGGCGCAATTGAATTTGGCGGTACAATTCTTTGGCTTTTTCTATCCGTTCTTTGCAGCCTTGCATTTGTCCCCAGCGCTGATTTCCCTGACGCAGCAAAGCTGCTTGTCGCTCTTGGGCGGCTTGAGCGAGATCCAGCCTTTGAGCTGCTTTGGCTTTGTTGGCGCGATCGTTCCAGCGCTGAATTTCTTGGGCGGCGGACAGAATTTCTGCTTGCAGTGTTTTCTCTTGTTTCTGAATCTCTAGAATCAGTCGCAGGGTGTCTTCTTCTTGTTCCTTGAGTTGTTCTTCTATTGCCTGCAATTCCAGGTGGGGGTTGCTACGCAAAAATTCTTCTAATCGGGTTTCTAGAAAGCGGCTGACATCATCAAATATGCTCATTTTTTATGAAAATTCTGTGTTATTGGTTATTTGTTATTGGTTATTTGTTATTCGTTTTTAGCAGTGGAGATTCCCCAGCGATCGATTTATTAGCTACTAACAACTGACCCTTCGACTTCGCTCAAGGCACCGCAACTGACAACTGATAACTGATATCGTTTCCGGTTGCATGGTCAGGTGATTTAACCTTTCTAGAACACTATTGACACAGAGTCCGAGAATAGAGAGCTGAATACAGGACGATGCTACCGGAATTGATATGACAACTGACAACTGACAACTGACAACTGTCAACTGTCAACTAACGGATTAGAACTTTTGTCCGACAAAAACCGATCGCACATCTCCACCCTTGCGGATAACTGCTTCTTGATTTTTGATTTCTGCCAGAGTCCAACCGCTAGCGCCGATGCTTTCACCGACATAAATTCTGCGGGCTACACCGTCTACTTCAAACAAAGCAGCCGATCGATCGCCCAATTCCAAAATCCCCACTAGCGTCTGGGCGGAAGTCGGCGCGCCGGTAACAGCCGCTGCCGATTGCTGGGGCGCTGGCGCGGATTGCCCTGCTGCTGGCGCTGGTGCTGATTCAGTTTCGCGAGCCAAAATCTTTGGCTGCACAGACTCCGAGGGGGAAGCAGCAGCCGCGAGGGGACTGCGATTGCCAGCGGTGGCGATCGCGCGACCGGAGGCAGAGGCTGACGGTGAAGGCGAACCTGCTGCGGTTTGAGAAGCTGCCGGAACCGCCACATTCACCTGAGTCGGAGCCGCCGGAGCCACAGTCACCTGAGCGGGGGGAGGGATGACTACGACTTGGGGTGCAGGTGCTCCCGGCGCGGCGGCGGCTTGTTCTAGGGCATTCGCGATGCGGTTGACTGCTGTCGAAAGACCTGCGGTTGCCGGTGGCGCGCCGGAAATTGAAATGCTCGGGAGTGTTCCTGGGGTTGCGGCTCCCGGAACTGTGGCAAGTTGCGAGTTAGCCTGAGGAGCTTTTTTTTGTTCGATCGCTACTAGCGATCGCTGCACGTATTCGACAAACTGGGTGTCTGGTGCAATTTTGCCACTTGCTGCCGGCGTCTGCGGGGTCGGGGCTGCGGGCAAGCGCACCAGTCCCGACCTGCTTGCCAGCCACAATCCCATGACTAGAAGCAGCGACCCACAGGCTGCTCCTAGCAGGATTCGGTCAAATGATTGTTTGGACTGTTTTTTGGTTGTTTCTAGGGCGACTTGGCGGGCGATCGCTGCTACCTCTTGTTCCCCGCCTCGCGGAGGTTCTGGCGCCAACTGCGACAAAACTATTTGAGGTACCGAGATGGATTTTAGCGCCACGAATTCTGCTGGTGGCATCTGCTCGGCTGGCAGTCCCTCGCTGCCGTCGAATGCTCGATCGACTCCTTCAAACAGTTCGTCCATCAACCGATCGGCGTAGGACTCTACTGCCACTGTTTCGGATGGCACTGTTTCGACGGTCGCCACCACGGCGATCGGATCGGACGCTGATTCCAAGGACATCTGTTTGGCGATTACTTTTTGAGGCATAGTTTTTTGTTGGCTCCCGCTCCTCGACAACTCTGAGATTCTCAACTTCAGATTTCTACAGGATACTTGTGATGTTGACCAATTCTTGGCTTAGAACAGGTTAATTGTAGCTCAACTCATAACAAAATTTTTAGTCTTTGGCAAACTTATTGCCCGGTCTCTACTTCTGAAGCAAGCTGTTTTCCGCCTTTTTGCCTGCTAATTTCTGCTGCCACTTTTACTCAGCCTTAGTCTCATACACATTTTAGTTTTTTTGTCAATGCCCATTCAGGGCTTTCCCCGGCTCTAGACACACAACTTGACTTTACGGCTAATCGATTGAAGAATTGGAGAATTGGAGAATTCAAGAATTGACACCAATGACTATTGAAATACAACATAAGGGACAAATAGAATTACCTGGTGAAAAAATACAGTTACATCTATAAAAGAAGGTTATAGCCTTTCTCAGAAAGATGAGGTACTAATGGGCATAGGGCATAGAGCATAGGACTCGCGGGCATACCTCACTTTTTTGAGAAAGGCTATATATTAATGTATGAGATATTGCCAAACATTTAGGATGGCAGTTAAATAGTATTTATTTTTGCCATTTAAAAAAGTTACAAAGAAATCGTCAACATTACCTTTGAATTCCTTGAAATACTATAGCAAACATCTTAACGCTTTCTCCACTACTTATCTCAACGATTTGCGCGGAGCAATTCTCGCATCTCCTTATTTTGCCATCAATAATCTCAACCGCGACTTCATCGGTACAAAAGGGTTTTCACTGGTATTCCAGCGTTCAGAGATTGCACAAGTCGAACAGAAATTCCCCTGCTTCAAACCCTATCTAGACCAAGCCCTACAGTCAGCTTGTAATGCTTTTTACCTCAACCCTCTACTGCTGAAAGAAGGTTCTCGCGTCGATCCGCATATCGATCGATCTTTGCGATCGTATTGCAAAACAGTTGAACCGCCCGCGACAGTCAGCGTTTTGTACGTCCAAGTGCCGACAAATCTCGAAGGCGGCGAGTTGCTGTTGCGCTGTCACAAAAAACAAGTCGGGCAAATCAAGCCGGAAGCAAACACGCTGGTGTATTTCCAAGGAGACTTGACGCATTCTGTCAATGCAGTTACAAGTCCTGGAACTCGTCTGAGTTTAGTTTGCGAACAGTACAGTTTGAGTGAAACAGAATTAGCAGATATTCCCGGATTTACATTAGAATCTCGGGCTGTAAAATCCAAAATAAAATAAGACAGTTCCGAGCTTTCATCTAATAAGCTGAGGTGCATCTAAATTTCACAGTTAAGTTTGATAAAATTATTGTGGAGTGGGCGTCTCGCCCGAAAAATTCACTTAGATTTTGATAAAATTATTGTGGGGTGGGCGTCTCGCCCGCACAAAAAACCTAACTTAGATGCGGAACAGCTTATTATGTCTTCCTTCTAATTAAAAATCATGTACTCAGATCCAGTTCAAACAGAATATTCTCGCCTCGCCAAGCGATATGATAGTCGCTGGTCATTTTATATCAATACCACAATAGAGGAAACACTCAACCGTCTAGACATTAATCAAGGGGAACATATTTTAGACCTTGGTTGTGGAACCGGGGTTTTAATTCAACGTCTGTTACAGGTGTCTCCAGAAGCAGAGGTTTTCGGAGTAGACACCTGTGCCGAAATGCTCGAAATTGCCAAACAGAAACTACCTGAATCTGTGGAATTAAAACTAGGTAGTGCCGACAACCTACCATTTCCCAGCAACTATTTTGATCTAGTAGTTTCAACCAGTGCATTTCATTTCTTTCGAGATCCATCCCAAGCACTCCAAGAAGCAAAACGGGTTCTCAAACCTAATGGTCGTCTAGTGATTACAGATTGGTGTTATGATTATCTAACTTGCAAGGTTTGTGACTTTTTCCTGCGATGTTTTAATCGCGCTCATTCCCGTACTTATGGAGTCGCTGAATTTCAAGCGATGATGCGGGATGAGGGATTGCAAGAAGTTGAAATTGAACGATACAAAATTGATTGGTTTTGGGGGATGATGACAGCGACAGCAGTCAATCGATTTTAGATTTTAGATTTTATGATTGATTAACTCATTGATCCAACAGTGATAATAACCGCTGTAATTCTCCACAAGCTGCCTGAAGCGATCGCGGTGCATCTTCTGGTAAGCTTTGAGAATAACATCGATCGGCTAAATTCTCAACATAGGTTTTGCAAATAGCCTCATTTTTCTCATATTTTGCGTAAGCATCCTCCTCATTCACAGTTTCTCCCTGCAAATAGTGTATCCAAGTCTCAATATTGCGCTTGGGGACGAAAATTGCGATCGCCTCATGGGATTCCCTCTTTCCTGAGCATCTTGATCGAGTATACTAGCTAACTGATTTAGTCTGTCTTGTGGCGTACCCGTATCTGCATCAATTAATACCACTAATGCGATCGATACCCGGTTTTTATTCTGGCGATAAGCTTTCACTTCCACCGGATACTGACTGCGTACATACTGTTCTCCAGATTGGCTACCGGGCGGACAAATCTTAGTCCGAAATAGACCTGTGAAACCTCGCTTTTTCAGGAAATGACGGGCAAAAACCTCCTGCTGTCTGTCCTCGCAGAGAATGACAATCTGAACTCTACGCTGACTCATTCAACCATCCCCGTGCAATCAATTCAGAAACTGGCAATCCAGAATTATCAGCTACTTCACTACTAATTCGTTTAACTCGAACCGCAGCATTGCTTTGACGCTCAAACCAATAGCCAATCGGTGAAGCTAACAGATAGTTAATTAACTCAGGATGGTGAGAAATTAGTAAAGCTTGAAGTTTTCCCTCGTTACAAAGGTCATAAAGTTCAATCAGCCAAGGTTGAATTTCTGGTAATGCTAAAAAGTTTTCCGGTTCATCAATCCACAAAGTATAGTCTTCAGATTTTGTACCGTGAATCAGGGTATATAAAGCAACTAGGGTTTTTTGTCCATCCGACAATTCTCCCAAGCGATATTCAATTGGTTTGATATTGTCTGTTTCTCCTGAAAACCGCAGTTTTAACAACACATTTTCTTCGCTGACTCGCTCAAATTTAAAATTGTTGAATCCATTCAAAACATCTTTTAAAATATTTCCTATTTCCGCAACCTTACCTTGATCTTCAGATAAGTAGCGATACCAAGAAACAAAATTTTCCATTTTTGGAGTCAAACGCATTTGTTCTTGCTTGCTTTCATCAACCATCAAGCTGGGAACAACTTGCACGATGATAAATCGCGCCATCCGTTCTCTAAACCAAGTTAACTTCGTGTTGTCGTTTCTTGGCATTAATGAAGGCAGAATAGATTGCGACCAGTCAAACTGGTATTTCGGGCCTGGCGAATAATCATCTCGATAGAGTTGAACTTCGCCGAATTCAAATTGTAGTAAAAGTCGGTTATCAAAGAGCAGACTCTCGTACCTAACACGACATTTATCTCCATACTCATCGATTTGTAATTGATATGTGTAGCAGCCGTCATTACCGAGAATTTCTAGCTCGAAACGCTGAATTTGTAAGGTTTGCCAGCGGGTGAAGTCCGCAGGTTTGAAAATTCCTTCTACCTTACTGTCGCCGCTGATAAATGCTTGAATTTTTTGCAATACTTCAAAAACAGTCGATTTACCTGAACCGTTAGCACCTAGAAATAGATTAATTGCATCAAAGTCAAGTTCAAAGTTTACCAGACAGCGAAAATTGTCAATATATATTCGTTTCAGCATGGGATTTTTTTACTTATAATTCCTCTAGCTCCTGTCATTGTTAACAGGAGCCAAACACAACACTCGGACAACCAAAATTACCCCAGCCGTTCGGCTAAGTCCAACCACCGCTCAGTCGCAGTATCAATTTCGTGAGTCAATTTAGCCAAACGATCGGATAACTTCTTCACCTCCGCAAAGCCGCTCGGAGCATTGTTGGACAAAATCTTCTCAATCTCTGCTTTCTCTGCTTCCAGCTTCGGAATTTTAGTCTCTAATTGCTCGTATTCCCGCTTATCATTGAAGGAAACTTTAGTTGATTTTTGAGGAGCAACTTTGGCTGATGAATTGTTGGATTCAGCGGTGCGTGTAAGTTTTTCTTTGTCTTTTTGTCCTTTGAGTTCTTTGGCTTCTTCGGCTTTCTTGTAATCTAAATACACTGAGTAATTGCCGGGATATAAACGCAAATTGCCGCCAGGTTCCAAGGCGAACACCATGTCGATCGTCCGATCGAGAAAATAGCGATCGTGCGATACTACAATTACGCAGCCGTTAAAGTCTTCGAGATAATCCTCTAAAACCGCCAGAGTCTGCACGTCTAGGTCGTTTGTGGGTTCGTCGAGAATCAGCACGTTGGGCGCACTCATCAGCACTTTCAGCAAAAATAACCTGCGCTTTTCGCCGCCCGAAAGCTTGTTAATGGGTGCATACTGTTGGTTGGGCGGAAACAGAAACTTTTCCAGCATTTGAGAAGCGGTAATGATTTCCCCATCCGCCGTTTGCACCAATTCCGCCACACTTTTGAGATATTCAATCACCCGCTGGTCTTCATTCGGTGTCAAATCCTCTGAATGCTGGTCGAAATAACCGATATGAATGGTTGTGCCAATTTCCACAGTACCGGAATCCGGCTGAATTCGTCCGGTAATGATATCCATCAGCGTGGATTTGCCGGCGCCGTTGCAGCCAATAATGCCAATCCGGTCTTCGGGAGTGAAATTGTAGGTAAAATCTTTAATTAAAGTGCGATCGCCATAGGCTTTACGAATATTCAACAACTCAATGACTTTCTTGCCAATTCGGCGGCCGGCTGTAGCAATCTCGACTTTACCATTGGCTGTTTTAAATTCTTCTGCGCGCATATCTTTAATGCGATCGATCCGAGCTTTTTGCTTCGTACTGCGCGCTTTCGGCCCCTTCTTGAGCCATTCCAACTCACGCCGCAATACTCCCGAAAATTTGCGCTGAGTGCTGGCGGCGGATTCTTCCGCTAGGGCTTTTTTCTCCAAGTAATAAGCGTAATTGCCAGCATAATTGTATAGGTCGGCGCGATCGATCTCTAGGATGCGATTGGTAACGCGATCGAGAAAATAGCGATCGTGCGTAATCAGCAACAAAGCACCGCGATAGCCGTTCAAATAGTTCTGCAACCACTCCACAGACAGCGCATCCAAGTGGTTTGTCGGTTCATCCATCAACAACACATCAGGTTCAGACAACAGCGCCGTTGCTAAGGCAATTCGCTTGCGGTAGCCACCGGACAAGTCGCCAATTTTGGCATGAAAATCCTCAATCCCCAGCTTCGTCAAAATCAATTTAGCCTTAGTTTCCAAATCCCACGCGCCCACCTCATCAATGCGCGCCGAGACAGTAGACAGACGCGCCATCAACTTGTCGGTATCGCCTTTACCGTGGGACAATTCATCCGAAATTTCTTCATATTCCCGCACCAAAGCCATTTGTTCGCCGCTGTCGGCAAATACTTGCTCTAAAACCGTGTGACTTTCGTCTAAATCCGGCTGTTGCGGCAGATAGACAATTGTAGAGCCTGGATTGACCCAGCGATCGCCAGAGTCGATCGACTCCAAGCCCGCAATCATCTTCAGCAGCGTTGATTTCCCGGAACCGTTGGTACCGATGAGTCCGACTTTATCGCCTTCATCCAGGCTGAAGCTGGCATTTGTCAAGAGTTCCTTGATGCCGAAGTCTTTTTTGATCGATCGTAGAGTAAAAATAGTCATCAGTATATCAAGTCATTTACCTAGCTTAGTTTAGCTTAGTTCGATCGAGTCCGGCTGCATGGGTATGGTCTGTCGTTCCGATGGTAAGTCATTGTCGGGCGATCGGTGAGATTTTCGGAATAGATTCAAAGGTGTTTTGCTGCTTCGATATGCGTCAATCAACTTGATATTTATATTTATACTACCCAGATTACAAATTTAATTACAATCATTATCATGCACAATATAAATGATATTCCTGCGATCAACCTTGCATATTTTTTTTGTTCATCCGTTGTTAAAATATTACTAACAAGATTGGAGATTATAGCAATAAAGAACAAAATAATTTCCCAAAGTTTCTCCATAAAGAAACTTAATGCTTTCTTCATATCACACCAAAAGCCTACACATTCTCCTTTTTCATATTTATTCAATTCTTCTTTTGCTTGGTCTATTTCTTTTCGAGTCAAGGTGCTATTAATTGCATTAAGTAATGGAGTAGCAAATCTCGTGCCATCCTTAACTGCCATAGCATATTGTTCTGTTGGTGACTTGATTAAATATGAGATTTCTGATGATATTTCTGGGTAGATAGTGTATCCAGAATTTGCGTATTCTTTTCTATGTAATTTTTTGGGGTGATTGACTCCCTTTTTTAGAAGAGTCCATATAATAAGTGCATCACTAGCAAACGCCTGTATTTTATCGTTATCAAGAGCATTTAAAGCTTCATCCCGACTGTTATAAAATTCATCAATATCACTTCTATTCTCCAACAAGTTGAATGTATTAGTTGCTCGAACCACACCAATTTTAATGTCCGTTAGCTCCTTATCTTTTGACATCAATTCCTGAGCCAATTTGTTTTTCAATAAAAGCTTCACTCCTGTTTGATGAAAAGGATTTGAAAACTTAATATCTTTAGTAGTTGAAATAGTATTGGAAGCTAATGAATTTGGACCGCACTCAAGATCGACTTGACCCTGATTTAAGCCATCATATCTAGGCTCGACATCAATATATTGAACTTTTATTTGTTTGTTTTTACTAGCTAATTCCTGCTTGAGTTGCTCACCAAAAATGCCGCAAAAACCACCAGCTTTGTCTGGACGTACATTATTGCCGATTGGGTAAGCAGTAGTCCTAACTCCAATTTTTATAGGATTAGGTAACTGAGTTTGTGAAACAGCAGGGACAGAGACAAGAATACAACCAAGACACACTAAGACCAAAAATATCCCAAGCTTAAAATATCTGTGAATACCAATTACAGAACTCATGAAAATATAGACTCTACGTCTAATGTGGATTAGGAATTGCATTTTATTCATAAACTTGTGTACTCCAAAAAGTAAGTGTTGCTTAGATGGCTATGTGCTACTCTTAAAACTGGATACACCGCTCTATTACATTATTCCGCACAGAATGCTAAATTGGAGTATGACGATCGCACCAAGCCGTATAACGTCAACTTTGGCTAGATTAATCTGTGATCGCCATTAAACCAATAGTCCTGAGTGCATAAATACCAAAGAAACCGGGTTTTTCATCAATGTTAAAGGCTCTAATCCAGTATTTTCGTAAAAAACCCGGTTTCTGCCGACCGGACTAACTCAGTGCGATCGCCATCTCTGAGATGCTTTGCTGGATTGTGCCTAAATCGCAACCACCCTTGTCTTAGCCTGAGCATCAGATTCAGGTTTTGCAATCACCCGAATCTCCACATCACTACCCAGCGCGTTTAAGAACCGGAATAGGCGATAGTACCATAACAGCGGTATAATAGACTTAATCAGACTGACGGTTTGTAATATGGATATTCTAATTGAGTCAACAAAGGGCTTTGAAAACGATCTTACTAAGTTGAGTGAAGATGAAAGAGCAGCAGCGATTCAAAAAATTAACGATTGCGCCAGCCTTTTCCCAACTCACAAAGCAGATGTCTATCGTAAGCTGCGCCACCTTCCCCTACCGACAAATCTTAATGGTTACGAATCTTCACTGTACACACTAACAGTTTCTCGAACATTAAAAGTAATTTTGGCCGTTGACGAAGATCCAATTTTTGGGCAAGTTATTTTTACTCTTTTTCGCACAGTCAAACAGGATGAACTAGAAAGAGCATATCAGAATGTAGCAGAGTCTTTATATCAAGATCTGCTTCACCACAATCTAGCAACTGCCCAGATTTCGTAAACTTATTTATGGCACAGACTATTACGCTCTGCGATGAATATGGCATTATTCACGAAGCCATGAAGATTTTGCCAGATAACGAGCTAAAGATTTGTTTTCTGGAAGCTTTGGCAGAACTTGAAGACAATGAGTGTCACAGAACCAGAAATTTTCCAAAAACGAGACTGCACAAAGTAAAGGGTGTGAAGCAGGCAATTTATCGTGCTGATATCGATAAAGTTTCAGGTTGGCGTATCCACGTTCAATACATTAATGGGCAAATTCATCTCAAAGATATTATTGAGAGGCAAAGGCACGATGATGTAAGTAAGGTGATTAAATCTAAAAAGGTACGCTACGAGTAGTTGTCATTAAAATGACATTTGTACTATAATTCAGATACCAACCTTTGTTGGAGTTTTATATGTCCTTGCAACAGCTTAAAGAAAAAGCCTGTCAACTCTCAGTCAGCGATCGCCTTGCCCTGCTAAGTGCGATCGTTCAATCACTCCAAACTACACCAGAAATCGAGAATTGGCAATATTTAATTGCACGTCCTCATCCTTGGCGCAAACAACTTTATATTAAAGGACATAAATTACTGGCATCGACTATTTGGCGAGACATGACTGCTAATGAGATGTCATCGGAACAAGCAGCCGAAAATTGGGATTTACCACTTTGTGCTATCTATGAGGTGATTGATTACTGTGAGAATCATCAGGAACTTCTAAAATTAGAAGCAGACGAGGAACGCTATCGATTGCAAGTAAAAGGAGTCCAACTTGAGCCTACGAATGCTGCTTGACGAAGATTCTCAAGCAAAGTATTTAGTTAATCTTCTTCAGGCAGCCGGTCACGATGTAGCTACAGTCAATACATTAGATTTAATGAATCATCCAGATTCAGTCGTGCTAGAGGCTGCCAGAGAAAATGAGAGAGTCCTGCTGACACGCAATTGTGATGACTTTCAACAATTGCATCAAGCGAACCCAGAACATTCAGGGATTTTGGCAGTTTATCAAGATTCTGAGGCTTCTAAAAATATGAGTTATCAGGCGATAGTAAAGGCAATTGATAATTTAGAGATAGCAGAATATGACCTCAATAATCAGTTTGTTGTTCTCAATCAATGGAGTTATTAATTTACAATAAATTTATTGTAAATTAAGAAAGCTTAATCAAAACCCCGATCGCCCATGCCTGCCAATGTATTATAATACAGATACCAACCAAGGTTGAAGTATCTTTGTATGTCCTTGTTATTATAAACGCAGGTTCGTTCTTATGTCTCAAGCACTTAGGCAAGACATCATCAATATCGCCGAAGAGCAGATTGACGAAATAAAGCAAAAGATCGACTACTATACCACAGAATATGCCATCGAATTCATAGTCGATAAATACCTGGAACAAGATGATGCCGGGTTCGGTGAGATTTATCTCCCTGAATTTCAAAAAAAATTGAGATGGGATATTAATCATCAATCTCGATTCATTGAATCCATTATTCTTGGTGTGCCTATTGCCGCCATGATTGTCGTAGAAATCTATGAAACTGGAAGACTAGAAATTGTGGATGGAGCTCAGAGGGTGATGACTCTGGCAGCTTTCCTAACAAATCAGTTGCAACTGAGCAACCTCGAAACATTAGATTCTCTAAATGGTTCCTATTTTAACGATCTCGCACCTTCACGCCAAAGAAAGTTTAAAAATACTTCGCTCAGAATGATAGTTCTATCAGACAAAGCTGATGAGAAAGTAAGAAATGATATTTTCTATCGCATCAACACCAGTAATCTCGATCTAACTCCTAATTCTAACAGTCTGCTACCAAACTCATAAGCCTGAGAATATGAAACAAAGAATTGACTATGCTAAGCATAAACTTTTAAGTCGCAGCCTATGAAAGAGTTTATCAGAGACTTTAACAGGCGAGTGGCAGAAATCCAGAAATATTTTGAATTAGTAGATAAGATTGAACAACTTGGTGCATTGTCTGCTAAATCAATCATCTTCCCATCAGGTGAATATATTGTTGATAGCGATATTAAAAAAATCTTGCAGTCTCATTGTTATTTGCTATTATACAATCTCGTCGAATCCTCTATTAGAAATGGTATAACTGCCATTCATGATGTTATTTTAGTCGAGCAATTAACTTATAAAGATTTAAGTCCAAAAATCAAGAGATTGTGTGTGGTTGCTGAACGATAAAAGTAAAAGTTTCAGAGATTCATCTATCAAAAAGGATAGTGTCGCGGACAATTTTCAGGAATTAATTAGATCGGTTTTAGATGATGAGATGGTTTCGTTAGATCCATCTAATATTCCCATATCGGGAAATTTGGATGCTAAAACTATCAAAGAACTCATAGATATGTATGGCTTCTTTGGAAATTTAGGAGTTGCGAGTAGAGAAATAGATGACATTCTAAATTTTGTGGTTAAGATACGATGCGATTTGGCACATGGAAATGTTTCGTTTTGTGATGCTTCGAGTCAAATACTTTGGAGCAAGTTAGTTGATGACAAAGATAAATTGGTTAAATATCTAACTCATATGCTGAATAATATTGATGATTATATTGACAAGAATAAATACAGAATCTAGCCGTCGGTGGCGACCAGGTAAAAAATATTACCATTACTCGATCGCACCTTAATTTCCTAGCTTATTTTTGTCCTCCTTTGCGGAAGTTGTCGCTGTCGGATTTCTCTTGATTCGATCGCCCACGCCTTCCAATGTACTATAATTCACATACCAACCATTGTTGGAGTGCTTTTTTATATTTCTGCAAGAGCTTAAAGAAAAAGCCTGCCAACTCTCAGTCAGCGAGATCCTTGCGTTACTAAGTGCGATCGTTCAATTTCCCCACTTTGATAAGCACGGTTTTATCATGTCGATTAAAACAGTCTATCGCCTAACTACCCATCTCAAAAAAATCCCGCTACGAACAGTGCTGATTGTACCGTTTGTGCTGCAAATTGTCGGGACTGCGGGGTTGGTGGGGTATCTTTCCTATACAAACGGGCAAAAGGCGGTTAACAACCTAGCAGATCGGCTAGCAGCACAAATTGGCGATCGCGTCATACACTACCTCGATACATATCTGTCTGCGCCTCATTCGATCAACCGCATTAACGCCGATGCGGTGCGCCAAAAAACAATCAATTTACAAGATTTGCGGCAACTCGAACGCTACCTTTCGTTTCAACTCAAACAGTTCGATTCGCCGACAACCATTATTTTTGGTAGCAAACGGGGAGACTTCGTGGGAAGCGATCGCACTATCGGACAGAATCTGATTATGCGATCGGATGAGTTCGATCGGGGCATCATCAATATGTATGTTCCAGACTTGCTAGGTAATAGAACCAAACTATACAAAACTTTTCGACAACCTGATGCCACAAATAGGCCTTGGTACCAAGCTGCTAAAGCTGCCGGGAAATCCACCTGGAGTAATATTTTTCAAGTCGGTAACAATACAGATTTAGTAATTAACGGCAATCGACCGATTTATGATGAGACTACAAAGGAACTGCTAGGAGTATTTTCGGTAAACCTCAACATTAGAAAGATTGCCAACTTTCTCGATAGCATAAAAACTAGCAAGTCGGCAAAAATTTTTATTATCGAACGCAGCGGGTTGTTAGTAGCCAATTCCGGGCCCGACAATCCCTATATTTTGAGCAACCAGCAGTTTAATCGATTAAAATTAACGGCAAGCCCAAATGCTACAATCCGCGCCACGGGTCTATTTTTAACGAATCACTTTGGCGATTTTTCCCAAATTAATGATGTTCAACACCTTGAATTTGAAATTGACGGCCAATGCCAATTACTCAAAGTAGTACCTTACAAGGATAATTTTGGTTTAGATTGGTTGATTGCGATCGTCATCCCAGAATCTGATTTTATGGCAGAAATTGACGCCAACAATCTCACCACAATTATACTATGTGCGACTGCCTTAACGGGAGCAATTGTTGTCGGCATTTTCACAGCCAAATGGATAACAGAGCCACTTTTATGCTTAAATACTGCCGCCAAAGCTCTAGCTAACAATGAAGGGAATACAAATGTCGAGATCGATCGCGCTGATGAAGTCGGGCAATTGGCAAATTCCTTCAATTATATGGCAGACAAACTGCAATATGCTTTCAAATCGCTCCAATCTTTAAATGCTGCCTTAACCGACAGTGAAAGCCGCATGAAACAAATCCTCGAAGCTATGCCGGTGGGAGTATCAGTTCATGATATTACTGGACAACTGATTTACATAAATCAGATAGCGCGACAGTTAGTAAATATCCAAACTATACCGGAGTCTACAATTGAGCAAATAGCAAAAGTTTTTAGACTTTACGATGCAGGAACAGATGAATTATATTCAATTGAAAAAAATCCAGTCGCTCGATCGCTCAAAGGAGAAACCGTGAGAGTGGAAGACATAGAAATTCGTTTGCCCGATCGCACTATTCCTTTAGAAGTTTTTAGTACGCCGCTGTTTGATGAAGCTGGCAACATTATCGGCGCGATCGCAGCTTCTCAAGACATCACCGATCGCAAAAAAGCCGAAAAGTTGCAGGCAGACTACAATCGCACTTTAGAACAAAAGGTGAGCGATCGCATTGCCGAACTCCAAAGAGCAAAAGAAGCCGCCGAAGTCGCATCCCTTGCTAAAAGTGCCTTTCTTGCCAATATGAGCCACGAATTGCGTACTCCCCTCAATGCCATTCTCGGCTACACTCAAATACTTTCCCGACAGCCAGATTTTTCTCCCCGCGACAAAGAGCAAATTCGCACGATCCAGCAGTGCGGTTCTCAGTTGCTGACTTTAATTAATGATATTTTAGATTTGGCTAAAATTGAAGCTGAAAAGATGGAGTTAACTGTTAACGATGTTTGTTTGTCGGATTTTCTCAATGACATATTAGAAATTTTTCGGTTCAAAGCCGAAGAAAAGAACCTGGTCTTTGTCACCCAAATAGCAGGTAAAATTCCGGATTTTGTATCTGTCGATGAAAAGCGGTTGCGTCAAATTCTCCTGAATTTATTAAGTAACGCGATTAAATTTACTGATGAAGGTAGCATACTTTTTAAGGTAGAGGTAATTGAGAACAGTCAACCTGTTGCAGGAATATTGAGCGGGGGCAAGGAATCAGATTTTTTATTTAATGCAAGTCCCGCCTTCCCAATTACCAAAATCCACTTTCAAGTTAAAGATACAGGCATCGGAATTACTAGCGATGCAATAGAACGAATATTTCTACCTTTTGAACAAGTGAACGAAATCGGGCAGAAAACAGAAGGGACGGGTTTGGGATTAAACATTGCCCAAACCTTAGTTTCGCTGATGGGAGGGGAACTCAAAGTCGAAAGTTGTTGGGGTGTTGGGAGTACGTTTTGGTTTGAGATTGAATTGTCCCTCGCAGATGTGCTCCTACCAGTTTTGCCACCACCACAGCAACCCGTAATTACAGGTTATGAAGGTCAACGGCGTAGAATATTAGTTGTTGACGATAGCCCAGAAAATCGCTCTTTGATGGTGGATATTTTAGCACCGCTGGGTTTTGAGTTAATTGAGGCTGATTCTGGTGAAAGAGGTTTAGCAATAGCGATTTCCCAGGAACCGGATTTAATTATTGCTGACTTGTTGATGCCTGGAATCAGCGGTTTTGAACTCTGCGCTCAATTGCGTTGTTTGCCAATGTTTCGGGAGACGCCAATCTTGATTGCTACTAGCGGGCTGTTCGAGTTGGAGTTGGAAAAGCAAGAGGAAATAGGCTACACTGATTTTATCAGTAAATTTTTTATAATTGATGATTTTTTGGCAAAAATACAGAATTATCTGGGACTGATTTGGATTTTTGAGGCTTCGGGCGATTCCCTACGGGATAACTCCATCGCGCGTACTTTCTCTGAATTGGCGATCGGCTCAGAAGACGTAGAAATGCCTCCCCGCGAAGAGTTACTTTATTTGTACGAAGCCGCTCAAATCGGTAATTTCGAGCAGATTAAGTACGAAGCACAGCGCCTGCAAGAGTTAAATCCGACCTATACCCTATTTGCTCGGAAAATTTGGCAGTTAGTCGATCGCTATGACGATGACGCGATAATTAAACTAATTGGGCCTTACTTAAATCCGGGCGACTAAAATTGCTTCCTAGTACGGAGTTCAATCCTCATAATCTGATTTAACAAGCAGTTATAGCCTCAATCCTAAAAATCGTTCGGAGCCAGCAAACTTGCAGTATAAATAGTAAGGGTATGAGAGGGAAAATACTTCAACAGTTGACAGTTGACAGTTGACCGCTTGACAGTTTGAGAGCGACCTCTACCTAGAAGGAAGAGGATTGGAGTAATGAATAATCTGATTTTAATTTCTCCCTCAAAGACGGGCGGGCTTTCAACCAATTCTTTCTGGTAAGTAAGTCATGGCCAGTGAAACGTAAGCGTTGGGATGCGCGACGATCGCCATCGCTGGTATTGGGTACATCTTATTTTTGCATTTTTAGTAGTGCTGTCCCCGCTCGCGTGCTGTGTAAAGCACGCGAGCGGGGACAGCACTGTAAAAAACATCCTTTTTGCGAAAATGAGATGCTCCCGCTGGTATGTATGGCAGTTGTACGTCACGGCACCAGAAACCCAGTTTTTCACACTCTAAAGTTGATATAACCGAGCAAATTTGAAGAATAAATAGTAGAATAGATTTCTATAAGGGTTCCATCTCCTACATCCGATCTGTTGCACCAAATTCTACCAAACTCAAGCAGCCGAGTAACAGCGATGCAACATCTCGGCTTTCAGGTTGAGTTTGTGGCAAGCAACTCTGTTTCTCTATTCAATGCCTTCTCATATTCTTGTATGTTGGGTTAAGACACTCCCAATCAACCTACTTTATGTGAGCCATTTCGTTGATTTTCAAACATAAAAATATGCAGACTCAGCCAAAAAGCAAAGTATTAATCGTAGACGACCAACCCGCTAATATTAACATATTATCATATTTCTTAGTGGAATACGGATTTGAGATTTTTGTAGCTACAACGGGAGAAAAAGCGCTGGATAGAGTCACAAAAATCTTGCCAGATATCATTTTGCTAGATGTGATGATGCCGGGAATAGACGGATTTGAAACCTGCCGCCGCCTGAAATCAATAGATGAAGTTAAGGACATTCCCGTAATTTTTATGACAGCTCTTTCCGAGGCTGCGGATAAAGTGAAAGGGTTGACTTTGGGTGCAGTAGACTACATCACTAAACCGCTGGAGCACGAAGAGACGATCGCCCGCATCAACGTTCACCTACAACTGCGAAACCTCACCAAACAATTAGAACAACAAAATATGCTGTTGCGATCGGAAGTGCGATCGCGCCAATTAGCCGAGTTAGCCCTGCGCTTTTCCGAAGAAAAATTTGCCAAAGCTTTTCGCAGCAGCCCCGCCGCCATGACAATCGCCACACTGGAAAAGGGATACTTAACGGAAGTCAACCAGAGCTTTTGCAACCTCACCGGCTATTTTCCCGAGGAAATCTTGGGAAAAACCGATCGCCAAATCAATTTATGGGAGAATTTGGGCGATCGCGATCGTTTCTTAGAAATCTTGCACATATCCGGCAGTATTTACAAACAAGAATTCCAGTTTCGTACCAAGTTCGACAATATCAAGTGTGTCCTCATATCCGCAGAAATCATTAGCATTGGCGACACCAACTGCATTCTAATGATGACTTACGACATTACCGAGCAAAAGCTTGCACAAGAAACCTCATACCGCCGCGAACAAGAATTCAGGGCCTTAGCGGAAAATTCCCCGGATATGATTGCCCGATTTGACAAGCAACTGCGCCACCTTTACGTCAATCCAGCAGCCGAATTAGCGACAGGAATCCCCGCCGCAGCATTCACGGGTAAAACCCATCGAGAGTTAGGAATGTCTGAGGAAGTGGTGATGCTCTCGGAAGCAGCTTTGTGCGCCGTATTCGCTAACGGCACCGAACAGTGCTTTGAGTTTAATTTTCTCACAAAATCAGGCACTAAATTTTATCAAGTTTGCATGGTTCCTGAATTTAAGCGCGATCGGATAATTGCATCTGTCTTATCTGTCAGCCGCGACATCACCGCTGTCAAACAAGCCGAACTGGAACTGCGAAAAAGCGAACTGCGGGAACGAGAAAAAGCTACTCAATTAAAATTAACATTAGACAATCTCCGACGCACCCAATCCCAACTGATTCAAACGGAAAAAATGTTAAGTCTCGGGAGAATGGTAGCAGGAGTTGCCCACGAAATTAACAATCCCAATAGTTTTATTTTGGGCAATATCAATCCAGCCCGCCACTATTTCCAAGATTTAAACAACCTCCTGGAACTTTACAAAAACAAATATCCAGAACCCGGAGCCGAAATACAACAACTCGCTGAGAGTATAGATTTAGATTTTTTGCAAAAAGATTGGTCGCGGCTAATGCAGTCAATCGAGTCTGGAGCATCGCGCATCCAACAAATTGTTGAATCGTTAAAGTTTTTCACAAAGCTCGACGAATCCGGCATCAAAGAAGTAGATATCAATCAAAATCTCGATCACACTTTACTATTCGTCCAGCACCGAGCGGGAGGTAAAGGTGTTAGCAAAAAAAGCGGGAGCAGCATTATTTCTCAAGAGATTGAGGTAATAAAAAACTACGGCAACCTGCCGGAAGTTCCCTGTTACAGCAGTCAGTTGAATCAGGTGTTTGCCAGTTTGCTAAATAATGCCATTGATGCCCTAGAAACTCAACCTTACCCCAAAATAGAGATTCATACTGAGCTGGAAACAGCAGAATGTTCGGGAGTTGGCAAAGGCAAAGCAGCAAGAGCTTACAATCAGTTGTCAGCGACAATTACTCCCGAAAATTCTCCCAGTCAATTCGCAGTGATTCGGATTGCTGACAACGGTATTGGCATGAGTGAAGCAGTGGTAAAAAAGATGTTTGACCCGTTTTTTACCACAAAACCTGTAGGGAGTGGCACGGGATTGGGTTTATCTATCAGTCACCAAATTGTTGTCGAACAACACGGCGGTCAAATTAGTTGTATTTCTGCTCCCGGTAAAGGGACAGAATTCGTTGTGAAGATTCCTTTACAACAGGTAACTTGCGATCGGGAAACTCGACACCCGGTTTCTTTGTAAGTCAGTCAGTAGGATGCCGATCGCAGGGGAAAATTCTTAAGTAGGCGATCGCCACATTATTGTACCCGCACTCGGCACCCTAACATAACTTCCTTCTTGCTTCGGCCGAATGCTATAACAAAAAAATAATTAACAAGCGCACACAGCAAATGAAATATTTCTTCTTATCCGACGGCTGGAAAGTGGGGCGCGTCTGGGGAGTTGGCGGCGAGTGGACAGCAGCCGGCTGGAGGCGCCAGCCAGACATCCAACAGCTCAAGCTCTCCCTGTTGGATCGCAACGAAAAAATGTGGCTCTACCGCGTAGAAGACGCCGTGCTCATGGTAGAAGTCAAACCCTGTGCCCCTCCCGATCCCGCAGATCCGGCAAAAAATATCGGCAGCGTCACCCTCACCAGACTGATCGATGCCGAGCAAGTCCTCGAACGCCTCGGGACGATCGCCACCCGCTGCGAAATCGAGAACCCGCAATTAATGTAAGGCCGAACATATTGCAATCGGTTCTAACACTCGATACACTTCTTTAAATAACTTTCATTTTTATGCCTCCACCCCTGTGAGGGTTTAAAACAGTAGCCGAAAAATCTAGACTTGTCTAGATTTTTCAGACTTTGACGATCGCCGAGCAATAAATCGTTATAAACTGGAAAAACGCTTGATTGGTGCGGGTTGCTAAAGCTGACTGGGCATGAAAACCACAGAAACACACTTGGCACAAATTAATCATCAAAAAATCAAATATGGAAGTCCTCTGCTAATAAGGGCAGTCTCTAACTGGGAAGATTAGGCCAACCTGAGCAATCAGGAAGCTTATAGCACTTGATCTAGGCTAAACATAGACCGCTAAGTTTGATTTACAGATTTCTGTAGGTTTTTAGAAGCGGTAGAAAGGATTCGGCACTCGTCAGAATTTACAGCCCGCAGGTAACTGCACGGCATTGAGAATCTGATTTTTCCGTCAAAATAGACATCATCACTTACACCTTGGAGAACCGCAGTCAATGGGACTACCCTGGTATCGCGTACACACAGTCGTCTTAAATGACCCAGGTCGATTGATTTCTGTACACTTAATGCACACTGCCCTCGTGGCTGGTTGGGCCGGCTCAATGGCCCTTTACGAACTAGCAGTTTTTGACCCCACAGACCCAGTTCTTAACCCGATGTGGCGTCAAGGGATGTTCGTGCTACCCTTCATGGCTCGCTTAGGAGTCACCGGTTCTTGGGGCGGTTGGAGCCTCACCGGCGAAACTAACGTCGATCCGGGCTTCTGGTCTGTTGAAGGCGTTGCTGTTGCTCACATCATCCTCTCCGGTTTGCTGTTTTTAGCAGCAGTCTGGCACTGGGTATTCTGGGATTTGGAACTCTTCAGAGATCCTCGCACCGGCGAACCAGCCCTCGACTTGCCAAAAATGTTTGGCATTCACTTGTTCCTCTCCGGCTTGCTGTGCTTCGGCTTCGGGGCATTTCACCTTTCCGGACTTTTTGGCCCGGGAATGTGGGTTTCCGACCCCTACGGCTTGACCGGTCACGTCCAACCAGTGGCGCCTGCTTGGGGCCCTGAAGGCTTCGATCCGTTCAATCCCGGTGGCATCGTCGCTCACCACATTGCAGCGGGTGTAGTCGGCGTAATTGCCGGTTTGTTCCACTTGACTGTGCGGCCGCCGGAACGTCTTTACAAAGCCCTGCGGATGGGTAACATCGAAACTGTACTTTCTAGCAGTATTGCTGCTGTGTTCTTTGCAGCTTTCGTGGTTGCGGGTACGATGTGGTACGGTTCTGCTGCTACTCCGATCGAGCTTTTCGGCCCGACTCGCTATCAGTGGGACGGCAACTATTTCCAACAAGAGATCGATCGCAGAGCTCAAGCTAGCTTGGCCGCCGGTCAAAGCTTCCAACAAGCTTACGAGCAAATTCCCGAAAAATTGGCTTTCTACGACTACGTGGGCAACTCTCCTGCTAAAGGTGGTTTGTTCCGTGCTGGCGCGATGGTCAACGGCGACGGTATTGCTAAAACTTGGTTGGGCCATGCAGTATTTACTGACAACGAAGGTCGGGTATTGTCGGTACGACGCCTCCCGAACTTCTTTGAAACTTTCCCAGTAATTTTGACGGACAAAGATGGGGTCGTTCGCGCTGACATCCCCTTCCGCCGTGCTGAATCAAAATACAGCTTTGAACAAAGCGGAGTTACTGTCAGCTTCTACGGTGGCGAACTGAACGGTCAAACTTTTAAGAATCCTTTAGATGTTAAGAAGTTTGCTCGCGCCGCCCAACAGGGTGAAGTATTTGAATTCGATCGCGAAACCTTGAATTCTGACGGTGTTTTCCGTACTTCAACTCGCGGTTGGTTTACTTTCGGACACGTTTGCTTTGCTTTGCTGTTCTTCTTCGGCCATATCTGGCACGGTTCTCGGACTATTTTCCGCGACGTGTTTGCTGGAGTTGAGGCTGACCTGGAAGAACAAGTCGAGTGGGGCTTGTTCCAAAAACTGGGCGACAAGAGCACAAGAAGAGAAGAATCTATCTAGTTTTCTGCCGCCGAAGAGTACATCGGGAAACTTCCCCGGTGCACAAAAACCCGGTTTCTTCAAGAAACCGGGTTTTTTTAGTTATTGACACTCCCCGACCTTAAGGTACGGGGATTCTTAAGACATTTCTGTCAAAATATCCCGCGCAAGCGTGGGTTCCCAGGCTGACTACATTTGCAGCCTAGCTGCGTAGTCATATCTCCTCAAAAATGTTTTGGGCGTAGACTTTCCCCCAGTCCGGGGGTAGGTTTTTACATCTTGTCTGGTCTAGTTATTCTACCATATTCATTTGTTAAGATGGATTTGTTATTTTACTTAACAATGTAAAAAAGTCGTCCGATCGGGACGGGGTTTTCAACCCAATTTTCTGATAAAATAATACGGCAAGGGAAGATAGGGAAAATTTAACATGGAAAGCGTTGCTTACATTTTGATTCTGGCTTTAGCCTTAGGTGTACTATTTTTTGCGATAGCCTTTCGGGAACCACCCCGGATTGGCAAATAATTAGCTATACGCTGGCAGCCAAGGGGTGTCAACAATGGCCTCAAAACCTTTGTATCTCTTGTTTATAGCAGAGTCTCGATCCCCTAAATCCCCCTTAAGAAGGGGGACTTTGAGAGAATTTCCGCCCCCTCGATAGTCAGGGGACGAAAGATAAAACTGCTGTCCTCCCGGATAGTGGGGGGACGCAAGACACTCTTGTCCCCCCGACCTAAGGGGGGCTAGGGGGGATCGGGCCTAGCCATCAAACAGCAGTCTAGAACTAGGTTTTAGCTCAAGTTGAGACACATCCTCAGCACTGTATCCTCAGTAATTTTTCTAGTCCAGCTATTCATCAGACCCCCGGGCGGTTAGATGAATGGCAATTTGCTGGCAACACCTGTTAAAATCAGCAATCATGCGCTGTTCCTCCTGCCAACACACAAATAGCCGCGTTCTCGAATCGCGTTCAGCCGAATCTGGTCAAAGCATCCGTCGGCGGCGCGAATGTTTGAGCTGTCAGCACCGCTTCACAACTTACGAACGCATAGAATTTGTGCCGATTACGGTGATTAAGCGGGACGGGAAGCGCGAATCTTTCGATCGGTCAAAATTAGTCAGAGGACTGGTTCGGGCCTGCGAAAAAACAGGTTTGTCTTCGGGACAGCTCGAAACCCTCGCAGAAGAAATCGAAGCCCAACTGCAAGGTCGATCGCTCCGGGAAGTCACGAGTTCTAACATTGGAGAATTAGTATTATTACATTTGCGGCCACTCAGCGAAGTCGCTTATGTCCGTTTCGCCTCTGTATATCGGCAATTTCGGGGCATTCGAGATTTTGTCGATACCCTGAATCACCTTCAGAGTCCCCTTGACGCAGCTTTGTGCCCAGAAACTGGGCCAGAAAATGAATCGGATTTGTCGGAACCGGATGAGTCGTGCGATCGAGCAAACCAGGAATCCTGCGTTATGTCAATTCCGGTTGCACCCTCAGTTGACTCAGGACACGGCAATGCCGTATCCCTACCCTAAAATAATCCATCGGGTAGGGACACGGCACTGCCGTGTCCGGATGCTTCTCAGGCAACTCAGGACACGGCAATGCCGTTTCCCTACCTAAATTAATTTAAAAGCAGTATGCCGATAAGGTATAATAATCCACTGGACTCTGAATGTTAAAAATCAAACGCTTTAACACAGAGTTGGAATTAAGAGCAATGGCAAGCGCCGGTGTACGGTTGCACCGGGCAAAAGTTGGCAAAAACTGACTTTCGTAAAAGATTTTGCAAGAAGTTAACCACTTTTTCAGCAAAATCTCTAGTATCTGCCTGCAAACGAAAAACATGAAGGAGAGAAATCCTAGGAAACTATTCGCATGGTCAATACCAAAACCACAGTCAAAGACATCGGCTTTACTCACGAAGATTTTGCGGCCTTACTTGATAAATATGACTATCACTTTAGCCCCGGCGATGTAGTAGCGGGTACAGTTTTTAGTATAGAACCGAGGGGCGCTCTGATTGATATCGGTGCTAAAACAGCAGCGTACATTCCCATTCAGGAAATGTCGATCAATCGAGTCGAAAGCCCTGAAGAGGTATTGCAATCAAACGAAACCAGAGAATTTTTCATCCTCACCGATGAAAATGAAGACGGACAATTAACCTTGTCCATTCGACGCATTGAGTATATGCGCGCCTGGGAAAGAGTGCGACAACTGCAAGCAGAAGACGCTACAGTTCGATCGCAAGTATTTGCCACTAACCGTGGCGGCGCACTGGTGAGAATAGAAGGGTTGCGAGGCTTCATTCCCGGTTCTCACATCAGCACCCGCAAACCGAAGGAAGAATTAGTCGCCGAAGAATTACCCTTGAAATTCTTAGAGGTAGACGAAGACCGCAACCGCCTAGTATTAAGTCATCGTCGCGCCTTAGTTGAGCGCAAGATGAACCGCCTCGAAGTCGGGGAAGTGGTCATCGGTACAGTACGCGGTATCAAGCCCTACGGTGCTTTTATCGACATCGGCGGCGTCAGCGGCTTGCTACACATCTCGGAAATTTCGCACGATCACATCGATACGCCTCATAGCGTGTTTAATGTCAACGACGAAGTGAAGGTGATGATCATTGACTTGGATGCCGAAAGAGGCCGGATTTCTCTCTCCACCAAACAGTTGGAACCGGAACCGGGCGCGATGGTCAAAAATCGTGAATTGGTATACGAGAAAGCTGAGGAAATGGCTGCTAAGTTCCGTGAAAAAATGCTGGCCCAAAAGCAAGCTAAAGCTGGGATAGAAGTTCCTGCTGATTCAACTGATGCCGATGAACTCTCCGATGAAATACTCGAAGATGTGCCCTCAGCAATGGAAGAAGATTTGCCGGAAGAAACAACCGCAGCAGTCACGGAAGCTACACCCGAAGTAGTCACGGAAGCTACACCCGAACCAGTCACGGAAGCTACATCCGAACCAGTTACGGAAGCTACATCCGAACCAGTTACGGAAGCTACACCCGAAGCAACATTAGAGGTATCCTCAGAAATACCTCCGGTGACAGTCGAATAATATCGGCATCACCAAGAAATTGGGTTTGAAGCCCCGTCCTTCCAGGACGGCTTTGTGCCAGAATGTAGGTGGTTGAAATCCCCGCCGTATAGTGCAGCGATATATACTCATCAGAGTTGAAACCGGGACTGCTCAAGAAATAGGGAAAGACTGAAGGGCAATGGTTATAATCCAACCTGGAAGCAAAACAAAAGTATTGTTAGTTAAAACAAAACGATACATATAGTCGGGATAGGGCATTGCCACGACTCTAAACGGACATGGAGGAAGAGTAAGACAACCGGGCGTTGCATCATCCGATGAAGTGTCAAGAATCCCCGCTCGTTTACGACGGGGAGTATGTCAATGTTATTAATTAAGGAGGGTATACCCTCTTTTTTTTTAAGTAAATTTTTACAAAGAAAGAATATGAGTCAATCGATCTTCTGTTAACAAAGAGATTGAGAAAATTTGTAGGGGTAGTGGACGGTGCGTGCCTACCCTCCTCTCCTCATCCACTATTTTGTAGGTGTTTCAGGGATGGGGCGGGCACGGGGGCACCGCCCCTACAGGAATAGGGCGGGCACGGGGGCACCGCCCCTACAGAAAATTAAACAGCCCTGATTGACAAATACGGGGTTTTTCAGGAGATTTCTATGAGCACCTCCGAGACAAATATACCCGAATCGATCGCACCATCGGCGATCGACGAGGCAGAGCAAAACACAGTAGAAGCCCCGTTTCCCATCGTTGGGATTGTCGCCTCAGCCGGAGGGCTAGAAGCATTCACAGAGTTTCTGGGCCACTTACCTGCCGATACGGGCATGGCATTTGTGCTAATTCAGCACCTCGATCCCAATTACAAAAGCCTGTTAAGCGAAATCCTCGCCACAAAGACAGAAATGCCTGTTAGTCAGGTGGAAGACGGCACGACTGTAGAGCCAAATCAAGTATATATAATTCCGCCTAACACTAAGATGACTCTCGTGGAAGGGGTGCTGAAACTTACACCCCGCGAGAAAGTTTATGGAAAATATATGCCGGGAGATGCGTTTCTGGTGTCCTTGGCTGTCGATCGCGGACACAAGGCGATCGCCATAATATTAT
Source organism: Oscillatoriales cyanobacterium (assembly GCA_004292955.1). Classification (GTDB taxonomy): domain Bacteria; phylum Cyanobacteriota; class Cyanobacteriia; order Cyanobacteriales; family Microcoleaceae; genus Microcoleus. The sequence continues at coordinate 26,031 of RDXX01000020.1, read as the reverse complement.
CCGGGGGAGACGGAGACGGTTCGCTGGGAATCAAGGCAATCAAAGCAGCCGGTGGCTTGACATTTGCTCAATGCGAAGCCTCGGCAAAATTCGATAGTATGCCGAATACCGCAGTTGCCACAGGTGATGTAGACTTCGTTCTGCCCCCTCAACAAATTGCTCAGGAATTGGCAAATCTCAGTGGCAATCCCTGGATTTCTTGCCCGATATCGACGATCGCGGTTGCAGTATCACCCGAACAAAGTGATGTCCGGGCAACTATTTTGGGACTGTTGCGATCGACCACAGGCGTTGATTTTACCCACTATAAAGTCGCTACGGTCGATCGACGCATCCAGCGACGGATGCTGTTATACAAGCTGGAACGATTGGCAGATTACGCCCAATATCTGCGAGACTATCCGGCTGAAGTCCATGCTCTGTATCAAGAAATCCTGATCCACGTCACCAGTTTTTTTCGCGATCCAGAAGCCTTTGAACAGTTAAAAGAGCTGGTTTTTCCCACGATTACCCAAAATAAATCGGCAGAAATTCCCATCCGGATTTGGGTGGCGGGATGTTCCACGGGAGAAGAAGTTTACTCGATCGCGATTTGTTTGTTAGAGTTTTTGAGCGATCGAGCTCCCCTACCACAGATCCAGATTTTTGCCACAGATATTAGCGAAGCGGCGATTAGCAAAGCAAGGTCTGGCTTCTACTTAGAAAACCAGATGATCGACGTTTCAGCAGAGCGCCGGGCTCGCTTCTTTCTGGTGGAAGGAGGAGGCTATAAAATCAACAAAACAGTCCGCGAGCTGTGTATATTTGCCAGACAAAACTTAGGCAGCGACCCGCCTTTTTCCAATCTCGATCTAATTAGCTGTCGCAATGTGCTGATTTACTTAGCAGAGCCGTTGCAAAAACGAGTGATTCCGATTTTTCATTACAGTCTTAACCCGACTGGCTTTCTCCTATTAGGCACTTCTGAGAGTATCGGAAAATTCTCATCCTTATTTGATTCAGTACACACAAAGTGCAAAATTTATGCTAAAAAATTGACTGAAAATAGTCCGATATTTTCGTTTTCGACGAGTTCTTATCCCGTCGCTAAAGTAGATGAATCTGAGCAAATGAATGAAAACGATCCAGATTCATTTGACTTACAGCGATACACAGACCAACTGATTTTGAATCGCTATGCCCCAGCAGGTGTGGTTGTCAACGAACAGATGAACATTCTGCAAGTGCGGGGAGACACCAATGCTTACTTGAGACTGACACCAGGGATTCCCAGCTTAAACTTGCTGACAATGGCAAGGAAAGGCTTGCTGATCGAGCTTCGCACTGCAATTTATCAGGCACTGATGCAGAACGTAATTGTCAGAAAAGAAGGGATCGGGGTGGAAACGGGCGATCGATCGAGTCTCGTCAATCTTGAGGTGATTCCGTTCCAGCCTGCGACAGTCGAATCACGCTACTTGTTGATTCTATTTGAAGAAGCTTTAGCCACTGCGATTAACCTCAATAACGTCAATTCTGAGAGTTTGGAGCCTGGTGATTTAGAGGCTGAGATTGTGCGGCTGAGGCAGACGCTTGTCACCGCTAACGAAGAAAAACTTGCGGCTCAAGCGCATCTGCAAGCGGTAATTCATGAGCAGGAAAATCTCAACCAAGATATCAAAGTTGCCAACGAAGAAATCCTATCGAGCAACGAGGAGTTGCAAAGCACCAACGAGGAACTAGAAACTGCCAAAGAAGAGATTCAAGCTACCAACGAGGAACTGATCACCACCAATGAGGAACTTCGCAGTCGAAATATTGAACAACACCAGGTCAATAATGACTTAATAAATTTGCTTGGTAGTATCAATATCCCGATTTTAATCCTGACAAATGATTTACAGATTCGACGCTTTACGCCAATGGCAAAGCAACTTTTTAATCTGATTACTACAGATATTGGACGACCTTTTAGCGATATTCGTTCCTCTCTTGATGTTCCTAATTTGGAAGCAATGATTTTGGAGGTGATTGATACTCTCCAGACGAAAGAACAAGAAGTCCAAACTCTAGCGGGATATTGGTACAACCTCCGCATTCGTCCTTATCGCACGACGGAAAACCTGATTGACGGTGTGGTAATGGTTTGGATCGATATTGATGCTCTGAAACGTAGTGCCAAAACCTTAGAGTTGGCCCGAAATTATGCTGAAACGATCGTCGAAACTGTTCAAATACCTTTAGTCGTGCTGGATGCTAATTTACAAGTGAACACTGCCAATCGATGTTTCTATGAAACATTTCAGGTTTCATCCCCAGAAACAGCGGAATTTTCGCTGTTTGAATTGGGAAATGGGCAATGGAATATCCCGAAACTGCGATCGATCTTGGAAGATATTCTGGTGAGTGATGTTCAGCTTCAAAACTTTGAGTTAGATCACGTATTTGAGCAGATTGGCCAGAAAACTATGCTGCTGAATGCTTGTAAACTGCAACGCGAAGACCAAGGTTTAATGATTTTGTTGTCGATCGAGGATATCACCGATCGCAGACAGTTTGAGATAGAGCGATCGCAGCTATTGATGCAGGAGAAGTCAGCCCGTCAACAAGCAGAAACCAGCAACCGTGCTAAAGATGAATTTCTGGCAAATCTCTCCCATGAACTCCGTAACCCCCTAACTCCGATCCTGGGATGGGCAAAATTGCTGCGCTCTGGCAAGCTGAATGAAGCAACGGCTAGTCGCGCCCTAGAGGTGATTGAGCGGAGTGCGATCGCCCAAAATCAGTTAATTGAAGATATTCTGGATATTTCCCGGATTACGAGCGGTAAGCTTCATCTCGATATTAGTCCGATCGATCTGGTGGTGGTGGCGCAAAATGCGATCGACGGGGTTCAATTATCAGCGGATGCCAAAAACATCCAAATGGTTGCTCAGTTGAGTTCTGCGACTGTTTTAGGCGATGCTGACAGGTTGCAACAAGTCCTATGGAATCTGCTATCTAACTCGATTAAGTTTACCCCATCGGGTGGACGAGTGGAAATTGTCTTAGAGGCGATCGACAGTCATGCTCAAATTCGAGTCAGCGACACCGGAAAAGGCATTCTGGCAGAATTTTTGCCGTATATATTCGATCGTTTCCATCAAGGAGATTCCAGCACTACCAAGGCTAATCAAGGGCTAGGATTAGGTTTGTCGATCGTGCGTCATCTGGTAGAGTTGCACGGGGGAACAGTGCGGGCGGATAGTCCGGGTGAGGGACAAGGAACTACGATGACTGTGAGATTGCCGCTAGTTTCAATACCCCAGGAATCTACACCGCCGAGTGATTTACAGCCAACTGTATTTAGACTACCGCTAAACACATTGAAAGATAGTAACCGCTGCCTTGAAGGCTTGCAAATCTTAAGCGTAGATGATGATGCCGATACCCGTGAGTTATTGAAATTTGTGCTAGAAGACTACGGCGCCGAGGTGCTGACGGTGGGATCTGCAAAAGAGGCGATCGCGGCTTTGACGGAAAACCTTGACAAATATGACGTGCTGATATCTGATATTGGAATGCCAGAAGAAGATGGATATTCTTTGATGCAACAAGTGCGATCTCTTGATGCCGAAGCTGGTGGAAATATTCCAGCCATTGCGCTTACTGCTTATGCTAGCGATGGAGAACGGCAAAAGGCGATCGATGCAGGTTTCAACAAGCATATTGCTAAGCCTGTGAAGCCTGTTCAACTCGCATTAATCATTGCGGAGCTAGCGGGAATATCTTAAATAATCTTGGACATAAGAGTCGGCGGTTGAAACCGCGTCTATACAAACAAAACCCGCCTCCGCGGGTTGAAGAATGCCGGTTAAAATTACCTTGTTTTCTTCAGTTCGCGGAGGCGGACATCGTTTGTGTAGACGCGGTTTCAACCGCCGTCTAATCTCAGACATCGTTGATATAGACGCGGTTGCAACCGTACGTCCGATCTAAAAACAATTGCCAAAAATAGCACAATATGAGACAATACAATAAAATACAAAAATTAAGGAGTTTTGATTCTTGGTAACTATTAAATGTCGAGGCATTAGCTTCTCTAATATTCAAGCCGTAATCTTTGACAAAGATGGTACTCTAGAGGATTCTCAAGAATTTTTGAGACATTTAGGGCTGAAACGATCGCGCCTCGTAGATGCTCAAATCCCAGGCGTTGGAGAGCCATTACAAATGGCTTTCGGCATCGAAGTTGGTAAAATCGACCCCACGGGCTTGCTAGCAGTCGGTAGCCGCCGGGAAAACGAAATTGTGGCGGCAGGATATATCGCGGAAACTGGCAGAGGATGGATAGAATCTTTAACTATTGCTCAACGCGCTTTTGATGAAGCCGACCAAATGTTAAAAAGTAGTCCACCTTCTCCTTTGTTTGTTGGCAGTTTGGAAGTATTAAAATCTCTGTCTGAAGCTGGCTTGAAACTAGGAATTCTTTCGGCTGCGACAACAAAAGCGGTAGAAAAACTTGTGAAAGCTCACCAATTAAGCGAATATATTCAGTTAGAAATGGGTGTAGATTCTGTACATCTGAATAAACCCGATCCGAAACTATTTTTGTTAGCTTGTGAAAGACTAGGAGTAAATCCCGCAGAAACTTTGATGGTGGGAGATTCGGCGGGTGATATTCAGATGGGGAAAGATGCTGGCGCGGCTGGCTGCATCGGGATTTGTTGGGGGAATGCCCAGGTTAGTCATTTGGAAAAGGCTGATGTGGCGATCGCATCTTTGGATGAAATTACAATTTTAGCAGATTGAGCAAACATTCAGATCAATGGAGACGGAGGAGACGGCAGTGCCGTGTCCCTACCGCGATCAATTGTAGGGACACGGCACTGCCGTCTCCTCGCTTGTCACCTGACGGCGCAGCCGGAATTGATATCAGTCCCTACAAACAACGCAAACCCAAAATTATCACATCTCTTTCAACGCCATCAAGTTCGGCGACTTGCGGCATATATCCCCACTGCTGAAACCCAAATTTCTGGAACAACGTTAGACTCGGCTGATTGTGAGCAAAAATTATTGCCATCAGGGTTTTAAGTCTCAATTCTGGACTCCGCGCAATTGCCGATTGCAATAATTTTTGTCCAATTCCGCAGCTTTGGCGATCGGGCGCGACGTAGATACTAATTTCTGCGGTATGCTGATAGGCTGCACGTCCGTAGAAAAGCTGAAAACTCAGCCAGCCGACGATTTTTTTTTCTGATTCCATTACCCAAATCGGCAAAGAATAGGGCGAGTGTTCTCTGTACCATGCGAGGCGGCTTTCGACTGAGACTGGTTTTAAATCTGCTGTGGCCATTCTCCCCGGTATTGCTGCATTGTATATTTGGACAATTGCGGATAAATCGCTTTCTACTGCGTCGCGGATTTTCATGATTTAAGAAAGAGTTGACAGTTGACAGTTGAGAGTCGTAGGGTGTGTCGCCCTCAAACATTCCCAAACAAATATCGACAATCTTATGGCGACGCACTTGGTACAATTTATCTCTTGCAAAAATACAAAGCACTCCGCCCCAACCCTCCCCTTGAATCAGGGGAGGGGGTAAGATTATTCTTGTTTCCCCCCTTGATAAGGGGGGACTAAGGGGGGTAAATTTGACTTTTGCAAGAGTTCTAATTTATAAAAAATTTTGCTACCATAAATTTTCGAGTTTGTTGCATCAAATATGGTATAAGGTTCGTCGCTACAAGATTTGCGATCGACTTTTAGGCATTTTTGAGGGCGACACACCCTACAAATACTTCCTTTGTACAGACGCGGTTTCAACTGTACGTCGGATCTAAGCATCAACATTCAGATTGTACAGTTCCATGATATCGCTAACAGCCATCCGCGAATTGGCTCCCAATGTTAGCGGTGATGTGTGTCCTCGCTGAAAGTGTTCTGCCGCCGCACAGCCGATCATTGCTGCGTTGTCCGTGCAATATTTTAATGGGGGAAACAATACTCGCAAGTTGTGCTTAACTGCGGCTGCTTGTAAATGTTTTCGGAGTCCGCTGTTGGCTGCGACTCCGCCGCCGACTACTATGGTAGTGAGTCCGAAATTTAGCGCACAGTCGATCGCTCTTTTGGTTAAACCCTTCGCTACTGTTTCCTGAAAACTCGCCGCAATATCATTAATTGTAGAGGCAGCCAAGACGCCTTCGCCACCGGCATTAATATCTAGTTTTTTGAGTTTCTGCACTAATTGCAAAACTGCTGTTTTCAACCCGCTAAAACTGCTGTCGTAGGGATGATATCCGCCACCAGGTAGGGAAATTCTGCCTTCAGGTAGGGGGTATGCTTGGGGATTTCCCAGGGCGGCCAATTTGTCCATCAGCGGCCCGCCGGGATATCCTAGCTGCAACAGTCTGGCGACTTTATCAAAAGCTTCGCCCGCCGCATCGTCGCGCGTTTGTCCGACTGTTTCGTAAACGCCGCAATCTTTAACATAAATTAAACTGGTGTGTCCCCCGGAAACTAACAAGCACAAAAACGGCGGCTGCAAGTCTGGTTCGATTAAGTAAGAAGCGTAGATGTGCCCTTCGAGGTGGTGGACGCCTAAAAAAGGTTTTTGGTGGACTATTGCCAAGCTTTTCGCCGCTGTCAGCCCGACTAACAATGCACCTACTAAACCGGGGGCACAAGTCGCTGCAATGCCGTCAATTTCTGACCAACTCAGGTTGGCTTCACTCAGACACTGGGCAATTACCTGATTTAGCATTTCTAGGTGACTCCGCGAAGCCACTTCCGGGACTACCCCACCGTACTGCTCGTGGATTTTAATTTGTGATGCTACAACATTGCTGCAAACTTGACGATTCTTAACAATTGCCGCTGCTGTTTCGTCACAACTTGTTTCGATCGCGAAAATGGTTGCCATTAACTGGTAATTTTATTTGATAGGTTAGCTATTGCTAGCTTAACGAATTCGGCGCAAGTCCCCCGGCTCGATCTGTTCTCAGGTTATTGCTTGCGGATATTTGCCAGCCGTTGGAGTGGGTCGGAGGCGATCGAATTATAATGCAAGCTGTGGAATATCCTAGCGGTATTACTAAGCTCTCGCACTGACCTATGAAACCCGAATCCCTCATTCTTTTGGGCTTTGCCGCCTCTATGATGGAGACTTTACACCCTCAGCAAGTGCGGTAATCTGGATTCGCGATCGGCAAGTTGAAATGCTTGTACAAAAACTTATTGTTTTGTAACAAAAGGAAACAATTTCATGCGACGATTGTTTGCTGCAATTTTAGTGGTTAGTCTGTGGATCAGTTTTGTTCCAGTTGCTTCGGCTTACAATTTAGTGCCGTGCAAGGACTCTCCCGAATTCAAGGAACTGGCTAAAAATGCACGTTCTACCAATGGCGATCCGGCATCTGCCAAGGCAAGATTCGAGATGTATTCTCAAGCTATGTGCGGCCCGGAAGGATACCCGCACTTAATCGTAGACGGCAGCTTGGACAAGGCTGGCGACTTTTTGATTCCTAGCGTGCTGTTCTTGTATATTGCTGGTTGGATTGGTTGGGTAGGCCGCGCTTATCTGCAAATTGCCAAAAAATCTGCAACTCCAGAGGAAAAAGAGATTATTATCGACGTTCCTGTGGCAATCTCCTGTATGCTGACTGGCTTTTTGTGGCCTCTGGCAGCACTCAAAGAAATCACCACTGGTGAAATGTTTGCCAAGGACGACGAAATTACTGTTTCCCCCCGCTAAAATAGGGAAATGGAGCCAAGGCTAATAGCTAACAGTTAATCGATTAACTGCAAGTTAGCAATTAGTGTCTTACCGAGCGATCGGCAATTACCAACTGTCTCGAATTTTCAGGAGCAGAATTCATGCAATATTTTCTCAAGTTTCTTTCAAGCGCACCAGTATTGGCAGCACTTTGGTTCTCTATTCAAGCTGCGGGTTTGATTGAATTTAACCGCTTTTTCCCTGACTTGCTTTTCCATCCGATGCCTTAAGATTTGACCGGAATTAGGTCTCAAAAATTAGGGCAAAAAAGTTGAGAGTTTTGAGTTTTGAGTGATGAGTTAAAGGTTAATTTAAAGCTCAAACATCAAAACTCTCAAACTCTATAGACTTTCTCAGTAACATGAAGTGGGCATAGGGCATGGGGCATGGGGCATGGGGCATAGGGTATGGGGCATGGGGCATGGGGCATAGCTACTAAGAACCAAGAACCAAGAACCAAGAACCAATAACAACTAACAACTAACAACTGACAACTGACAACTGACTAATGACTAATATTGTGAATCGATGAAGTCTTATCTCGCCGCAGCAATTCAAATGACTAGCTTGCCTGACCTGCAAAAAAATTTGGTGCAGGCAGAGGAATTAATCGACCTGGCAGTGCGTCGGGGTGCGGAGTTAGTTTCCTTACCAGAAAATTTCTCGTTTATGGGAGAAGAGGAGGAGAAGATTGCTCAAGCAGAGGCGATCGGACTCCAAAGCGAAAAATTCCTCAAAACCATGGCCCAGCGGTTCCAGGTGACGATTCTGGGCGGCGGATTTCCCGTGCCGACGGATGGGGGGAAGGTATACAATACTTGCTTGCTAGTAGACCCAAACGGTAGCGAAGTGGCAAGGTACAAAAAAGTACATTTGTTTGATGTGAATGTGCCAGACGGGATTACTTACAGGGAATCAAACACGGTGAAAGCTGGTGAAGATTTGCCGCCGGTTTATGTGTCGCCGGAGTTGGGGACGCTGGGACTTTCGGTGTGCTATGACGTGCGGTTCCCGGAAGTTTACAGGCATTTGTCGCACAAGGGTGCTGATGTTTTGTTCGTGCCGGCGGCGTTTACTGCTTACACTGGCAAGGATCATTGGAAGGTTTTGTTGCAAGCGAGGGCGATCGAGAATACTTGTTATACGATCGCCCCAGCGCAGACTGGACACCACTACGGCCGCCGTCAAACTCACGGTCACGCGATGATTGTAGACCCTTGGGGTGCGGTTTTGGCGGATGCCGGAGAGGAACCGGGTGTGGCGATCGCAGAGATTAATCCCGATCGATTAGAACAAGTCCGCCGCCAGATGCCGTCGCTGCAACACCGGGTTTTTATGTAAGTTATGGTGGCTTGGTACTTCGCAGTTTTGTCACCAATTGGTGTCAAAATTGCAGTTTTCGTCAGCCACCAGACTTGAAGAGTTTTTTCTGCCATCGAGTAATTGTGTACGTTCGTACACAAAAAACTTGGATCGGGTGCCGTCAGTACCGGGTTGGGGCGGGTTTAAGGTTGAGATCGAGCCGATCCCCCCCTAACCCCCCTTAAGAAGGGGGGGACAGGAGTGCTATCAAAGTCCCCCTTGTTAAGGGGGATTTAGGGGGATCGAGACTGCGGTAAAAGCGAAATTTATCAAGAGCTTTTTTCTCGGACATGAAGGGCCAATAACTCGGGATAAAATGTCTAAGGCAGGTTCAATGGGCGTGCACTTCTGCTAAAAGGCGAATGGGCGACAGTAGAATTGCACAAAATGCGTCTTTTTTTGGAGAAATGAAACACACTCTTTCGGTTTTAGTTGAAGATGAAGCGGGTGTCCTCACTCGAATTGCTGGTTTGTTTGCGCGTCGGGGTTTTAATATTGAAAGTCTAGCCGTCGGCCCGGCTGAGCAAGTGGGTGTGTCTCGGATTACGATGGTTGTACCGGGAGATGACCAGATTATCGAGCAGTTGACCAAGCAACTGTACAAGTTAATTAACGTGCTGAAAGTTCAGGATATAACGGAAATTCCCTGTGTGGAACGGGAGTTGATGTTGCTGAAAGTTAATGCGGCTAGCGGGACGCGATCGGAGATCATTGAGTTAGCTCAGATTTTTAGAGCGCGAGTGGTGGATATTGGTGATGATACGCTGACTTTGGAAGTTGTCGGAGATCCGGGTAAGATGGTGGCGATCGTCCAGGTTCTAAATAGATTTGGGATTAAGGAAATTGCTCGTACTGGAAAAATTGCTATGACTCGGGAGTCGGGCGTAAATACGGAGTTTCTCAAGTCTTTGGAAGCGAAAGTTTAAAGAAGAAGGAAGAAGGAAGAAGGAAGAAGGAAGAAGGAAGAAGGAAAAAGTCAACCCCCATGCCCCCCTGACAGGTGTAGGTTTTCCCCTGGCAAAACCCAGCAAATCTAGACAGTGCAAAGGTTTTGGGCTTTTGCCTCTTAAAATTTCAAACTCTTATGGGATAAGGCTTTTACCCAAAAACCTACACCCGTCAGATGCCCCCCCCAAGGGGGGAAATTCAGGAAGAAGGAAGAATGTTTTAACTTCTAATTCCCAATTCCCGATTCCCAATTCCCGATTCCCAATTCCCAATTCGCGATTACCATTTGGGTTGACTTTCGATCAAACCTGTGGCTGTGATGGTGTCTACAGGCTTTGAGAAAAAGTATCCCTGTCCGTATTCGCATTGCAGCGCTCTGAGCAAGTTAAGCTGTTCGATGGTTTCTATTCCTTCAGCGATCGCATCCATGCCTAAATGACTGGCTAAGATCAAAATAGTCTGTACAATAGCTTCGTTTCCTTCATCTTCAGTCATGCGGCTCACAAAAGCTCGATCGATCTTTAAGGCATCAGTGGGAAAAGTGTGCAGGCGGCTCAAAGAAGAATAGCCTGTGCCAAAATCGTCAATATATAATTCAATTTCTAAATTTTTCAATTGGGAGAGGATAGCGGCGGCTGATTCGGCATTGTCCACGATCACGCCTTCGGTAATTTCTAACTTTAAAGTGCGGGGGTCAAGGTGAGTTTCTTGTAAAATCTCACGAATGCGATCGATTAAATCCGGCTGTTTAAATTGTTCGTTAGAAAGGTTGACGCTGACTGTCAACGGCGGATTTGCGGGGAATTTTTCGTGCCACTCGTGGATCTGACAGCAAGCCGATCGCATCATCCACCAACCAATAGGTACAATCAATCTAGTTTCTTCTGCTACTAAAATAAACTCACCGGGAGCTACTAAACCGCGCTGGGGGTGATACCATCGCAGCAGCGCTTCAAAACCGCTGATTCTACCGCTAGTTAGAGAGACGATGGGCTGGTAGTAAAGCTGAAATTCCTGGGAGTCTAGAGCGCGCCGCAATTCGTTTTCCAGTTGCAAAAGGGCGACGGCGCGAGTGTGCATACTTAAGTCGAAAACTTCGTGGCGAGCTTTGCCCAATCCCTTTGCGTGATACATGGCAGCATCTGCATCTCGCAGCAGTTCTTCTGGTCGATCGTACAATATTCGGAATGGGACGGGAACAGGAGAGTCGGGAGATAGGCAAGACAAAGCAGTTTCCCGATCGACATGGACGAGATTTCCTGGACTAGAAAATTCGGAAAAATTGTTGGGATCCTGTGGCAAACCGGAACAAACAATGCCAATGCTAGCACTGCTAAAAACTTGATATTCGTTGAGGTAAAAAGGCTGTGCCAGTTCCGCTTGCACTCGTTCGGCAATGTGGATCGCATCATCGGTGTTTTTGATATTTTCCAGCAAAATAGCGAATTCGTCGCCGCCGAGACGGGCAACAGTATCTCCAGCCCGCAAACAGATTTCCAGGCGCTGGGCGATCGCGATCAGCAAGCGATCGCCCACTAAATGCCCCAAACTGTCATTAACCACCTTAAAGCGGTCTAGATCGATAAACAGCACCGCAAACAAAACCTCGGGACGGCGTTTTGAAAGCTCGATCGCGTGTCCCAAACGATCCATAAATAAAGCTCGGTTGGGCAAACCCGTCAGCGTATCGTGCAAAGCATCGTGTACTAACTTCTCTTCAGCTATTTTCCGCAGAGTGATATCTTCGACAGTACCTTCGTAGTAAAGCAAATTGCCACCAGCGTCGCGAACAGCCCGGCCGTTTTCGGAAACCCAGATAGTAGTTCCGTCAGCGCGGTAAACTTGGGACTCGAACTCAGACACAGAACCGTGTTTTTCGATCGCACCCAAGAACTCGACGCGGCGGTTGGGATCGAGGTAGAGTTGGTGCTCGATATCGTGGATGTTTGCGATCAGTTGGGTTGCCGACTCGTAGCCGTAAATTCTGGCTAAAGCCGGATTGGCACTGATATAGCGTCCGTCAGCACTCGTTTGAAAAATTCCCTCGATCGCGTTTTCAAAGATGCTGCGGTATTTTTCTTCGGCTTGTTGCAGCGCGAATTCTGCCTGCTTGCGATCGCTGATATCTGTCAGCGTGCCGAGATAGCCCAGAACTGCTCCATTGTTGTCAATTTCCGGCACTGCTTGCCAAAATACCCAGGTTGTGAGGTCGCCGTTGCAAAAGCGGTACTCTAACTTACAAGGCAATTTATCTTTGACAGCGCGATACCACTGGCTCAAAATGCGATCGCGGTCTTCGGGATGCAAACTTTGGGCCCAACCTTCGCCCAATGCCTTTGGCGCAGTCAGTCCCGCCATCTCCAAAAATCGCTCGTTGACATACAAACAATCTCCCGCAGCGTCGGCGCGGAAAATCCCGACTGGCAGTATTTTAGCTAAAGTGTAATAGCGGTATTCGCTTTCTAGCAGGGCGCTGGCAGCTACTTTAGTCTCTGTGATATCAAACATTGCGCCTTGAAGGATGACGGAGTTGCTGGCTCGATCGCGAACTGCGATCGCTCGATCGCGGAACCAGACAATTTTACCGTTGCGGGCGATCGCGCGGTATTCTGACACCAGCGGCCCGTCGCTAAAAATATCTTCTCCCTCGGTAAATTTCTGTGTAGCGTTTTCAACTAACACGCGATCGCGGTCTTCTGGGTGAACGAGTTTCAGCCACAGATCTGGGTCTGCCTTCCATTCAGCTACAGAATAACCGAGAAAAGTCTCAATTTGCGGGCTGATGTAAAGTTTGGCAGCGCTGCGGTTGAGGGGAGAAATGTAGGTGACAGCCGGCATTTGTTCTACAAGCGCGCAGTATTTCGCTTCTACGGTGCAGAGTGCTGCTTCTAGGCGCTGCCGCTCCAATTCGGCAGCCGCCCGTCCGGCAAAGATGCTAATAATTAGCTGAAATTTGGCAAGATGTGATTCTAGTAGGGGGCGATCGTGGAAAATACAAATAATGCCCAAAGGTTCGCCGTAGGAGTTTTTCAGCAAGATTCCCAGGAAGCTGCGCGAACCTGTAACGATCGGTCTGCGGTCTTCAGGAAAGGTTTCCATGAGGCGGTCTGGACAGGAGTACATTCCCTGCTCAAACACCAGCGCTTCGGGAGTATTGGCAGTGTTGCACTCAAAGTTTGGCTGTGGCTGTCCGTCGCTCCAAAAACTGATAACTTGTAATTTATCGGGAGTTAGATCGGCGCGTTCGATCGATTTAATCGATTTGGCAGCAATGGCGCTGCGAACTCCTAGTGCTGAGGCTAAGTGGGGAACTAAGGTATCAAAGAATTGTGTCCCCCCGGGCGAATTAGTACCTGCCAGGATGTCACCTAGCAAGTCTTCCTCTAATTGCGGGGAAGTGGTGGCTTTGGGAGGGTTGTCGTTAGGAGGGCTATCGGCATTTTGGTCGATCGAACCCTCGATGCTCAGACTAACGGTTTTGCTGGTGGAAGGCCCTACAAGAGGCGAAGAATTCACAGTTGGGCGTTGTTGCTGGGCTAAGAATAGATTGTAGCCAATACCTAACAGTTTACCCAAGAAGCTGTCAGCGATCGCCAACAGATTTGAGTTGGGGAAAATCAACAAGTTTTTCCTAATTTTCAATCTCGCAGATAAATCTGGCTGTAATTCTGCCAACTGCGGTTGCTCTTCGGCAGTTGGCAGACTGGGATGCCTTCGGTGCCACTTGAGATAAATCGCGATCGCGAAGACTAAAGTCGCCGATAATCCCAGAAGGTATGCAAGAATCTCAAAGTAAAAAAATAAATCTAGCTCGAACATCGATTAGCACCGCTCGACAATTATAGTAGTTAGCAGAAAGAATTGGTTTAAAGCCGGAATCCCGATCGGGAGAAATTAAAATCAGATTATTCATCACTCCAATCCTCGGACTTCGAGATAGAGGTAGCTGTCCCAAGTCAACTGTCAATTGTCAGTTGAATTAAAGGCAGTCTATATTATTAAAAATAACTAAGTATCGTCACGGATGAGTAACGAATACAAGGTAGGATTGGAGGTGAAGGCGAAAATAGAGTTAATACCCTGCTATGAAAGCGATCGTTTTTGAAACTCCCGGAAGCCCATCCGTATTGAAACTGCAAGATATCTCAGCCCCTACTATACAAACAGAAACTGAAGTTTTGGTGCGGTTGCGGGCGGCGGGGATCAATCCGATAGATACTAAGTTGCGATCGCGCGGCACATTTTACCCCGAGAAAACTCCTCACGTTTTGGGGTGCGACGGTGCTGGAGTGGTAGAAGCTATCGGTGCTGAGGTGCAGAGTGTCCAAGTCGGAGACGAGGTTTTTTTCTGCCACGGGGGTTTAGGCGGGTCGATCGGTACTTACGCTGAGTTTGCCGTTGTAGACGAACGTTTTCTCGCCATCAAGCCTGCTGCTTTAAGTTTTGTTGAGGCGGCGGCTGCACCCTTAGTTCTAATTACAGCATGGGAGTCGCTGTACGATCGAGGGCGCTTGCAAGCCGGTCAGAAAGTGCTCATTCTAGCAGGTGCAGGCGGTGTCGGCCACGTCGCGGTACAGTTGGCTTCGTTGCAGGGTGCTGAGGTTTGCACTACTGTTAGTTCCGAAGCAAAAGCCGAGTTTGTACGGCAGTTAGGTGCAGATTCAGTTATTTTATACAAAAATACGGATGTTGTCGATCGGGTTTTGGCTTGGACTGAGGGCCAAGGAGTTGATTTGGCTTTTGATACAGTCGGGGGAGAAACTTTTTACCAAACTATTCCGGCTGTGAAGATTTACGGAGATTTGGTAACAATTTTGGAACCAGATCCGGCTTTGGGCAATTTGAAAACAGCGAGAATGCGGAATCTGCGGATTAGTCTGGAGTTAATGTTAACTCCGATGCTGCAAAATTTGGTGGAGGAACAGCAACAGCAGGCAAAGATTTTGCAGCAGTGTGCTCGTTTGTGCGATCGTAATTTGCTCAAAATTCACGTCAGCCAAACTTTCCCGCTAGAACAAGCTCAAGCAGCGCATGAGTTGTTAGAAACAGGTTCAGTAACGGGTAAAATAGTGCTTGAAATTGCGGGCGATTGAGATTCCCGGCGAATCGAATTCGGCCTGGGGCGACTAATAAATGAATTGAGAGAGCGCCGCTCCCCAAAATTCTTACTATAGCGGTTATCAGAAACATAAGGTACGTTGTTGGGCTTCAGCCCTCTTAGAGGTACGTTGTTGGGCTTTAAGCCCTCTTAGAGGTACGTTGTTGGGCTTAAGCCCTCTTAGAGGTACGTTATTGGGCTTAAGCCCTCTTAGAGGTACGTTGTTGGGCTTAAGCCCTCTTAGAGGTACGTTGTTGGGCTTAAGCCCTCTTAGAGGTACGTTGTTGGGCTTAAGCCCTCTTAGAGGTACGTTGTTGGGCTTCAGCCCTCTTAGTTGAAATGGTTATATAAGCTACCAGTCATACCTCATCTTTTTGAGAAAGGCTATACAATAACAAAAACAAACCGCCTCACCATCTCACCAATGTTAGATAAAATCTGGCGATTCCTCAAACAATTAATTCAGCGGCTATTCCGCACCAATCCCAAGATTGAACCGACACCACCTCAACCTGGGCCAACTTTGACTGATGCGGAATACGAGGCGAAGTTGATGGAACTTCTCGAAGGGGTGAATCAGGGCTGGGGAAGAGGCGATGTTGCGGGATTCTTAATCGCAAAACAAATTAAAAATGGTGATTTGGCGGCTTGGTTGCGGGGGTTTGGCGATCGATTGTTGGAGGGCGCGCAGGGGAGTACAGCGTCTGCGGATGCGGTGGTATCGCTTCAGGAATTGGCGCGCAGGTTGGAGTTGTTGGGTGGAGTTGCGGGTGGGGAATTGGGAGAGGTGGCGGGGAATGTTGGTAGGGAGATTTTGGTTGGGTTTCCGCTAGTTTCGGGTGAGGGGGGTGAGGATGTTGATGGAGAGGCTGAGGCTTGGACAAAGCTAGGTAATGAGCAATATATGAAAGGGGATTTTGAAGGGGCGCTGAAGTCTTACGACAAAGCCTTAGAAATCAAACCAGATTATTACAAAGCCTGGAACGGTCGGGGCATTGCACTGGGTAATTTAGGCAGGCCTGAAGATGCGATCGCCTCCTACGACAAAGCCTTAGAAATCAAACCTGATGATGACACAACCTGGTACAATCGGGGCCTTACACTGGATAAATTAGGCAGGCTTGAAGAGGCGATCGCCTCCTACGACAAAGCCTTAGAATTAAAACCAGATTTTCACAAAGCCTGGCACCATCGGGGCGGTACACTGGGTGATTTAGGCAGGCTTGAAGATGCAATCGCTTCCTACGACAGGGCTTTAGAATTCAAACCAGATTATCATATTTCTTGGTACAATCGGGGCGTTGTACTGTATGATTTAGGCAGGCTAGAAGATGCGATCACCTCCTGCGATAAAGCCTTACAAATTAAATCAGACTATCACTTTGCCTGGGGTACTCGGGGCAATGCACTGGGTAAATTAGGCAGGCTTGAAGATGCGACCGCCTCCTACGACAAAGCCTTAGAATTCAAACTAGACTTTCACGTTGCTTGGTACAATCGGGGCATTGCACTGCGTAATTTAGGCTTGCTTGAAGATGCGATCGCCTCCTACGACAAAGCCTTAGAAATCAAACCAGATGATGACGCAGCCTGGAGCAATCGGGGCCGTACACTGAATGATTTAGGCTTGCTTGAAGATGCGATCGCCTCCTACGACAAAGCCTTAAAAATCAAACCAGATGATGACGCAGCCTGGAACAATCGGGGCAGTGCACTGCATAATTTAGGCTTCTTGGAAGAAGCGATCGCCTCCTACGACAAAGCTTTAGAATTCAAACAAGATTTTCACCAAGCCTGGTACAATCGGGGCGGTGCACTGGATAATTTAGGCTTGCTTGAAGATGCGATCGCCTCCTACGACAAAGCCTTAGAATTCAAACTAGACTTTCACGTTGCTTGGTACAATCGGGGCATCGCACTGCGTAATTTAGGCTTGCTTGAAGATGCGATCGCCTCCTACGACAAAGCCTTAGAAATCAAACCAGATTTTCACGTTGCCTGGTACGATAGGGGCATTATACTGAGTGATTTAGGCAGACTAGAAGAAGCGATCGCCTCCTACGACAAAGCCTTAAAATTCAAACCAGATGATGACGGAGCCTGGTACAATCGGGGCATCGCACTGCGTAATTTAGGCAGGCTTGAAGAGGCGATCGCCTCCTACGACAAAGCCTTAGAATTCAAACCAGATTATGACCGAGCCTGGAACAGCAGAGGTATGATACTTTGCTATTATTTAAACAGATATGAAGAGGGGATCGCCTCCTTCGACAAAGCCTTAGAAATCAAACCAGATGATGACTCATCCTGGATTAACCGGAGTATAGCAGTCAAATATGCACCTAAACATAGGCTGCTAGTTTATGAAATCTTACAAGCAAAATTCCCTAAATCTCCACCTGTTACCAGAACTCTCATAACTCACAACCTGAAACAGCGCGGCTACGAAGGACAAATATTAACATTAAAAGCAGGCTTAGAATATTGCCGACAAAAGACCCATCCCGAAGGATATGGAGAACTGCATCAAGCACTAGGAGATGCTCATTATAGTCGAGGAAAACTCAATTCTCCCAACACCTATTGGAATAAAGCCACCACCAGCTACCAAGAAGCACTCAAAACTCTAACCAAAGATACTTTCCTGCAACTGCATCTACAAGTATTACAGAATTTAATCAAAACCTTAGTTAGCCTAAAACAAACTGACGAAGCCAATAAATTACAGCGAGATGCAACGGATTTATTGCACCGCTTGCTGAAACAGCAAAACTATTCCCAAATCACCCAACAGCAACTCACCGACAAATTAGTTAGCTTTGAACAGTTAACCGTAAATATATTCATCCAATCCGGGCAATTTGCCCAAGCCTTAGCCACAGCAGAAACCGATAAAAATGTCTGCCTATCTTGGCTGCTGGATGCCTTGCCAATTCCCGATTACAAAACAGAAGAGACAGTCACTCACGCACAAATTCAGCAACTCCTCAATCCCACAACAGCCGCCATTTACTGGCATCTCAGCGACGCATCCCTGACAACATTCATCATTAAATCCGATGGCTTGTTGTCTCCAGAAACCTGTTTCAGCGATTTTCCCGATGAATTTGAAAAATGGGTGAAGGAGTGGAATCAACAATACACCGATTATCAATCTAAGGAGAAAACCAGTCAAGTAAATCATCCTTGGCGTGCGGAAATGGCAAGTAAATTTGCACGACTCAAGGAAATATTGAAAATTGATGTGATTGAACAGCAATTAGAGGGAATTACGGAGTTGATTTTGATTCCGCACCGGGACTTGCACCGCTTTCCGATTCATGCTTTGTTTAGTCGGGATTTTGTGGTGAGTTATTTGCCTAGCGCCGCCGTTGGGATTAGTTTGCAACATCGGTTTACCCCGAAATGGGCAACCACGGGGGGATTGCCCCTACAACAAAATAATCCATCCGTAGGGGCGGTGCCCCCGTGCCCGCCCTCTATGCCCTGCCCGCCCGAATCCGTAGGGGCGGTGCCCCCGTGCCCGCCCTCCATCTCCATCCTCAGTATCGAAAATCCCCACAGCGTAATTACCGATAAAAACGGCCAACAAAAAAGACTCGCCCCTCTCCCCGCCGCCGAAATCGAATCGGAAATTATTTGCCGAATGTTCGACAATTACACCCGACTCGAAGAAGACGCAGCCACCCTCGATGAAGTCGAAACATTATTGCAACAACCACACAATATTTTTCACTTCACAGGCCACGGCAGCTATAATTTTGATCATCCCTTAGAATCAACTTTATACCTAAGTGGCAACCACCGATTAACAGTCAGAGAAATTATCCAACTTAACCTCAGTAACTACGAATTAATCTGCCTTCCCGCCTGCGAAACCGCATTGACTGACAAACAAACAATTCTCGCCGAATATGTAGGATTGACTAGCGGTTTTATGCGCGCGGGAGTTGGCTGTGTCGTCAGTACCCTGTGGCCCATAGAATCCGGTGCGAGTACCTTATTAATGATTTATTTTTACCAACGGTGGCGAGAAGCCGGCGATTCTCTACCCGTGGCTTTAGCAAATGCTCAAAAATGGCTGCGAGAAGCCACCCGCGAGGATTTAGCCACCTGGTATCAAGGGGAAATTGACAAGATTTCCGCAAACAGCCCCGAACTTTCTGAAGTTGAATTTATGCTACGCCGATTCTTTAACACGAATCGCCAAGCATTAGCTACAATGGAATTAGATCAACCCTATCAGCATCCCTACTACTGGGCTGCTTTCACCATCACAGGATTATGAAAGACACGCAAAACGAGATTTTCAAAGCTTTTATTATCGCCCTAGTCCAACAGACTGAACCTTTGCCCGCAGCCGTCCAATCCGAGTGCAATAAAATCGGTGAAGCTTTCACGATTATCGATATTGCAAGACTTGCCGAATTGCATCCACCTCTGCTAGCCGCCTATGAAGAAGCTGACACTTGGTTAGTGAATCATAGCAACGAACGCAGCAAAGGATTAGATGTTTTACCGGATGCTGAATCTGAAATAAACAACACTACTAATATTGAAACTGATAACAGTGCTAGTGACATCAGCGACTTGACAAATTTGCCAAGAATCATCAAGAAAATCGAAGAAAAAATCGAGCCGCGCGGGTTTGGAGGATTCCTCAGAAAGATTTTGCAAGCTGGGGACTCTGTGCAAGCAAGTCGAGATACAATCTTATTGTTAAGCCCAGATGGTTTTGTCCATGAGTAAGGAAAATTGGCTAATCTACCCGACTGTCGATTTGTTTGTCTACGATTTAGCAGACGGTATCGGGCAAAATGAGGAGAAGATTAGCCAAAATCGCGCACAGTTTTGGCAAAAGATTTATGGCGACAACATCTCTGCGCCAAAATTAGCAAAACTCAAGCAAGGTGAAACAGAAACTGCTGAGTATATCGAGTTACTGGGCGACAAAAAATTAGCAGCATTTGAGTCTCCCCTCGATGGCTACGCTTATCCCGTCAAAATCGGCGATACTTATGCGGCACAATTTGACTTGTCTGGCAAAATCGAATCCGACAAGGAAAACACATTTAAACCGAAAGAAATTGACTGTTTGGAATGGCTGAAACAACAAGTAATTTCCCGTGTCAATCCACCTGCGACAATTGGTCAAAGTTGGCTGGTTTGGGGACAATTGACTGCTAATGACCAAGATGCTTTAGCAACTGCTAAAAATTGCTATAGTAAACTGAATCTATTCCCCAATGCTAAATGGGAGAGAGACTTAAAAGCTGAGGGTAAATTTTTAGGTGCTGATTTTTACGAATTGTGGCTACCACCGGGGGATAGGGGCAATATCAGTCAAAATTATCATGTCTTAATTTGCTTGTTTCCTTACAATAATGGTCAATCAATTGCCGATATTAGCAAGACTGTCGCTAAACTTTATGTGCATCTAATGCGATTGTTTGCCTTCCGCAATAAGGTGATTTGGGCTTACACTCAAAGCCGCCAACTTAAGGCTGATTTGAAAGATGCTTCGCGGACGATTCAAGACATTGTTCAGCAATTACCGCAACAGGTGAATGCGCCGAAAGTTGACTTGAAAGAATTGCAGCAAAGTTTGGTTGATTCCTTGACAATCTTCTCGGTTTATGCTAATTATATTAGCAGATTGGAAGAGCAAGAAAATACAATCAAAACTAATCTTAAAAATTATAAAAGACGGTTGGAAACTATCGGTGAGGATATGGGAAGTGATGCTGAAGCTTTCAAGTTTATGGCCAGTTTCAGCGATTTTGCTAAGGAGAAGTATGTTTGGCAAGTGGCGGCGGATAATCGGAGTTTGAGTGCGGGTTTGAGGTTGTTGGAAAATGCGATTCAGACGATTGAGGGGATTATTGAGATTGAGAGGGCTAAGAGCGATCGCACTTTGAATGTTACGATTGGGGCTGTTGGTGTGGGAATTGGCACCAGCGGGGTAGCCGCCAGCGTTTATGCTAGTCAAATTAGGAGTCCTGCCAGCCCCACAAATCCGATAAATGTGAATGTAGTTTTTGGGTTGAGTATGGGTTTGGGAATTGTAGCAGGTGCGATCGTCCTGATAATGATAGGCAAGAAATGGCGCTAAAATAGATTAGCGGCGATTTTAGAGGAATCGGCGCAG
The DNA here is from genome assembly GCA_004292955.1 of Oscillatoriales cyanobacterium. Lineage (GTDB taxonomy): Bacteria > Cyanobacteriota > Cyanobacteriia > Cyanobacteriales > Microcoleaceae > Microcoleus. Next base: position 4,742 of record RDXX01000020.1, on the reverse strand, counting down.
CAATCGGCGATTGAAATCGCTTCTTATCAAACAAAGTCCGCCTGCGCGGACTGAAGAGAGAAGAAGAGAAGAGAAGAGAGGTAATAAAATGACAACCGTTACTTTAAACTTAGATAGTGTCGAGTTAACAGACGAACAGTTTTACCGTTTATGCCAGATGAATCGAGATTGGCAATTTGAACGGACAACGAAAGGGGAAATCATTATTATGTCACCAGTAGGCGGAGTCAGCGGCAATCGAGAAGCCAATTTAATTGGCTTAGTCTGGATGTGGAATCAACGAACTCAGCTAGGGATAGTGTTTAGTTCTTCAACTATTTTTCGCTTGCCTAATAATGGAGACAGATCTCCTGATGCGGCTTGGGTTAGCTTGGAAAGATGGTCGGCTTTAACTGATGAACAAAGGGAGAAGTTTCCGCCGATTTGTCCTGATTTTGTCATAGAATTGCGATCGCGTACAGACCCGCTAAAGCCACTTCAGGAGAAAATGCAGGAATATATCAATAGCGGTTTGCGTTTGGGTTGGTTGATTAATCCTCAAGACGAACAAGTGGAAATTTATCGCGCTAATCGTGAGGTGGAAATTGTACAGTTTCCGGTTAGTTTGTCCGGCGAAGATGTGTTGCCTGGATTTGTGCTGAGTTTGCCGATGGTTTGATTGAGAATTAGAGGAATCAGTCTCTTTCAACCGCCCGGGCTGTGTCGCCGCGATTTCAACCGCCCGGGCTGTGGATGCACAGTTTGCAACCGCCCGGGCTTCTGAAATTACGATCGCCCTTAAGTCGTATACTCCGCATTAATCTTCACGTAGTCGTAACTCAAATCGCATCCCCAAGCCTTCGCGAAACCGCCGCCATTCCCGACAGCAACCTGAATTAAAACCGTGTCTTCCTTCAGATATTCACCAGCAGCAGCAGCCTTCATATAATTACTCGCAGCAGATTTATCGAACTCCTTCGGCTGTCCGTTTTCCATCATCAAAAAATCTCCCAATTGAATCCGCAAATTCTCTTGTTCAAAAGCAACGCCCGCGCGCCCCGCCGCCGCCGCAATTCTTCCCCAATTCGGATCGCGTCCAAAAATAGCAGCTTTCACCAAAGAAGAACCGACGATTGTTTTGGCAATTTTACTCGCAGAAACTTCGTCGGCGGCGCCACTAACTTGTACTTCCACCAAACAAGTTGCACCTTCGCCGTCACGGGCGATCGCCTTTGCCAAATGCACGCAAACTTCTGTTAGCATCGCCTCTAATTTTTCAGCATCCGCGCCCTTTTCTGTAATCGCAGGCGTGCGGGATTGGCCGTTAGTCAAAGCAATTAGCGAATCGTTGGTACTGGTATCGCCGTCAACAGTAATTTGATTGAAACTTCTGTTTGCCGCCCGAGTCAGCATTTCCTGCCACAAATGTGACGACACTGCTGCATCACACGTTACAAATGCCAGCATTGTTGCCATATTCGGGTGAATCATTCCCGAACCTTTGCAAATGCCGCCGATACGCACGGGACGATCGCCAAACATGGTTTCCAGGGCGATCGTTTTCGGCACTAAATCAGTCGTACAAATAGCCTTAGCAGCCGCATCAGAACCAGTTTCCGAGGCCTCAGCAACCAATCGCGGAATTCCCGCCCTCAGCGGCTCCATTTTAATCCGCTGCCCGATCACGCCAGTGGATGCCAAAAGAATCGATTCTGAAGGAATATTCAGCGCTTCGCCCAACAATTTCGCGCTTTCGAGGGCATCTGCTAAACCTAATTCGCCAGTAGCAGCATTTGCTTGTCCGGCATTGCACAAAATTGCTTTGGCGCTGGGTTTAGCTTGCAAGCGCTGGCGGCAGTAGTCCACGCAAGCAGCCCGGACTGTGGATGTGGTGAAGACTCCCGCGGCGATCGCGTCCACCTCTGACAAAATTAAACTTAAATCCGGCAAGCCAGAAGGCTTCAAACCCGCTGTAATTCCCGATGCTCGATATCCTCTCGGTGCTGTAACTCCGCCGCCAATTTCCTTCCAGTCCGACATGATGACCTCCCTAGAGCGTTCTATTCTATTGAGAGGGGATTATATCATTTTAGATTTTAGATTTTAGATTTTAGATTTTAGATTGCCAACAAATGACGAATCAATGAGTTGTTTTTTTGTCGTTTAATCGTTCTTTCCCCGATGCGCGATCTCAAATCCTGTAGCATTGGAATTATTAATCTCTCTATTCTCTCTCTGTGTTCTCTGCGGCCTCTGTGGTTAAATCATTCCGATGCAACCGGAAACAACCAAATTTTGGGACGGGCTAGAAGCCCATCCCACAAGAAAAAAGATTTTTGTGGGATGGGCTTCTAGCCCGTCCTAACTATTTTTGCAAGAGGTCTATTATATTTCATTATTTGTGTTAAATCAATTCCCTAAAACTAATCGCGACTTATTCTGTAGAGATCTAACTCAAGAACAAGTCGCGACGATTTTGTAACTGTCATTATTAATTTTTAGCTGGCAAACAACAAACTCGATTCAACTATCTCGCTGTTGAAAAAACGAGTTATTTGCGATCGACACTCGCCGCAAAACCAATATCTAAACCAACTTCAGCAGCCGCGCGGCTCAGCATAGATTCCTGACGGTTTTTGATGAGGTGTTGGTGGCGCATCATCAGACTGCGCGCTTGTTGTTGGGTAGACATCACTGGTTTTCTCCAAATGTAGGTAATAGGTTTGCGGGCAATTGGGGAAATTAATTGAGCTTTGCCTTAGCTCATGGTGGCGTTGCTGCGATCGTAACTGGCTTGAAGGCTGGGCTGCGGCTTGCCTTGAATGTGGCCCCAGTAGTGAGTATTTTCCATTCCGACTTCGCTGGCGGTGCGGTTGAGCATGGATTGCTGCCGGTTCTTCACCATTTGGTGGTGGCGCATCATCAGAGAGCGGGCTTGATTTTCGGTAGACATATCCGGTTCCTCCGTTTTCCTCGATCGATCTTGGGCTGCTTTTTGTTCCTATTTATAACTATACTAGATATTTCTGTATCTAAAGCTACAAAGTTAAAATTGTAATAAAAGTTTACAATAAGGCAAGAAGTGCGATCGAGAATGCGGGAGTACCGCGAGGCTTAAAAAATATTAGAAAGTAACTTATAAATTAAGCGAAAAATAGCTGTTGCCGCGATCGCCCCTAAAGCAGCCAACCATCCCACAAACAACACGCCTGTGAAAGGAGAATTTGGATAAATCGTAACAGCAGCGCGCAAAGCCGGGAAAAACCACAGTACAGCCAGAGTACCTGCACTAATAATCAGCATCTCAGTTTGCTCGATCGCCCTGCGGTACTGGCCGAAAATTAGCCCCCCGACAATCATCCCCAACAATCCGATACTCACACTTGGATTCGGCAGCAAACTCGTCAGGGCGATCGCCAGCAACCCCCCTTCAAAACCCGTAAACGCAGCCCCACCCAAAATATCCCAAATCGAAAAAGCCCTTCGCGGCCCCGATTGCAGGTTTCCCGGAGGAGTCGCCACCACAGGAGGCACAGGAGGCTGCTGAGTTGGTTGGGGGGTCGGAGTGGGTTGGGGAGGCGGCTGCACCACCATCGTAGGCTGTTGAGAATTGTATTTCAGAGCCGCTTCCACCTCGATCGCCGATTGATAGCGCTGGCTGGGAGCCGGTAACAACATTCGATCGAGAACTTCAGCCAAACGCGGGCTTACCTGTACGTGCGATCGCCAATTCCACTCATTTTCATAACTATCAAACAATTCCGTCGGCTGCAAACCGCTGAGCAAAGTAATGCAAGTCACAGCCAAAGCATAAAAATCCGTTGCGGGATAAACCTCTTGTCCGTTCATCTGTTCGGGCGGAGCATAACCCAAAGAATAAATACCAGTCGAAGCCTTAGAAGCACCCGCAGTTTGCGTCACCTGTTTGACAGCCCCAAAATCTAATAAATAAAGCCGACCACTTTTAGCCCGCATAATATTAGCAGGTTTAATATCCCGGTGAATCGAACCGCGCGAGTGTACAAAATCGAGAACCTTCAAAATTTCCCGCAGCACCTCCATCGTTTCCGCTTCCGAAAACTTGCCTTTAACAACAAGTTCTTCCTCCAAATTGTGACCGTCAATAAATTCTTGAACCAGATAGAAAAACTGATCGTTTTTCCCAGGCTGCAAACTCGGAACAGTCAGCTCAAAAAACGCCAGCAAACTCGGAATTTGCGAATGTTCGTTTCCCAGTTCTTCCAGCACCGCCGCTTCCCGTTCAAACAGAGTTTGAGCGATTTTTAGCTGTGCCGGAGTCATATTTGCCGACGGCTGCAAAAGTTTAGCAACGCACTGCCGCATCGCCGGAGTATAGCGGTCTCTGGCCAAAAATGCCGCCCCAAAACCGCCTTGACCCAGCAACCTGACTGGCAAATAGCGCCCGCTCAAAATTAGGGGCATTCCACAGGCCTTGCAATACCTTTGCTGCACCGTTTTCAGCAGGGAACTGTCATCGAGGTCGGAAAAATTGTTTTGAGGGCGCGGGCAGCCCGGGCGGGTGCAGTAAACTTCCATTTTGGTTTGCTAATTGGTCATAGGGCATTGGGCATTGGGCATTGGTCATCGGGCATTGGGCATTGGGCATTGGGCATTGGTAATTGGTAATTGGTAATTGGGAATTGGTAATTGGGAATTGGGAATTGGGAATTGGGAATTGGGAATTGGGAATTGGGAATTGGGAATTGGGAATTGGGAATTGGGAATTGGGAATTGGGAATTGG
>RDXX01000099.1 GCA_004292955.1 Oscillatoriales cyanobacterium | reverse complement strand
CCGCTCGCGACAGGAGATAATATCGTTTCCGGTCAAATCCAGTAACAGCAGAATTCTGCCAGTGCGAGCGTCCCCGCTCGCGACAGGAGATAATATCGTCTCCGGTGGCATCGGAATTATATATCAATACGGTTTACTTAACGCTTTTTTAGAAATTTTATCTGACGATTTTCTAGGCAATACAGGCATTTTTTGCAAGTCAGATTCTTCTTAAGTCAACCGTATTGAATTTATATATTTGAATCGTCAGAATTATGCCAGTGCGATCGTCCCCGCTCGCGAGAGGAGATAACTTGCGAGCGGGGACGCTCGCACTGGTAAAATCATGATTCTGATGCCAGCGGAAACGAGATTACAAGCTTTTCCCAATTTAAATAACATATTTGGGGCGGACAATCTTAGCCCACCCCACAAGATTTTAATTGTAGAGAGATAGTTTAATTTAAATGGCGAGCCGATCGCACTCATTTACTGAAAAGAAAATCCTAATTTCTATCACTCTGTAGTTTCGGGGAGAGTTTCGACTACATACTCGGGTACATACTCAGCTACCTTTTCAGGTAGATTCTCTGGCAATTTTTCCGGCAATTTATAGGGCAAATTTTCCGGTGGATTTTCCAGTCTCACTCGCCGGATCGGCAGATTTGCGATCAGTGACATAGCCCGCTGGTCGCTTTCGAGACCGAACTCTGACTCAGTGGTATCAATTTCCACGTAGCGAGACACCACCTCTAGAATTTCTCGGCGCATAGACTCAACCATTTCGGGGCTGAGTTCTGACCGATCGTGGGCTAGAACGAGTTTGAGGCGGCGTTTTACATCGTCGCGGCTGTTGTCAGGGATGCGCGGGAAAAGTCGTTCGAGAAGTGTGTGTATCATGGTTGCGGCGGGTTTGTCAATGGTTGGGCATAGAAAAAGTCAGGCGATTTTAGATTTTAGATTTTAGATTGGGGAATGACTTATTCCCGTCTGGTTTGGAGTCGGGGGCAGCAGTTTGATGCTTTTTGCGAAATGGTTTTACTCCGGGAATTTTTCGGCTAGTTTTTGCGATGCAGTGGCTGCTATTAAAGGTCGATCGCCAATAGGGCAGCACATCACATAATTTTAGTATTGAAAAACTTGCGGAGGCGAGTGAAAAACGTTTCCCGACGGGGAGTGAGATCTAAAAAATCAACTTTTTCGCCTTCTAAACGGCGGGCAATATTGTCGAAGGCAGTTCCAGCTAAAGAGGTCGTTTCCGACAATACTAATGGTTCGCCTCGGTTGGTGGAAACGATGACCCGCTCGTCGTCGGGAACGACGCCTAACAGCGGAATGGCAAGGATTTCCCGCACGTCTTGCACCGACATCATATCATTTGCCAGCACCATTGCAGGCCTGATCCGGTTGACGATTAGCCTGATTTTCTTGACATTGTTGGCTTCCAGCAGGCCGATGACTCGATCGGCATCGCGGACAGCAGCGATTTCTGGAGTCGTGACAATGATACCTTCTTGCGCCGGGGCGATCGCATTTTGGAAACCCTGCTCAATTCCAGCCGGAGAGTCGATCAAAATATAGTCATATTTTGGTGCCAACATCCCCACAAGCTGCTTCATTTGGTCGGCGCTGATGGCATCCTTCATCCGAGTTTGGGCCGCCGGTAACAGCACCAAGCGCGGCTGCCGCTTATCTTTCACCAAAGCTTGCTCTAAGCGACACTCTCCGGCGAGAACTTCTAATGCCGTGTAAACAATGCGGTTTTCTAAGCCCAGCAGCAAGTCTAAATTTCTGAGGCCGAAATCGGCATCAATTACCGCAACGGTGCGCCCCCGCTTAGCTAAAGCCATGCCGAGATTGGCTGTGGAGGTAGTTTTTCCCACTCCGCCTTTCCCTGATGTAACAACAATAATGTGGTAATTGCGAATTGGTAATTGCGAATTGGTAATTGCGAATTGGTAATTGCGAATTGGTAATTGCGAATTGGTAATTGCGAATTGGTAATTGCGAATTATTCTGATGTTTGTCGATTATTCGCCATTAGTATTTGGTAATTTAGCCAGCATCTTTTATTCCTTGAATCAACTCAACGCTCACAACTAATAAGTCTGATTGTTAGACAAATTTTAGAGGAAGTTTCATTGATATTTTCCATCGTCCTTTAATGACTGATTTAGCCAAGACAAAAATTATCAAATGCAGGTTGAAACAGCATTACCCATTACCCATTACCCATTACCAATTACCAATTACAAATTACCAATTACCCATTACCAATTACCCATTACCCATTACCAATTACCCATTACCCATTACCAATTACCCATTACCGCCCATTAACTGCGATTTGTCAAAATCAGAGGCTCTACCGATCCGAATCCCCTGAGGCGTCACATAGGCGACTTCCGGGAAAAACTGAGCGGGTGAGGCTTCTGGGCCTCTGGCAACGTACTTAGCAATCCTAATCACCATCGGTTCCATCTGCAAGGTCATAATCACGCTGTTGGTGTTGCCGCCGGCACCCGCGTGCACGACGCCCCGCAAACGGCCCCAAACCAGGATATCGCCTCCGGCGACGACTGAGCCACCGGGATTTACATCTCCCAAAAGTACGATCGTCCCTGGGTGACGAATTTCTACGCCCGATCGCACAGTCATCTGCAAATATAAAGGTTCCGCCAGCGATTGCGGTTTGTCGGCGGATTTACTCAGGGTAGAAACCGGAGGCTGCTGTTCTACAGAATAGCCTGCCGTAGCTGCGGCAACGGCCGTTTGGCGGCGGCTGGTGTGGACTCGTTTGAGTTGCAGTTCCGCTTCCAAGAGGGCATCGGCGATTTCTTGCAGTTGGCGGATATCCAAAAGTCGATCGCTGCCCATCAATTGTACTTCGGCATTCGGCTGCCAAAAACGTTCTCCAGCATTCAGCCTGACTTTTAACTGCTGGCAAAGTTCAGTCCAAGTCGATGCCGTACCACTTCCAGGTTCGTTGTTCGTTTCTGGGGGAAGTAGCAACAATAGCTGTCCATCTTCAGTCTTAAGTCGGACTTGCAGATCTAAGCTAACTTCGGGTGTTGATTGAGGGGTGGCAGCAGCGGCTGTTGAGGCATCGGGTGTCATGGGACTGTTCGATCTCGGGTAGGGACAGGTTAACATCAATATTAGCTTGAGTCGTCTTTTGCCTCAGCCTTTTAGGCGAAAACTCTGGTTTTTTTTATTTTTAACCGCAAGTAGGGCAATTCTATTTCATTTTTGAACAAGATTTTTTTGATTTACCGCAGAGGGCGCAGAGGACACAGAGAAAGAGAATCAAGAGCGGAATACAGTGGCTGTAAACTGCGTATTTTACTGCTATAAGTAGCACGTCTAACCACATTTGTCTAACTTAGGCAATTATTGCTTTACCAGAAAGCATTAGTTGAAAGCCTTTCCCTTTGAGGTAGAGATTAAAATCAAACGATTCATTACTCCTATCCTCTTCCTTCTTTTCACAACTATCAACTGTCAACTGAAAATTACTATGCAGCAAATAGAACGTTATCGCGGCAGTCTGATCGGTTTAGCAGTTGGCGACGCTTTGGGAACAACTTTAGAGTTTTGTCGCCCCGGAACCTTTGAGCCGATTAACGATATGATTGGCGGCGGCCCGTTTCGACTGCAACCGGGACAGTGGACGGATGATACATCAATGGCACTTTGTTTAGCCGAAAGTTTGATTGAAAAAAAAGGTTTCGATCCAGTCCATCAATTAGAAACTTATTTGAAGTGGCGGCGAGACGGACATTTGAGCAGTACGGGCAAGTGTTTTGATATTGGCAATACGGTGCAACAAGCACTTTGGCATTTTCAAGATACAAAAAAGCCTTACTGCGGTTCTACTGATTCTTGGGCTGCTGGAAATGGTTCGATTATGCGTTTGGCTCCCATACCTTTGTTTTATGCGAAAAATCCTTTAGAAGTCATAGACAAATCTGGAGAAAGTTCTCGCACTACTCACGGTGCTGCTACTTGCGTCGATGCTTGCCGCTATTTTGGTACTTTAATTGCGGGGGCTGTGAATGGAGTTAGTAAAGAAGTTTTGCTTTCGGAAAGATATTGTGCGATCGCCGAATATTGGGCCGCGCACCCGCTGGTGGCAGAAATTGATGAAATTGCGGCGGGTTCTTTTAAGCGGCGACAACCTCCTGAAATTAAGGGTACTGGTTACGTGGTTAAGTCTTTGGAGGCGGCACTTTGGGCGTTTTATAACAGTTCGTCTTTTGCCGAAGGGTGTTTGTTGGCTGTGAATTTGGGCGACGATGCGGATACAACTGGTGCGGTTTACGGACAGTTGGCGGGAGCTTTTTACGGTGAATCTGCTATACCACAAAAATGGCTCTCGCAATTGGCACATAGCTCTTTAATTGCATCTTTCGCCGAACAACTCTTGACTGTAGGACTTACGCACGGGTGACTATAAACCGAGTTTTTGTACAACAGTTCGCGATCGCAAGTGTCACAATACTTAAATATTTTCTTAGGTACGTAGTTGCGCTTCAGCGCTCAAGCACAACCACGTACCTTTTTGAATATGCCAGTTGCGTAATTTCGGTAGAAAAATGTTTTCTTACACCAGTTGAAATACCCGGTTTATCAGATTTTTTGTGCGTAACTCATATAGCCCTTCTCAGATAGATGAGGTATGACTTTCATGGGATTTTTTGGTGTGTAACTCGCTTAGTGTATAATCACCATAAGAGCGCTGAAGCGCAACTACGTACCTTTTTTGCGCGTAATCCCTAACTAAAATTAGGAGACGGCGCGATGCTCTCGCAACACGTAGCCAACTCCTCGAACCGTATGCAGCAGCCGTTTTGAGTTATTTGCTTCTAACTTAATCCGCAACGCCCGAATATACACTTCAATAATATTTGACTCGCCCATAAAATCGTAACCCCAGACTTTTTCTAAGATGCGATCGCGCGTAATGACTTGACGGGGATTCCGCAGCAAAAATTCCAACAAATCAAACTCTTTTGCCGTGAGTTCAATTAGTTGATTTCCTCGATAAACTTCACGGGTTAAACAATTTAAGATTAAGTCTTCAAATTCTAAGCTATCCGGGTCATTTGGTTGAGTTCGGCGCAGGCGTGCTTTCACCCTCGCGAGGAGCTCTTCCATACTGAAAGGCTTCGTTACATAATCATCAGCGCCAGCATTTAATCCCGTTACGCGATCGGGTACTTCATCCTTTGCTGTTAATATAATTATTGGTACTTGCACGCCAGTCGATCGCAATCTCAAACAAATATCCAATCCAGAGATACCCGGAAGCATCCAATCTAAAATCAACAAATCCGGTTCAGCCGTGCGGGCGAGGGTTAATCCATCCAATCCGTTGGGGGCGACAGTGACGTGATATCCTTCTAGAGTAAGTTCAGATTCGATGAACTTTGCCAGTTTCGGGTCATCTTCAACAAGGAGAATGCGATCGCTCATAGCTGCGGATTCCAAACAGGTAAGGTGATAGTAAAAATACTACCTTCTCCCGGTTTAGAGCGGATCGCGATACGTCCTTCCATACCTTCGATCAGGCTTTTGGCGATCGCCAATCCCAACCCAGTACCGTCTCTAGAGCGCGTCATAGACTCATCCACCCGGTAAAACCGCTCGAAAATCCGTTTTTGGTGTGGCAGAGAAATACCAATGCCGCGATCGCGCACATGAACCATCACCTGCTGTTCCCTCTTTTCTAAGACTAACTCAACAGGTTGTTCGGGAGCAGAATACTTAATAGCATTATCAACTAAATTAATTAAAACTTGTTGTAAACGATCCTGATCCGCACAGGCGACAACATCCTCATCATTTGACACCAAAATAACTTGCCGATTGCTAACCTTTGCACTCATTTCTGCCACCTCCGCCACCAGAGTATTCAGAATCACCGGATGCAAACGAAAGTGCAAATTGCCACTATCAGCCCGCGCCAAATCCAGCAAATCTTCTAACATCCGAATCGTGCGTTCAGTTTCACCAACCGCCGTTTCCAGTGCTTGCTGCTGATAGTCGCTTAAATTAGTGCTGCGCCGCAGCAAACTTTGTAAATAACCAACTACCACCGTCAGGGGAGTGCGTAATTCATGGGAAACATTACCCACAAATTGGCGCTGTTGCTCCCAGGAACCGGATAATCTAAACAACATTTCATTAAAGGTTTGTGCAAGTCCTAAAATCTCATCAGGAGCCTGATGCAGTTGGAGTTTTGCCGCCTGCAAATTATCAGCAGACAAAGTGCTAGCAACCTGACTCATCTCTTCCAGAGGGGCCAGAGCATGACGTATGCGACTGGCGATCGCCACGATCAACACTAAAATTACCACAACACTGACCATAATTAAACTCCGAATCCCATCATTTAACTCATGTTGCTCGTCCGTGATATCTTGAGAGAAATATACCGTACCCAACAACTGATTTTTAATCCTCAGAGTTGTGCTACAGATTACCAAATAGCGATCGGCAACCCGAACAAAAGTCGGCTCAGCAGGTACTTCCGTCAACGAAATCATCTTCGTAATCTTAGAAGATTGCATATCCATATCAGGTGAATTCACCAACAGCATCCCATCATTGCGCTTCACCCACACCATAATTCCCCCTGTCGAAGCTTGATGAACGCTGCGGCTTAAACCAATTTCTAGAGAACCCATTTCACTATAAAGTTCCACCTGTTCGGGAAACCGGATTCCAATATATTCCAGCGTTTTTTTATGAGCAACTACTAGATTTTGCGATCGTTGCCAGCCAGCCCAAAATGCCACACTGCTAAGTCCTAAAATCGATAGTACCAGCAATTCCAGAGTCAAGCGAAACTGAAGCGAAGAAGTAGAAAATCGCTTGCCCTTGAGATTGTCAATGGTTGCTCTTAATTGCCGAATACGCTTCATTGTTTAGTTAGGAGTAGCGAGGGATTAACGAAAAGTCATAAACCATATTTTTGACGAAAAGACACGTTTAGACCATAATATAAGCTAAAAAACCCGGTTGATTGGATATGAGTCCTAGGGTGCGTAGCCTGCGAAAAATCCTAACTAAAGATTGATAATCTCGCAGCGACGCACCTGACAAAAACCGGGTGCATCTGGTTTTTAAAGAGAGCGAACCATGACCGCATATAAGTTATTAACGCAGATGCACCCCAAACACCTCTGGTACTCATGCAATTTTATCTCTTAAAATTATCTGCATTTATCTGTGTTGCATCTGCCTTTCATCTGCGATCGCTCAATCGCTCAATCCCGAAATTTATCCCTTAAAAAATCTCCGCAGTACCTTTAATCTGATTAAATTCAAAGCGTCGAGCATAATCTGTTTCACCATAAAGATTAAAACTAATAGTTGGTTCATCTCCCAGCGCTTCCACATGATGAATCGCATCGGGCATCAAGCACAAAATGTCACCCGGTGCAAGCAAAATATCTCCCACTGTTTGAATTTTATCGGGAAACTTCGGAATTGGCGATCGCCTCCACAAAGTATTTTTCTCCTCTCCACCCAGTAGCGCCACCAGTCCCCAACTAGCATGATTGTGAATTGGAGAAACAGCACCCGGAGCCCAAGCCACCAACTGCACAGTCAGAGGAAAAAACGGTTCATCATAAAGAGTTTGTACCGCCCATCCCGTCTCCGAGTCAGGTTCGAGAAGAGCAATTTGCAGCCAGGAAGAACTATCTAACAACCTGCGAACCAGGGGACAAATTGCCTGGAGTCGTAAATAATCATCACTAATTTGGTCTAATACATCTTCCAAATCAGTTAAAAAGCGATAAAGTCGGTAGGGATGAGTCAAATCTTCAATTTGACTGGTATCCTCAGAAACACGGTATTGTCCATCATTAGTCACAAACAAGTTTTTTCCTGTCATCACTGCTCAACTCACTGTTAAATGACTGCACTACTAAAAAATAGTCATGGTTAATCTCCACTCTATAAGACCTTCCTGGCAACTAGATGATATTTTCCTAAATAAAAGATGAATTTTAGCTGAAGACGCGAATCAATTAATCTCAAACTTTAGACAAAAGCGCCAAAGTTGAGAAGCATCTTGAAATTATCTGCCTTAATCTGCCTTAATCTGCCTTAATCTGGGGTTGACCAATTAGCAACCACTCATGATTTTATCTAAAATCTATCCGATCTTCATCTTACGCTCATATTTCTCTAAATTAATGCTGTTAATCTCAAGTCACAGAGGCATAAGTTACTCTCGGTCTCAATTCAGATTCAGGATTGAAACTCCAAGAGTTTTCTATTCGCCTTCTTGTACATAAACCCTAGATTTTGGAGATTGAATATGCGTAAACCAGCATTATGGCTCAGCTTGTGTCTAAGTAGTTTGGTAGTTACAGTATCGCTGGTGACTGCAACGACACTCAATACCTCTGCTATAACTAATAGTGCGATCGCACAAACCAACCCCTGCGCTTCCAAAAACCCCTGCGCTTCCAAAAACCCCTGCGCTTCCAAAAACCCCTGTGCATCAAAGCAAAAAAACGTAGGAGGCCCGCTAGCAAAAGAAGTGCAAGGAAAGCCCGTCGTAGTTGACGTTTATGCAGCCTGGTGTGCTGGCTGCAAAAACATTGCCCCTACGCTTTCCCAACTGAAACAGCAATATGTAGGAAAAGTGAATTTTGTGGTGCTAGATGTGACAGATAAATCAACCACTTCTCAAGCAGAAGCAAAAGCGAAACAGTTAGGACTCAGCCAATTTTTCGCAGCGAATAAGTCTCAAACGGGAAGTCTAACCATCATCGACCCTGCCACAGGAAATATTCTAGCACAGCATCGCAACAATCCCAACAAATCTGCCTATACAACCGTGCTCGATCAAGCGCTTGCTAAAAAATAGCTGCTTGCAGGTTATAGGTAAATCGATCGAACAGGATTTACGCATGATAAGAGTGCATAGGCGAGATCGAAAACCGGGTTTTTACGAAATTTATGCGTCTAAAACAGTCTAAAACATCAAATTAGCTAAAAAACTAGGTTTTTTTTATATGCTGTTACACAGTAATATTTGTTTTCGCCAATCTACTTACTTTTGCGTAAATCCTATTAAATATTCTAGGAGAAGCCATGACAGATATTCAAAAGTATGAACCCCAAGATAAAAGTACCAAAAATTTTAAATCTCCGAATAAATGGCTATTTTTGGGTGGATTGGCATTACTAGGGTTAGTGCTGGCACTGGCGTTCGCAGGCCCGTTTTCTCAGGCAATTGAACATCTGATTTCGGTAACTGAAAACAACTATCAGCAATGGTTCAGCCAGCAAGATACAGCTAACCCACTGGTATTGTTTCTCCTAGCCTTTATCGGTGGTTTAATCGCCAGCATTTCACCCTGTATTCTGGCAATGTTACCCGTTAACTTGAGTTATATTGGTACCCGAAATATCACTTCCAAGCGAGATGCTTTTCTTAAAGCCAGTTTGTTTGTGTTGGGAGTTGTGACAATTCTCAGCTTTTTTGGGCTGGCATCCTCATTTGCCGGGGCTGTCATGGTAGACTACCGGGGCTACATCAATATTGTTGTAGGAATTATCATTTTTATCATGGGTTTTAGCTTGCTAGGAATTGTGAAATTGCCTTTACCGGGAATCAATATAAATGCTTCAAATTTGGGACCATATGGGGTAGGAGTGACTTTTGGTTTGGTGAGTTCTCCTTGCGCTAGTCCGGTTTTATTTGCTGTGCTGGCAGCGGGAGGGGCTACTGGTTCACAATTGCTAGGAACCTTGACTATGATCTGTTATGCTCTCGGATATACAAGCATCATCTTTCTTGCCAGTCTATTGACTGGTTTTGCCAAGCAAGCTAAGACTTTGATGCAGCATTCCGAGTCAATTCTGAGATTTGGTAGTGTCGCTCTAATTTTGACAGGTTTGTATTACATGATTGAGGGTGTTCGCTGGTTTTTTTAGCAACTTATGAGAATTTTATCTCCGATCCAGTTCTTCCTCATTTAGGACTCATTTTCTTGAGTGTTAATGTAAATAACCTCAAGTCTTGAAGATAACTAACTGTCAGCAGAGTTGCCAGAGAGTAAAAAAATCAAGCAAATATCAGGTCTGAAATTACTAACAATTCATCTGGAGATTAAACACATGAAAGTAAAATACATTACCACGATCGCCATTGCCACCATTTTAGGCTTGGCAACAGCTAATGTTAGCTACGCCAACTTCAAGGCTTCCACCAACTTAAACTCTACAACCGTTTCATCCAAGATTGCAGAAGCCAATCCTTGCGCTGGAAAAGCCAACCCTTGCGCTGGTAAAAATCCTTGTGCTGGTAAAGCCAATCCTTGTGCTGGTAAAGCCAATCCTTGTGCTGGTAAAAATCCTTGTGCTGGAAAAGCCAATCCTTGTGCTGGAAAAGCCAATCCTTGCGCTGGTAAAGCCAATCCTTGCGCTGGTAAAGCCAATCCTTGTGCTGGAAAAAGCAGCACAACAACTGTTCATCCTAAGTATTACACCGAGAAAGGTGTGGCTCTTGATGGTCAGGATGTTGTAGCCTATTTCACCCAAGGCAAATTAGTGATGGGAGTTAGCCAATTTAAACAGAATTGGGGCGGAACAACTTGGATATTTGCTAGTGCAGCCAACCGCGATATGTTTGCCAAAAATCCTGAAAAGTATGCTCCTCAATACGGTGGATATTGCGCTCAGGCTGCCAGTGAAGGCAATCTTGTTGCAACCCAGCCTGATGCCTGGAAAATTGTTAATGGGAAGCTTTATCTCAACTACGACAAGAAAGTACAGGCACAGTGGATGGGTGATATTCCCGGTCACATTGCTTTAGCAAACAAGAATTGGCCGACTATTCTGAATAACAAAGAACTGTTTCGTTAACTTCAAATAGGACTTAGGGCGGGCGGGACGCCCATCCCACAAGAAAATGTCTGGTGGCACAGGCATCTTGCCTGTGGCCCCTTCGGGCAAGGGCGGGCGGGACACCCCACAACAAATTTGACCTCTGGTGGCACAGGCATCTTGCCTGTTCCTAAGAGGGCGGGCGGGACGCGCACCCCACACCCGTTCATACATTTTCCTCAAAAAAAATATGACTTCATGGCTGAATTCTTTGGGCTGGCATCGTCGAGACAGTGCCCGCAGCAACCGGATACCGATCGCCACCCTCGTCATGTTAGGTTCAGTTATCCTAACCGGTGGAGTGGTTGCAGCTTGGTTTTCGGGTAACGGCACTCTCTATCATCTATTTGCCAAACTCCAATCGATGCAGAATCATCCTCCAATGTGGCTGGAAGTGCCAATGGTAATGGGGGAGTCTTTACTAACACCTACGATCGCTCTGCTGGCTATTGCTTGGCTGATTATGCGTGTTTCGCCCGTACCCCGAACCTGGTCGCGGGTTGCAGTCATCGGCATTTTGTTGGTGTTGGTGACTCGCTATCTGCTGTGGCGATCGCTCACAACTTTAAATGTATCCAATCCCTTAGATGGAGTGTTTAGCATTGGGTTGTTTCTCCTAGAACTTTTCCTCTTGCTGACCAATATCCTTCAGTTATTTTTGATGTTGCGCGTCAAGGATCGGCATTCAGAAGCGAATCGGTTGGCGATCGATATAGTTGAGGGTAGATTCACACCAGCAGTTGATGTTTTGATTCCCACTTACAACGAGCCTGCCTATATTCTCAAACGCACTGTTATTGGTTGTCAAGCCATCGACTATGCCAATAAAAAAATCTATCTCCTCGATGATACGCGCCGTGAAGAAATTCGGCAAATTGCAGAGGAATTAGGGTGTGAATACCGCACTAGAGCTAATAATCACCATGCAAAAGCCGGGAATTTGAATCATGCTTTGACTCATACTCAAGGAGATTTCATCGTTGTTTTTGATGCCGACTTTATCCCTACCAAAAACTTTCTGATTCGCACCGTTGGTTTCTTCCAAGATCCGAAAGTTGCCCTGGTTCAAACGCCTCAAAGTTATTACAATGCTGACCCGATCGCCCGTAACTTAGGTTTGGATAATGTTATTGCGCCGGAAGAAGAGGTTTTCTACCGCCAAATTGAACCGCTCAAAGATGGCGCCGGCAGTGTAGTTTGTTCTGGAACCTCCTTTGTTGTCAGGCGCAGCGCCTTAGAAGATGCCGGAGGATTTGTTACCGAATCCCTCAGTGAAGACTATTTCACAGGGATTAAACTTTCTGCTAAAGGCTATCGCTTAGTGTATCTCAACGAAAAACTCAGCGCTGGTTTAGCAGCAGAAAATATTTCTGCTTACGCCACTCAACGGCTGCGCTGGGCGCGCGGAACTTTACAAGCTTTTTTTATTGATTCCAATCCGCTGACTATCCCCGGATTAAACCTGATTCAGCGACTCGCGCATTTAGAAGGACTCCTGAATTGGTTTGGTAGCATTCCGCGTATCGGCTTTCTGTTGATGCCCTTAGCTTATTCCTTTTTGGGTGTGATTCCCATCCGAGCTACTGTTCAAGAAATGCTGTACTTTTTTCTGCCCTATTATTTGGTGCAGTTGACGGTTTTCTCCTGGTTGAATCATCGAGCGCGATCGGCATTACTCTCTGATATTT
Source organism: Oscillatoriales cyanobacterium (assembly GCA_004292955.1). Taxonomy (GTDB): domain Bacteria; phylum Cyanobacteriota; class Cyanobacteriia; order Cyanobacteriales; family Microcoleaceae; genus Microcoleus. Next base: position 6,249 of record RDXX01000099.1, on the reverse strand, counting down.
ATTCACTGGTACTGGCATTCCCGCTGGTTTTGACCGTCTTTGGGGTGATGCTGTCTCCCTTCTCCAAAGGATTTAACGTCACAGCCAAAGGCACTGTGAGCGATCGCTTTTCCTTCAACTGGAAATTAGCGCTACCGTTGCTGCTATTATTTATTCCCAATGCCATCAGCCTGTGGCACGTTCTGGGAACCTGTTTGATTCAATTTCAGATGCACGCCTCAGAGCCGGAAATCATCCAGCAGCTCAAAGGGTTGGGGATTGGTTGGATTTGGAGCACCTACAACCTTTTAATTATCAGCATTACGCTGTTAATATTGTTAGATGCTCCTAAGTCCGATCGATACGAATGGTTTGATTTGCGTCGATTGGTACGGCTGGCGATCGACGGACAAATCTTTTGGGGCGTGACTACTTTTATTTCTGAAGTGGGAGTTCATCTAGAGATTACTCAAGCCGGATTCCCTGCGCTGATTCCAGGAGAAATGCTTTCAGTCAAGCTCAAAATTATGGAAGAAAATTTGAGGCTGCAAGGAGAGATAACTCGGGTAGATTTTAGCAATGAATTTCCCTCGGTACAGATTCGGTTTGATGAATTGGCTTTGCCGCAACATCGATGTCTGGTTGAGATGTTGTTTTGTCGTCCGAATCAATGGAAACGCTCTTGCGCTCCTGGCGAGTTAAAGTCTCTATTCCTGTTATTTGGGATTTTATTGAAGCCTCGGGTTTTGTTCGATCGCACTCGGGCGATCGATTTCGTCAAAATCTCAAAAATTTAGTTTGATCCAGTTTAAAAACAAAAAGGTGCTTTATGGAAATTAAAGATTTTCTGGCTTTGCTGCATCCTGTTTTAGCTGTGGCGATCGTTTTTCCGATGCTGGGTATTGTGCTGAATATGGCTTGGCAAACTATGCAGCGCCGCAAGCAAATTGCATCCGGCGATAAGAGCAAAATTCCCCCTGTAGTCGGCTCAGAACACGTCAAAGCAGGTAAAATTCTGTCTGGGTCTGTGGTAGGAGTGACGCTGTTGGGTCTAGCCTACGCTATTTTTGAGCATATTTTGAGCAAGGATGTTTGGAGCAAAAACTCGTTTCAGGTAATTTTCATTATTCTGATGTTTGTTGCTACGATCGCCTCTTTGGTCATGTTATATCGATCGACACCTGCTATGTGGCGGGGCGTATTTGCGACTCTGACGGGTGCTGGCTTGGTGATTCTTGGCGCTCAAGATGGCGTTTTTCGGCGCACCGATGAATGGTATTGGTCTCACTACTACATTGGCATAGCTGCTGCACTGCTGATGGTTTTCTCCCTGGCGATCGTTCAAGACATTTACAAAGATCGATCGAATCGCTGGCGCACAGTCCATGTCATCTTGAACTCGATCGCTGTATTGCTCTTTTTGGGACAAGGAATGACCGGAACCAGGGATTTGTTGGAAATTCCCCTGAGTTGGCAGAAACCCTATATTTATAGCTGTGACTTCCCCAATAAGACTTGCCCCAAACCCTGAGTCACAGTGCCAGCAATAAAAACTCGTGCTACAGAATAATTAATTATTACGGCTAGGCTAGTACACCGAACAGGTGCGTCGCTGTCAGATCCGCCATGCAGGGATTCAAGAATGGCGGCGCACCCTACGGAGACTGTTGCATGATTTTCAACAAGTTAGATAAATACCTACTAAGTATCTTGACATTTTGGGGAATCTATGTTTATGCTTTTTTTACCATTAATATAAAAGAAATATTTGCAAATCTTAAGTTTTTATTAAAATTAAGTATTACAATAGTCGTAACTTTCAACTAAGTATTTATTCTCAATATCATGATAGCGGATCAATTTCCTTGGCTGACCGCAATTGTCATGCTACCCCTCGTAGCTGCCCTCGCCATCCCTTTTCTGCCCGATACAGACGGCAAAACTGTGCGTTGGTATGCCCTGGGCGTAGGCATTGCAGATTTTGTATTAATGTGCTGGGTGTTTTGGACGCACTACGATCCGAGCATCTCCACTTTCCAAATCGTCGAGAAATATTCCTGGATACCCTCTTTAGGCCTCAACTGGTCTGTTTCGGTTGACGGATTGTCGGTTCCGCTGGTGTTATTGGCGGGATTGGTGACGACACTATCTATTTTTGCTGCATGGGAAGTCGATCGCAAGCCGCGACTTTTCTACTTCCTAATGCTGGTGATGTACTCGGCACAAATCGGAGTATTTGTCGCCCAAGACATCATGCTGCTGTTCATTGTCTGGGAATTAGAACTAATTCCGGTGTACTTGCTAATCTCGATTTGGGGCGGACAAAACCGTCGCTACGCAGCCACCAAATTCTTGATTTACACCGCCGGCGCTTCTATCTTTATTCTCGTCGCTGCCTTAGCAATGGGATTCTACGGCGGAGGAAACGTTACCTTCGACATGGTAGAACTGGGCTTGAAGGACTATCCGCTAGGTTTAGAAATCCTACTTTATGCGGGATTGTTTATTGCCTTCGGCGTGAAACTCGCGATTTTCCCCTTTCACACATGGCTGCCTGATGCCCACGGTGAAGCATCTTCTCCTGTGTCGATGATTCTGGCCGGCGTGCTGCTGAAAATGGGCGGCTACGGACTGATTCGCTTGAATTTGGAACTTCTTCCGAAAGCACACGTTTACTTTGCACCGATTATGGCGGTGCTCGGCGTAGTTAACATTATCTACGGCGCGCTGAATTCCTTCGGCCAAACCAACATGAAGCGCCGACTTGCGAATTCGTCGATTTCTCACATGGGATTCGTGTTGTTGGGTATTGCTTCCTTCACGGATTTGGGAATCAACGGGGCGCTGCTGCAAATGATTTCCCACGGTTTGATCGCCTCAGTATTGTTTTTCCTGGCTGGCGTGACTTACGATCGCACCCATACCATGATCATGGACGAGATGGGCGAGATTGGAAAAGTGATGCCAAAAGTGTTTGCTTTGTTTACAGCAGGCGCGATGGCTTCTTTAGCACTCCCCGGGATGAGCGGTTTTGCTAGCGAATTATCAGTTTTTGTGGGCGTCGCAACTAGCGATATGTACGGTACTTCTTTCCGCGCAGTAATAGTGTTCCTGGCGGCAGTGGGACTGATTTTGACACCGATTTATTTGCTCTCGATGCTGCGACAGTTATTTTACAACTGTGGAACATTGGCAGCTTGCGATCTAGAAGATCTAGATTTGCGGAATCAGCGAAACAATCTGGATGAAGCGGTTTGTTTCGGTAATAGTTGCGTTTTGCCTGGTGATGCAAAGTTTATCGATGCTCAACCTCGCGAAGTGGCGATCGCATTTTGCTTCTTGATCCCGATTGTCGGCATTGGTTTTTATCCGAACATGGCGATGCAGGTTTACGACGCGAAGACTGTGGCTGTTAACGCCGAAGTCCGCCAATCTTACACCCTCATCGTTCAACAAAATCCTCAGATTTATGCGAAGGGATTTTTGGCACCCAAAATTGCACAGGCTCCAACAGTACCTGCTTTGGGCAAAATTACCGGATCTGAATCTGCATCGGTTTTGGGTATTGTCAAATAATTTTATCCAATTCTGTTTTTGCTGAAAATTGGGCGATCGCTTTTGTTAAAGGGCGATCGTTTTTTTGTTGCATAAGGCAGTTGACAGTTGACAGTTGACAGTTGACAGTTGACAGTTGACAGAATCGTAGGGTGCGTCGCCATCGAAAATTTATCGGGAAAAATCGACAATCTCATAGATCCGCACCACGCACCGGGAGCATCAAGCGCGATCGCACTATCATAAAAAATGCTTTTTTCAAAAATGAGATGCTCCCGACGCACCTGAGACTTCTTGCGCTCATTCACAAACTATTTTGATTTGAAATGAATCTGCGTCGATCTGTATTTATTTGATTGACATTTGCGGTTGACCTATCATATCATTTCATTTCAGGTCGATCGCCATAACAAAAACGGTTCGTAGTGCGGACTTAAGTCCGCAGCCGGAGAGCGGACTTAAGTCCGCACTACGAACCGATGAAGTTTATTATACGATTGACAAAAACTATGGCGGCAAAACAATTTTTTCCCTTGTTTTCTCAAATATCGTTTAAGGTGCATTGCCGTCAGATTGTCGATTGAATTTACCAGAAATAATTGGTTGAAAGCCGGAACACGAGTGAGGGAGAAATTTAAATCAGACTATTCATTACTCCAATCCTCTTCCTTCTAGGTAGATGTCGCTCTCAAACTGTCAACTGTCAACTGTCAACTGTCAACTGTTGAAGGATTTTTTAGGGCGACACACCTACAAATACTATTGCAGTATTTTGCATAATTGGTGTAATTTGCCGGATCTGATACTAGCGCCGAATTCCTAAAATAATCTGAGCTAAATTTTCCCTAGCATATCCCACCTCAAGCATCGATTTATCTTCCAGCCCCGAGGCAACTTTCGTCAGGATATTTAGCGGTTCTTCCGAACCTACAGTTTTCAGAAACAACACTTGCAGCCGATTTTTAACTAATTCTACAATTGAGCGACTGCGAGCCTCTTTACTTTCTTTTTGTTGAGCAACACTCCTACTAAGATTGTGAGTTTTTAACAGCCACATTCTTTCTATTCCTTGCATTTTGACGGTCTCCAAAACCTCCGCTTGAATCTGCTCGACTAATCTTTCACTTACATATTGCACGATTAAAGGCTTCAGCCTAAAAACAGTTTGCCCGCTCTCACTTATTTTTTCGATTAGAAAGCGACGGCCGAGAGAATCGAGATTTTTTACCAAATCAGAAAGAGACGAATTGACTAACATCTGCTCTCGCAAACTCGCTAGGGAAATCGGACTTTGAGCAATAGCCAGCCAGTAGGAAATCTCTTGTTCTGAATTTGACATTCGATCGAACTGCTGCGCGAGTAAATTGCTGATGTGTTCTTCAATAAATAACGCCGTCGCTTCCAAAAACTTGACAACATTTCCTTCAAAAAACTCGTTAATCGTTGTTGCCAAAATCTTGATTGCTAACAGATTGCCTCCGTACCGGGCTAACAAGATTTCCCATTCTCTATCTTGGGCGGACAAACCTTTTTCTTTGAAAATATCTCGGGCTATTTCCGAGGAAATAGCAGGCTTTAAAAACCGCACTTTTTCTCCAGCTAGCAAAGCCATTTCCGTAGGTTCTTCGGCACTAACTAGGACAAAACAGCTCTGGTGATTGACTTCACACAGCCGCACAATTAAATCTCGATATCCTTCACAGCCTTCGCGGTAATGTCCCGCTAGTTCTTCTGGTTTGAGCACTGCTTCAAAATCGTCTAAAATTATCAGACAGCGCTGCTGGCGCAGATACTCGACTAGGCGCGAAATTTTGCCGTTAAAGTCGATCGCCTGCGAGGGCTCCGCTAACGGCAGAGCGGACTTTTGTTGGTTAGCAAAAAGTTGAATTAAGCTAGTGAGGAAGTCGGATGCTGTTGGTGCCGATCGCAGCGATCGCCAAATCACAAAATCAAACTCATGCTGTACCTGTTTTGCCAACTGCACCGACAGAGTTGTTTTCCCACTACCAGCCAAACCCAGCAGCGCTACTACGCGACAATTATCGGATACAATCCACTGCTTTAAAGTAGTTAATTCTTCAGTCCGCCCGTAAAAAACTGCCACATCCGGTGCTTGGTCCCAATCTTCTTGTCGCCGTCCTATCGGCGTTTTGAATAGAGATCCTTTACCTTGACTAAAATCAATCGAGCCCTCCTCCGTGTGGTAAGAAAATAGCAACTGATGCCTCAATTCCGAGAGCTTTCCAGGGCCATTCCCCGCGATCTGAAACTTTTTGTAAACTTCGCCTAGTCTTTTGCGAACGGCGATATCGCTAATGCCAAGCTTGGTTGCGATGGTAGCCGTAGATTGACCGTCGAGAGCCATAAACACAGTCTCTAACTCGGCATCTGTGACACCGCGCTCTTTCGCGATCGTTTGCACAAAGTTTTGAGGAATCGGAGTAGTCAAGGTAGGAATCTCGCCTCTACTAAAAATCTATCTTCTATTATATTCTCTGAGTTCTCGCGGGCAAACAATTGAATGCGTCAATTTTCAGCTTGCTTGTCGGTCTTGGAGGGCCGTTTGAGATATTTATAGCTGGTAAAAGTATAGTCATCTATTACATGACATGGGAGGCTTCCAGTCCCTCCCCTTTCGCTTTCACTTCGAGCGGATTGACCCGCCTTGGCTGAACTACGCAGCTCTCTATCCCATTGCCAAAGGCATTTGGGATT
>RDXX01000098.1 GCA_004292955.1 Oscillatoriales cyanobacterium | reverse complement strand
GTACCGTTGCCGACTTTCGTAAGTCCCGACATTAAACAGATTGTTTGACCACCTCAACAGTTGCTCGACAATGATTTTGTCGAGTCCTGTTAAATGCCAAAGGTCTCTTTGTACTGCGTACATCTTTTTTACCCTCCTTGATTGATTTTACTAGAATTGGTAAATATTTAACTGGCAGGATCAATCCTGCAATGCCCTTTCATCCCTGGACTAAAGTCCCAGGGTTTTCACGGTATTTCTTATAAAACGATGACAAACCAGCTAAATTTAACATGGACAGAGGCTGGGGTTCGTCAAACTCAGACGATTCTAAACGAACAGCCAAGCAAAAACCCGGGAAGCGTGAGACTCGGACGCGACCCAGCGCAGTGCGATATAGTATTTTCGGATTCGAGCGTATCGGGGTTGCACGTCGAAATATTTTTTAATCGCGAATTGCAGGAGTATGCAGTGCGGAATTTGCGCGCCAGCAATCCGCCCCTGGTAGACGGAAAAATTCTCGCCTCGGGCGAAGCAATATTGAAATCCGACAGCCGCATCCATTTAGGCCAAGTGGAAATCGAGGTGAATGTAACTGAGGTGCACTTAGCCGCGCCGCTGACAGTTTTGCTTGGGGCGCCTCCGGTGCAAATTTCTTCCCCGCCGACGCAGCCTTCTATTTACGGTTTGCAGTGTCCCAAGTGCAGCCGCGTTTCGCCTTACGCGCAGTTGAGTGCGGGGTGTCCGTGGTGCGGTACTTCTTTGGCGGCGGCGGCGAGTGTGGTGCTGTCTCCTTGAGGGAAGAGAAAAAGCCAGAATCGCGCGATCGCTCTTTTGTTCGATCGCGCGATCGCCAATGCTAGGATCTTGCTGGCAACGGCATCTAATTTTTACTTCTTGACACTTTTGGGACTGCATTCAATCGAAAATCTCAAATATCAGGGGCGAAATAACGAGAAATCTACAGATATTCTCGGTTTCTAGCCCCCATGCACCTAAAACTATTAAAGTTTTTGAGATAGGCCCCGAGATCAAATCAAATCTCTCAAATTCAAAAATCTTTTTTCCCAGAAAGCTCAAAGCCGACGGCTAATGTTTAAAAAATAATAATGAATCCTCAACCCTTGCACCTGCGACTTACTTGGAAAGATACAGCTACGGGGGATTGTCGCTCCCCGATACTCGAATTGCCCATCGCTTTGGGACGTATTTTTGAAGGTATGCCCTCCACCATCAACGGTGAGCGAGTTTCTCGAATTCCCCTCAAAAGCAGTCAAGTGTCTCGGTTTCACGCTGTGATTGCCACCGAAGGCGACAGTATTGTAGTTACTGACACCGGCAGTCGCAACGGTACTTTTGTCAACGGCACCCGCCAAACCCGGTGCGTGCTGGCAAATGGCGATATGCTGCAAATCGGGCCCTACAAGATAGCCATTTCATTTACTGTTAATTCCACAGAAACCCAGTCTGTCAATTCTCACATTTTCTTTAACCCGCAGACCAATAGGCCAGACCCCGCGTTGGGGCAGCCCATGGTGTCGCCGGTGCCTCAAACAAATAGTAGGGGAGAATTTCCGCCGATCGCATTTTTGCAGGCAAATCAAGTCACAATGCGATCGATCCAATCTATGGGACTCCCGGTTGAAGAAATTGATTGGGCTGCTGTTGGTGGCGGTTTGGGCAGCTTGATTTGGGTGGATTTGCTGAGAATTTGCGGCGTGAAGGTCGATCGAATTGCCGTTCTGGGCATGGAAGAGCAACCTTACGCCCGTTACCGTCGGTTGTGCCTGAATTCTCAAATTCCGCTCAGGGAAAGGCTGCGATCGAATTCTGACTCGTGTCCAGACAACATTTGGGGCTGGCCTCCCTATGCTGTGCGGGAAGCTTGGCAGGAATTGCGGAAAGGGCGGTTGATGGTGTCGCTGAAGTTGATGTGGCAGGTGTTTGCGGAACCGACTTTTGCCGAAACTTATACGCCGCGCGCCGGAAATGTGTTTGATTCGATTGACAGGGAAACTGTGCGTATCGGGTGGAATCAGATGTTTCGCTACGGGAGAGTGCGGGCGATTCGCCAGACAGATGACGGTAGGTACGCGATCGCTTATTCTCGATCGAATGCCAACCAGCGCGATCGTGCTTTTTTAATCGCCAAATACGTACACTTAGCCACCGGCTATCCCGCCATTCAATTTTTGCCCGACTTGCAAGAATATCGCGAAAAAACCCAGGATTTTGAGTCCGTTGTCAACGCTTACGAAAGTCACGACGGCGTTTACGAAAAGTTGGAGGCGAGGGGCGGCAGCGTTTTAATTAGAGGGCGGGGAATTGTGGCTTCGCGGGTGGTGCAGCGAATTTATGAAGCGCGACAGCGAAATGCCAACATTCAAGTATTGCATTTGATGCGATCGCCCAAACCTCAAGGTAACAAATTTAACCTCACCGTGCGAGTCGTCGAAAATCACTATGAATTTCAACCTTTCAACTGGCCCAAAGCCTGTTGGGGCGGCGAACTCCGCGTACTTTTGGAAAAAGCCAAACCCGAATTTCGCCCGCAGTTTCTCGGAGACTGGGGCGGCACTACCACAGCCAATCGCAGCGACTGGCGGCGGATAGTCAAAGAAGGTTTAAGTCAAGGATGGTATCAAATTACCTTCGGGGAAGTCGAGCGAGTCGAGCGCGACAGTCAAAACCGCACCGTGACTTACATTCAAGAAAAGGATCTCAAAGGGCAAATTAAGTTACAAGCTGATTTTATTATTGACGCGACAGGTTTGGACGCTAAGGTAAAAACCAGCCCCCTGCTAGAGGATTTGGTAATTCAATACAATCTTCCCCTCAACAATTTGGGGCGTTTGAGTGTTAACAACGATTTTGAAGTGCCCGAATTGCGGAACGCCTCCCCCAACAACCCAGAAGGGCGGGTGTACGCAGCGGGCGCGATTACTTTGGGCGGGCCTTACGCGCCCGTAGACAGCTTTTTGGGCTTGCAATACGCCGCCCTGCGTTCCGTTGAAAGTCTGGCAGCTAACGGAGTTCCGGGTGTTGGGAAATTGAGCGTTTGGCGATCGTTCTTACAATGGTCAAAGTGGATTTTAAATAAATCTCCCGGCTAAATTGAAAAAGTTCGGTAACGGATTTTGTAGCGGATTTAACGGATGTAAAAGAGCTTCGCATTCAACCTCAAATCCCAATCCCCAATCCCCAATTCAAAATCACCAATTCAAAATCGCCAATCCCCAATCCAAAATTCAAAATCCCCAATCTAAAATCCAAAATCTAAAATCTAAAATCGAATGACCCCCACCTTATTCGGCCGCTGGCAAACTCGGTTACTGCTATTTGCAACCATCGGCGTTTTAGTAACCCTGCCATTTTTTCTAGGTTTAATCACTTCCACATCAGGTGCAATCTTTTTCTTAATTTTAGGTTATGTAGCAATTTTTGGCATCGGCTGGGATATCTTATATATCTACATCCAGCAGTTTCGCTGGGATCGAGATTGGCCCGGCGCATTTCAATTAATCGCCGGGATTTGGGAAGCACTTTTTGTGTTATTTTTAATTAAAATTATCGGTTTGCCGGGAATACCGCGAGAAAATTTTGACTTAACAGCTTTTGCATTGCATTACAGTTTAGTGTGGCTGGCTATTTATCTAGCATCCCAAACACTAATGCGGATTTTGTTTCCCTACTGGCGTTTCCGAGGCGGCCAATGGTTTTAAGAATTATTGGAATTTGTAGGGGCAATCCCTCCGTGGTTGCCCATATTTGAGTAGGGAAACGGCACTGCCGTGTCCGGCGCGGGGTTCTGCGACTTTTAGCAATAGTCAGGTGCAAGCCCAACCGAATTTATAGTAAGCTTAGTTTAAAATAACTGGGATGATTTAATGTACCGTTCTCCCTGTATATTCTCCTTTTTTTCCGGTTCGGGATTCCTTGACCTCGGTTTTGAATTAAATGGGTTTCATGTAGCCTATGTCAATGAAATTTTCCCACCTTTCATGCAAGCATACCGCTACTCTCGGCAGTGCCTGAATTTGCCGCTACCAGAATACGGATACTGCGAAGGCGAGGAAGCAGATGTCACTCAACTTGTAGGGGGAAAAACAGCTTCTCGCCTGCGGGAATTGATGCAGGATGCCCGCCAGCATCACGATATTGTGGGATTTATCGCGGGGCCGCCTTGTCCAGACTTTTCTGTGGGTGGTAAAAACCGAGGGCAGGAAGGAGATAAAGGCAAACTTTCAGCTTCCTACATTGAATTGATTTGCCAGCAGCAGCCGGATTTCTTTTTGTTTGAAAATGTCAAAGGTTTGTGGAGGACAAAAAAACATAAAGCTTTTTACGACGAACTCAAGCTTAAGTTGGCTGATTCGGAATATTTTTTTGTGGAACGTTTAATAAATGCGATCGAATATGGAGTACCGCAGGATAGAGACCGAATTATTTTGATTGGCTTTAAAAAAAATCTTGTCAAAAATCTGGGGATTATTCTAGATGAAACCAGCCCAATGTTACCTGAAAATTTATTCCCCTGGGAAACTCAGATATTATATCCCAAATCAGAAGTTTTTTGTCATCATTGGTCTGAAAGAAATGCTTTTGTACGCGATGGTTTTTTGCCTTGTCCCGATGGCATCACCCAAGAATTAACAGTTGAGTTTTGGTTTCAAAAAAATGATGTTCTCAACCATCCCAACGCTGAACATTATTTTGAACCAAGAGCAGGTATTAAAAGGTTTGCTGAGGTCGATGAGGGAGACGATTCAAAAAAATCTTTCAAGCGCCTGCACCGCTGGCGTTATTCGCCGACTGCTTGTTACGGTAATAACGAAGTTCACTTGCACCCTTACAAAGTTCGCAGGCTTTCTGTTGCTGAAACACTAGCTATTCAGTCTCTACCAAAAGAGTTTGCACTGCCGGATAATATGACATTGACGAATATGTTTAAAACAGTTGGAAATATATCATAGGTTTGTAGTTTGTAGGGTGTGTCGCCTGCGATAAATCTCTGCATCACAATCGACAATCTAATGGCGAAGCACCACCAGCACCAGCTATTGTAAACAAACCCCAAAATATATTGTAGCAATATTTTTCAGCAATGGTATTAATCGCCGCGCCTCACACACCCTAAAGGTTTGTGAAAGTTGTTTTTCAATAAATTAAGAACAAGAAAAGTTCACAAAGGGTTGAGACTTGTTATATAATAGTTGGTTAAGGTTGAAAACCTAGATTTTTTATTTTCCTGCAATTCGCCATGACCGTTAAACCCCGCCGCTATCACATTACCACTTTCGGATGCCAGATGAACAAAGCCGACTCCGAACGGATGGCTGGCATTCTGGAAAATATGGGCTTTGAGTTCTCGGAAGACCCGAACGACGCTAGTTTGATTCTCTACAATACTTGCACCATTCGCGATAATGCCGAACAAAGAGTTTATTCTAACCTCGGAAGGCAAGCTCATCGCAAGCGTAAAGAACCGGGTTTGACTTTAGTTGTAGCTGGATGCGTGGCGCAACAGGAAGGTGAGGCGCTGTTACGGAGAGTGCCGGAATTGGACTTAGTAATGGGCCCGCAACACGCTAATCGACTTGAAGATTTGCTGGAACAAGTTTTCCAGGGAAATCAAGTTGTGGCGACGGAAGCTGTGGAGATTATGGAGGATATTACTAAGCCTCGTCGCGACAGCCATGTGACTGCTTGGGTGAATGTAATTTATGGCTGCAATGAACGCTGCACTTATTGTGTTGTGCCAAATGTTCGCGGGGTTGAACAGTCGCGAATGCCGGAGGCAATTCGGGCTGAAATGGAGGAGTTGGGCCGTCAAGGTTACAAGGAAGTAACTTTGTTGGGGCAGAATATTGATGCTTACGGGCGCGATTTGCCGGGGACGAAACCGGATGGTAGCAACCTGCATACTTTGACTGATTTGCTTTATTTTGTGCAGGATGTTCCTGGTGTCGATCGCCTGCGTTTTGCTACTAGCCACCCTCGCTATTTTAATGAACGATTGATTAAGGCTTGTGCGGAGTTGCCGCAGGTTTGCGAACATTTTCACGTGCCTTTTCAGTCGGGGGATAATGATATTCTGAAGGCGATGTCTCGGGGTTATACTCAGGAGAAATATCTGCGAATTGTTGATATGATTCGCCGTTATATGCCTGATGCTTCGATTACGGCTGATGCGATTGTCGGGTTTCCTGGGGAGACGGAGGCGCAGTTTGAGAAGACTCTGAAGTTGATCGAAGATGTTGGTTTTGATTTGGTGAATACTGCTGCTTATTCGCCTCGCCCGGGAACGCCTGCTGCGTTGTGGGAAAATCAGTTGAGTGAGGAGGTAAAAGCCGATCGCCTGCAACGCATCAATCATGTCGTGACAACAACGGCTATGGAGCGATCGCAGCGCTATTTCGGGCGCACGGAGGAGGTTTTGGTGGAAGTCCAAAATCTCAAAGATCCAACTCAGGTGATGGGGCGCACTCGCGGCAATCGTCTCACATTTTTTAAGGGGGATATTGCACAATTGGCTGGTAAGATTGTGCGTGTTAAAATTACTGATATTCGCGCTTTTAGTTTGACTGGCGAAATGCTGGAAAATCTAAATTAGATTGCGAATTTAATTTCTTTTCCTCCCTTCCATATCCACTAACTCAAAACTATTCCCCGTTCCCCTGATTAAAATGGAAAAACCAATTCGCATTTTACTGCAAACAACGATTCCAACAACTGAGGATGACTGGAGTATCGAGCGTTTCTCTTTGTTGCGAGACTATTTGGCTAATCTGAAGGACGATCGGGGAAATCAATTATTTCAAGTAACGGCAAGAAACCGCGAATCAAATATAGAAGGGAATGACCCAATCCTAAGCAGTTTGGGAGAATCAATATTTGACGAGCTGTGGCTGTTTGCTGTTGATATAGGAGACGGTTTGACCGAAAAAGATTGTGCGGGAATTAAGGCTTTTCACCAACGGGGCGGGGGAATTTTGGCAACTCGCGATCATCAAGATTTAGGTTCGTCTATCTGCACTATTTCTGGTGTGGGGGCTGCACATTTTTTTCAAACTAAAAATCCCGATCCAGATCCATCGAAACATTGCATAGATGATGTTGATACTACTAATATTTCTTGGCCTAACTATCATTCTGGACGCAATGGGAATTATCAGAGAATTATCGCGATCGATCCGGTACATTCTCTTTTGAAAAGGCCTGGTGCTTCTGCCGAAGCGATCGAGTTTTTTCCGGCTCATCCCCACGAAGGTGCTGTGGGTGTCCCCCCAGGCGATCAGTACGGTAGGGTAATTGCACAAGGGAAAAGTTTGGTGAGCGATCGCATTTTTAACCTCGCTGTTGCTTTCGAGTGGCCTCCCGATACGATCGGAAATCAGCTCGGACGTGGAGTGGCTCAATCGACTTTTCATCACTTCTGCGATTATAATTGGAATTTGGATATGGGTTGTCCAAGCTTTGTGACTGAACCGCCGGGAAACACTATGCAAACAGAGTCACAGGCTTTAGATGATATCAAAACTTATGTCCGCAATTTAGCTTTGTGGCTGGCTGGAACACCGCAATAAAACTCTAATTTGTAGTGCTGTCCCCGCTCGCTTATAATACTCGCGAGCTCGCGACAGATCCCACTCAAATAAAAAATGCTTTTTACCAAAATGAGATGCTCCCGATCCTTCGGACTTAACTCCTCGGATAGATGCGGACTGAAGTCCTCACTACTAACATTGTTGGCGGGCGATCGACTGAACAGGATCTGAGGTTGGTGGCTGGCGGTCAAATTAGATTTGATTTTTATTAAGAAAAGAGAGTTTAAATCCATGACACAAAGTTCAGAATTCGACGCACAACAGTCAAATCCTCAAACAATTGCTCAAACAGACGCAGAAGATGAATTGCCGCAGCCAAACGAACGCGGAGAGTATAAAAGAACATCTCACCGATATTGGGAAGCCACAAATTCTGACCCGAATGGTGTCAAATGTCGCATGGGCCCGCACTCTATTCAGGAAATAGAAGATCCAGGGAGCAAGGTAAATTTAAATATTGGCAGTTGGCCTGTAGTTGGTACTTTGAAACCAGGGCAGAATTTTGAAATCTATCTGGGCCCTAGCGGATTGGGGGTTTTGTACGATGCCCAACGTCAACCTTGGTTTTTTATAGAAAAAAGTGAGGGTACCGGCGCGCCGAGTAATTGTTTTGTGCCGGCTAACAGCAGATTTGTCAAACCAATACAGCCCCAGTAACCTCCATAGATAATATTTGCTAGAGTCTCGGAGTCTTTTAACAAGATATATTTTTTTACCGCAGAGAGCGCAGAGGACACAGAGGAAGAGTGGAAGGGAGGGGATAGGTAGTCTTAAAGCGTTCATTTCTGCGTTGGCTGCGCTCTCTGCGTGTATATTTATCAAAAAGTATCGGGAGTATGGAAAAATGACGAAGATGCGGATCGGGTTACTCTTCGGCGGGCGATCGGGCGAACATGAAGTCTCTATTAGTTCGGCAAGGGCGATCGCCCGTGCCCTCGCTGCTGACGAAAATGCTTCTAAATACGAAGTTCTGCCCTTTTACATCCAAAAAGACGGCCGCTGGCTGTCGGGAACATTACCGCAGCAAGTCTTAGCCGCCGGCAAACCTCTGGAAATAGAGTCACAAGCAGGAGAAGCTTGGCAATTTCCTAATTTTAATGGAGTAGATGTTTGGTTTCCGGTTTTACACGGGCCTAACGGTGAAGACGGTACGGTGCAAGGATTGCTGAAATTATTGCAAGTTCCTTTTGTCGGTTCGGGGGTTTTGGGTTCGGCGGTGGGAATGGATAAAATTGCGATGAAAATGGCTTTTGCTAACGCAGGTTTGCCGCAGGTAAAATACATCGCTGTCAATCGTTCCGAAATCTGGTCGAATCCTTGCGTTTTCCCCAAACTGTGCGACAAAATTGAAGCTGAGTTGGGCTATCCTTGCTTTATTAAACCAGCAAATTTGGGTTCGTCTGTGGGCATTTCTAAGGCTCGATCGCGCGCTGAGTTAGAAGCCGCTCTTGATGGCGCCGCCAGCTACGACAGGCGGATCATTGTGGAAGCTGGTGTGGTTGCTAGAGAGTTAGAATGTGCGGTTTTGGGCAACGATAATCCGAAAGCTTCAACGGTGGGAGAAATTAGTTTTCAAAGCGATTTCTACGACTACGAAACTAAATATACTGAGGGACAATCCGAGTGTTCAATTCCGGCAAAAGTCAGCAGTGCGATCGTCTCGCAAATCCAAGAAATGGCAGTGCAAGCATTCTTAGCCATTGACGCTGCCGGTTTAGCGCGGGTAGACTTTTTCTACGTTGAATCAACCGGAGAAGTTTTGATTAATGAAATCAACACTTTCCCCGGATTTACAGCTACCAGTATGTATCCTCAAATGTGGGCGCATGATGGTATTTCTTTCCCCGAATTAGCAGACCGTTTAATTCAATTAGCTCTCGAACGGCACGGCGAAAAAGCTTGAATTGTGAGCCTCAAACTCCTTTCCTAAAAATAGCAAAAAATAAGTTATTCCGCAGGTAATATATCCATACCAGCGTCAACGAGATAACATGGTTGTGGCAGGGAGTACCTGCCCACAGCCCAATTTCTGCTACTAGCAGAGCAAGTGGGAATTTTTAGCAGCCTGGTATAACTAAATGCAACATAAAATCGTTAACGGAGAACGGCGAATAGCAGCGTCAATCTCACATCTGGCATCTCAAATTTTAACTTGGTTAACTTAATGAGACGTTTCACTAAACTGCCGCAGTGGTGGACTTACGGACTGTTATTCCCTCTAGCGGTACTCAACTGCTGGTTAGCCCTCCTAGTGTTTGAATATTTTCGCGCTCTGATTACTGTTTTGGTAATCGCTACAGTGTTCTCTTTTTTGCTAGATTATCCAGTGCGTTTTCTGCGTAAATACGGGCTGAAGCGCGATCGCGCAGTTTTGTCGGTGTTGTTCGTAACTTTACTGATATTGGTGGTTTTAGGTGTTACTCTGGCTCCGATTCTGCTGAACCAAATCACTGAACTCGCTACTCGACTCCCAACTTGGATAGTTTCCGGTACAGAACAGATTGAAGCGTTCAATAAGTGGGCAGAAAATCGCAATCTTCGCATTGATGTTAGCGGTTTGACTACTCAATTGAGCGATCGACTTTCAACTCAATTGCAGTCTCTCACTGGCGAAATCCTCAAATTTGGCTTGGGTGCGGCAGACAGTCTGGTGAATTTTCTGCTGACAATAGTTCTGACATTCTACTTGCTCTTGCATGGCGATCGCGTGTGGGAAGGATTGTTTAAATGGTTTCCCTCCAAACAGAGCCTGCAATTGCGACAGTTGCTGGCGCGAAGCTTCCACAACTACTTCGTCGGACAAGCAACCTTGGCGGGTTTGATGGGACTGTCGATGACGGTGGCTTTTTTAATTTTGCGAGTTCCCTTCGGGCTGCTTTTCGGTTTGGGTGTCGGTGTAATGACGATGATTCCCTTCGGGGCACCTTTCAGTATTTGCGTTGTCAGTTTGCTGATTACACTAAGCAACTTTTGGCTCGGTGTGACAGTTTTAGCTGTCGCGACAGTCATAGAGCAAGTAATTGAAAGCGGGGTTGCTCCTCGATTATTAGGTGGTTTTATCGGCCTCAATCCGGTGTGGATTTTAGTGTCTCTGTTAGTGGGAGTTAAGGTGGCGGGAGTAGCAGGTTTGTTAGTTGCTGTACCGATGGCTGGTTTTATTAAGAATACTGTTGATATTTTGGAAACTTCCAGGAACAAGTCGAGGGAAATTGATGCGGTTAGTTCCATTGAACCCAATAAAGTTGAGAGCGGAGATTCCAACAGGTAAAAACTATGAAAAATAGACACTGTTTGCTTTCCTCCGGATCGCGAAAGCTAACGTTCTTCTCTTGGGAGCATCTCAGTTTTGCAAGAAGCATTTTTTATGGTAGTGCGAGCGTCCCCGCACAGCAAAGCTTGTACAAGCACGCGAGCTCTTGCGTGCTCGCACTGTAAATGCAAAACTGAAACGCTCCCCTTCTCTTGGGATAGTGTTAAGTGAACCGTATTGCGATCGAACCTACGGAAAATAATACTATTTTAGGATCGCGAATTAAATAACTTACAATTTTAATTGTTATTGTGGGATGTGGCAGAAGAGCCCGTCCAAAAAGTACGGGATCTCCCGCCCATCCCACTTTCAAGAGTGGAAGTTATTTAATTCTCATTCCTTAGATTAACGTTCATAGCCGTAGGATAGGGATACATCGACAATCCTCAAGAAAGAGCGACTGTTTCGAGCGAGCAACGCACCGGTTTCATTGCAGGCTAAGGAAACAAACCCAACATTTTTGTTTGAGTTATGGGCTGCCGGTAGCAAGGCCATGAAGATTTTCCAGGAAATGCGGAATATGCGGATCCGTTACCGTAGTTGGTATTATCGCAGGTGTGGCAATTCGCCAGTCCTCACCCAGGGCGATCGCGCTGACCACCTAAAATCAACAATTTGCCTGCAACAGTCTGGTTTCTACTCCAGCCTGTAGGGTAAATCCCACCACCCAAACACATCTGATAAATGTTTCAATTAAAATTAAAGAACCTTGAGTTCTAAGTTAATTGTACAGTAGTGCTAAAACTGCCAAACCATAATTATAACTTTCACCCATTCTCTACCAAATTAATACTATGTCAACCCCCAAAAAATCTAATCAAACTCAACATTCTCGCCGTTTTTCTGTGCCGAAAAAACTTGCTTTTTTATCCCTCGTTTTGCTCGGCTCCACGGCAACTGTCGGCTGCAACGCCCTAAATTCGCAAGTTCCTGGCAGTTCTAATGCTATCAAAGCCGAACAACCTGCAAGCGCAGCGCCAATCTCAGCTTTACCTGCAAATATATTGCCGAATCAAGACTCTAATTTTGTGACTAAAGTAGTGCAGGAAGTCGGCCCGGCAGTAGTACGAATTAACTCGTCTCGCACAGTGAAAAACCAAGCTCCAGAAGAGATTCCCGAACAATTCCGCCGCTTCTTCGATCCAGATTCTCCGATTGGGTCTCAGCCGGGAAATCGAGTACAACGAGGCTCTGGTTCGGGTTTTGTTTTTGGTTCCGACGGCCGCATTTTGACTAACGCTCACGTTGTTGATGGCGCCGATACGGTGACGGTAAAACTGAAGGATGGCCGTGAATTGGCAGGCAAAGTTTTGGGCGTAGATACAGTTACTGATGTGGCTGTTGTTAAAGTTGAGGCTACCGATTTGCCTGTGGTGAGTTTGGGTAAATCTGAAGATTTACAGCCGGGAGAATGGGCGATCGCGATCGGCAATCCCCTCGGTTTGGACAATACCGTGACAGTCGGTATTATTAGCGCGACAGGCCGTTCTAGCGCCGATGTGGGTGTTCCCGACAAGCGCGTCAGCTTTATTCAAACCGACGCCGCCATCAATCCCGGCAATTCCGGCGGCCCGTTGCTGAACCAGCGGGGTCAAGTTATCGGCATGAATACGGCGATTATTGAAGGTGCCCAAGGGTTGGGTTTTGCGATTCCGATCGATCGGGCCCAACAAATTGCCAACCAATTAGTCAGTACCGGAAAAGCCGAACATCCTTATCTCGGCGTTCGGATGTTGAGCATTACTCCCGAAGTCAAAGCAGAATTCAATAAAAATCCCAACGCCAAATTGAGGCTGACTGAAGATAAAGGCGTGTTAGTTATGGGAGTTGCAAAAAATTCGCCGGCGTCACAAGCTGGAGTGCGCGTTGCTGACGTGATCAAAAAAATCAACGGTACAGAAGTCACCGATGCTGGCAGCGTACAGCAAATTGTCGAGAAAAGTACAGTAGGCAAGGATATGCAGCTTGAGTTGAGCCGCAGCGGACAACCTGTGACTGTGGCGGTGACAACTGGTGCTTTTCCAGCGGGCCAGAAGCAGCAGTAGAATTGAAACTTTGAGTTTGCAGTCTGCTTGGGAACGGGCATCTTGCCCGTTCCACAAACAAAGTAAAATAGTTGTGGGGTGGGCCGGAGAGCCCGCCCCAAATTTTAAATCAAAGTAAAATAGTTGTGGGGTGGGCCGGAGAGCCCGCCCCAAATTCTTTTTATGATAGACTTGTAGCCCTGATTTGTTATTAAAAGGTATAAAAAATGGCTCACATCAATTTACGCCGCCTCGAAAATATCAGCGGTAATTTTTACGTAGATAGTAGCTGCATTGACTGCGATACTTGTCGGTGGATGGCACCGGAAGTCTTTACTCAAGCCGGAGAACAATCTGCGGTTTACCAGCAGCCGACAAACGAAACAGCATCCATGCGAGGTCTCGCGGCTCTTTTGTCTTGTCCGACAAGTTCGATCGGCACTGTTGACAAACCGAAAAATATCAAAGAAGTTCAGCAAAATTTGCCCGCACTGGTAACAGAAAATGTTTACCACTGCGGCTACCATTCAGAAAAATCCTACGGGGCTGCTAGCTATTTAATTGTCCGTCCAGAGGGCAATATTTTAGTTGATTCTCCGCGTTTTGTGCCGCCGCTAGTGAAAAATATCGAAGCAATGGGTGGCATTCGCTATCTATATTTGACTCACCGGGATGATGTGGCAGACCATCAAAAATACCGGGAGTATTTTGAGTGCGATCGCATTTTGCATACCGACGAAATAAATGCGGACACTCGCAGTGTGGAAATTCAATTATCTGGCAATGAACCGCATCAAATAGCTGATGATTTATTGATTATTTCTGTACCCGGTCACACGAAAGGTCACACAGTTTTACTTTATAATAACAAGTTTTTGTTTAGCGGCGATCATCTCGCTTGGTCAGAAAAATTACAGCATTTGATTGGTTTTCGGACAGCCTGTTGGTATTCTTGGGCAGAACAAATCAAATCAATGCGAAACTTGGCTAATTACTCGTTTGAATGGGTGTTGCCGGGACATGGGCGGAGATATGATGCGGACAGAGAAACGATGAGAAATCAAATGCAGAAGTGTATTGATTGGATGGTTG
This sequence comes from Oscillatoriales cyanobacterium, assembly GCA_004292955.1. Classification (GTDB taxonomy): domain Bacteria; phylum Cyanobacteriota; class Cyanobacteriia; order Cyanobacteriales; family Microcoleaceae; genus Microcoleus. The sequence goes on along the minus strand of RDXX01000098.1, from coordinate 8,090 downwards.
ATGCTTAATGTGATATAATGAAGATAAGTGTTCACCCTCACTAACTTGAATGTTGGAACTACTTGCAAGAATCACAATTAATCCCAGACAGTGTAGTGGTCGTCCCTGTATTCGTGGCATGAGAATTCGGGTATCAGATGTACTAGACTTATTTGCGGCCGGTTTGAGTGCTGAACAAATTCTCGAAGAAATGCCCGATTTGGAAAGAGATGACCTCAAAGCATCTCTTTTGTACGCATCACGTAAACTTAATCATCCAGTGTTAGTTGCATGACGATCTGGGTAGATGCACATCTGTCAGGTTGCGATCGCAACCTGGATGACTAATACACTTGGAGTAGCAGCGGTAGCCTTGCGCGACATTGGACTGAGAGATGCTGAAGATCCTGAAATTTTCGAGGCCGCCAAAGCGCAGGGAGTTATTTTGATGACTAAAGACAGCGACTTTGTTGATTTGGTCGATCGTCTTGATTCGCCTCCACAAATTATCTGGTTGACGTGTGGCAATACATCAAATGATCGGTTGCGAGAGATTCTTAGTGCACATTTGTTAGATGCGCTGGAACTTTTGAGAACCGGTGAAAGGTTAGTGGAGATTAGCGGGGATTAGTCGCCACAGTAAAAATTCCAATGCTAGTGGATTTGACAACTGACTAAGCCTTCGCTTTCGGAATGGCAACCAAAGTAATAGAATTAGCTGGGTAAGTTGCCTGAAAGCCAGCAGCGCTGACACTTAAATCGTTCTGACGGACGATCGCCCGCAAGTTCGCCTCGCTGTAGGTGTAAACTTGAGCTTTGGCACCTGGGTTAAAGCCTTTAAGACTCAAGTTGCTGGTCAAGTTTTTACTGGTTTTGTTAATGATTACCAGCGTCAAAGCACCATCCTGAGTGCGTTGTGCTCCGTAGATTGACAATTGTCCCAGATCTGTACTTTGCGATCGCACCCAAGTCTCCCCGTACTTGCTGCCCTTACCGTCATAATTCATGTAGGTTCGGAAGGCATAAGCCCCCGGTTCCGAGGACTTGGGAGGCCCCCACAGCGTCGCTAAATCCAGTTGTTCCCGCCCAAAAATCCCCAGGATCTCGGCTTGAGTTAAGGCACCGTTCATCGACTCCAAACCGCCCCAATTGTATTCAGTAATGGCGACTTTTGTACCTGGATAATCTTGCTTAACCCACTCTCGAAACCGGGGAATAATTGTTAGCGGGGGATTCGATTTACCAATCCAACTTTCATCAGTATAAGTGCTGTCCCACAGAGAACGAGTCGATCGCAACCGGGCTGCTTGCGTCTTAGCATCGCCGGCGGGACAATTCGCCAAACAGAGGTCATCGACGACAGGATAGTAGTGTTCGTCGAAATAGTCGAGGATGCGAACACCTTTTTGCTGTTCGTAGGCGCGCATTTGCTGCAAGTACCACCGCGCGAACCATACTCCGCCGTGTTTTTCGCGATCGCCCTTTACCCCAGAATCCACATAAACAGGCCAGCCAAAATCCGAAGGGCCGAGTATCTTAGCGGTGGGATCTGTGGCTTTTACCATTGAGGCATATTGGAAAGTGCGATCGCGCAATTCGTCATAACTTGTCGGTTCTGGATGAACATCGCGGTGAGTGTTTCCCCAACCGCTTGGTTCATTGTCCATTTGATAAATTTGCACGCCGCCCTTAGCGGCAGTACCGTGGGTTTTAACTAAATGTTGAACCCAAGCTTTTTGGAAATCTGGGTTACTGACAATACTAACATCAAGGCGGTTATTATTAGTAATTAAAGTGCCGTCGGGACGCTTCCCATTCCCGCACTTATCGCCTTCGGGAAAAATGTAGGGATTGGTTTTTTCTTGCGCGCCGTATTTGGATACTCTAAAACCGCAGTTCCAAGTGCTAAACTTATTTACATAGCCTATCATCGGGATGGTAACGATGCTTTTACTGCCGTTGTTGCGGTTAGTTTTGACAATTTTGTCGGTGGAATCGCCGGGAATGGGGTTTTTGTTGTCGCCGCCGCCGACGAAAAAGAAGTCATCGCCGACGTTGGAAGAATCGACTAACCAGTTGTAGCGGCTAGTGTGATTGGCGCCCCAGCGTTCCACCGGAATTCGCAACTCTTTGGCGAGGGCCGGATCTATGGCAAAATCGTTCATACCGTAGATGTCGGGACTGATGGAATGGCGATCGGCCCTCACGTCTACAGATAAGGTGGGACTGGCTGTTTGGGCGATGCCTACGGCCAGCTTCGCTAACGCACTTTTGAAATAAGCGGCTGTGGCGATCGTTGCCAAAGCTGCCAAAACGCCTAATAATAGTAGGATAATCCAGCGTGGTTTGTTGGAGGGCGATCGCCACAAAAATCTTGTATTCATTTTGATAGTGCCTGAAAACTGGTTGTGCGATCTAAAAATGTTAATTAAATTATGCTAATTTCTTATTCACATTGTAGCAGATGTTGAAGTCAGCAGTCACTATCGAGACTGTCCCGCAGAATCTCAACAAGTCTATATACATGGGTTCCTAGTGTGGGTGGCCAATCTTGTTGAACACTTGGATGTAGATTTTTCGCTCGATTTACTGCATTTTCTGTATTTGGCTTGTAAGTAGAGAGATCCAAATTGCTACCATTATAACTTCCTAAAATAGTTCGCAGTCTTCCCTTAAAATTATCGCAAGTCCTATCCTGGGGATTAATATCTTCAAAGTGTAAAGTTAACCATACTTCAAAACAAGGATTGCTAATAGCTAAATTATAACCTTTTTGCCTAGCTTGACTACAAACAGAACTCAACTTCTTTTGTCCCCAACGATCCACATCAGAAACCAGCCAAAGCATATCATCCTCATTTAGATCGTATCGTTCTTTGAATATATCTAAACGCTCTAAAACATATTCAGGTGAAGATTTGCCGTCTTCTGTAGTTGCTAATATCTCTATTTTAATTCTACTGCTATTAAATATCCTAAAATATTGTTTTTCAGTTTCTTTACCTTCCGTAGCAACTATAAATAGTTTGGCATCCCTCCTATCCTGTTGTCTGTCTAATAATTTTGTGCGCTTAATTTTTCCCATTGCTATTAGTTTGTTGTGACAGATACAGCGGTTTCACAATTAAGCCACCCTAAATTTTGAGGATTTCCAAAGAAGGGAATAGCCCCAAAACGTCCATTCAAATAGCCTTTCTCAATCTTCAGGTCTGGTCTCATTTTGAATTCGGCTAAGGAGTAAAGATTAGATGCACCTTGTTCGCTCTTTTCAACAAACCATATTTCATCACGCCGGAGTAAATCTAGGTCTAGCAAATTGGTATCGTGGGTTGTAAAGATCAGTTGGTTGTTTTTGTCTCTACAATTAATTGCTAGTTGGACAAAGTTACGAGAAAGCAGAGGATGCAAACGCCTATCTAGTTCATCAAGGAAAAAGACTTTTTCTTCTTCTTGTTTGAGAATAAACAAAGCCGGAATTAGATTGATCAGACGTTGAGTCCCTTCTGATTCCTCTTCTATGGAAAAATCAATAAACCCTCCATCTTCACTGCGATGACGAGTTCTGAGTTGAATCAAAATTACTTGACTCTCATCATCTTTAAACAGGATATCTCTTGTACCTCCTAAGTTCTCAATCATTACAATTGAATTTTTTTCTGCTTGATTCAGGGCTTGAATCAGATTCTCTCTTAAAACTTTAGACATAGTTGGAAAGTGTCGCTCAAAATCCAACTCTACTTTCTCTGTGACTATGGAATCAATTCCTGTTCCTGCAAATTTAAGAAACTCACTCATAAAGTCTGTGAATGATTCATCACTGAGGACACTAATTTCTAAGCCGGTATAATCGGCTTCTGCTGGAATAATAGTTAATACTTTTCTGAACCAGTCAAAAATAGGTTGTAAAACAACAATATTTCGCTCAAGAGATTCTGTTAAAAAGAGTTGGTTTGGGCGCGTTCCCTCTGCAATAAAATCTAGAAACTGTTGACGCTTCTTACTTCTACCTTTAAGCTTTGAACCATATTCAACTGTGGTTTCTTTTTGGGATGATGTAATGCGTTCAAAATACATTACTTCTTGTTTTTTGCCATCAGGAATTCCATGTAGCCATTCTTCAAATATTTGCTCTCTATTTAATTTGAAGCCGTAGGAATATCGATCGCCTTTATGGGTAAAAATAAACTCAAACTTGCTTGGCTGCTTGCTATAATCGCCCAATTTGAATGGAGAAACAGGGATAGTTTGAGTGCTGCGAGTTCCCTGTACGACTAAGTTTTTGACAAAACTTATAGCCTCGATCAGGTTTGACTTACCTGCTGCATTTGCTCCGTAAACTGCTGCAATCGGCAAGATCGATCGCCCTTTTTCTGCTATATCTTCAGCAAGGTGATCTATATGTTGTCTATCGCTATTAACTCCCACCATACTAAAAGTGACTTCATCCCTGAAGGATAAGAAATTTTCTATAGTAAGTTGAATTAACATTGTTTCTACCCATGAGGAATAGGATTCCGCTACTTTCAGGCACTATAGTAGCATAAAACGGGTATTTAGGAGAAAAAATCTCCTAAATTACCTAGTTTTACCCAAATTCTATCTCTTTAGACGGAGATTTAGGAGACGGAAATGAATTGAGACTGATGGATTTGAACCTTAAGTGTAAGCCTCCATTGGCAAACAAGAACAGACAAAATTACGATCGCCAAAAGCATTATCTACCCGGCCCACCGCAGGCCAAAACTTATGTTCGCGAGTCCAAGGAGTCGGATAAGCCGCTTGGGCGCGAGTATAAGGATGATTCCACTCATCAACCATCAGAGATTCTGCGGTGTGTGGCGCATTTTTCAAGACGTTATTTTGCGCGTCAACATTGCCATTTTCAATCTCGGCAATCTCCCCACGAATCGCAATCATCGCATCGCAAAAACGGTCTAATTCCTGCTTCGATTCGCTTTCCGTCGGTTCCACCATCACCGTACCGGCAACTGGCCAAGAAACTGTCGGCGCGTGATAGCCATAATCCATCAGACGTTTGGCAATATCATCGACTTCAATACCTGCGGTTTTTTTGAGAAGTCGCAAATCCAAAATACACTCGTGGGCTACTAAATCGGATTTACCTTTGTACAAAACTGGATAATAAGATTCTAACCGTTTTGCCATGTAATTCGCATTCAGAATTGCTACCTTCGTTGCCTCAGTTAAACCAACTCCTCCCATCATCCGAATGTACATCCAAGAAATAGTCAAAATGCTCGCACTTCCCCAAGGCGCCGCCGAAACAGCACCAACTGATTGCGATATTTCACCGCCTCCCTTACCAAGGGACGATTCTATCTTGCTCCCCCCCTTAGCAAGGGGGGGTTGGGGGGGGTAAGTTCTTAATTCTGTATCAGTAGAAGGCAAAAATTCCACCAAATGAGACATGACTCCAATCGGCCCCATGCCGGGGCCGCCACCACCGTGGGGGATACAGAAAGTTTTGTGCAAATTCAAGTGACAAACATCAGCACCAAAATCACCGGGGCGACACAAACCAACTTGAGCATTCATATTAGCCCCGTCCATATAAACTTGTCCGCCGCAGTTGTGGACAATCTCGCAAATTTCTTTGATTTCCGACTCAAACACGCCGTGGGTAGACGGATATGTTACCATCAAAGCAGCGAGTTCATTTTTGTGCTTTTCGGCTTTCTTTTGCAAGTCGGCGACATCAATATTCCCCTGGGAATCGCACTCGACAGCAACTACTTTCATCCCCGCCATCACCGCGCTAGCCGGATTTGTACCGTGGGCTGACTGGGGAATTAAACAGATATTGCGGTGAGATTCGCCTCGGTGTTCGTGGTATTGGTGAATTACTAACAATCCCGCATATTCGCCCTGGGAACCAGCGTTTGGCTGCAAGGAAATTCCGGCAAAACCGGTGATTTCTGCTAGCCATTGTTCGAGTTGCACGAACATCATTTGATAGCCGCGAGTTTGGTTGCGCGGTGCAAAGGGATGTATGTTACCAAATTCCGCCCATGTCACGGGAACCATCTCGGCTGTGGCATTCAATTTCATCGTGCATGAACCTAGGGGAATCATCGATGTATTTAGCGATAAATCCTTGGCTTCTAAACGGTGCATATAGCGCAACAGTTCGGTTTCGGAATGGTAGCTGTTGAAAACTGGATGGGTGAGATAACTGGTTGTCCGATCGCAAAACTCAGGTAACATCATATAGGAAGTGAAGGCGTCTGCATTCAGCGGAACGCTCAGAGAATTCTCGCCGTCACCCCTGATATAATCCTTCTCCCGTGCAAAGATTTTCCACAACTCTTTGACATCGCCCGCCGTGACAGTTTCATCCAGAGTAATCCCCACGGTTGTTTCATCGAACACCCGCAGATTAATGTGGCGATTTTGAGCGGCTTGGAGAACTTCCGATAGCGGTTTATCTCCCAATTCTACCCGGAGAGTATCGAAGAAAGGTCGATCGCCAATTTTGTATCCAAAACTGGCAAGACCAGATGCTAAAATTGCGGTTAAACTGCGTACTTGTTCGGCAATTGCTTGGAGTCCAGACGGGCCGTGATAAACAGCATACATACTCGCCATCACTGCTAGCAAAACTTGGGCGGTACAAATATTGCTAGTTGCTTTTTCGCGGCGGATGTGCTGTTCGCGAGTTTGCAAAGCCAAACGTAAAGCAGATTTGCCGTTAGCATCTTTAGAAACGCCAACAATTCGCCCTGGAACTTGCCGTTTAAACTCTTCTCGCGTCGCGAAATAGGCTGCGTGGGGCCCTCCGAATCCCATCGGCACTCCGAAGCGCTGGGTGCTTCCTACGGCTATGTCAGCGCCGAATTCGCCGGGGGGTGTGAGCACGCAAAGACTCAAAATATCGGCGGCTACTGTGACTAAGGCGCCGGCTTGATGTGCCGATCGAATAAAATCGCTATAGTCGTAAATTGCGCCATCGGTGGCTGGGTATTGCAGAAGTGCACCGAAGATAGTACGATCGCACTCAAAGCTTTGATGGTCGCCGACAATCACTTCAATTCCCAGCGGTTTAGCCCGAGTTTGCACCACTTCGATGGTTTGAGGGTGACAATCTTGCGAGACAAAAAACGCTTTTGCTTTATTTTTATTAGCGCCGTAACTCACCGCCATAGCTTCCGCCGCAGCAGTCGCTTCATCCAACAAGGAAGCGTTAGCAATTTCCAAACCCGTGAGCTCGATTATCATGGTTTGGAAGTTCAGCAAAGCTTCTAATCGCCCTTGGGCAATTTCGGCTTGGTAGGGAGTGTAGGCTGTATACCAGCCGGGATTTTCCAGGATATTGCGCTGGATAACTGGGGGTGTGATGCAGTTGTGATATCCTGTCCCGATGTACGATCGAAATACGTGATTTTTAGCAGCAATTTCTTTCAATTCTGCCAAAGCAGCGTACTCGCTTTTGGCTGCGGGAAGTTGTAGGGGTTGATTCATGCGAATCGCCGCTGGAATCGTTTTGTCAATTAACTCATCGAGGCTGGAAATACCCAAAACATCTAGCATTTGCTGGATTTCGCTGGGTGTTGGGCCAATATGTCTTCCCGCAAAACCGTCGATGGGGGAAAGGTTTTGCTGTTGGTTGGGTTCAATTTGCGGGCTGTAGAGTACCAAGGCTGATTCTCCTGAATGGATTTCTTATTACTTTGTAACATTTCGCAAAGAGAACAAGGAAGATTTTCTGCGTCTATCAAAGTCCGACAGGGGTTGAAACCCCTGTCTCATAGCAGAAGTCGTCTGAAGACGACTGTAGATTAAAGTCGGTGGTTGAAACCGCAAAGCGAGTTAAACGAAGTCTGCTTTAGCTGGCGAAGAGATCAAAGGGGTATTTAAGTCGGATTTGGTATCAGTCGTCTTTAGACGACTTGTGCTAAAAGCCCCGTGGGTTTCAACCCCTGGCGGATTGTGGAAGAATCAAGGAACCGCTCGTAAAAACCTGGACAAAGCTACCCAAAAGTAGTCAATGTTATACATCTACGTTAGTAATTTTAGTCCACAGTCCTAAAACTACAGGAATAAACGGCAATTCCTCTATTCCCTTCATGAAGTCGGGAATTACTTTTCTCGCT
>RDXX01000005.1 GCA_004292955.1 Oscillatoriales cyanobacterium | reverse complement strand
CTGACGTAGCATTAACTGAGATAGTCCGAACAACTTCGTTATAGCTTGGCGAGTCAGGATTGACATCCAGGACATAAATGCTACCCCGCCCTGAGTCCGCGACGTAAGCATAATCAAGGATGCCAACGCATTCCAATCAGTGCCATTCCAGTTGGCCCACTTGTTGACAAAATTATGGTCCCATCTGAACTGTTCGCAGTTACAAAATTCGTAGAAGTGCGCCAGTGATGAGGAAATATATCGTTGCGATATCGCTTGTCATCTACTGTAAAACTTGTTTCCGGGCGAGATCCCTTATACCATACAGCGCGATCGAAACCGTAAACTAGCGTTCTTTCCCCCTCAACCGCAACCACACTTAGTCTCAGTGGAATGGGAAATCGCAACGGGTCATCGTATTTGAGAGAAACCCGTTGAGATATACCATTACTAACGCAAACATCAGCCCATTCATCATCAACACGGACAGAAACAAAGGCATCACCTGTTGGGGTTAGTCCAGCGTTTTCTATAGTTAATTTAGCAGCCAAGCCTCCTGTATTGTAATAATTTAAAGAACCACCAGTAATATTTCCAGTGAGGAGCCCATCATTTGAAAAAGACAACAGCCCTCCTGTTCGTTCGCGAGGCAGTGAAAGAGGAGGATAGCGCTTTTTGCCATCCGGTTCTAAACATTCTACGCGACGTGTAGCGTCTCGATTTAAATGACAAAGAGCTTGTTTTGATCCTACTGAAGCGTAAAATCCCCCCCACGGATAAGGGCCGCGCACATCACCCTCAGCATTCACAAACCAAGCTCTATCTAAGTCAATCACCCAAACAGCATCTTGTTGGGCACCTACGAGCTGTACACCAGAAACTTGTTCTACAACTCGTTTCAAAGCTCCTGTGCTGTCATAGTGAGATAACGGGTAATTTGTCCATACCCCACCATCGCTGCGAGCACTAAGATTTCCTGGCGGTTTTAAAAGCTTGATTATTCTGGTAGTCTTTCCGATTAAAACTGCCACTGGCAGAGTTTCTCCATCTCCTTGAGAAATTATGCTCGCTAGCCCTGTTGAGTTGGCAAAAGTTTGTTTTATGTAAGGTCTCATTGGATAAGACTTAGGACCAGCAAGATATGTAATTTGAGCTACACTAGGGTCTGGCCACCCCACATCTACTACATCTAGCTTAATTGGATTGTTCCATTCAAGCAGAGCAATAGACCAAATATCTAGTTTTGGACAACTCATATCACTTTTTGGTTCCTCTGATTTTAAAAAAGGCATGCTTCCTATAGTTAGAATTAGGTACGCACTGAAAAAAACTAATACAACACACAACTTTTTCCACATATCTTTCTCGAACTACCAAAGTATACCCTTGAAAAAATCCAAAGATTGACCGACCTGAACGTAGCCTTTTAATTGGCTGACATCAAGAATCTGTATGGTTTTATTCTTGTTCGGTTGGTTCCATAAACTGACAAGTTGTGTAGAATTAAGTGCAATAGCTACGTGACCGGGATCTCCGCCGACGGCAAGTTTTCTATCTTGAGCTTTCTCATCTCTAAAAAACACAAGTTGACCGGGCTTGGGCAAACGTGTTTGCTCACCCGGAAGCCCTCGCTTGGGATAGAAGGGTAAACCATCTTGATACCCCATTATTGGCCGCATAGCTGAAAACACAGGATTTTTATAACCAACTGTCTCCATGGCAGAGCGAATTTTATCCCCAGTCATTTGGTTGCATAAAAATGCCGCATACCAAATTATTTCCCAGCAGTTCATGTTCGCGGTGTACGGCAGAGGGTCATTTTTTTTGTCAGCTAAAAAGTGCCGAGTAAAATCATTATATGGAGGATTTTCCCACCATTGCTTTCCTTTAAGCAAAGCTGCCATCAGCACAGTAGCCATCTCTGGCTTGGAAGAAAAACTATCTACAATCAGCTTCCTCATAGGCACATCATCGACTACGGATCTGAGGTCATTCTGGTCATTACTTTTGATGATTAAAGCGATGAGTCGATCGTAGTTAGCGATCGCCCCTGCTTTCAACAATTTCTCTATTTGTGCCTTAAAACTAGGCGGTTTCTGCGCTACAATCAACCCCAAAGGATTACCAGCAGACGCAATCAAAGTAGGAATCCCAGGGGTACTATTCTGAGGCAAAATTAAAGGATTAAGCTCTTCAATGGGGACGCGGGTTAAATCGCTCAAAGTTGCCCGCCGTTGACTCAAAGGCTGGAAATTAAAGTTGCCTGCACCTCTGTAATGTCCATCAATCCAGTAGTCCCCAGGATTTGCAACAGTCTTAGTAATTTCCCCCGCATCAAAGATACGAACACTACCACTACCATCCAGATTAAGATAAGAACCAATCAGATACTTCCCATCACCAGAAAGAGTCACATTATTAGTTAAAACCCCCGGCACCGGTTCAGTAGCAGCCACTAATTTCGGATTCGGCCCCAACGGATAT
>RDXX01000097.1 GCA_004292955.1 Oscillatoriales cyanobacterium | reverse complement strand
AATGATGTGACGTTCTGTTAGCTGCATTCTCAACCTCCTGACCACATAATACCATGCTTGATTACTTATGCTTACAAACTGAATGAAGTTTTACAATACTCGGCACATTCCCTCATCTAGTAGGTTGGAGAGGGGGAGAGGGGGAGAGGGGGAGAGATGGGTGCTAACTTAGATTGTCACATCCTTAGCGGGCGATCGATGTTTGCGGGTAGGGAAACGGCAGGGTGCGGTGTCCTCCCTCCATCTACCGCCCCTGCACGGCTGGATGTACGATTGTCACATCCTTGGCCGGTTTAGAGGGCAATTTCATCATCCCATCCGGTGGATTTTACCCGTTTCCCACAGTCAGGAGACGGTAGTACCCATTGGTATCAACTTAAGCCGTTAGCCCGCCAGATTCCTGCCGCCCACCCGCCAGCCCGCCAGGGACTCAAGTCCCTGGCTAATAGAAGACAGTCCTCTCAAATAAGGACTAATGAGTTCTTGAGTCCTCTTTGAGAGGACTTTCGCTTTGATGCAGGGGTTTCAGCCCCTGCCGGACTATCGGACTGCGGGTTTGACGTTAAGTTGACACTCCTTGGGTAGTGCCGTGTCCCTACCACGATCGCGCGCCAGACCAAGATTGTGTATATTACAGCACGATTTGACCGCAACACTTAAAATAGTCTGGATTTAGCGATCGACTGCGCCCTTTCCCCATCAATATTTCTCCTTCGCTGGCGGCGCCTGTCAGCCGGAGTCGCGAGGTTCCGCTTCCAAAATGCTGATAATGGTGCACAATTTCAAATTAACAACAAAACTTGCACTGTTTTGAGTAAGCTTTTGGTGGAACAGCTCAGAGAGCCTGTTTCTCAGAATGATGCAAAATATCAAATTTATCATCAATCCTGTCCAATTACCAATTACGAACCTATGCCCCGCCGCCAAGACTTAAAAAAGATTCTCCTGATTGGTTCCGGCCCAATTGTTATCGGCCAAGCGTGCGAGTTCGACTATTCGGGGACACAAGCTTGCAAAGCTTTGCGAGAAGAAGGTTACGAAGTAGTGCTGGTGAATTCCAACCCTGCAACGATTATGACCGATCCGGAAACTGCCGATCGCATTTACATCGAACCCCTAACGCCGGCCATCCTCGAACAAATCATCGCTAAAGAAAGACCTCAAGCAATTTTACCGACTATGGGCGGTCAAACAGCACTAAATTTAGCCGTTGCCGTTGCTAAAAATGGTGTTCTGGAAAAGTACAATGTAGAGTTAATTGGCGCTAAATTACCAGCAATTGAAATGGCCGAAGATCGGCTGTTATTTAAGGAAGCGATGGCACGAATTGGTGTGGCAGTTTGCCCTTCGGGAATTGCTAACAATCTCGACGAGGCCAAAGCAATCGGCCACCAAATCGGTACTTATCCGTTAATTATCCGTCCGGCTTTTACAATGGGCGGCACGGGAGGCGGGATTTCTTACAATCAAGAAGAGTTTGAAGAAATGGCCCAAGGCGGTGTTGATGCTAGTCCGGTATCGCAAATTTTGATCGAACAATCTTTGATCGGTTGGAAAGAGTACGAACTGGAAGTGATGCGGGATTTGGCAGATAATGTAGTGATTATTTGTTCGATCGAGAATCTTGACCCGATGGGCGTGCACACGGGCGATTCGATTACCGTCGCACCAGCCCAAACTCTGACAGACAAAGAATATCAGCGCCTGCGCGATGCTTCGGTGAAAATTATCCGCGAAATTGGAGTAGAAACAGGTGGTTCTAACATTCAATTTGCAGTCAATCCAGTCAACGGCGATTTCATTGTCATTGAAATGAATCCCCGGGTTTCTCGTTCCTCCGCCTTGGCCTCGAAAGCAACAGGTTTCCCGATCGCCAAAATGGCGGCAAAATTAGCAGTAGGTTACACCCTAGACGAAATTTCCAACGATATTACCAAGAAAACTCCCGCGTCTTTTGAACCGACAATTGACTACGTGGTGACGAAGATTCCCCGATTTGCCTTTGAAAAGTTCCCCGGTTCCGAACCGACTCTGACAACGCAAATGAAGTCAGTAGGAGAGGTAATGGCGATCGGGCGCAGCTTCAACGAATCTTTCCAAAAAGCACTGCGGGGATTGGAAACTGGCCGCGCAGGTTTCGGGTGCGACAAACCGGAAAAGTTGCCGAGTTTGGAACAAATTCGCGCCGGATTGCGAACGCCAAATCCCGATCGCATTTTTACAGTCCGCCACGCGATGATGATGGGAATGTCCGTGGAAGACATCTTTGAACTCACAGCAATTGACCCCTGGTTTTTGGATAAAATGCAGGAATTGCTGGAAGCCGAGAAGTTTTTGAAACGAACTGCACTCAAACAGTTGACAAAAGACACAATGTTTGAAATAAAGCAGTTGGGATTTAGCGATCGCCAAATTGCTTACGCTACAAAAACATCGGAAGATGAAGTCCGCGCCTACCGCAAACAGTTAGGCGTCATCCCGATTTACAAAACAGTCGATACCTGCGCGGCCGAGTTTGAAGCCTTTACACCATATTACTATTCCACCTACGAAGCTGGAGCAGCAATTTGGGAATTGGGCGATGAAGAAAAGAAGATTTCGCCTGTCGGCCACAGTCTGGCGCCGGAGTCGGAAGTTTTGCCTTCTACTAAGCGCAAAGTCATGATTTTAGGTGGCGGCCCAAACCGGATCGGACAGGGGATTGAGTTTGATTACTGTTGCTGTCACGCTTCCTATTCCCTCGGGGAAGATGGGTTTGAGACAATTATGGTCAACTCGAACCCGGAGACGGTTTCGACAGACTACGATACGAGCGATCGCCTGTATTTTGAACCGCTAACCAAAGAAGATGTTCTCAACATCATCGAGGCGGAAAATCCGGAGGGAGTAATCATTCAATTTGGCGGACAAACGCCGCTGAAATTGGCGATTCCTTTGCAAAAAGCTCTCGAAAATCACCCCGACGTACAAACAAAAATCTGGGGAACTTCCCCGGATTCTATTGATGCGGCAGAAGACAGGGAAAGATTTGAAAAGATTCTGCGGGAATTGGATATTCAGCAAGCTGCTAACGGTTTGGCCCGTAGTTTTCAGGATTCCTTAATAGTAGCTCAACGGATCGGTTATCCAGTAGTTGTGCGGCCGAGTTACGTGTTGGGCGGGCGAGGGATGGAAATTGTTTATTCCGATGCGGAATTGGAACGCTACATGACTTATGCAGTACACGTAGAACCAGATCATCCGATTTTAATTGACAAGTTCTTGGAAAATGCGATCGAGGTTGATGTAGATGCGATCGCCGATGCGACTGGCAATGTCACCATCGGTGGTATCATGGAGCACATCGAAGAAGCGGGCATTCACTCCGGTGACTCGGCTTGTTCCATCCCTTACCAAACGCTTTCTGACGCAGCCTTAGTCACAATCCGCCGCCAGACTATAGAACTAGCAAAAGCCTTGAAAGTCATCGGGTTGATGAACATTCAATTTGCGGTACAAGGCGAACAAGTTTTCATTTTGGAAGCTAACCCGCGCGCTTCTCGTACAGTACCTTTCGTATCCAAAGCAATTGGAGTTCCCCTAGCCAAAATGGCATCGCGAGTCATGTCTGGCCAAACTCTGGAAGCTTTAGGTTTTACTAAAGAGATTATACCAATTCACGTTTCCGTGAAAGAAGCCGTGCTACCGTTTGCTAAATTCCCAGGAACTGATACATTGTTAGGGCCGGAAATGCGATCGACTGGCGAAGTCATGGGAATTGACACAGATTTCGGCAAAGCCTTCGCCAAAGCTCAACTCGGTGCTGGCCAAGTGATGCCGCAGTCTGGAACTGTGTTGGTTTCGATGCGCGATCGCGATAAACTAGCAGTAGTACCAGTAATCAAGGAATTCTTGGAATTGGGTTTCAAAATAGTCGCAACCCACGGTACGCGCAAAGTTTTGCGAGAGCAAGGTTTAGACGTAGATTTGGAATTGAAGCTGCACGAAGGGCGGCCAAATTTGTTAGATTCGATCAAGAATGAGAAAATCCAACTAATTATTACCACACCTTCCGGCGAAGAATCCCGCGCTGACGGCATCTTTATCCGCCGCACAGCTTTGACTTACAAAATCCCGATTATTACCACCATAGCCGGTGCCAAGGCAACAGCATCGGGAATTCGATCGCTCAAATCGCATCCCATGGAAGTGAAAGCAATTCAAGACTATTACCCGCAAGTGTAGAGTTATTGTAGGGTAGGCACTGCATACATTGCTGTAAATTTACGGTATAGGTACGTAGTTGCGCTTCAGCGCTCTTTTATATAAGACAAAAAAGAGCGCTGAAGCGCAACACGGTATAGGTACGTAGTTGCGCTTCAGCGCTCTTTTATTTATTATAGAAAAGAGCGCTCAAGCGCAACAACATACTTTTGAAAGTGGCGTAAGTTATGAAATCTATCTACGCACCGCCCAAAACCTAATCTGAATGAGAATCCAAAGCACCGCTAGACAGCATCAACCTCGGCCAAACCAACAAGAAAAATCCCATCCAAGTCAATAAAGGAATCGCGACTAAAACTGTTATCCAAACAGTTTTTAGCAAAAACCAACTACCAGAAATTAGACTTGTTCCTGTCAAAAGAATTGACCAAGGCTGACACCACCAAGGTTTGTAGTTCCAAGGACTAACAGCTTTTTGTTCGGAAATAGATTTCATGTTTTTAGTGATTTTTTATATATAATAACCCAGTTAGCTCCATTAACCTAATTTAAACATTCATCACCTGTTCGGCTGTCAGCGTTAATTCTGGAAAAGTCCGAGACACAATTCGATCGCTGCCCTTAAACGTAGTTGTTTGATAATTACCGTCTGCATCCAAAAGGTGGACAAATACAGTCGCAACTTTCGGCTTTCCGATGAATTTTGAGCTAGCAATTCCCAAATAATCCACAACCCAATATTCTGAAATTCCGAGACGCTGATACTCATCAAATTTGTGAATATAATCGACATTCCAATTCATTGATGTTACCTCCACCGCCAACTGAATTGGTTCGCGCAAGGCAGCATAAGCCGAGCGGTCATATCGCCACAAATCGCGATCGATTACACTGACATCGGGTCTCCGCCCTTGTTCTACTCCAGCTTTATTTACAGTTCTGATAGCTGTTTGGCTTGTCACTACATAATTTAAGCTCAGATTTTTGATTTGAGCGTAAAAAGAGTCACGGATGTAGCCGGCAACATCAATATGATTTCGGGTTGAAATTATTTCGACAATTTCTCCATTTACCAGTTCATAGAGTCCATCTTCGGGACATTCTACAAGAAATTGGTCAAAGGTCAACTTTTCTGTGACTGTTGCAATCATAAGATATCCTTATTTTGCAGGAATACTATTAGTCTATACTAGCACAGACAAGAATGAATTTGTTTTTTTGACCGCAGATGAAGGCGGATGAGCGGGGACGAACAAAAGATCGTGAAGCGAAGCTATCGGGAGCGTGAATCACCCTTCTGATATTTGACACTAAATATTTGACGCTGATATTTCACGAAAATGGTAAAATGCGATCGCCCTAGCAAGTTGCATTTAAATATGTTACTGACTTGATACAGTAAAGTGACAATGCTAAAAACCGAGCCACTCCAAGGTCAATCCTGAACCATGAGACTAGACGAAGCCGTAGAATTTGCCGAAAACCCAGAGCCACGGTGTCCCTGCGTCCTCCTGCTGGACACCTCCGGCTCCATGCAAGGCGCACCCATAGACGCTTTGAATGAGGGGCTGGAAGTTTTTAGGAATGACTTAATTAAAGATGAACTAGCTAAAAAGCGAGTCGAAGTCGCAATTATTTCCTTTGACAATAATATCAAAGTCGTGCAAGACTTCGTGACCGCCGATCAGTTCGAGACACCGCTGCTGACAGCCCAAGGACAAACCCACATGGGCGCCGGCATTCAGCTAGCACTAGACACCATTGCAGCCCGCAAATCTGAATACCGCAACAACGGCATTACCTATTACCGCCCGTGGGTATTTATGATTACCGACGGCGAACCTCAAGGCGAATCGGACGATGTTGTGGAAATCGCAGCACAGCGGATCAAAGAGGAAGAAACTAACAAGCGCGTGGCTTTTTTTGCAGTCGGTGTGGAAGGTGCGAATATCTCCCGTCTCGCGGAAATTGTCGATCGCACTCCTGTAAAATTAAAAGGATTAGACTTTCGAGAGATGTTCATTTGGCTGTCGGCTAGTATGCAGAGAGTTTCTCACTCAAAAATTGACGAACAAGTCGCACTTCCACCGCCCGGATGGGGAACTGTTTAGTCAGTTGGCAGTTTGCAGTTGGCAGTTTGCATCAGTCATTGGTAAGGTGCGAAGTGCTTACAATGAATTGGGAGAATCTCAATTTTGCTTTAAAAGTGCGAGCGTCCCCGCTCGCTTGGTTATAGAAGCGAGCGGGGACGCTCGCTTGGTTATAGAAGCGAGCGGGGACGCTCGCACTACTACATAAAAATGCTTTTTACAACAATGAGATGCTCCCAATAAATTTCCATAGTTTTGAATTTACGAAGTTTTGAATACAAGAGTTATTAATGGATAATTCATTATTTAATTGGCAAGTTGTAGCCGCATCGGTGACTGGTACGAGCCACGAAAAACGATCGCAACCCTGTCAAGATGCCCACTGTTGGCGCGTCTTGTCTAACGGTGTTTTGGTAGCAGCGGTAGCTGACGGCGCGGGTTCGGCTGCACTGGCAGAAGTGGGGGCAAAAATTGCTGTGGAAGCGGTTGTGGAAACGATTTGTCAACAGGATTTGCAGCCTGAAAGTGACGAGGAATGGCAGGTATTTTTCACAGCATCCCTGCAAGTTGCGCGGGCGGCTGTGGAAGCGGAAGCTGCAACCCGGGAAGTGGCGGCGAGGGATTTAGCTTGCACTTTAATTGCGGTTGTGGCTACGCCGGAATTGATCGCGGTTGCTCAAATTGGCGATGGTGCGGCGGTGGCGGGCGATAGTGCGGGAAATGCGATCGCCCTTACGATACCTCCCTGCGGTGAATATATCAATGAAACCATATTTTTGATTTCGCCAAATGCGATCGAAACAGCGCAATTTCAGGTAATGCGGGAACCCCTGCGGCACTTGGCTGTGTTTTCCGACGGCTTGCAAATGCTCGCTCTCAAAATCCCGGAAGGTACGCCCCACGGGCCGTTTTTTGCACCTTTGTTTCGGTTTTCGGGCACGGCGAAGGAAGATGCGGATGCAAAAGAGCAATTAGAGTCGTTTTTGCGATCGCCCCGCGTGTGCGATCGCACCGATGATGACTTAACATTATTGTTAGCAACTTTTTCGAGTTCGGAGGCACAGGACAATTAAAAATAAACATATTGAAAAAGCCAACATCCATCTGCGTCAATCGGCATTTATCTGCGGTAAAAAATTCCCGATTCTGAATTTGGCAACAAGTCTAATCGCTTCAAATGAATGAGCGGCGAAAATTTGGTGCGCTTCTATAATAAAATCGAGGTGTCAACAATTCTGGTTTAATCTGTACAGTAGGTCGTCACTTGCAAGCACAAGAGATTAAGGATAAGCTCAACTCCCTAATTAGCGAAGCAGATCTTATAGATCCGAGTTTGGCGAGAAGATTGGATGAAATCAATCGCTGGGTGAAAGATGTCAAACCCGGTTCGCTAACTGCTAAGAAATTTGTGCTGGCTTTTTTGCTACAGCTTATGCGAGATTCTCAGGTTTGGCTGGCGCTTCAATCCCTATCTTCGGAAAGAGATCGAGAAACGGCGTTTGAGTCAATGACTCCGGGCGAAAGGTATTGGTACGGCTATCTATTTCCTAAATGGCTGAGTGAAAACGATCGCAAATTTTACATCTGGAAACAAAAACTCAAGGCGGGTAAATTCGATCCGGGTGACGATCGCGTCATTCGTGCGATCGCCGCCCGGATAGTCGAACGCCAAGGCAGTGTTTTGTATCGCTATGTAGCAGATCTTTCTATGGCTACCGATTCGATCGTCAGCAACCGCCAACAGCAGCCCCTGTGCATTCAAGTCACTACTCTTTCTGATGAATTTTCTCAACAAAAATATGAAAATTGGCAACAAACTCTTCGAGGTTGGGGGATTGACAGAGGACTATTTTTAAGTTATGATACAAAAGATGCAAATTTCCTGAACCAGTTAGTTAACATTGCATTATATAATAGTGATAATTTGCCCGCAGGTCGCTACCTCAAATTCCCATAAATTCACCCGATCTGCTGCTGAGAATAGTTCGACTGCTCAAAATTCGGTGAACAAGAAATTTTGAATAACTCGCATATTGCAGAATTTTAGACAATGCCACCAACTTAATCATCAGCCCGCTTCCATTGGGCCCGAAGGCTACGCCAAGATTTTTCCTCCCATTCTCTGTTTCCCGGGGGGATATGGCAAAGTGCGGAAACAGGTAATTGATACGAATGCTAAACAACGAGAAGATTTACGGCAGCAATCAATAGCGGTAAGGTGTGTAATTCGCACCCTACAAAAGATAGAGGTTCTGCGTAATTCCTGGCCCAGCAACGGGAAGATTTACCGCAGCAATCAATAGCCGTAAGGTGCACGGCCCGATGGCTGCCTGTGAAAGATAGAGGTTCTCCGGAATTCTTGGCTGAGAAATGGGAAAATTTACCGAAACAATCAATCTATTCATTCAGTTGACAATTGACAGTTGACCGCTTGAGGGCATTTGACAATCATAAGGAAGAGGATTGGAGTAATGAATAGTCTTCTCTTAATTCCTCCCGATCGGGCTTGGGGCTTTAAACCAATTCTTTCAGGTAAAATAACTAGCAACTGGGTATAAATTGAATTGAGATTAGATTGAAGTGCGCTGAAATTGTTGGAATAAAATCAAATTACATCAAAATCAATACTATGACAGTAAAAGGTACAAGCACCGTTGAAAGCAATTTACAAAAAGTCTTTGAAGAACTAGAATCTGCCCGAAAAATGCAGGATGATTGGATGCACCACGGGGTGGATTTTGTTGATTTGTATGTGGAAAATGCTGGCGGTGATTGGTTGGAAAAGTGGGCAAAATGTGAAGAAGAATTAGAGCAGATAAAATTTAAACAGGTAGATATTGAAGCAGTCAAAGTAGCGATCGGCATTTCGGACTTTGGGCAAACCGAACTGCTGGAAACGGCCTTGAGCAGCCGCTGCGATCGCCCGGAGGAGTCTCCGGCTGGGGAAGATGTGAAGCAAAAACGGCTTTCACTCTTAGGCGGAGCGATTTTCGGTGCTGTTGTTACCGATTACCTGTACCGCGAATATCCCGAACTCGACTGCGATGCGATTTCAACCTTAAAAGCTCGTTTAGCAGACAGTCAAAAACTCTCGGAATTTGCCGAAAATCTGAAATTGAACGAACTCTGTCGGGGAGCCGCCAGCGGGAAAGCAACAGAACAAAGCGAGTACAATAAATTTTTAGCCCAGATTTTTGAGGCTTTGTCGGGGGCGATTTACTTGGAATTCGATCGCGATTTTTTGCGTGCGGGTAACTGGCTGATCCAGCAGTCGATCGAAGGAACGATGGGCGAACACTTAGATCTAACTCAGCAGTCGAAAAGTACGCTCTTAAACGAGCTAAAACGGCGGGAAATCTTGGGTGCGGACATTCTAGAGGCGATCGCGATCGACTATTTGTACAACCGCTTTCCCGATCGCAACAGCAGCCAGTTAACCCGCTGGAAAAATCTGTTAGCCGCCAAAGAGATTTTTCCCAAAGACTTTAAGGCAAAATTAGGCAGTCATTACCTGGAATTGGAGAGCAATTTCTCGCGCACCCGCGACTGGTTGGTGGATAACTTCATCAAAACCGCAGTTGACGAACTGGAAGACGAAACAGGCGATCGGTTCATCAGTTGACAGTTGACAGTTGACAGTTGACAGCTACCTCTTGTGTGGATAGAAGAGGATTGGAGCAATGAATCATTTTCTTTGATTTCCCCCTAAACGGGGAGGCTTCAGACCCAATTTTATCGGTTAAACTAAAATCAACTCATTAAAAAGAATGGGAAAACAGCAATGGTTACACAACTGCAATCTCCCGAAAAATCAAATGTCATCTACCCCGACGATAACGGCGAACCGATGTCAAACAATACAGATCAGTTTCGATTAATTGTTTGGATTAAAGAAAACTTAGAATTGCTGTTTGCAAATGACCAGAATGTTTTTGTAGCGGGTGACTTGCTGTGGTATCCGGTGGAAGGAAATAATAAACTATGCCAAGCGCCAGATGTGATGGCAGTTTTTGGCATCCCCAAAGGATATCGAGGTTCTTACCAACAGTGGAACGAAGGTAATATTGCACCGCAAGTCGCCTTTGAAATTTGGTCGCCGGGAAATCGTCTGACTCCGATGATTCAAAAATTTCAATTTTACGAACGCTACGGTGTGGAAGAATACTATTTGTACAACCCGCAAACTTTAGAACTGACAGGATGGTTGCAGGTTGAGTCACAATTTGAAGCGATCGAACAAATGGACGGCTGGATCAGTCCGAGACTGGGAGTGCGGTTTCAATTATCTCAAACAGGACTCGAAATGTTCGGGGCTAACCAAGAACCGTTTATGAATTTTGTGGAACTCGATCGACTGCGACAGCAAGCCGAGGCGCGGGCCGAACAGGCAGAAATGCTGCTGGAACAAGAACGATCGCGATCGCAAGCCTTAGAATTAAGACTCCGAGACATGGGAATAGAGCCCGATCGACTGTAACCACAATTGCAAAATTGAACTATGGTGGAACAGGCATCTTGCCTGTTGCTGAGTTTTTCAGGACGGGCATGATGCCCATCCCACAATAAAATAGAATTATCGGTTTATCAGTGGGGTCGCTTTCTTCAATCTAAAATCTCAGATCTAAAATTCACGCATGAAAATTGGGGCTGAAGCCTTCCCGTTTAGGGGGAAATCAAATCCTCTTCTATCGACGGCTATGGGTAGCTGTCAACTGTCAACACTCCAATCCTCTTCTATCGACGGAAAAGATAGCTGTTAACTGTCAACTGTCAACTGTCAACTGTCAACTGATGACTAATCCTCTATCCCCTAACGGAATTCTATGCAGTTGCAACGCCAATTTAGCGGACAACTGATTGCGATCGACACCAACAGCGCGATCGCCAGTGGCGGTCAAGGTCGCATCTACCCGATCGCCAAAGACTCGTCCCTGGTAGCAAAAATCTACCACAAACCGACAGACGAAGACGGCGACAAACTCACAGTCATGTTCAGTATGCCACCGGATGCGCCGATCGCGGAACCGGGACACGCCTCAATTGCTTGGCCTCTCGATTTGCTGCATACTGTCGGCGGGCGCGAAAAAATCGTCGGTTTTGTGATGCCGCGCGTCAAGAAAGTGCTGCCGGTACACACTTTCTACACTCCCAAAACCAGGCGCGAACAAAAACCCCTATTTAACTATCTTTACCTCCACCGCACCGCCAGAAACCTTGCCTCGGCGGTAAATGCCCTCCACGTCAGGGGTTACGTCATCGGCGATGTCAACGAGTCAAATATTCTTGTCACGGATACGGCTTTGGTAACGCTGGTAGACACGGATTCGTTTCAAGTGCGCGATCCTTATACAGGTTACGTTTATCGGTGTCCCGTGGGGAAACCCGAGTTTACTCCGCCGGAATTGCAGGGCCAGACTTTCCGCGATATCGATCGAGCCCCAGAGCACGATTTGTTCGGTTTGGGGGTATTAATTTTTCAATTGTTAATGGAAGGTACGCACCCGTTTTCGGGAGTGTATCTCGGTAGCGACGAACCGCCGTCTTTGGAGGCGAGAATTCGATCGGGCCATTTCCCCAGCGGTACCAAGCGGATACCCTACCGCCCGATGCCCGCAGCGCCATCTTTCGAGATGCTGCATCCCCGGCTGCGACAGATGTTTATCCGCTGTTTTGAGGAAGGGCACCGGAATCCGTCGGCGCGCCCGGATGCGAAAACTTGGGTGAATGCGATTCGGGAAGCGGAAGATTCTCTACTTACTTGCAGCAAAAACACTCAGCACAAATACGGAAATCATCTGAGTCGGTGCCCTTGGTGCGATCGGGCAAAACTCCTCAAAGGTCGCGATCCGTTTCCTTCGCGGCAGGCAGTCAGCAACGGATTGCACTTGCAGCCCGCCAAAACCAAGCGTAAAAAGCCCCAACCACCACCCGTCGTGAGGGAGACCGCAGTGCGCCGACAACAGCCCTCGACGGGGCTGCCGCGCCAACTGGGCAACTATCAAATGCCGATGCTACCGATTCCTTCTCGGAGTCGGACTCCGGCGCCTCAGATTCCCCCTAGCAAGTTTGAGCGGATTGTTCAGGATGCTGCTTGGGGTGGTGTTTGGGGTACTTTGTGTTTGGCGGCGGTGGCGGGGATTTTTTCGGCGATCGCGGAGGGCGGCGGCGCGATTTTGGGGGCAATTTTTGTCGGTTCGATTTGGGGCAGTTTTTTTGGGATGATGTGGGGCATTTTTACTTTGTCGCCGAACCAGATTTGGCGGAAGTGGGGGGGAGTTTTGCTGGGGACTCTCTGGGGGGCTTTCTTTTTGGCTGCGATCAGCGGTGTGGTGTTTGGGGCGATTAGTGATAATCGGGCGATCGGGCAAGGGATTTTGTCGGGCGCGGGGATTGGTACTGTCTGGGGCTGTATTTGGGCGGCTTTTTCGCCTCCTCTGGCACTGCCGGTGGGGAGGGTGTGGGGCCGGCGGGGAGCATTCTTGGGGGCGGTTTGGGGAGCGTTTTTGGGGACTTTGGCTGGTGTTTTGCTAGGGGCTGGGTTAGTGGTTTGGCAGCAATATAACGGGCAGATGCGCCCGACGATCGAGTTTGGGGGTTTGTTGCTGGGTGTGGCAATTGTGGCGGCGGGTGTGGGTGCGATTGGAGGTTTAGTTTCTGGGAGTTTGTTGGGTGTTTGCGGGTTTGCGCCGAAGCTGCCGGTGTCGTTTCAGCCTTCGGGAATTCGGGGTGCGGCTTTGGGTGCGATTTGGGGGAGTTTTTTGGCGACTTTTGCAGGTGCGGTGTTGGGGGCGGGGGTTTGTGCGATATTTCCGACTCTGGGCGGTGGGGTGTCGGTGCAGTTGGCCCCTGTCGTAGGTGCGATCGTCGGGGCTGGTTTGGGGGCGATTTGGGGGGTAATTTCGGGTGCTGTTTGGGGCGCGTTGGGCAAGTGGTGATTTGATTTATAGCTTCAATTTGTTTTTTTGCACTCTTAGTTGCGATCGCGATCGAAGGTAATGTATTGAATAACGGACTGACAGAAAGCTACGGTGTGTGCTTAAGGTATGTTGTTGCGCTTGGGCGCTCTTTCAATATATAAGTAAGAGCGCCCAAGCGCAACTACGTACCTAATAATTCATTTTTATCTTGCGCCAGGTGAGTCCAGGAAAGTTTCAGATAATTGCATCTTTTCACTTAAGATGACAGTGACAATTCGGCTTTTCAATCAAAGACTCAACCAAAGCATTCAAAGCAACCGCCGCCAACAATCCGCCGCCAAAAGTCCCCACCGTCGTAATATAAGGAACGCCCGATCGCACTAACCGACGTTTCGCCACCGGAGAATGACTGAAGCCGATCGGCATTCCAATGACCAAAGCCGGTTGCAGTTGCCCGATCGCGATCGCCTCACAAACCGCCATCAGCACAGACGGCGCATATCCTACTACCAATATACAGCCTTTTTCCAGTTTCAACAACTTTTCAAACCACTCGCGCTCGTGCCAGAATTCCTGTTCCGCTTCCGCCGCAGCATTGATGTGCGGATCGTCAATTAAAGTTGTAATACTTGTTCCCAAATGCGCCAATCTTGTGTTATCCAAAGCGGCAAAAACAGGCGGCACGTCAGCCACAATTTGACACCGATTTTTCAAAGCTTCCCGGGCAGATTTAATCGCCGTTTCGCTTAACTTCACAAACGGCAGCAGCGAACAATCACCCGATGCTAACACCAGTTTTGACAGCAAGTCTACCTCAATTTCCGAGCGATCGGTCAAATCCGGCAACAAATGCTGCAACGACTCCCCAAACGCCTCCGGGTGAGTGTGGGCCCCCGCATCCCAAGCATCCCAAAGTTGTTCCAACTGTCCCAATCCACCCTCAGTTTCCGCCTCCAACAGCCTCAATTGAGCCAGTGCGCCCGCTTGCACCGCTTGACACGAAAGATCCCGCCCCAGCAATCCTTCGAGGGCTGAAGCCGTTTCTCGCAGGCGCACAATCTGCTGAATTACAGACAGATATTGCCGTTGAAGAGTCGCCATCACCGCGTCTGGGGAAGCCTCCGCGTCTGTTTCTAAGAGTTTGCGGATGTGAGACAGTTGAAAGCCTTGCTGCTTGAGTGCGACGATTCTTTGGAGTCTTTGCACGTCGCTGCGGGTGTACAGTCTGTAGTTAGAAGTCGATCGCACCGCCGGAGATAGCAGCCCCAAAGCGTGATAGTGCCGCACCATCCGAGGCGTAATTGTCCCTTTTACCGCGTCTGTAAGTTGTTTGATTGTTAGATATTGTTGCTGCATATTGTTGTACGGGATTTTAGGATTTATTAACCGCAGAATATCCGTAGGGGCGAAGCATGACCGCAGAAAATAGGAGATTATAACTAATAACTTATATGCGGTCATGCTTCGCCCTCTTCAAAAGTGAGATGCACCCGGATGTACGGGGATGCACGCGGATGTGTGTTGGTAGCTTTTCAGAGTGGATTGTATATCTGACTATCGCATTTACCCGCAATCCTAGGAGTGAATCAATTCCCCGTCTCATAGCAGAAGTCGGTTAAAACCGACTGCAAAATTAGATGCCATTTTCAGCAAACTTCAGTCGTCTTTGAGACGACTTTTGCTTTGATAAAGGGGTTTTCAACCCCTGGCGGGCTTTCGGAGTAGCGAGTTGAACCATCGCATCTCCGAACCGCCGATGCTTAATTTATTTTAGTTTTACTCTTGACATTGACACTAATGTCAAGGTTTACGATGCAGGAGTCATTCTACCAAATCAAATTTCTCCCATAACCGAAAGCAATTTTGTTCGAGACACCCGGTAGAGGCTGCGGAAACACATAAAAGTTCCGCATCCTGACAACCAGCCGCTGGATTCAACCACGGGCTTAATTCTTCAATCCAAAATCTAAAATCCAAAATCTAAACTCCAATGACTCCCAATTCCCTCCCCATTTCTCGCCTCTCGCGCCTCGCCCAAGAACATCCTGATGCTGTGACTGCCGCCCTGTGCGGAATTCTAGTAATTTTGGGTTCGATCGCCC
Source organism: Oscillatoriales cyanobacterium (assembly GCA_004292955.1). Taxonomy (GTDB): domain Bacteria; phylum Cyanobacteriota; class Cyanobacteriia; order Cyanobacteriales; family Microcoleaceae; genus Microcoleus. Next base: position 16,467 of record RDXX01000097.1, on the reverse strand, counting down.
TACAAGTCGGTTGGCTGGGCTTAGCGGTGTTAATATTGCCCGCTGCTTACGTTATCGGCGGCTATTCCAGCACCCGCGAAGGGTTGACTACGCTGTTTGAAGAACGCGAATTAGATGTAGATTTGTTGATGATTGTGGCTGCTTTGGGCGCGGCCGGTTTGGGGCTGTGGCGGCGAGAATATCATTTAATTGTGGACGGTGCTGTTTTAATTTTAATCTTTGCAATTAGCGGCGCGCTAGAAGGTTATGCTATGCAGCGGACTGAACGGAGTATTCGCAGTTTGATGAGCTTGAGTGCGGATACTGCGCGGGTGCTAATGTACGATGGGGAAAGGGAAATTGCGATCGACAAATTGGCAATTGGCGATCGTATTTTAGTCAAGCCCGGAGAAATCATCCCCACAGATGCAATAATTATCGAAGGCTACAGCAGCCTGAATCAAGCCTCAATTACCGGCGAATCGATGCCCGTGGAAAAAACCGCCGGCGACGAAGTTTATGCAGGTACGATTAACGGTGCCGGCGCGTTACAATTGGAAGTGCACAAAAGTCCAGAAAGCAGTTTGATTCAGCGAGTGATTCGGCTGGTGCAACAAGCGCAAACAGAAGCGCCGCCTTCTCAGCAGTTTGTCGAAAAGTTCGAGCGCGGTTATGCTAAATTAATTGTCGGTTTAGGCTTGCTGCTAGCAACTTTGCCGCCCTTTGTTTTGGGCTGGAATTGGGAAGACACCATCTATCGGGCGCTGATTTTCCTAGTAGTCGCATCTCCCTGCGCGCTGATGGCTTCGATTATGCCGGCGCTGCTTTCGGGGATTGCTAACGGCGCGAGACAGGGAATTTTGTTTAAAAGCGGCGCGCAATTAGAGATAATTGGTCAAGTTCGGGCGATCGCCTTTGACAAAACTGGAACCCTTACCACGGGAAAACCGCAAGTTATCCAAATTGTACCAGCTACCGGATATACTGAAACAGAAGTTCTGCAATTAGCTGCGGCTCTGGAAGCTCATTCCGAACACGCGATCGGCCAAGCAATTGTCCAAGCCGCAAATCAGCAACAGTTACCGTTGTCAAGTGCGATCGACGTACAAGCAAAAATCGGTCAAGGAATTGTCGGTAAAGTTAACAATCAAACCATTACTATTGGTAAAGCCAGTTTTGTCGGAGCAACTGCTGAGTTGACTGAAGTAAGTCATCAGTTGCAAGGGGAAGGAAAAACGGTTGTTTGGGTGGCAAAGGAGGATGAACTTTTAGGTATCATTGCAGTAGCAGATACAGTCCGCCCGGAAGCAGCAGCCACGATAAAACGCTTGCAAAAATTAGGCGTAGAACATATCATAATGCTGACAGGCGACAACCAGCAAACCGCTGAATATATCGCCCGCCAATTAGGCATCAATGAAGTGTACGCCGAACTTTTGCCAGAAGACAAAGTGCACCTAATTAAAAAGTTGCAAACCCAGTATCAAACCGTCGCAATGGTAGGAGACGGCATCAACGACGCCCCCGCCCTCGCCCAGGCTTCCGTGGGAATTGCGATGGGGATTTCCGGTAGCGATGTGGCTTTAGAAACTGCTGACATCGTATTAATGGCGGACAAGTTAGAACAACTAGCTAAAGCAATTAGTTTGGGGCGGCGCGCTCAAAATGTAGTCAAGCAAAACATTATTTTTGCACTCAGTTGCATTATACTGTTATTGGCTGCTAATTTTCTCGGAAATATCACAATGCCGATCGGCGTCATCGGTCATGAAGGGTCTACAGTTTTAGTGACATTGAGTGGTTTGCGGCTGCTGAGACATTAATTAGATTAATCGTTTCCAGACGAATTTGTAGGGGCGGGTTCACCAACAATTTACGATAAAAATCAACAATTTCATAAACCCGCCCTCCCCCACCAACAATAAAAATGTACCATAAATTTATTTGTAAAATGTTGATGTAAATAATCGCGGGGATGGGGCGGGTTTATGAGATTATTTGTGGGTTTCATATATGGTGGGTGAACCCGCCCCTACTATTATCGCTCAATTTTCACGATTTAATTCACTCAGAGATGTCATAATATTTTGAGCTATTTTCAAAGCGATTTTAACATCGCTTGATAATGTAAATACCGTATCCGCATAATCTGCCTTATTCCTGAACAGCCTTAATCTGCTTAAGTTCTCCCCTATTTTTATCATTTTTTTAGCTTTAGATTTATGAAAAATAAATTCTTCAGCCACATATTGATGTTCGTTAATATCAGAATTTTTGCGAGAAAGCCTAGAGTCTTGTTCAACATCGCGCAAGTAATTTCTAGCTAAGCAGAATACTGCATAGTATGATCGACTTATTGCCGATCGCAATTTTGCCTCATTATTGTCAGAATCGCCAGAGATTGCCGCCAATTCTTGGGCTAAATTCAAATATTCAGACCAATCAAATCTCATTTGACTCAAATCCCAAACTAATATGCAATTTACTATTGGTAACAGTAGTTATCTTATCCAGCCACCAAGTATCATCAAGAATCATCAATTTTTCAAAAGCTTCATCGACTTCTAGTTTAGTGTAGATCGTAATCCAGAGCGATCGCCAATTGGCAATTTCTGGATCGGTTTTCACTTCCAAGGCTAATCTTTCGCTAGGAAATAGTTCTCTAACTTGAGAATGAGCTTCTAAAATTACACTTAGCATTACTTCCTGCTCAATAATTAACTTAAAAGCTTCAAGAGGTTCTTCTACCGTGTAGAGACTTCGGATTTTATTGAAATCAGCGATTAAATAGTCAAAGGGTTCTGTTTTAATAGCTTGCTCTTGGATAGCAGTCATAATTATTGCTTCTGAATGCTTTACTTGTTAGAATTTTAGCAAAGATGGGCGCTATTGTGGAAAGCCTGTGTGTCATGCCGATCGAATTTACGCACGGGTGCCCAGAAACCGAATATGTTTGTGATGGTGATACCGAAGTATTGTCCTAAAAAAGCCGATTTCTGGTTACTCGTGAGTATTTGTAGGGTGTGGATACATCAAAAATCTCTCAACAAAGAGCGACAATTTAAGAGCGACGCACCTTATATATAAGGAATAAAAATTAAATAACTTAAGCAAATTTGTGGGATGAGCGGGAGAGCCCGTGCAGAAAGGACGGGCGGGACGCCCATCCCACAACAATCATCAAAGTGTAAGTTATTAAATTTTCATTCCTAAGGCTCAAAAAACAAATCAAAAAAATGTTGGGTTTGTTGGCGCACGGATTGTGAACCAAGAAAGGTGCGTCGCTAGGAGATTGTTTGTCACATTTAGGGATTTTCGCGACACACCCTACAACTAATTTCTCTCGCTGCGTGGCGAGAAACCGGGTTTCTATGAATATTTTTGGTTGAGTACGAAAAATTTAGGAAGAAACCCGGTTTCTGGGATTAGCAGAGAAACCGGGTTTCTATGAATATTTTCGGTTGAGTAAGAAAAATCTAGGAAGAAACCCGGTTTCTGGGATTAGCATTTTCACAAATTGATTTACAAAAATACTTAATACTTCACAGTAATTAATGAATTTGTGTCGCAATTTAAGTTTAAACTAAGAACGATCGCAAAATAAAAGTTTTCAGATTCACCAGGGAAGAGATCGGAGAAACCGGCAAACACAAGTTTTTTTCCTGAATATCATCTTCTCCTTCCCCTTCCCCTTCACTTTGTGTAGGAGGCTATATGAACGAAAATGTCATTAGGGCCACGCGAAACGTTGCAATTGTTGGCCCTTATTTAAGCGGTAAAACCGCACTTCTCGAAAGTTTGCTGTCGGTGACAGGGACGATTACTCGCAAGGGTAATGCTAAGGATGGTAATACGGTAGGTGACAGTTCGCCCGAAGCGCGCGATCGCAAAATGAGCGTAGAAGTAAACGCCGCGAGCACCGAATACGAAAACGTCCGCTTCACATTTCTTGACTGTCCCGGCTCGATCGAATTTGTCCAAGAAACTTACAATGCACTTATCGGTGTCGATGCAGCCGTGATTGTTTGCGAACCGGTTGCCGATCGCACTTTAACCCTCGCCCCGCTGTTCAAATTCCTCGACGATTGGGAAATTCCCCACCTAGTTTTCATCAATAAGATCGATCGCGCTTGCACAGACGAAACCACCTGCGGTAGCAACTTCACCGACGTACTCAACGCGCTCAAATCCGTTTCTAGCAGACCAATTGTACCTCACCAATACCCGATCGGCAAAAACGAACAAATCATCGGTTTTATCGACTTAGTAACCGAACAAGCTTACCACTATCACTCCGGCGCACCCGCAGATCCAGTCCCGCTTCCCGAACACCTCAAAGCACAAGAAAGCGCCGCGCGACAGGAAATGCTCGAAGAATTGGCTAATTTTGACGATCGTTTACTCGAAGAATTGCTGGAAGAAATCAATCCCGATGCTGAAGAGATTACCCGCGATTTCAAGATGGAATTAGGCGCTGATTTAATAGTGCCCGTATTCATCGGTATCGCCGAACAAGATTTCGGCGTGCGGCCTCTGCTGGAAGCTTTACTCAGAGAAGCGCCGACACCGGAAACTACAGCAGAGCGACGCGGTTTTATACAAGGTGAAAACAAGGTTCTCGGTCAAATTCTCAAAACCTATTACACGCCTCAAGGAGGTAAGCTATCGTTAGTGAGAATCTGGCGGGGAACCCTGACAGATGGAGCAGTTTTGAACGGGGTTCGAGTTAACGGTTTGTACCGATTGACCGGCCAGCAAACGCAAAGTTTGCAGTCCGTCAGTGCCGGGAAAATTGTCGCTGTAGGCAGGCTGGAAGGCTTGAGAACAGGCGATGTGCTGGGTTCTGACGAATTCTTGCCAAAAGCAGAAATCATCTCGCCTGTGTACGCACTGGCGATCGTCCCCGAAAAGCGCAATGATGAAGTTAAGTTGAGTTCTGCCTTAGCTAAACTATTAGAAGAAGACCCATCTTTAGTTTGGGAACAGCACGGAGATACTCACGAAGTTATACTTTGGGGTCAAGGCGAAATTCATCTGAAAGTAGCCTTAGATAGGTTGCGCCGCAAGTACAATTTGCCGATGGTAACTCACTTACCGCAAGTACCGTACAAAGAAACCATCCGCAAACCCGCATCATCCATTCACGGGCGCTACAAACACCAAAGCGGCGGACACGGACAGTTTGGCGACGTGTACCTCGATATCGCACCGCAGCCTCGCGGAGAAGGTTTCAATTTCACTGACAAAATAGTCGGCGGAGTCGTTCCAAAACAGTATATTCCCGGCGTTGAAGTGGGAGTGCGCGAATATTTGGATCGCGGCCCGTTGGGTTTTCCCGTGGTAGATGTATCAGTGACTCTGACTAACGGTTCCTATCATTCTGTTGATAGTTCGGAACAAGCTTTTAAGCAGGCGGCGCGGTTGGCGATGCAGTCGGGGATGGAGAAGTGCGAATCAACTTTGCTGGAGCCGATCGCCAAAGTTGAAATTTGCGCTCCCAACGAGTGTACATCAAAGGTGTTGCAGTTGGTCAGCGGACATCGCGGTCAAATTCTCGGCTATGAGGGTAAAGCAGACTGGAAGGGATGGGATGCTGTTTCGGCTTATTTGCCGATCGCCGAAATGCAGAATTTGATCGTAGAATTGCGATCGCAGACGATGGGAGTCGGATTTTTTAACTGGGAGTTCGATCGATTACAAGAAGTACCGGAACCTTTGGCTAAGCGGGTTTTGCTTACGACTGGTGGGAATGGGAATGGTAACGGTAAAAATTAAGCTGTAGCGGCGGGTTCACCAACCATATATAACGATGACCAACAATATATAAAAACCCGCCCCATCCCACCATAAATCTGAATGTACATTGATATTGTTTGTTGGGTGGGGCGGGTTTTTGAGATTGTTTGTTGGGTGGCGATTATGGTTGGTTAACCCGCCCCTACAGCATTAAAAACACTTTTCAATTCATGTTGGGTGGGGTGGGTTTACTTTAAGAACTCGGGTATCTAGCGTTCACTACCAACCTTGTTTTAAACTGGTTTAGCCCACGACAGCCAAGTTTCCATCGGGCGGAAACCGACTGATTGGTAAAGCTTTGTTGCACCTGTCAAACTGTCGGCATCGACGCTGAGTTTAGCTGTATTTGCACCCGCCGCTTTTAAGGTGTGCAAACCAGCTAGCAGCATCGCTTTTCCTAAGCCCATTTTGCGAAAGTCCCGCCGCGTACCCAATAGTTCAATCCAACCGTCTTTTGCGTCGCTGCGGGGGTTTTTTTGGGGTTTGATTTGACAGTCGCAAAATGCTGCAAATTTACGATCGCCCGAAACAGCAATTAAGTCTAATTCCGGCTGATAATTCTCGTCTTGCATCCAGTATCGCACGGTTTCGGCTGTTAAATCGTGGTGGTTCCAGTGATCGATAAATGACTGGTTGAACATTTCTACCCAGGGTTGGATGTCTTTTTCCCCGGATACGTGCGTCAGGGCAAAATCTGCGGGAAATTCGGGTGCGGGAATTGGTTCGGCGAGCGATCGCGTCATTGTGAGAAAATAGCGATCGACTTCAAAGCCCTCTTTCTCTAACAGCCGCATCTCGTCGCTTTCATCTTCCCGACTGTAGGTACGCAATTTCGCGGGCAAATTCCGTTGTTTCGAGACTTCGCCCAGGCGCTTTTCGCCCCATTTAATGATATCTTTTTCCAAATCTTGGCCGCGCGCCTTTGGATGCACGTAAAACCAGAGACAGCCGTCTATTTCATCCTGGGAATCTGGCATATCTAGGAGTGCTAAACCAATTAGTCTGTAGTTTCCGTCTTCCCACAACTGTACGTCGCGGGCTTTGTCGAGTGTGGGGGCGTCGAGTACAAGCTTTACTTCGCTGGCGGATACTTCTTCGCCGACTCCATCGACTGCTTCGCAAGCATCGATTAAATTGGCGATCGCGCACCAGTCACTTTCACCTTTGTAGGAGCGTGTTGTCAAGATATTCATAGAAAACTTTGCAATCCGTAAATTCGGACTGTTCCTGTTAGTGGGTATTGGCAAATGAGTACAGTAATTTGGACATTTTGCACAAATGTCGGTAACAGCCAAGATGCCTGTTCCACAAATGGACATTTTGCACAAATGTCGGTAACAGGTAATATGCCTGTTCCACAGCTTTTAGTTGTTGAGAATGGTGTTGATAAAACTCAGAAACCTGTTTATATCACCCAGGCTTTCAGGTTTTATCTCATGGCGCAATCATAAAAATTGGTTTGCCCTTTTGGGCTAGTTTTGTATTTGAGTTGCCGATCCGAGAAACGCCCAACGTTCGCAAGCAGCGCGCTGGAAGTTATCGAGGCTGATGCTCGATCAACTATTATTTAAATAAATTTGATACAGCTAAGTAAAGAAGTTTTCACCCCCACCGGGTAGTTGATTTTTACTTGTACTCTGTTTTACAATAAATCCTGTTGCAGGGATTTGTTGCTCCTCCTGTTTGCTCGCCCGATCGGGGGAGGGGAGAATTTGAACTTATTAAAAAGTTGCCTTATTCAACTATAACCGCTCAGGTTTTTTTTGGCAAGTTTGAGGCAAGGGGAGTTTTGTTTCTATTAACTGTCTCCCGGATTGGGCGATATAAGCATTGCACTTTTAACCGAGCATAAGTGTATTTTTTATAACTTTTTGCGGCACTTGAAGATTTAATTTTATCCTAACGTTAAACTAACGTTAAACTGCTGTCTCAGATTTGCATGAGGTCAATATGCTCGACAACCTCGATTTAGATATTTCCTTGGACAAAGAAACCTATGATGCCAAAATCGAAGTTTTAATGCAGCAGTTGCGATCGCTCCAACAGACCTGCTGGGAAAAAAAACTGCCTGCAATCATCGTACTCGAAGGCTGGGCGGCCGCCGGCAAAGGCGCCCTGGTCAAAAAAATGGTGGGGTACATGGATCCGCGGGGGTTTGCCGTCCACCCGATTTGGCCGCCGTCAGAGGCAGAAATGGGCTATCCTTTCCTGTGGCGGTTTTGGGAGAAACTGCCGGCGCGAGGGCGGATTGGTTTTTTCTACCACAGTTGGTACACTCATGTTTTAGAAGACCGATTGTTCCAGAGAGTTTCTGACGCCGAAGTACCGACAGTCATCAGGCAAATCAACGCCTTCGAGCGGCAGATGGTAGATGACGGCGCGGCGATCGCCAAATTTTGGATTCACCTGAGCAAAAAAGAACTCAAGCACAGGCTCAAAAAACTAGAAGACGACAGCTTACAAGCTTGGCGAGTGCGGCCCGAAGATTGGAAACAAGCCAAAAAATACCAAGAATACACAACTTTGGCCGAAGAAATGGTAACTCAAACCGGCACGGGCCCGGCACCTTGGACGCTAGTAGAAGGGGACTGTCAGCGCTGGGCGAGAGTCAAAGTTTTAACGCAAATGGCAGCGACAATTACAGAAGCCCTAGAGAGACTCCCGACGCAATCTGCACCACTGAAATTGCCACCTCAAGAAAGCTTGTCACCCACCGAACCCAACTTGCTCGCCCAAGTAGATTTGACTCAATCGCTGTCGCCAGACGAATACAAACAGGAACTTCGCGCAGCACAAACCAGTTTTGGCAAACTGCAACAAAGCATCGACGAAGATGAAATCCCTGTCTTAGTGCTGTTTGAAGGTTGGGACGCCGCCGGTAAAGGAGGCGCGATCAAACGCTTGACGGACATCCTAGACCCCCGCAGTTACACCGTTAATCCGTTTGCTGCCCCCACGGATGAAGAAAAATCTCACCACTACCTCTGGCGGTTCTGGCGGCGGTTGCCGACTGCTGGTAAAATCAGCATTTGCGATCGCAGTTGGTATGGTAGAGTGCTGGTCGAACGAGTGGAAGGATTTGCCACCGAACCCGAATGGCGCCGAGCTTACCAGGAAATTAACGAATTTGAGGAGCAACTCACCAGTTTCGGTTGTGTCGTAGTTAAATTCTGGCTGCACATCAGTCCAGACGAGCAACTAAAGCGGTTTACAGAGCGAGAAAAAAATCCATTTAAACAATACAAACTCACTCCTGAAGATTGGCGGAATCGCCAAAAGTGGAATTATTATGAAGTGGCGGTGAATCAAATGGTTCAGCGCACCAGCACCCCGTCAGCTCCCTGGACTATAATTGCGGCCGATAACAAGTATTATGCTCGTGTTAAAGTAATTCAAACGGTAACGCAGGCAATTCGGAATCAACTGAAACGCCGATAAATTGGGATTGGTGAACGGGTAACAGGTAATGGGAAAAATAGCAGCAGCACAAATCAGGCTTGAATTGCCAAGTCAATTTCACCTGCCGCCGGCTCCATCCATTATCAATTACCGATCGACCATTAACCAACTATCGATTACCAATTATCTGTCAGCAATCTGTGACCCGCCCCAAAACGGGTACAACCCCCCAACGCTATGAGTGTGGAGAGCCTAAAATTTTAGACCAAAGTGCAAGCTCCTAGATTCATCTGTGGAGTCAATCTAAAATCTAAAATTTAAAATTTAAAATCGACTGACTGGAAGTAGCGGGATCTCCTTGCGTGCAACCAATAGTTGATAGCTGACCGGAATAGAGCATTTCTCAGAAATGCGATCGAACTGTGCGATCGGCCAAAGTTAACAACCCAACTCAACCGATGCCCGTATTTGCTCCCGCAGCTAAATTAGCGCTCGTTCCACACTTCCGTACTAATTTATGAAGACACAGAATATTGCAAGATGCCTGAACTATTCGCTCGCATTCTATTTCTATTCCTCCTCTTCTCACTGATCAAATCGTGGTGGGATCAATCAGGAGGCAAAGACAATCCTTTAATAGATCGGCTGCGCGTTTTGCTGCTGATCAGCCTTTTGTTCCTCGCTTTTTTTGCCCCAGACACGCCAGTCGGAGCAGCGATTTTTGGCTTAATAGCTTTCTTCTTTAAGCCGCTAGGTTTTGCGATCTCACTGTTGGTGATTGCATCGGCGCTGATCACGAACGGGGGCATCCGCAACCCGGCGCCGAGAATGATCCTGGCTGCGCTGCTGGTTTTGATTCTGTCGAGTATGCCAGTGGTGGCTTATTGGTTCGCAGATCAAGCAGAACGAGATGCCGCAGCCCGCACAGTTTGCTGCGATGAAACAGCAGCGGCGATCGTCCTGCTGGGCAAGGGAACGACTAACAGTCACAACGCTAACCGAGAAGCAATTCAACTGACAGACACAGGCAATCGCTTGCCCTATGCTGCTGTTTTGTACAAAAAAGAACTAGCACCTTTGGTGATTGTTAGTGCTGGGCCCAGAGCAAATTTACAGAATGATACTGGCGAAGCTAAAGATATCCAAACTTTGCTGGCAAGCAACATGGGCGTGCCGCGCAACAATATCGTTCTCGACGATAATGGCAGGAACATACGCACCAGCGCCGAGGAAGTGAGAAAAATCCTCGACAGCCGCGGCGTCGGGCGCAAAGTAATCCTGGTAACATCTGCAATTCAGATGCGACGTGCCAGCCTCGCTTTTGCGAATATGGGAATCCAGGTGATTCCTAGAGCTACGGACTTCTACACTTACCAGCCAGTGTCAGGAGGGCATTCCAAACTGCGCTTAGACGCGGCAGATTTCCTGCCCAGTGCAGAAGCTTTGGTAACTACGACACGAGTATTCGATGAATATTTCGGGTCTGTTTATTACTATTTGCGCGGCTGGCAGGCTCCCAGAGCCTAAAGCGGCAAGTTGGTGGTGTTTTTTTGAGGCAACACCGACTGCTCCCCAGATTGGTTTAACATTTCCTGAGAATGAGACCTTTGTGGGGGGCTGTATTTTCTCATTCCGGCGGGATCGCCGACGGCAAAGTTGGCAGTTAATAAAAACACCGCCCAAAATATAGGCTCCTCCCACTTAGATTTTGTTGGAGTTGGTGCTGGCGTTGTGACTGATTCAACGTTTACTTTGATATCTAATTTGCCTTCAATTTCTTTGCCTTTGAGAACTCCGTCCTTGCAGACACCCTTAAAAATCATCGGAGCGGGTTTTGGTGCTTCTGCTGCATCTGTTTTCGGTTCGTCTGCCATTTTTTTTATCCTGGGTTTGAGTAGATCCGATTGGATAGTAGATTCTCAGAGGTTCGGGGGTTTTCCGGAAAGGATTGCGCGAACTCTGAAAAAATTAAATTAAATATGCACCCCGCCCCTGATTGGGGATTAAAAATAAGAAGTTGAAGGCATTTCAAGCTAGTCCTTGTTGATTTTGGGTAGCAGCGCTGCCTTGATGCTGCTACCTATCTATCTGGGTGAAAGGGAGGTTTTTATGCAAAGTACAGATTTTTAGGAAAATTTTGTCAATAATATTGATTAGCTGCCCGCAGGCGGTAACGATCGCAGCCTGAAAGCCGATCGCACTTGCTCTCATATTATGTCCGGTCAATTACCATAACAATCAAAGTTAGCGCCTGCGGACTGAAGTCCGCACTACGAACCAATTTTATTGCGATAGAGCGATCGCACTTGCTCTCACCTCACAAACCGGGTTTTTCCCGGAGCTCAAGTGTCGCAATGTGCTTTAAAAACAGGGTTTCTGGTTCACAAGGGCGATCGTAAATATTTAAATAACCGAAAGTGAAAACACCCACCAGCAAACTATCTTCCCTGGAACCAGAACAACTGGCAGCTTGGGCAATAGAGGCAATTAATCGCAGTAAATCCGGTAAAATCCCCGCATACGTACCTCTCCTTGCCCAAGCCGACAGACAATGGTTTGCCGTGCAAATTCGGGCAATTGACGGTCAAATTTTGAGCTGGGGTAGCGCTGCTACCACATTCCCGCTGATGAGCGCAGTCAAACCTTTCGTCTTGCTTTACTTGCTGTGCGAATTGGGTGAAAAAGCAGTTTTTGACTGCGTGGGCTGCGAGCCTTCGGAACTTCCTTTCAATTCTCTGACTCAACTCGAAAGGGATAAAGGGAAGCCGAGAAATCCGATGATTAATAGCGGGGCGATCGCTCTAGCGTCTTTGATTCCCGGTGAAAATGCGGTGGTGCGCTGTCAAAACCTGCGAACTTGGCTGAACCAACAGGCAAAAAGTCAGCTATTTGTTGACGAGTTAATGCTCGATTCAGTGAATGCTATGCCGAATCAAAAAAATTGGGATCTTGCCTTAGCAATGGTAGAATCTGGTTATCTACAAAACTCGGAAATTGCGTTAGAAACCTACAATCGCGTTTGCTGTTTGTCTGGAAGTGTAGAGGATTTGGCGAAGCTGGGAATGGTGTTGGTAAATGGTGGTGAAGCGATCGCGGAAAACTGTCGCACTGTGAAAGCGCTGATGGCTACTTGCGGTTTGTATGAAGCATCGGCCCGCTTTGCGCTGCGGGTGGGAATTCCCGCTAAGTCGGGTGTTAGCGGGGCTTTGTTGTCGGTTATTCCGGGCGAAGGGGCGATCGCCTCCTACAGTCCGCCTTTGAATAAAGAGGGAAATTCTGTCGGCGGTTTGTTTCTGTTGGAACAAATAGCTAAATCTTTGCGGCTGAGTATATTTGATTAGATTGGGTAATTGGTAATTGGTAATTGGGAATTGGGAATTGGGAATTGGGAATTGGGAAGAAGGCCCGCGCAGGACATTGTTATTTGTTATTTGTTATTTGTCCGATGTTATTTGTTAGTGGCTACCAATAACCAACTACCAATAACCAACTACCAATAACCAACTACCAATAACCAACTACCAATAACCAATAACCAATAACAACTGTCAACTGTCAACTGTCAACTGACTACTGACTACTGCTTTTCACCCAAAATAGCATAAACCACAGTTTCTTCTTTTTTGCCGCGCAATTGAATCGCTCCTACTTTTTGCCCTTCGTAGCGATCGCGCACGTAAGCAAAAGTTCTCCCCGTCACCAACAAATTAAAAGGACTGTCAGAAATAATTTCCTTATTCATCGCCTCCAATCTAGCCGCAACGTTGACAGCATCGCCGATTACAGAATAATTCAAACGCCGGGAACCGCCGACGCTGCCGGCAACTAACTGTCCGGTATGCAAACCAATGCCAAACTTAATTAAAGGTTTGCGGTCAATTCTAAGCTGCTCGTTGATTTTGTGCAGCTTTTCGTGCATGGCGATGCAAGCTGCTACGGCATTTAAAGCATCTTGTTGAATTTCGGGATATTCTGTGTGGCAAAAAGGTACACCAAAAACTGCCATAATTGCATCACCAATGTATTTATCGACAACGCCGCCGTGATCCATAATACAGTCGGTCATCGCTTCCAAATAATGGTTCAGCCAGGTGAGCAAATCCCGCGGCCGCATTTTTTCGGAAATTGAAGTAAAACTGCGAATATCCATAAACAGCACAGTTGCTGTAAGTTCTTGAGGTTCGAGTTCTCCCTGTTCAAATATCTCTGCTTTGCGTTCCCAAATAAGCTGAGCAGTTTCGGGGGCGACGTGTTTTTCAAATAACCTCATTAACTGCTGTTTTTCGTACTGTTCCCGCACTTGTAAAGCAGTACCAGATAAAATGAGGGTGCCGATGGGTGCGGCAACGGGAAGCCACCAAAAATAGTAGCCAAATAATACAGCAGCAGCCGTAACCCAAATTACAGGTAAACCAAGGGCGATCGCAATTCTTGCTTTAACACCTCGGTTGCACAGCACCGAAGTAGTAAGGGGGCCAATCCCCAACAATAACAAAATTTCTAGCGCTGCGGGCAGTCGCTTTAGCAATCGCTGATTGAGCAAATTGTCAACTAAAGCTGCATATAAATAAACCCCAGCAGTAGTCTTGTTCAGAGGTGTAGATATCTGGTCAAAACCCGTAGCGACTAGACCGACTAAGACTAATTTATCAGCTAAAGCATTTTCAGGAATTCTACCTTCTACAACATCCACAAAAGCATAGGTACGTAGATTTTCTGTTTTCCCGGGCCAGTTAACCCAGACTGTTTGTTCCTGCATATTTTGTGGCTGCGGCAGCAATACAGGATTTTGCGGGTTAGCAGCGTTGTACCTCTGAGTCATTACTAAACCGAAGTTAGGAATGGAGTCGAGAAATATTTTTGAATCGCGGCTAACGCCGTCGCTGTTCGGTTCGTGCATTATATGTCCGACACCTGCGGCGGCTGCTTTTAAAGATGCTACTGGCTGTTCTTGGGTGGTTCTTGGGAGTACAACTTTGCCATTTGTGGCGATCGCAGCGGCTAACATTTCATCTTTCGGACTCGGATCGAGGAAAAGAATGTCGAAACCAACTGCTGTGGGGGGAAATTTTTTTAAAGCTGACAGCAGGGCGGCGTAGCGATTGCGCGACCACGGAAATTGACCGTATTCCTGCAAGCTTTGGGGTTCGATCGCAATTACCGCAATTCTCTCATCCCAACCCGGATTTGGCAAAACTCCCGATTCTCGAATTTGAAATAGGGTTTTGTATCCCAAATATTCAAGGGGTTTCCACATTCCCAATTGCAGCATGGCGACAGACATTATTCCTGCTACGGCGCCTGTCAGCCAGGGAGGATTTGTGATGAGATATTGCCGGATGCCAATCAGTTGATTGTGTTTCAGATGCTCGATCAATTGTTTGAACTTCATTCAATTAATTTGACGCAATAATTGACATTCGATGCTGATGTTCGGATAATACCGGGCGCTTGAAACCGCGTCGATACAAACTCTCACCAGCCTCCGCGGGTTGAAAACCAGACCGATATTCCAGATGATAATACCGGGCGCTTGAAACCGCCGTCCGATCTAGATCAGTTGTTTAGGGAACTGCGAGGTTGTAATGCTTTTCTCTGACGGACGATCCTCTCACTACAATTTTGAGGCGGCGGCTGGCCGGTAAAATTCCTTGGATTTTGAATTTACCTTCTCGATCGATCTTAATGGCTTGGTTGTTGACATAAATTATGTCGATCGGGTTAATTTGACCGCTGAGGCGATAGATATTCCCACCGAGTCTCGACAAACTGCGGACTTTGAGATCGGCTAAGCGAGGGCTGGCTGATGGCGGTGCGGGGGGAGTTTGAGGGAAAATTTCCGTGGCGTTACCGCCGTTGACAACTACTTCGGAGTCGTTTTTGCCAGATACTCCGACTGAACCTTCAATGGTTTCGACTCCGGTTTTGCCGTCTGGGCCGACGCTGACGCCAAAGGATGTACCCCTGACTCCGGCAACGCCTTCGGGGGTTTCAACCCTGACTGGGGCGGTTCTGGGAGATTTTTTTTGTTGGGCTATTTGATTGGTTTCGGCAATTGGGCTGAATGTATTTAAGGCGGCAATTTGCTTGGGTAGGATAATTGCTGAGGTTTGAGCTGCGGCTGTGGGCGCAGCAGTTTTGCCGATCGACAATCTCACTCGTCCCCTGCTGACAAAAATAGCTGTGTCGTTTTCGCCTGAAGTGCTTGACAAATCGGATATTCTAACTGCGGTTTTTTCGGCAACTTCAACGATGCCGGTGTTGTTGTCGATCGCTAAGCGGGCTGTGGAATCGGGGTCGGTGATGATTTCGTCTCCGGGGGCGAGGAGCCGATCGCCGACGACGGCGGGCCGCCCTTTAAAGGTGACTGTACCGCGAATTTCTTGAATTTCGAGCGATCGGCCTGTCGCTGTTCCCTGAGCGTTGATTGTCTTGGTTGGGGATGGATTGGCTGCCGCTATTACCGGAAATTTTGGAGACTTTGAGCCGGTTGGTGGTGCTGGCGGTCGATCGACCGAGATAATTTTAGTAGGGTTTGACTGCTGTTTGGGGGATGGAGACAGCGGACTGGCGATCGTAGAGCGAAAGGCTGGAAGACAGGCCAGCACAGCTAAGGACAAACTTAGGAGTGGAATTTTGGTCGATCGCCAGCAAGTAAAAATTTTATTCATATTTTCTATTTTGTCATGTTGAAGTTCTTAGACTTCATTTGCTTTATTAGACTTCTTAAATCCGGAAATCGTTCCATTTTTTTTGCCATAAAACAGCAGCCAAAATAAGCTTTCTCAGCAAGAAAGCTTACCATTAAATCTTCTTTTTATTGTCAAAATTTAGTAAACTGTTACAACGAGGCAGTTTCCTCAGATTTGATGTGTAATTTTTGGGTTCCCCAGACCAAGAGTCTTGCAGAACAAGAGTTTTCGCCGCTCTCAATAGGAAAGAGCGAATATTTATATATAGCAAACATAAAATTAATTACTGCTAGTAAAGGTCTTTTGGCTTCGGCCGGAAGGATGAATAATTGGGAAGAAATCCTGTAGTTGTGGCAATTAATAAAAAGATTCCCTTTGGGAAGTGATAAAAAATAATTATATAAGTGGTGCGGCTGGCTTTGGGAGTGGAGCTTGTGCCTGTGCAACCAACGCAGGCTGGGCCGAGCGACAAGGGGGCAAAGATCGAGCAACTCCGACTAGAATAGCTGGTAAAAGTATAGTCATCTATTACATGACACGGGAGGCATTGAGTCCCTCCCCTTTCGCTTTCACTTCGAGCGGATTAACCCGCCTCGGCTGA
>RDXX01000096.1 GCA_004292955.1 Oscillatoriales cyanobacterium | reverse complement strand
TACCTTGGGATGGCCGACCACTCAATAGCGCAGGAAGTGAACTCTTTCATTGTAGCTAAAGATGGCTTTAGTTAAGTTTGGGTAAGTTTTACGAAGCAGGGGAAGTGCTACGTCGAAGTAGACCGTTTTTTCCCATCCTCAAAGACTTGCTCAGTCTGTCTCAATCGAGTTGGTAATTTGCCGTTGAATGTGCGGTCATGGCAGTGTCAAAGCTGTGAAACAAAGCATGACCGGGATGTCAACGCAGCGGTCAATATTCGAGATGAAGGACTCCGTATTTTAGCGTTAGGAACTAGCGCTACTGCCAAGGTCGGGAAGGTAAGTCCAAAGTCCCGAAGGCGTAAGTCATCCGTTTCTAAGGCACTACCCGTCGAAGTTGGAAGCTCCGCCCTCAACGACCGAAGCGCTCAGGGCGCGTAGGAAGTAGGGCGGGGTAGTTCACTGTTAAGTTTTCGCAGGCTGACAACAAGTTTCTCAACTTGACAGCTATTACTTGCTAGGGACACTAAAACCCCGGTTGCTGCATAGATTTCTCCCCAGCCAAATGTCTTATTTTGAAGCTAGAAATCCCTTTTTTTGCCCAGGTGTTGCTGAATGCAGCTTGATTTACGAAAATTTTCAGACGGAATTAGCATCAGACGATCTACAATGTAAGGCTAATGAAGTGCAATTTTTCCAAGACTAGCGATCGGCAGAAATTTCAGTACCGTTCGGAATTTTAAGTTTTGTAATCAAAAATTGCACCCATTAAATCAAGCTTTGAAGTTCGATGAGTCCAAGCACCAATCTATGAAACGCTCTTTCGCAGGTAAGACAGATACAGGGCTGGTTCGTTCCGTAAATCAGGATTCGTACCACATAGACCCTGACGGGCGATTTTTCATAGTGGCCGACGGCATGGGAGGACACGCGGGAGGTCAAGAAGCCAGTCGGATTGCGACTGGGGCGATTCAATCTTATTTGCTCGAACATTGGGAAGGGCCTGAAGATTCTCCCCTGTTGTTGTCCAAGGCTTTGTTAATTGCCAATCAAGCAATTTTGACCGATCAGCTCGAACATCCCGAGCGTGCTGATATGGGGACTACGGCTGTGGTTCTGATCTTTAGGGATGAGGGCAGACCTTGGTGCGCTAATATCGGGGACTCTCGCTTGTATCGGCTGCACGGATCTCATTTGGATCAGATTACTGAAGACCAGACTTGGGTGGCTCAGGCTGTCAAAAGAAAGGCCCTGACTCCGGATCAGGCTCGCAGTCATCCTTGGCGTCACGTTTTGTCCCAGTGTTTGGGCCGCGATGATTTGCACGAGATAGATATTCTGCCGGTGGACGTAAAGCCCGGGGATCGCTTGCTGCTGTGCAGCGACGGCTTGACTGAGGAACTTTCCGATCCTTTGATTGCTTCGCCTCTGAAGTCGATTCGCGCTTGCGAGGGCGCTGCAACTGCTTTGATTGAAGCCGCCAAGGATAAAGGGGGACGGGACAATATTACTGTGGTGATCGTGACGATCGACCTCAAATAATATCCTCGCACCCTCGCATACCTAAAAATCTCCCAATCTCCGAATCAAAAAATCTCAAATCTAAAATTTAAAATCGAATGGTTCGCGTTATTGGTTTGATGAGTGGCACGTCGGTGGATGGCATTGATGCTGCTTTAGTGGATGTGATCGGTTCCCAAGCAGACTTAAAAGTGCAGTTGGTGGCCGGCAAGACTTTCCCTTATCCTGCTACTTTGCGATCGCAAATTCTCTCAGTTTGCAGTGGTTCCGCGTTATCTATGGTTGAGTTCGCTCAATTAGATGATGCGATCGCCCAAGAATTTGCTAATGCAGCCTTGACAATTCAAGCAGAATATGATGATGCAGAATTAATCGGCTCTCACGGTCAAACTGTCTACCACCGACCCCCAGGGAATACGGAAAAGAGCAGTTTTTCTGCTGCACCTAGCCCCGGCTCAGACATGGGTTACAGCTTGCAACTCGGGCGGGGCGCGCTCATCGCGCAATTGACAGGCATTACAACTGTGAGCAATTTTCGATCGGCAGACATTGCAGCAGGAGGTCAAGGAGCACCCTTAGTCCCAATAGTTGATGCCTGCCTGCTTGCTGAACCCAACCGCAACCTCTGCATCCAAAATCTCGGCGGAATTGGCAATTTTACTTATCTTCCTGCCAGGAGAGATAAAGAATTGGCTGACAAGTCTGCGGTTTCTCCTCTGGGCGAGGGTATCTTGGGTTGGGATACCGGGCCGGCAAATTCGCTGTTAGACTTGGCAGTGCAGCACTTCTGTGACGGAACAAAAACTTGTGACGAAGGTGGAGCTTGGGCGGCAAGTGGCACTCCCTGTCAAGCTTTAGTAGAGAATTGGCTACAGCAAGATTTTTTCATCCAAGCACCGCCCAAATCTACAGGGCGAGAGTTATTTGGTGTAGACTATTTTAACCGTTGTTTGGTCGAGGCTCAAGGTTACAACCTCAGTCCTGCTGATGTGCTGGCTACTTTGACGGAACTGACTGTTGCTTCGATCGTTCACAGTTACCAAACTTTTTTGCCGCAGATGCCCGATCGAGTTTTATTGTGCGGGGGCGGCAGCCACAATCTCTACTTAAAACGCCGATTGCAAGCACAATTGCATCCAGTGCAAGTGTTGACTACTTCTGAGGCAGGCTTGAGTGTAGATTTTAAAGAGGCGATCGCTTTCGCGGTTTTAGCCGCCTGGCGGGTTCGGGGTATTCCCGGCAATCTGCCTCAAGTTACTGGTGCTTGCGCGCCGGTTCTGTTAGGAGAAATTAACTCTTGTTGGCACAGTTGGGCATGATAGCATAGAGTCTGAGGGACAACGGCTGTGCGTTGTTGCACCAGCATTGTAGCCAGCAGGAAAAGCATAGGAACAGCACTGTGGCTCACACGTTTTTAATGGAATCTGGCCAATGGACGCTCGAAGGAAGTTGGATTGAGCGCAATGGCGTGCCAATTACGGTAAAAGGCAAAACTTTAGTGAGCTGGAACCGAACAGATTGGTTCAGTATGGTGACGAAGCTCGTGTTTCCAGGAGGCGATCGCGAAGAGATTATTTTGCAGTACCGAGGACACCTCAACAACGATGAGCGGCAGTATACTTTTGTACTCCAACACAGCGAACTCGGCCGAGTCGAGGGCGAAGGTTGGATTGCTCCCCAGTCGATCGTCCAACGTTACTGGGTACTCGGAGATGAACGCCAGCGGCGGACGGGTTTTGATACCCTCCACCGCGTTGATGAAAATCGCTACTACCAATCTAGTGGCATCATGTCTGGTCATTACTTGACGAGTACGATGGAGGCAACTCTGGAACGTCAGTCGGAATAACTCTTTCTAGAGTTACAAGTTGCGTGCTCTAGAACTTGAGTAGAAAATTAAAGGTTTTGCTTGTCGGAGATCGCCTTTTGATGTCCGACTTGCTCAATTCTTGCTCAAAGCCATCCGCTGCAACTTGAGAGGGCTAGCAGCGATTCGGGCGCTATTGATATTGTGTTCCCACAATCGCTTACTCTAAAAGTAGAGAATGCAACTCTGACTTTACAGGATATTAAGAGCTGTAGTGAAGTGTTAAGCTCGCCATATCGAAAATTTGCATTTCTGGAAATTACATATTATCAATTAATGCTACCCGATCTCCGAATTTGTGGCTGTAATTTATTGTATAAAAAATATAGAGATTGTCGAAAAATTTATAATTTTTGAGAGGCGGAGCGATAAATTATTGTGGCTGTGTGGTGCGGACTATTAGGGAGACTTTATCCCAACTTTTAGTAGAATCAAAAGACAATAAAGTGCGAGTTTGTCTAGACCCGAGGATGAGTTCTCGATAGGTCGGTAAAAATTGTTTCTACCAAATGCCTCTAACCCGATCGATTCATCCGTATATCCGTGTCGCGTTTTGAGGATATTCTTGCCTTATACCTTGTACCTTCGAGTGACGCCCCATCACCCCCAACTCCATTCCGCCTGAGGGAAGAGAGTAAGAGACGGAGGTCGCCGACTGCGACTCTCACCTATTCAACCCCTGGATTGGGTTCTAATCCCCAATGGTGTTTGAGAAAATGGCGATACATGGTTTCGCGCAACATCATTTGCTCGTAAAGCTTGACCAAAAACTCCTGAGCTTGCTCGCGGCTCATGTCACTTACCTGTGTTTTGAAGGAACACAGGCTAAATTGCTGCTCCAAAGACAATTCTGCTGGTTGGCTCATGACTTTGACTCCTGTATAAGTAAAAGTGACTTGGCAGTGAAACCTGGATTAACCAGATTTGTAAGTTGTTTCTGTAAGTTGCTTCAGCGATCGGCTTTTGGTTTCAGGATGTCCCGCAAGCCTCTCTCGCTTTAGTATATTACAAAAGGTAACAATAATTTGACAAAATTACCATCTGCCCTAAGAAATAACTTAACCATAGAGATGGCAGGATGTCCGCAAAAGTTCCTTCCGCAGACTTATACCACTCTATCTACTTGTCCAGAGAAAAAAGGCTCAGTATGAACCAAAATAATTGCAGCCATTTATACCAACTCGCGCGGAAATTCTCTCTGGGTGAGGGGGAGAGCGGGTGAGGCAAAGAGGGGGAAAGTGGGAAAATTTCTATTTCTGTTTTCTCCCTTCCCTTCCCTTCTTCCTTGTATCCGTTATCAAATCATTTGCCTAGCTTGCTTGGGAGTTCAACCCTCAACATCCATTCGTTAAATCCCCTACATCTGTTAAATCCCGTATATTGCTCGTTCCCAAACTTGGAAGCGTTCTCACTAATTGGAGGGAGGGACATTCGGCGGTGGAGCAGCCGCTCCGGGGCTGGAATTGGGGGCAATGGGTGCGGGCGAAACGGGAGGAATTCCCAGATTCGCCCCAGAGTTGCTCGGCTGCTGTCCCGTTTCGGGGAAAGGAGATTGAAACTGATGGGGATTGAACTGCTGCTGCCCCGGAGCCGGGAGAGGAGATTGAAACCGATTCGGATTGAGCTGCTGCTGCCCAGGAGCTACGGGAGACGGCAGAGGTTGAGGGTAATTGCCCGAAGGTGCCACAGGAATCCCCGAATTGGGAAGCGACGGATTATTCGGCTGCGTAGAGGGAGCCGAACTAGGAAGAGTTGCTAGAGCTACTCGATCGCCCCCTACCTCTCGCAATTTGTCTAAAACCTCCACAACTTTGGCGTATTTAGCATTTTGAGGAGCGTACAACACCGTCAAGCCGGCAGGATTTGTGCTGTGGAAACTCTTTAAAACTCGATCGAGCTGCTGGTAATTAACAGGCAATTGGTCGATATAAGTTTGCCCGAAATCGTCAATGCTGACAATCAGCATCTCTCGCATCTGCGTTTGTCCAGTCTTCGCCTTCGGCAAATCGACATTAATCGCTTGCTGGCGAGTCAGTTGCAAAGCCGCCACCAAAAAAAACGTCAGAATGCAAAAGATCACGTCAATTAAAGGCACCAGTTCAATCCGAGCCTCTTCAGCAGGAGTATCTAAGTGAATCTTCATCAGTTGTTCTTTGTTCTAATTATTAGAAGGTGAATCTTCAGCCGGATCGGAACCTTTCAATTTCGGCTCCCTGAGACGTTCTCCCGATGATTCTTGAGAATTGAGAGAACGCCTGTTCAAACCATCGGAACCAAAGGAAGAATTGTTGTGATCTGTACCGGGCGATCGACCTTTAGCATTAGCAGTCGGCCAATATTGTCTGTAGAGCAATTCCATTTCATTTCCAGCTTTGCGAAATATTTTGGCTTGGTTGAACAAAAAAGCTTGAAATATCCGATAAAACGCCAAGGTAAAAATTGCTACTACCATCCCACTCGCAGTCGTGATCAGCGCCTCGCTAATCCCCAAAGTCACGCCAGTGGTTGCCGCCGTACCGATGTCGCCCAGACGGATGGAACTGAGGGAGTTAATCAAGCCCAAAACTGTTCCCAGCAAGCCCAGCAAAGGGGCGAGAGCGATCGTCGCTTCTAAGATTTTGTCCCCGCGGCGCATCGAAGCCAACTCTTCATCGGCGGCTGCTTCGAGGGCGAGTCGAAATAAATCTGGTTCGGGATTGTACAGGCGCAGGGGTGCAGAAAGAAATCGCCCGATCGGCTGTCGGTTGGCTTGTCTGGCAATCTCGTTAGCCGCCCCCCAATCGCTCCGCGCCGCGTCGAGAATCCGGTTAACTATCTGCTTCTCTTTGCTCAAGAGGCTTGCCCAGAACCACAAGCGCTCGATAATTGTACTTACAGATAGAATCGATAACACCAACAGGGGCCACATGGCGGGGCCGCCTTTTTGAAACAGTTCTTGAATATTCACAATATTTTTGCTCCTGCATTACCCGCTAACTTTTGCTTCTGTTCTACTTTTTTTTACAAATCTAAGGCCATTTAATTTTAGCGATTAATGTACTCAGGACTTACGCACTCGCCACTAAAGAAACCGGGTCTTGCAGTCCAAGGCCTCGGGTGGCAAAGAAGTATCTTACTCGATCGAATCCCGTTGCTGAGTAAGTCTTGGTAATATTGTCAGACTCCTCGCGGGCGATCGGCGGCGACTACTTCCTCAGAATTCCTCTAAATCTTCTTGACACATATCTTGCAGCGACTGGTGTTGCAGGCGGCGGGAAGAGCGACGATATTTTTTAGTTTGCAGTTTCGGTTCATACTGCTGTGTACCGTCGGACTTGGTTTGCTGCTTCAAACTGGATTCGGCGCTGCTGGAGTTTTGCAGAGCTTGCTGGCGGACGATCGCCTCTTCCATAAAATTCAAGTAATACTGGTAACGCTCCCAATCTCCCCGCACCACACAGTTAGGCTCATCGCGGTGCGAACAGTCGCTAAACTGGCAGCTACCCAAAGCCAGCCTCTGACGAGCTTCTGGGAAATATTCAGCTAACTCCGACGGATCGGATTCGAGAGCCGGCTGATTAAAGCCCGGAGTATCAGCCAGCAATCCGCCGTCGGGGAGTTCAAATAGTTCGACGTGGCGAGTTGTGTGGCGCCCGCGGCCGAGTTTGCCTGAAACAGCGCTCACTCGCAGGTTCTGCGCCGGAATCAGTTGGTTGATCAAGCTGGACTTGCCGACGCCAGAAGGCCCACAAATTATCGTTATTTTGTCTTGGGTGTGGCTGTGGAGAAAGTTCGGCAAGGGATTTTGTACGGAATTTAACGGAGCTAACGGATGAGCCGAATTTGCTAGTAGGGGGTTCTCCTCAGAAGGCAACAGAGAACCATCTATTTTGTCCGATAAATTCTGGGAAGTTACTTTTTCGACATAAACTTTATTTTGAAAATTTGTGGCAACTTCCTGCACTCCTAAACCGCTGCGAACGCTAATAAACATTGGTTCGTAGCCCCAACGTGAAAGCCGATCGCGCCACTGTTCCAACTCCTCGGCCCTCACCAAATCGCATTTGTTCAGGCACAAACTCACCTCTAAACCTGTAGATTCTGCCTTGACTAAAAACCGAGTTAATGAGGCGGGGTCTAAATCGGGTTCGGCGAGGGCAAAAACGAGGAGAATGCGATCGGCATTAGCGACAGGCGGGCGGTTGAGTTCTGTGCGGCGGGGGAAGACTTCTGAAATTGCACCCCGGCGGTCAGTCCAGTCCGGTTCGTCTACCACCACGCGATCGCCCACCATCACCTGTTGACCAATTTTTTTGAGTCGAGTGCGGCGAGTGCACAGGAGAGTGGGAGCATCCGCCAGGGCTATATTCTCGTGAATCCCGGCTGCTGGATCTAGCCTGACTCGGTAGAAGTTAGCCTGAACAGCCACGACTGTACCGACGAGAGAGGACAAATTCAGGCTCATCCGGCTTCCTGGAGTTCTGGGCGCTGCACTTTCATGGCAAAAAAGCCAGACTCCGACTCATCCGCCATAAATTGCGTTTCGAGAATTTGATAGCCTTCCATTTTCAGACTATCAGGCACTTGTTCGATCGGCTCCCCAGCATCCAGCCACACTTCCAAAACAGCACCAGGTGGCATTTGTTCCAAGCGCAATTTAGTGCGGACAAAATTCAGAGGACACGGAGTCCCCCGCAGATCGATTTTGGCATCTGGGGATTTGGGATTTTCAATTGTGGATGTTGAATTCATAATGCGTTTTAGATTCTCAAATTTCCCATCTCAATTCTTGAAAGCCTTATTTTATCGTGAACAAATTGACGAATAATTATTCTACCGCCGATTTTTGACACCAATTGGTGTCATTTTTTTGAGGACTATCACAAATTGCCCAACAATTATTCTACGACCGATTTTTGACACCAATTGGTGTCATTTTTTTGAGGACTATTCCCACAAATTGCCCAACAATTATTCTACCTGTACAAAATGAGCGCAATTGCGCTGACTTTTTTGACAGAGAATTAAACAAATTGCCGAACAATTATTCTACCTGGGCAAAATGAGACCAATTGGTCTCATTTTTTTGATAGAGAATTTAAAAAATTGCCACGGAATCATCAAACAGGAAAATTTGACACCCATGGGTGTCAAAAAATTGCTTATTTCTGAAACAAATTGCCCAGAAATCCTTCCAAGCCGCCTTTACCAGTACGATCGCCCTTCAGCTTAGCAAGCTGCATCAGCAACTCCCGTTCCTCAGCCGTCACCTTAGTCGGAATATCAATAGACACCGCAATCAAATGGTCGCCGCGACTGACTGGATTGCCCAACTTAGGCACTCCTTTTTTCTCCAGAGTCAGAACAGTATTCGCCTGAGTTCCCGTAGGAATCAACAATTCCGTCGGCCCATCTACAGTTTCCACTTCCAATCGGCAGCCCAAAATTGCTTGCAAATAACTAATCTTCACTTCCGAATTAACGTTAATGCCGTCCCGCTTAAATAACGGGTCTTCATTCACAGCCAAAAACACGTAAAGATCCCCCGGCGGCCCGCCCAACTTGCCAGCATCCCCTTCATTGGAAACGCGCAAACGAGTACCGTTATCTACCCCGGCTGGAATAGTGATTTTCAGCTTTTTCATCACTTCTTTCTGACCGCGGCCGCCACAAGTTTCGCACTTGTCCTCAATTACTTGCCCGGTGCCGTTGCAGGTGGGGCAAACAGAAACTTGAGTAAAGCTGCCGAAAGGCGTGCGGGTAGCGCGTCGGACTTGACCGCTGCCGGTACAAGTCGAACAGGTTTGAGGTCTGGTTCCCGGCTTGGCGCCAGTTCCGGTACAAGTTTCGCAGGTTTCTAGGTGCTTGATGCGGAGTTCTTTTTCCCCACCAAACACAGCTTCGCGAAACTCTAGCCGCAAGTCGAGGCGCAAATCATCTCCGCGCACGGGGCCACTGCGTCTGCGACCTTGCTGTTGGGCGCCCGCCCCTCCTTGAAAACCCTGAAAGAAGCTTTCAAAGATGTCAGCAAAGCTGTCGCCGAAGTCTTGGAACCCAGGCGCGCCTGCACCACTGACACCTTGTTCGCCAAAGCGATCGAAACGGGCGCGGGTTTCCGGTTCCGATAGTACCTCGTAGGCACGGTTAATTTCTTTAAACCGCTCCTCAGCTCCAGATTCTTTGTTGACATCTGGATGGTACTTGCGAGCTAGGCGGCGGTAAGCACGCTTAATTTCCTCTTTGTCTGCACTGCGAGAAACGCCTAATATTTCATAGTAATCACCGGCCATAAAGCTGCTTGCCTGGAGGTAAATAACAAAAAGTGTACGAAAAATAAACGGGCGACCTTTCCTGAAATTACCAATTAAAAATTAAAAATTCTCATTGTTAATTGTTAATTGTTAATTTTTAATTTTTAGCTTTTCAGTTCTAAAGGAAAGGATTCATCTCATCAACTTCAGGTTCGGGAACCTTCGGTTTGGGTTCCGGTTGTGGTTCCGGCTGTCGCTTGGACTGTCGTTCCGGTTTGGGTTCCGGTTTGGGTTCCGGCTGTCGCTTGGACTGTCGTTCCGGTTTGGGTTCCGGTTTGGGTTCCGGTTGTGGCGGAGCTTGTGGCGGAGCTTGGGGCGCCACCAGCAGCTCTTCTGTCAGGAAAAGGCTGTCGTCGGTAGCTGCAACCTCTTCTAGTTCTGACATCATCTCGCTTTCAACCTCTGGCGAGGAGTGGGCTACCCCGCTGCGGGCTTGCTCGTAGACTGCTGTCCCGAGGGAGTATAGCAGTTGCTTGAAAGCTTCGATTTGCTCGGTGAGTTCCTCAACATTGATGTCGGGGTTAGCCATCGCGGCCTTCAAAGCTGTTGCTGCTGATTCGGCTGCGACTTTGAGGTCGTCGCTGAGCAATTGCGCGTTGGTTTTCAAAGTGACACCACAATTATAGACCAGGGTGTCGGCTTGATTTTTGAGTTCGACTACTTGAGCGCGCTTGATGTCCTCGTCGGCGTAAAGTTCGGCTTCTTGCCGCATCCGCTCGACTTCGGTTTCGCTCAAGCCTCCTGTATTGGAAATTTGGATGCTTTGTTCTTTGCCGGTTCCCTTGTCTTCAGCGGCAACTTTGAGAATGCCGTTGGCATCGATTTCAAAGGTAACTTCGATTTGAGGTACGCCGCGGGGGGCTGCGGGAATGCCTTTGAGCAGGAATTTGCCGAGACTTTTGTTGTCTTTTACCAATGCGCGCTCGCCTTGGAGGACGTGAATTTCTACGGAGGTTTGTCCGTCAGCAGCCGTGCTGTACATTTGCGATCGACTGGTGGGGATGGTTGTATTGCGATCGATTACTTTGGTAAACACACCGCCCAAAGTTTCGAGTCCCAGGGAAAGCGGCGTCACGTCTAGCAACAGCAAATCTTTGACTTCACCGCCCAACACCCCGGCTTGAATTGCCGCACCTACGGCTACAGCTTCGTCGGGATTCACCGATTTATCGGGAGACGCGCCCCCAAAATACTTACTAATTGCCTCTTGAACTGCCGGAATTCGGGTTGAGCCTCCGACTAAAATAATCCTGTCTATATCTTTCGGGGTAAGACTTGCGTCTTTGAGGGCTTGAGTCACCGGATCGATCGTCGCCTGCACCAAATGACCCACCAGTTTTTCAAACTGAGCCTTCGAGAGATCCATTTCCAAATGCTTCGGCCCTTTAGCATCAGAGGAGATGAACGGCAAATTAATGGATGTGGATTGCGAGAGAGAGAGTTCAATTTTCGCCTTTTCCGCAGCTTCTCGGAGGCGCTGCAATGCCATTTTGTCTGTTGAGAGGTCGCTACCTTCTTGAGTTCGGAAAACTTCTACCAGCCACTGAACTATGCAGTTATCAAAGTCATCTCCTCCGAGATGGTTGTTACCTGCGGTGGCGTTGACTTCAAAAATTCCGTCTCCCAATTGCAGGATCGAAACGTCGAAAGTACCGCCGCCGAGGTCAAAGACCAAGATTTTCTGTTCGATATTTTGCTTGTCGAGCCCGTAGGAAAGGGCGGCCGCCGTCGGTTCGTTGACGATCCGCAGGACTTCTAAACCCGCGATCGTACCGGCGTCTTTAGTCGCTTGGCGCTGGGCGTCTGTAAAGTATGCCGGCACAGTAATCACGGCTTGGGTAACAGTTTGTCCCAAATAAGCTTCAGCATCTTGCTTGAGCTTTTGGAGTACCATTGCCGAGATTTCTTGGGGGGTGTGAACTTTGTTCCGAATTTGGACGTTAACGGTGTCGTCTTTGCCTTTGATGCAGGTATAGGGAGTGCGGGATCGTTCTTCTTCCGTGTCGTCCCACCTGCGCCCGATAAATCGTTTGATGCTGTAAACAGTATTTACAGCATTAGTTACAGCTTGCCGCTTGGCTAGTTGACCGACTAAGCGATCGCCCGCCTTGCCAAATCCTACGATGCTCGGAGTTGTGCGGCCGCCCTCGGAATTGGCGATCACGACGGGTTTACCGCCCTCCAATACAGCTACGCAACTGTTGGTCGTGCCTAAGTCAATTCCAATAATTTTTCCCATAGCGCCTCATAAAACTTTGTGGGATGTTTGGAAACTTCCAACTACAAGTTGGGGTATAAAAAACGACTAAGCTTGTTTTAACAAGCATCACTGACTGGATTTGTAGGAAACAAACTTGATATTTTAATGCAAGATCGCAGACTCATTAAAACATTGTTCAGAATTTGTTGAGAAAGCGCTGACCTGCTTTTAGTCCTGAATTAAGAAGTTGGTGAGTTTGCCACCTTCGTGCCCCCGAATTCTCTTCGGGGGTCCGTGCAGGGCGAGGAATGCAGTAGCTTTTGTCCGATTAACTTTCCGAACTATCGGGATTTTCATCTGAGGCTACCACAGATATCCCAGGCGCTGCAACTTTCACTTTGGCGTGGCGCAAGACACGATCGCCCAGAATGTAGCCGCGTTCTAGTTCTTGGATGATTGTTCCTTCCTCGTGTTCGTCTGTGGGCTCGCTGAGGAGAGCTTCGTGGAGGTTGGGGTCAAACTGTTCGCCTTCAGGGCGCATCGGAGAAACCCCAATTTGCTTGAGACCATCTACCATTTGCTTGTAAACGCTTTGGTAGCTTTTGTGAATGTTCATTTCGCCGTCATTTTGCGGCTTAATGTGCGATCGAGCGCGCTCGAAATTGTCGATTACCGGCAACAGGGGCTTGATCGTGAGACACCTTGCCTGTAAATCTAACTCTTCTTTTTCCTTTTGGGTGCGCCTGCGGAAGTTTTCAAAATCTGCTGCTAGGCGGAGATTTTGATTTTTTAGGTCTTCTAGTTGAGCTGATGTGGCTTGCAACTGAGTTTTTAAAGCCTCTTTTTCATCTCTTATCGAAGCGAGTTCCCTCTTCCATGATTCAGCCGCGTCTGCTGTCGGGCTGTTGGTGGAATTGCCGGTGACAGGATCTCCGGATGCGTTTGCTCCCTTGCGATCGCCCTCGGCGCTTTGATAAGCTTGAGCAAGTTCGAGTTCCCAATCGGCTGCTTCGTTAGAGTTTGCTGGTGCCGGCGGAGTTTCGCTTGCCATTGGTGAACCCTCTGGGGTTTCCCCAGTTGAGTTAGGATCTAGATCTTGCTGTTTTTCCTCGTCAATCATAAAAGCTGCGCGACAGAACCCTATCAATTCTAGCAGATACACTTAACACGGTAAATGTACAGAACTATAATTTACTGTGTATGGCACTATCTGATTCATAGGAAAGCTCCGGTCTCTGTGCAGGAATCTCTCAAAGCTTGCAATATTTTATGGAAATGACATCTCGATCTCTAGTTCTAGTAAGACCGTCATTGGAGCTAACACAAGGTTTCTTGTATCGCAATTTGGGAATAACACCCTCGCATTGATAGCAAGTTTAGAAGGATATTAAGCAGTTAGATTTCCTGAAAATAATTGAGCTGTTGATGGCTGATACTTCAATATTTGCGGCAAAATACAGTTAATTAAAGTTAATTTATATGGCTGTTTTATTCGCAGATAGAGGCTTGTATTTTACAATTGAGTGCGTTTAAAAACAGGGAGGTGTCCTCGATTATTGGGGAGTAAAATGAGAAACATTAGCTGGTATTGGGTACCGGCCACTCGGTAGATACGATTGATCTCTAATTTGCCAATAGGCAAAATTGATGAACTGTCAACCTTTCCTCACAAAGGTTAGGACACCAGAGAGAATTAGATGAATATTGGCAGGGAAAAAACTAGATCTGCTCAAAATCTGGGCGATCGAACTCCGGTCGGGCGATCGCCCGCAACCCGATCGCAGATAATTAATCAAAATATATCTCACTAGACCGATCGATGGCTTTCGTCAAAGCTATCATCATCAAAGCTCGCACAGCCGATCTTTAAGGTAGTACAGAGAACCGCGCTACCACGGGCGCTGTAATTTGACCAAACAATTTGCGAATATACAATGATCGTGGAAAGGCGACAGACCTCAGGATCAATCCCCAAGTGATGTGCCATGAGGCTATAACGAGAGTATCTCGCAGGTCGATCGGGTCAGTAAGCAACTTAGCACTCAACAAACAAAATTTGATTGCAAGCATCGACCAATCCCTCCAACGTCTCATCAATTTGTGGACGAAAATGAGAGGAGACTACGAGCTTACACTTGACATATAGGGATAGAGCACAAATATGATAGCTCATCCACAAGCAAAAGATACGGGGGTTTTAACCCCGCGTTGGTTTTCCTCTCAGCACTTTCTGTGACTGAGTTTCCCACAAGAATGAGTGTTTTTTATGACTAACACATCCCAGGGGTCTCCTCGCACATCGATAGTTGCTATCAGCGTTTTGCCTCCGGCTCTCAACAAGATGATTCAGTCGGGTTACGTCAACGGCGACCAAGTGAAACAAGCTCAACTTGAAAGCCGGAAGTCGGGTAAGCGGTTGACGGAGGTATTAGAAGCACTTACCGGGCAGCCGTTACCTCCTGAATTGCTGCGGCTTTACAAGAAGCAGCAGATGTTTGAACGGAAGATTGTCTACGGGGTTGAAGCGTATGACCCGGAGATGAGCGAAATGTCGAACGAGCAACTCGGAATTATGCTCGATGGGTTGAAAATTTCGATCGACATTTGTCACCAAGGTCGCTTTTTACCAGTAGCGAAGACTGAAACCGAGCCTCAGGCTGTTTTAGTGGCAATGGTAGATCCCGACAACCTCAACGCCATAGAAGATTTGCGGCGGATTTTACAGCCTCACGGCTTGGCTTTGCAGCGACGGGTGATTACGCCAGACGACTACCAGGACATCACTTCGGCATATCAAGACGACCAAGTTAAGGTAGCCGCCAAAATAGCAGAAGCCGATAAGCAGAGAAAGCTGGAGTTAGGGGAGGGAGATTTTGGCGAACTCTCATTAGAAGAGGAGAGTGCTGACCAAGAAGACCTAGCTAACACCATAGACGATGCTGAGGCTGCTCCGGTAATTAAGGCTGTCAATATCATTTTGGCTAAAGCTTTGTCGGAAAAGGTGTCGGACATCCACGTAGAACCTCAAGAAGAGTTTATGCGGATACGGATGCGGAAAGATGGGGTGCTGCAAGAGTATTTCCGGTTTCCGAAACAGGTAGTGCAATCGATTACGGCTCGTTTCAAGATTATTGCCAACTTGGACATTGCCGAACGCCGACAAGCTCAAGATGGTCGTATCCGCCGGGTGTTTGAGGGACGCACGGTAGATTTCCGGGTAAATAGCTTGCCTTCCCGGTACGGCGAAAAAATCGTGCTGCGGATTTTGGACAGTTCCAGCACTCAGTTGGGTTTGGGTTTGTTGATCTCGGATCAAGAAACTCTGGCTTTGGTGCGAGAGACTGCTAGCCGTCCGTTCGGACTGATTTTGGTGACGGGGCCTACGGGTTCGGGTAAGTCAACTTCTCTGTACTCGATTCTGGCGGAACGCAACGATCCGGGGGTTAATATCAGTACGGCGGAAGACCCGATCGAATATGCTTTGCCGGGAATTACCCAATGTCAAGTAATTCGGGAAAAAGACTTGACTTTTTCCAACCTGCTGCGGGCGTTTTTGCGGCAAGATCCTGACGTGATTTTGGTGGGGGAAACGCGGGACAGGGAAACGGCAAAAACTGCTCTCGAAGCTGCTTTGACGGGACACTTAGTGCTGACTACGCTGCACACTAATGACGCGGCTGGGGCGATCGCGCGTTTGGACGAAATGGGCGTAGAACCGTTCATGGTTTCAGCCGCTCTGTTGGGCGTGTTGGCTCAGCGTCTGATGCGGCGCGTTTGCGACAA
This sequence comes from Oscillatoriales cyanobacterium, assembly GCA_004292955.1. GTDB lineage: Bacteria > Cyanobacteriota > Cyanobacteriia > Cyanobacteriales > Microcoleaceae > Microcoleus. The sequence goes on along the minus strand of RDXX01000096.1, from coordinate 24,779 downwards.
ATGCTGCATTCCTTACCAGCCTACTGCGGCCGAACTCGGTCGCTACGGTCTGTCGGCTTCTCAAGAAATCGATCTGACTATTAACAAAGCCAACACCATACCAGTGGAGGAAAGGAAAGGACTCGCAGAACGCGATCAACTTTGTCGGAAGTGCAGCGGCCTAGGCTACAAAGGACGGGTAGGCGTTTACGAGTTCCTGAAAAATACTGAGCGGCTGCAAACTCTGATCACTCAAGGGGCTCCCACAGAGCAACTTAAGGAAGCAGCGGTAGAAGAAGGGATGAAAACGTTGTTGGCTTACAGCTTGCAGTTGGTGCGGGAAGGGGCGACTACCTTTGAGGAAGTCGAGCGGGTGACCTTTACTGACTCCGGGTTGGAGGCGGAACTGAAAGCCAAACGCAAGCAGGGACTTACCTGCAAAACTTGTCGGGCGGAATTGAAGCCGGAGATGCTGGATTGTCCGTACTGCTTGACGCCGCGCTTTTTGGATTGATTCATCCGTCATCCGTCATTCGTCATTAGTCATTAGTCATCCGTCATCCGTCATTAGTCATTAGTGATTAGTCAGTAGAAAAACAACTGTCAACTGTCAACTGTCAACTGTCAACTGTATCTGAGCTAAATTGGTCAATAACTATCAACTAGATTGAGAAGAGGTATCTATGGGTCTGATGATTGAAGACGTATTGGAGTCCCTGGTAGAGCAAGGGGGTTCGGACATACACATCCAAGCAGGCGCGCCTATCTTCTTCCGCGTCAGCGGGAAACTAACTCCTCAGTCGCAATACGGCGACATTCTGTCTGCTGAGGAAGTGCAGATTCTGATCTTCCAAATGCTCAACAATATGCAGCGCAAGCAGTTGGAAATGGAGTGGGAACTCGACTGCGCTTACGGGGTGAAGGGATTGGCTCGGTTCCGGGTGAATGTGTACCGGGAACGGGGTGCTTGGGCTGCTTGTATGCGGGCTCTGGCTTCTAAGATTCCTAACGCAGATGCTTTGGGCGTGCCGCAGATTTTACGGGATCTGACGGAAAGACCCAGGGGTATGCTGTTGGTGACGGGACAAACGGGTTCTGGGAAAACAACGACGATGGCGGCTTTGTTGGATCTGGTCAACCGGACGCGGGCGGAACACATTTTGACGGTTGAAGACCCGATCGAATATGTGTTTCCGAATGTCAAGAGTTTGTTTCACCAGCGTCAAAAGGGGGAAGATACTAAGAGCTTTGCTAATGCGCTGAAAGCAGCCCTGCGGGAAGATCCTGATGTGATTCTGGTGGGAGAAATGCGGGACTTGGAAACGATCGGTCTGGCAATTTCGGCGGCAGAAACGGGTCACATGGTGATGGGAACGCTGCACACTAATTCGGCTGCTGCTACGATCGATCGGATTTTGGACGTATTCCCGCCCATTCAACAACCCCAGGTTCGCGCCCAAGTGTCTAACTCTTTAGTCGGAATTTGCAGCCAAAATTTGGTTGTGAAAGTTGGGGGCGGCCGCTGCTGCGCTATGGAAATCATGGTGAATACTCCAGCTATGGCTAACTTGATCCGGGAGGGCAAAACTCCTATGATTTACTCCCAAATCCAAATGGGGGCAAAATTGGGCATGAGGACGATGGAAATGGCCCTCGCTGAACTTTACAAGGGCGGTAAAATCACTTGGGAATCGGCAATGGCCAAGGCTTCTAAGGCTGACGAACTCGAACGCTTGATCGGCCCGGCACCTGTTGGTACAGGCAAGGTAGGGGCTCATTAATTCAGTCAGTCCATTTTAGATTTTAGATTTTAGATTTTAGATTTTAGATTTTATTGCAGCGCAGTGAATCTGGGAGCTTGAATTACGATCTAAAATTGGGGGATCGACTCTCATGAGTGTTGGGGACTTGTACCTGTTTTGGGGCGAAGCAATCAGTTATTGGTCAGCAGTCCGCAGAAATGACCAATCACTAATGACTAATGACTGATTGCCAATGACTAATGACTTTTAATAATTTTCCAGAGGCAATCTATGGCTACAAATGTTATTAATCCAAAACCAAAAACAGGCTTCGATCTCAGTAGGATTCAGGAGCAATTTGAGTATAGCCTTAGCAGTCTTACTGTTAAGGATATGGCGATTTTTGCTCGTCAGTTTGCGGCTATGTTTAATGCCGGGGTGGCGATCGTGAGATGCCTTTCCGTGCTGCACGAACAGTGCTCTAATGCTAAGTTGAAACGAGCACTCAGGAGCATGAATGCTGACGTGCAAGAGGGGATAAACTTGGCAGAGGCGATGGCTAAGTTTCCTGATGTTTTTGACCAACTGTTTATCAGTATGGTGGCGGCGGGAGAGGTCGGCGGTGTGCTAGATGAAACCCTCGACCGTCTGGCGGTGATGATGGAAAAAAATCACAAGACGGAGGCTGAAATTAAATCTGCGATGTCTTATCCGAAGACTGTGTTTTTCATCGCGATTGTGATTTTTTTCGCAATGACGATTTTTTTGCTACCAACTTTCGCAAAAATCTTTAAGGATATTGGTGCAGACTTGCCTGCTTTTACGGTGTTTATGTTGGGGATTAGCGCATTTTGTACGGCTTGGCCTCCGATCCAACAACTGACAGTTATTGGGGTAATTATAGCGCTAAAATTTGCCTTTGATATGTACTACAAAACTCCAGTAGGTCACCTCCAAATCGATAGAATTGCGATGAAGTTGCCAATTTTTGGAGATTTGATTGAAAAATCGGCGGTGGCGAGGTTTTGCGTCATCTTTGGCTCGCTGACGCGATCGGGTGTGCCGATTCTTAGCTCTTTGGAAATTGTGCGAGATGTGGCGGGAAATCAGGCGATCTCAAATGCGATCGAATATGCAAGGCAGGAAATTCAAAGCGGTGGCATGATCAGTATTGCTTTGCAAGAACAAGCTGTTTTTCCCTCCTTGGCAATTCAAATGATGGCAATTGGCGAGGAGACTGGGGAACTTGACAAGATGCTGATGAAAGTTGGCGCTTTTTACGAAACCGAAGTCGAAGAAGCAGTCAAGGGACTTACCAGTATGCTAGAACCTCTGATGATTGTTGTGGTCGGTGGTATCGTAGGTTCGATTTTGCTGTCGATGTATCTGCCGATGTTCTCAGTGTTTCAGAAGCTGTAGACAATTGACAGTTGACAGTTGACAGTTGACAGTTGTTAGTTGTCAGTTGACAGTTGTCAGTTGTCCGTTGACAGTTGACTCTTGTCAGTTGGCAGTTGACAGTTGTTATTTGTTATTTAAGAGTTGTCATTAGCTTTGTTTGAGTTGTTAATAATGTTCAGTCAGTGATATGGCCTTGGCTAATCTTTGAATAACCAATGACCAATTGTTGCCAAGTAATGAATAACCAATTGCCAATTACCAATTACAAATTGCCAATTACAAATTGCCAATAACCAACGACAATTGACCAATGACTAATGACCAATGACTAATGACCAATGACTAATGACCAATGACTAATGACCAATGACTAATGACTAATGACTAATGACCAATGACTAATGACTAATAACTAATGACTAATTAATTGATTTAAAATGTCTGTCAAACAATCACATTACGAGGCTTTACTAGCACAGTACAGCGAATTTTCGGCAGCGATCGCCCTGCTGAAAAAATATCGGCTGTACATGGAGATGATTCCGAGTATCCGCCGCGCTAACGAAAGCTTAATTACCATTCCTTTGCCAATTGTGCGCTTGCGGGAGGGGGTTTCCTATGCGGGTAGGGGGGGGACTAGCATCTCTCCGGGACAGGCGGCTTGTTTGCCCTGCGATTTGGCGATTTTGATGTGCGATCCAGAGTGGAAAGTTAAAATTGGGGTGGAAATTTTGGTTTTTATTCACCGCCCTGGTGAAGATTTTTCTGATTTGTTGGGCCGCTGGCGGCAGTGTCAGGTTTGGTTGGATAAAACTTACGAGTGGGTGATGCCGTACCGCTACAGACATATTTTTAGCGATGAGGCTGAGGCTGTTCATCCGCTATTTGTTTTGTTTGAGGAAACTAGCGATCGCATTCAGCGCGGTTTGATGGCGGCGGGGTTGCCGTTTGTTGTTGAAAGTTTTGACTCGGGGATTGAGGAATTGGAGGATGAAGAGTTTCTCGGTAGCCCAGAATTGGGGAGTATGGGTGAAGAGAGTTATGAGTTGTAGGCGGTGGTGCGATCGAGAATGAGGTCTGTCTTGTAATGGTAATGGTAATTGGTAATGGGTAATCAGTAGACGAGCAATTGCATAAATATTTGATTGATAAATCAACCGCAGATGCAAGGCAGATCAACACAGATTAACGCAGATACATTTCTTGATTGGAAAGCTTAGGAGTGCAAGAGGTATAGTGTGTTCTATTTTGTTTGGTAAATTAAATTTAATTTAAAGATATAATTAACCGCAGAGAACGCAGAGGGCGCAGAGGAGAGAGAAAGAGGAAATTATAATTTTATTTAGATGAGTAGTATTTTTTATTAAACAGGAGCTATTGAGATGAGGTTGTTAAAATCCTGGCGTTTAGTTTTATTAGCTCTAGTTTTTGGGATGGCTGTAATTGTCTCAAATTGCGGCACTCCTGCAAATATTAGCAATAATTCTCCAACTGCGACAACTCCTGCGGCTGTTCCACCAGGGGCTTTAGTCTACGGTGCTGGCGGGCCGCCGGTGAATCTGGAACCGGGAAATGTTACTGATGGTAATTCGGTGATTGCGATCGACCAAATCTACAATCGCTTGACTGATTCTAAACCGGGTACTGTGGAACTCGCACCCAGTCTCGCTACTGAATGGTCGAGCTCTACAGATGGCAAAACTTGGACTTTTAAGTTGCGATCCGGGGTGAAGTTTCACGACGGGACGGATTTTGACGCGGATGCTGTTAAGTTTAATGTCGATCGCTGGTGGGATGCCAAAAATCCTCACGGGTATCGAGATTCGGGCAAAACTTATCAGATTTGGAAGGACTTTTTTGCTGGGTTTAAGGGCGATAAAGCTTCCCTGGTCAAGGATGTGACCGTTGTTGATAAGTCTACGATTAGGTTTGTGTTAAATCGACCTTTTGCTGCCTTTCCTGCGGCGATTGGGTCGGGTTATTTTGGGATTGCGAGTCCGGCGGCGGTGAAGAAAGCGGGTGCTAAATACGGCACTCCGGGGTCGCTGGCGGTGGGTACGGGGCCTTTTGTGTTTAAGGAATGGATCTCGGGCGATCGCATTATCTTAGAGAAAAATCCGAATTATTGGAAAGCTGGAACGCCGAAAGTCAATCAGTTGGTAATTCGTTTTGTGGACGATCCGGCGGCGAGACTCGCTCAATTGAGGGCCGGTCAACTTGATTTTACTGTTGATTTAACGCCGGATCAATTGAAAGAAGTGCAAGCGGATGCTAATTTGGAAACTGTTTTGCGGCCTTCTTTTAATGTGGGTTATTTAGCCTTAAATCCGGGTTACGCGCCTTTGGCGAAATCAGAGGTAAGACGGGCGATCGCCCAAACAATCAACAAGCAAGCCATCGTCAAGGCTTTCTGGGGAGAACTTGGCAAATATGATTCACAATTTATCCCGCCTTCGCTGAATTGGGCGGAGTCTGACAAAGTTAAAGATTACGAATTTAACCCGCAGCAAGCTAAAGCAATGCTGGCGAAGGCGGGTTATCCAAACGGTTTTGATTTGGATTTGTGGTATATGCCCGTCAGCCGTCCCTATTTTCCCACGCCGAAGCCGATCGCTGAGGCTTTTGCGGCGGATTTAAGCGCGATCGGGATTCGGGTAAAGTTGCTGACAAAGGATTGGTCTGCTTATTTGGCCGATCGGCTAAAACCTCCGGGCTTTCAAGCTTTTATGATGGGTTGGACTGGGGATTATGGCGATCCTGACAATTTTTATTATCCTCACTTCGGGCCTGGTTCGACGGCGGATTTGGGAAATTGGAAAAATCCGAAGGTTTTGGAACTTTTGGATCGGGGGAGGGCGAGTGGGGATAAAGCAGCTAGAGGGAAAATTTATGCGGAAGTTAGCGAGATTTTGCATGGGGAGGCGGTGCGTTTGCCGATCGTACATTCGCAGCCACTTTTAGGGAAACGCAAGAATATTAAAGGTTGGATTCCAAGTCCTTTGGGTTCGGAGTCTTTTGAGGATGTGAGTAAATTATAGTAAAAATTTGGTTTGTAGTGAGGACTTCAGTCCTTCTAAAATTCAGAGGACTGAAGTCCTCACTACGAACATTTTTGCGGACTGAAGTCCGCACTACAAACTTATAATGAGATCGCATTTAAAATAAACTGATGTTTCAATAAGTAAGGTTCGTAGTGCGGACTTCAGTCCGCTTTCTGGCTGCGGACTGAAGTCCGCACTACGAACTTATAATGAGATCGCATTTAAAATAAACTGATGTTTCAATATATTGTTAAACGTTTGCTGGGAATATTGCCCGTTCTTTTTGGAATTACACTGCTAGTATTTGCGTTTTTGCACCTGATACCGGGAGATCCGGCGACGGTGCTTTTGGGAGAACGCGGAACTCCCGAACAGGTTGAAATATTGAGGGCTAGATTGGGTTTGAATCAGCCTTTACCTTGGCAATATTTGGCTTTTTTAAGTAGTTTGATTCGATTCGATTTAGGACATAGTATTATTAGCGGTATTCCGATTGTTGATGAAATCAGAAGTCGCTGGCCTGCTACTTTGGAACTGTCGGTGGCGGCGATGTTGGTGGCACTTATAATCGGAATTCCGGCGGGAATTTTGGCTGCTGTTCGGAAAAATAGCTGGCTGGACAATCTGACGATGAGCGGTTCTTTGATTGGCGTATCTTTACCAGTCTATTGGTTGGGATTGATGTTGATTTATTTGTTTGCTGTTTATCTGAAATGGCTGCCTCCTAGCGGGCGAATTAGTGTAGATTTGGGGTTTGGTTTTAAGCCAATTACGGGTGTTTATGTTTTGGATGCTTTGCTGCGGTGGGATTTGGTGGCTTTGCGGGATGCGATCGCCCATTTAATCCTTCCAGCCTTGACTTTAGGAACAATCCCCTTGGCGATAATCGCTCGGATTACTCGTGCTGCGATGCTGGAAGTGCTGGCGCAAGATTACATCCGCACGGCGCGGGCTAAGGGTTTGCCGGAATTTTGGGTGGTTTTGAGACACGCTTTGAAAAATGCGTTTTTGCCGATCGTCACAACTATAGGTTTGCAGTTCGGCACGCTTTTGGGTGGCGCGATTTTGACTGAAACAATTTTCTCGTGGCCGGGAATTGGTTCCTGGATTTACAGCGGGATTCTGACGCGGGATTACCCAATTGTCCAAGGAGGAGTAATCTTTGTGGCTGTGACTTTTGTGCTGATCAATCTGGCGGTTGATATTTCCTATGCTTTTTTTGACCCGAGAATTCAGTACCGTTAATTAGAAGGGAAGTTCTACAGAAAATGCTTGTTTAACATCCGGCTGTAGCAGGTAGTAAATGCTAGCAATGGCAAAACCCAGAGATAGAAAATTAACTGCTGCACCTGCGCTACCCAACATTTTGGCAATTTGCGTGACGACGGCGATAACATGGATAATTAATGTTCCAGTCCAAGCCCATTTTTTTAGTTGAAGCAAACCCCATGCTAAGACTAGGGAAATAATTCCGATAATTATCGCGATCGCCGAAAAAATTGCAATGAAGCCGCCGATGACAGTGCCAACTTTTGCGCCGAATCCAACTGCGCCGAGACCGCCTAAAACGCCTGCAAATAGTAAGATGAACAAGCCGTCAAGCAGACTGAAGATGCCACTAATTAACTGTAAGATTGCCAGAACTGTAACGCTTTGAGGACGATTCATGTTGAAGCTTTTCCATTTTCAACGGATTTGCAAAATATTTTAACCTGTTGCGCGCACAGGGCACATAGATATTCACGACTTGGACAGGGTACGATCGACAAACGGGTTTATGAGATGTCAGCGTCTTCATACTGTGTAGTTACCGGGCGCGCACTGTGCGATCGCCCTACAAGACAACCCACGACTTACTGGAAGCCGATCGCCCACGCGGCAGATCCCGCCTCCGCAGAAAGTCAGTTGAGTGCGATCGAAGTTTGAGCTCGCCTCTTGAGACTGAAAAAACTTAACATTATTTAATAAGTTGCAAAGATTAGCTATAATTGTTTACAGGTGCTGGTTGGGGAACTTTTTTTAAATCACCCGATCGGATGAGTCTGAAAGACGATGCCGCGCATCAGAAAAAATTTTACCTTTAAGGTAATCCTGAGATTTAATTAGGTGAGTCGGTATGATCGTTAGCCCCAAAAAGGAAACTGCTCAGGTCAAGGTGGAAGATACTCAGATTGTAGACACCAAGGCCCCAGAGACTGAAATTGCAGATAAAAAACCCGCCCAAAAGCAGTCACCGAAGAAAGCCGCGCGGAAGATGCCGCGGTGGGCGATCGGTTTGGTTGCAGCCGGGTTGCTAGCTGTACCGACTACCATATATATATCAAAAAGTCGATCGCAGCCGAAAGTAGATGCGATCGCAGCGATGACAGTGCCGGTGGAAGCGCAAAACCTGACGGTGCGGATCACGTCTAGCGGGACGGTACAACCCGTACAGCGCGTGAATCTCAGCCCCAAAGGCTCCGGTCGGATCGCAGAGTTATTTGTCGAACAGGGCGATCGCGTCGAAGCAGGACAAATCGTGGCCCGCATGGAAAGCCGCGATGTGGAAGCTCAACTCGCTCAAGCTAAAGCCCGCGAAGCCAGCATTCGAGCGAAACTCGCGAAAATTGAAGCCGGAAATCGATCGGAAGACATCGCCAGCGCCCGCGCGCGTTTAGAGCAAGCCCAGGCTAGTCTGGCGCAACTCCAAGCCGGCAGCCGCGTCGAAGAAGTTGCAGGAGCCAGAGCTCGCTTGGAGCAAACTCAAGCCCGCTTACAGCAACTCAAAGCCGGCAGCCGCGTGGAAGAAGTCAGCCAAGGGCGAGCTCGTTTAGCCCAAGCTCAAGCCCGTTTAGCAGACGCTCAAACTGGCAGTGTCAAACAAGAAATTGCCCAAGCACAAACGCAAATTGAATCGAGTAAAGCTCAAGCCGAACTAGCAGCTCAGCGGGTGGAACGCAACCGCCCGTTAGTCCAAGAAGGTGCTCTTGCTCAAGATAAACTGGATGAACTGATTAAGGAAAATCGCACTGCCAAAGCTAAGGTAACAGAAGCCCAAAAACGCTTGCAACAACTGCAAGAAAGTCGGGAGTCGCAAATTCAGCAACTCCAAGCTGCTGTGGAAGTCGAGCAGCAAGCATTGAAGCAGTTGCAAAACGGCACGCGATCGGAAGAAATTACCAAAGCCGAGGCAGAAGTTGCTGAAGCTAGAAGTAAATTAGCACAAACAGAAAACGGCAACCGTCCAGAAGAAATCGCCAAAGCCGAAGCAGCAGTTGCTGAAGCCAGAAGCCAATTAGCTGTCCAAGAAAACGGCGCTCGCCCGGAAGAAATAGCTTCGGCTAAAGCTGATTTAGCCGAAGCTCAGGCTCAAGTCCGCTTTCAAGAAGTGCAGTTAGAAGATACAAAAGTTCGCGCTCCTTTTGCAGGAGTTATTACTCAAAGATACGCGATTCAAGGAGCTTTTGTAACCCCGGCAACTTCGGCATCGGAAGCTACTTCGGCAACTTCGACATCTATTGTCGCTCTCGCTAGAGATGTGGAAGTTTTGGCGAAAGTCCCGGAGGCAGATATCAGTCAAATTAAACCGGGTCAAGTTGTGGAAATTGTGGCTGATGCTTATCCAGATAAAGTGTTTAAAGGCAAGGTTAAATTAATTGCGCCCGAAGCTGTGAAAGAACGGGATGTGACGCTGTTTCAAGTGCGCGTCGCCATTGACACTGGCAAGGATTTCTTGCAGTCGGGGATGAATGTAGATTTGAGATTTGTCGGTCAAAAACTGAGCAATGCTTTGGTTGTTCCGACTGTGGCGATTGTGACGAATAAGGGTCAAACGGGTGTGCTGGTTCCCGACGAGAAACAGCAGCCGAAGTTTAAGCCTGTGACTGTTGGATCGACTATTGGTAACAAGATTCAGATTTTAGAGGGTGCTAAGGCGGGCGATCGGGTTTTTACTGAACTTCCTGCTGGTAAAAAGTTGGAGGATATTATTAAGACTCAGAAGTAGAGGAAGTTGGGCAACAAAGGTACGTTGTTGCGCTTAAGCGCTCTTTCCTAATCTTATAAAGAGCGCTGAAGTGCAACTACATACCTAAGAGTTAACTTTTTTTTAAATAAAGGTACGTTGTTCCCCTTGAGCGCTCTTTCCTAATCTTATAAAGAGCGCTGAAGCGCAACTATTAACTTTTTTTAAATAAAGGTACGTTGTTCCCCTTGAGCGCTCTTTCATATATCTGTAAAGAGCGCTGAAGCGCAACTACATACCTAAGAGTTAACTTGATTCCGCAAACAATCTAAAATCCAAAATCTACAATCTAACAATAGACTCATGGATATTATTGAAAGCGTCAAAATGGCTGTCACAACTTTGACGGCAAATAAGTTACGCAGCAGCTTGACAATGTTAGGAATTATCATCGGTAATGCTTCCGTAATTTCGATGATTGGTATTGGCGAAGGAGCTCAAACCTATATTGCGGGACAGGTTAACTCTCTGGGTTCAAATTTGCTGTTTATCATTCCCGGAAGTCCTGATGCCCAAAGTCGCCCGGTGATTCCTCCTCAGACTTTGGTTTTGGATGATGCAGAGGCGATCGCCTCTCAAGTTCCTTCTGTCGAAGCAGTTGCACCAACTCTCAATGACAGTCAAATCGTTACTTACCGCAATAAAAACGTTTCGTCTTCGATTGTCGGAACTACTCCTGAGTTTCTGCCGGTGAGAAGCTTTGATGTTGCTCAAGGTCGTTTTTTAAACAAGCTAGATTTAGAAAGACAAGAAAATGTAGTTGCTTTAGGTTCAGAAGCTGCTGAACAATTGTTTGGCAATACTCAGCCTGTCGGTCAATATGTTCGCATCAAAAACGCAACTTTTCAAGTGATTGGCGTGATGCAGGCTAAGGGATCGAGTTTTGGTGACAATCAAGATATGAATGTTTATTTGCCGCTGACAACGATGGCTAACCGCATTGTCGGTCGCTCGTCTCCCTACGGTACTAAGGTAACATTTATTTCGGTTTCTGTGAAAGATGAAAAGTTGATGCGGGCGGCGCAATTTCAAATTGAAAATCTGCTGCGCTTGCGTCACAATATTACTAAGGAAGATGATTTTACTGTCCGAAATCAGAAGGATTTAATGAAGACTTTGGGCAGCATTACTGGTGCTTTGACTCTGATGTTGGCTTTTGTGGCGGCAATTTCGCTGTTTGTGGGCGGTATCGGGATTATGAACATTATGCTGGTTTCTGTGACTGAACGTACTAAGGAAATTGGACTGCGAAAGGCGATCGGTGCTTCTCCTCAGGATATTCTGATTCAGTTTATGATTGAGGCTGTGATTTTGTCGGCTGCTGGTGGTGCGATCGGTACTGGATTCGGTATCGGTGGTGTGTTTTTGGTGTCTGCTTTTAGTCCTCTGCAAGCTAGTGTTTCTCCAGTGGCGATCGCCCTTGCGGTTGGTGTTTCTGGTAGCATAGGCTTATTTTTTGGCATCGTACCGGCAAAACAAGCTGCTAAGTTAGACCCGATTGTGGCACTCAGAAGTGCTTAATCAGTTGACAGTTGACAGTTGACAGTTGACAGTTGGCAGTTGACAGTTGACAGTTGACAGTTGACAGTTGACAGTTGGCAGTTGGCAGTTACCAATTATTACCAATTACCAATTACCAATTACCAATTACCAATTACCAATTACCAATTACCAATTACCAATTACCAATTACCAATTACCAATTACCAATTACCAAACTATTATGAATTTTATTGAAAGTTTTAAAATGGCCGGTCAAACACTGCTAGCAAACAAAACTCGCAGCAGCTTGACGATGATTGGGATGATTGTCGGAAATGCTTCGGTAATTGCGATGATTGGGATTGGAGAGGGGGCTCAAAATTTTGTGGGCGGACAAGTTAAATCTCTCGGTACAAATGTGTTGATTGTGAGAGCTGGAGTGCCTAATGCTAGCCGAAGTTCGATTAGAAATGCACCTCAAACACTGATAGTAGAAGATGGTAAGGCGATCGCATCTCAAGTCCCGTCGGTGCAAGGTGTATCTGCCGAACTCAACAGTTCAGAACTCGTTCGCTACGGTAACAAAAATGTCTCGTCTCTGATTTTTGGCACAATTCCCGAATTTCTGACTGTCAGAAACTTTGAAATGGCTAAAGGACGATTTTTGACGGAACTCGATGTTAGGCAAAACAATCAAGTTGTGATTCTTGGTTCAGAATTGGCCGAAAAACTGTTTGCTAATACCAATCCCCTCGGCGAACAAGTGCGAGTCAAAAATGTCAGCATGAAAGTAATTGGAGTATTTGCGGAGAAAGGGACATCTTTTGGTACGAATTATGATAACTCAGCCGTTGTGCCGATCGCCACAATGGCCAACCGCATTGTCGGGCGCAAGTCTCCCTACGGTTTAGCTGTCACTTCGCTGTTTATTTCGATTCAAGATGAGTCGAAAATGGATGCTGCTCAATTTCAGGTGGAAAACTTGCTGAGATTGCGGCACAAGATTACCACAGAAGATGACTTTACTGTCCGAAATCAGAAAGATTTAATGGCGACAATGGGCTCGATTTCCGGGGCGCTGACACTTATGTTAACTGCTGTGGCCAGCATTTCTTTGTTAGTCGGCGGCATTGGGATTATGAACATTATGCTGGTTTCCGTCAGCGAGCGCACTCAGGAAATTGGGCTCAGAAAGGCGATCGGGGCTTCCCAACACGATATCTTGTTTCAATTCATTATCGAAGCTGTAATTTTATCTGCGGCTGGAGGGATCGTTGGGACTTGTGTAGGAGTCGGAGGTATCTTGCTTGTAGGTAATTTCACGCCCCTGCAAGCTGGTATTTCGCCTGTGGCGATCGCCCTTGCTGTTAGTGTCTCCGGTGGCGTCGGTCTCTTCTTCGGCGTGATCCCGGCGCGTCAGGCTGCCAAACTCGACCCGATCGCAGCCTTGAGAAGTGCTTAACAAATAATTACATATATAGCATACTTAAGTATATACCTAGGCAAGTATATACATAATGTTACTCGTTGATGCTAACCACGATGTATATATGTTGAAAAATTAATAAAACCAGTCGGATGGTAAAGTTTTAGCAAAAACAATGTAGTTTAAATAAAAAATTAATCGGAAACTTTATCAAAATGAGTGAAACATTAAAGATTCAATGAAGTTTCACTCAGGGGATTTACTTACTTAAGAAAAGGCCTAATAATCTAAACTACGAGCAAACACTCATAGCATCGATCGATGGCTATGAAGGTTGGCTATTTGATGAAAATTATTAAATAAAAACAATGGCATCTCTTACCAGCAGTCCTAAATTCGACTTTCTCGAAGGAACTTCAGGCCCAGACACACTTAACGGCTTGGATGGTAACGATATAATTTATGCCAAGAGCGGAGACGACTTGCTCCTAGGCGATCGAGGTAAAGACAAAATTTGTGGCGACTCTGGTAACGATACAATTGCTGGCGGCCTAGACGACGATATGATCTGGGGCGGCAAAGGCAACGACCTGATATTTGGCGACTCAGGCAACGACACTCTCTACGGGTGCGTAGGTAGCGATACCATCAGCGGTGGTGAAGGCAATGACATATTTGCGATCGGCAAAAGCAACGGCGGCCCAACGGTAGCCACAGCAGACTACATCACTGACTTCGAGAAGGGCAAGGACAAAATTCGGTTGCTCAATGGTCTCACATTTAACGACTTAAACATCCAACAAGGCACAGACGCTAACAGCAACAGCACGGTAATTCAAGACAAACTCACAGGTGAATATTTAGCAGTATTGCAGGGAGTCAATAGCAGCACCGTCACCCCCGACAACTTCGCAACTCACCTTTCGGGAAACTGCATCAGAGAGTCGAACGGAATGATGCTAGACGCCATCCGGACAGCCGGCACCCCGCCTCCGGTAGCCTCCCGCAACATGGCAATGGTTCACGCGGCCATTTACGACGCTGTTAACTCGATTACCAAAAAATACAGCCCTTACCGCGTCAACATAGATGCACCAGCGGGGGCATCAGAAGAAGCTGCGGCTGCGGCGGCTACCTACCGCACTCTGCTTAGCCTGTACCCTGCACAAAGCATCAAATTTGATGCAGCATACGCATCGTCTTTAGCAAAAATTCCCGATGGGAAATCGAAACAAGACGGAATCGCGATCGGAGAACAGGTTGCTGAGAAAATTATCAGTTGGCGCAGTACAGACGGCGCTAACAAAGTAGTACCCTACACACCGAAAACTGACGCAGGCAATTGGCAGCCGACTCCTCCCGCCCTGGCAGCATCGCTGCTGCCTCAGTGGCCGGATGTGACTCCCTTTGCGATGACTAGCGGTTCGCAGTTTCGTCCGTCAGGCCCGCCCGCCCTCGATAGCGCCAAGTACGCAGAGGAGTTGAACGAGACTAAAGAAATCGGCAAAATTGACAGTCTGACGCGCACGCCCGATCAAACTGCGATCGCCAAATTCTGGGCCAACGGCGGAGGTACTTTTACTCCCCCCGGCCACTGGAACCAAATCGCCTCAGAAGCATCGGCCCTCAGCGGTACATCGTTGGAAGATAGCGCCCGCTTGTTCGCCCTGCTAAATATTGCCCAGGCCGATGCAGCTATTAACTCGTGGGATGCTAAATATAAGTACGATTTCTGGCGGCCCGTGACAGCTATTCGCCAAGCTGACACAGACAACAATCCCAACACAACAGCCGATCCTCTGTGGACACCGCTGCTGATAACTCCGCCCTTTCCTGAGTACACATCGGGCCACAGTACCTTTAGCGGTGCAGCGGAACCAGTTTTGAACTCTGTATTTGGTTCGGATTTTGGCTTTGCAGATAAGGGAGACAAGTCTGTCAACAGTCTGCGAACCTTTGACAACTTTGCCCAAGCGGCCGACGAATCGGGGATGAGTCGCATTTACGGAGGCATCCATTTCATGAGTGCTAACGTAGACGGTTTGAGCGCGGGTAGAAATGTGGGGAACTATGTTGTCCAGAATTTCTTAGTTTAGGAAAGTGGCGAGTTGATGGAAAATGGAAAATTTTCCATTTTCGATTTTCTGAATTGGGTGCATCTCTGATTTTGCAAATGTATGAAAAAATCACTGCGTACCTTACCGCTATCAGTAGTGCGTCAAGCTATTTTTTGGTCTTAGGAATGAGAATTAAATAACTTACAATTTTAATTATTGTGGGATGGGCGTCCCGCCCGTCTATAAAGGACGGGCGGGACGCCCATCCCACAAGCTTGTGTAAGGGTGCATCTCAGTTTTGCAAGAAGCATTGTTTATTGTAGTGCGAGCGGGGACAGCACTGTAAATGCAAAACTGAGATACACCCCTTGTGTAAATTATTTAATTCGCCATCCTTAGTCCTGACTATTCCAGCAGTTCCACAGTGCCGAGATATCCATCTACTCGCACTTTTTGACCGTCTCGCAGGCGAGTTGTAGCTTCAGCAATATTCATGACTGCGGGAATTTTGTACTCGCGGGCGATAATTGCTCCGTGAGACAACTGGCCGCCAACTTCGGCTACAATTGCCTTTGCTCCTAACAGCAGCGGCGCCCAACCGGCATCGGTGTAAGGCACTACGGCGATCGCATTTTCGCCTAATTCTGTAGTGACACTCCGGCAAATCTTCACAAAACCTTCGACGCAGCCGATACTTGCCGGGATTCCCTGCATGATACCAGTTGCAGATGTTGAGGAGTCGATCGACCTTTTCTGAGAATTCGGCAGCAGATTGCCGTAGACTACAGGGGGAATCGGGCGATCGCGATCGGCTAACAGGCGATCGCGCCTCAGGCTAATCGTCTCCTGAAAAGAAACACTCGCACCGCTGCGAATCCACTGCTGAATCTCCCCAAATTCCAGATAAAAAATATCTCCTGGTTCCTGAAACACCTGCATTTCCAATCCGCAAGCTTCAATTGCCAAAAAAGTCCAGCGGAGATGAGCCAACAATCGCGCGTAAATTTCACTAATTTGGCTTTTAACTATAGCTCGTTCCTGACATTTATTTAAGCGCCACTTCTGAGCAAAAGTCAAGCTTAATTTTCCAGTTGCTGCTGAATTAGCAACAGTAGGTTTTTGAGCCAAAGTTATCAGCAATTTGCGGTAAGTTTCAGACTGTTCTCGCCAAGTAGGAACAGCGATATCCGTTCCCACTTCGCTCAAATATCCGTAAATATCCAGCCACTGTTCAAAGTCTGCTTGCAAAGCCAGACTTTCAGTAAATATCTGTGCTAATTGTGCGGCTGAAACATTCTCGCCTGACTGGTAAATAGCAACTTCTCGCAATTTCTCAGCCAACTCTTGCAAAGCTCGCACCGAAGCGATTTCAGGAGCAGTATCATTAACAAGCCAATCATCATCAACGCGAAAAATTGCTTTGCGAATTGCCAGCCCGATCGGCCCGAGAATATTGTAGTAAGTAATCGGCTTCAGCCACTCCTGAATTTGCTCAGATTTATCCAACAACTCACTTAAATCTTGGTAATTGGGCATGGGGAATTGGGCATGGGGCATGGGGCATGGGGCATTGGGCATTGGGAATTGGGCATTGGGAATTGGGAATTGGGCATTGGGAATTAATATTCCTTCTTCATTCTTCCCTCTTCCTTCTTCCCTCTTCCTTCTTCCTTCTTCCTTCTCTGACTTCTCCAGACTTTCGATTGCTGGTAAAAAAATAGAAGTGCGATCGCCCGCAAAATCTGCATTCAGCGCCCGCTCCCGCTGCACCAGACGCCACAAACCGGGTAAAGAGGGCAAAATCTTCCCCAAAGGCGGCTTACCCATCTTCTGCCCTCTGAGCAAAAACTCCAAACCCTGCTCCGGCAATCCCATCATCCGAAAGATTTCGCCCAACAAAGTCGCGTTAAAATAGGCGTGGGAACCCAGCAAAGTCGCCGTTTCCTTGAAATTTAGATTAGCAGCGCGATCGGCCAAAACCACCCGAAAAATCTCTCCCCAAACCCCACAAGTCAGCGGCCGATTAATCGACCAAGTTAGCGGGCGAATTGCACCAGGAATCACTTCTGCGGCAATAGTTCGAGTCCAAAACGGCTGCAAATTAGTAATCGGGCGGCTTTGCAAAATCCAAACTTTTTCCCCGTCCCAACTCCACTCAATATCCTGCGGGATGCCGTGAAAAAAAGCTTCGATAGCTTGCGCTTGTTTGACTAATTCAGCTAGAAGTTTTGGGTTAACAATTGAATTAATTTCGAGTTCGTTTAAAGTTTGTTGTAAAATTTCAGGCTGGGTAAAATCAACTTCCAAATGTAACGGAGTAACTTGTCCGCCGACAACAGATTCAGCACCTCCCGGCAAAGCTTCAATAATTATCTGAGAACCGCCATCTAAAGGATTGCGGCTGAACATGACTCCCGCAACTTTGCCCTCAATATAAGGCTGAATCAAGACAGCCATTTGAGTATCCGGGAGTTGTCGCTGCTGGCGGTAAGACACAGCTTCCGAAGTCCAATAAGACTGACGACAGCGGTGAATGCCAGCGATTAATTCTGCTTCAGTGGAAACAGGCCCGATAGTTTCATATTGTCCAGCCGCCGAACTAATATCGCCATCTTCTCCCGCCGCCGAAGAGCGCACAATCATGCGATTTTCGATTTGCGATTTTAGATTTTCGATTAAAGAATTAGGGATTGACAAATTTTCACTGTTTTCTGAATGCCCGATGCCCGATGCCCGATGCCCGATGCCCGATGCCCGATGCCCGATGCCCGATTCATTCAATAATATCCAGCCAGAAGGAACATTAAAATTAGCGCGTTTTAGTTGAGACAATCTCGCAGCTTTATCGCCGCAAATTTTAGCATCCAACGAGTCATCGAGAGAAAACAATTGTTCCGATTTAGATAAAGCCATATCATCACCCTGACTGAGATTAATTGCAGCTAATAAAACTCCCAATCCTGCTGCTGCTAAGAATTCCGGCAAAGATTGATGCCACACCCAAACCCAGATAGGCGTGCACAGACAGCCGCAGCGGGAAGCAAAGAGTCTCGCCCGATCGCCCTTTTGCCACAACCGCCGTGCCAAACCCCACACCAGTAGCCCCCAAATGCCAGAAGAGACAGCCACCGGCGGCGAAAATACCAAAAGACCCCAAACCGCGTTAGTCACGCCTCCACCTCGGGCGATCGCATATCTGGCCGCAACCAGAGGAATTAACAGGGCGATCGCGATCGCAGGTGAATCAGGAAACCAAAATCTCCCCGCCAAAACCGGCAGAATACCCCTGGCAATTTCCGCTAACACCGCAGCAATTCCCGCCAACTTCCCCCCGTGAATAAAAGCAGCCGACACCCCCACATTCCCCGTGCCCAACCGCCTCAAATCTTTACCGCCCAGCAGCCGCACCGCCCAGCGAGTAAGCGGCAAAGCACCCAGAGCAAAACTGGCGGCTAACAGAAGTGCGATCGACAACAGCGGCATAAAGGGGATTTTTAATTTCAATCTCTAAGTATTATGGCTGCAATTCGCTCAAATTTTCAGTCTTCGGATATATTGCACGATCGCCAATAGCACATAAAATACTAGAGAAGTACAGTAAATAAGGATTTGAACCAAATGGTAGAGAACAACCTAATGATTCCGATCGCAGTTCTTGGTGTTGGATTTGTCGCTGCGGTTAGTATCGGCTCCATTGCGTGGTATAATTCCAAGCGCCCCCCGGGTTGGGAATCCAAAGAACGGCCTGATTTTGTTCCAAAAGTTGATAAAGATGATTTGATTGCAGATGTTTCTGAGTCCAAAGGTAAATAATAAAAAGTTTATTGAGACGAAGAAAAACTGAGATAGGACTTGTGAATTAATGAGAAAACTTTGTCGTTGCACCCAGAACGCTGCAATTTTAAGGGCTGGGTTTTCCATTTTTCGCACAAGTCCTGTATTTATATTGTAATGAAGAACATATTAATAAATATTCTGATATCCTGTCTGGTAGAACAACCACAAGCAAAAAAGTTTATATTAGCGAATGCGGCGTTGCTGCTGCAACGGCATGAAAGACTCAATTTGAAAAAATGAAACAAGCCAGTCAGTCAATATAGCTGAATTTTCAAGTGATTCATTTTCATACCCTAATATAAGCAAGGTCGTTTTTTTTGAAGAGCAAGAAATCGCTGTCGGTGCGGTTGAGTTCGATATAAATTGAAAGAGCCGGATCGATCGCCATCACATCGCCGTTTTTGTAGGTTGTGGAGCCGGAAGTCATCAAAAAATCGGATTTTTGTCAAAAGTATTTTCGAGAAGGTCGATCGCACGTTACAATATGTTAAGAGCCGGCACCGCCTTTTGCAGTCAGTAACTCAGCTCTAAAGAGACTGAGCTTGTAAGAAATTGCAAGCTGTGCTGACCAGACCCCTGTTACAAGGAGACGTTATTTAGGTCATGATACCGGAGAATGCGACGCTAGTTTTCCGCTCTATCGTTTGCAGTCAAACAAACTTAAAGTCACTCTCGTTAGTGCTGCAAACTTAACAAGCCTTTATAACCAGGTCGAAGCGAACATTACACGCAAGTGGAGGGACACAACAATGTCCAATTTTATTTTCGTAGTTGACACAAACAAAAAACCACTCACACCTTGCAAGTCGTCAATGGCTCGTAAGTTGCTGACGGCTGGTAAAGCGGCTATCTTCAGAAGATTCCCGTGTACCATTATCCTCAAAAAGGCAGTAACAGCAACCATTGAATCAATTACTCTCAAATTAGATCCAGGTTCCAAAACTACAGGCATTGCATTATTGCAAGGTGAAAAAGTAATTTTTGGTGCTGAATTAACTCATCGCGGTCAAACTATCAAAGCAAGTCTTGAGTCCCGTCGTTCACTGCGTCGAGGAAGGCGAAACCGTCATACTCGTTACCGCCAAGCAAGGTTTTTAAACCGTACCCGCAAAAAAGGTTGGTTGGCACCATCCTTGCAGCACCGGGTAGAAACCACCCTGACTTGGGTTGAAAAATTACGCAGGCTTGCACCTATCGGTTTAATTGTTCAAGAGCTGGTCAGATTTGACTTGCAACAATTAGAAAATCCTGAAATTTCAGCTATTGAATACCACCAAGGCGAACTACAGGGTTACGAAGTTAGGCAATATTTGCTTAACAAATGGAACCGAAAATGTGCTTACTGCGACGCCGAAAATGTACCATTGCAAGTTGAGCATATTCATCCCAAATCTCAAGGCGGAAGCAATCGAATTTCTAATCTTTGCCTTGCTTGTCAGAAATGCAACCAGAAGAAAGGTACTCAGAACATTGAACAATTCTTAGCAAAGAAACCTGACATTCTGAGTCGAATTCTTACACAATCCAAGCGCCCCCTAAAGGATGCTGCTGCGGTAAATTCGACTCGATGGACGTTATTTGGTCGCTTAAAAGAAACGGGGTTGCCTGTTTTAACTGGCTCAGGTGGACTGACCAAGTTCAATCGTAGTCGGCTGCAACTACCTAAAACTCATTGGCTTGATGCTGCTTGTGTCGGTCAAGTTGAAGCGCTAGAATTATTAACAAATAAGCCACTGCTAATCAAGGAAACTGGACACGGAACCCGTCAAATGTGTCGCACAGACAAATTTGGCTTTCCATCTCGGTACGTTCCTCGAAACAAGTTTGTTAAAGGCTTTCAAACTGGTGACATCGTAAAAGCAATCGTCATCAGTGGCAAGAAAATAGGTGAATATGTTGGTCGGGTTGCAGTTAGAACGACAGGTTCGTTCAACATCTCAGCATCAGAATTGGTGCAAGGAATTAGCCATAAATACTGCAAAATAGTTCACAAAAAAGATGGCTACAGTTACGCATATTAGGATTGACGGGGACTGAAGTCCCCCGCGTCGCTTCCCTCTCAAGGCTAAAGCCGTTGAGTTTCCCGCATCCCGTATTAATTTTTATGAATCCAGAATCAACTCTCGCCAGACTACAAGCTACACTTCCCGACGGAAAACTGCCTTCTAGCTACGGGGTATACTTCAAAAACACCCTAGTAGCCCTGTGTCACGCCCTAGAAGACCACATCTTGCAAACCAGCAGCGGGGACGATCTCGCACTCAAACCGCTGGTTTTGGTGACGTTTCAGCAGGGAAAATGGTATTTGCAAGAAGCCGATCGCTACTTCGATATTGCTAAGGCTTCTCGACAAGTTGTCATCGGTGCAGTAGCCGACAGCGGTTTCGCTACCCACAAAACCGGTCAATTAGAAAATGTATCTTTAATAGAACTTGATGAGATCGACCCCATTATCCAAGAATGGAATTTAATCATCCTGGCCCCCACATACAAAGCAATGGTGCTTTGTCGCGAACTTACGGCCCAGGAATACTTGCCAGAGGGCAAGCCAGAAGTCGATACAGAGCGAAAATTCTACGGTTTGTGGTCGTTTGACCAGTCGTTGGTGTCGGCGTCAGCAGAAATTTTTATAGAACAAACACGACATTATAATCCCTCCCTAGCCGACAGTTTGCTAGAAATTCATCACGAAATTCTTGCTACCAAAGGCCCGCCCTTGGCAGACATTAGTGGCGTAGTATCCCGCATCGTTACTTACCTGCAAAGTTCTCAGCAGCAAATGGTGGCAATTAACCGCCAAACTCGCGATTTGTGGGAATTGGAAGGTCAAGCTTTGCGCGTCAGCCGCAATTTGAACGCCAACAAACTGCAAGCTTTTCTGCGGATGGCCCAGCGCGTAGACGAACGCGACACCTCAAATCCCACAGCTTCTTTGCAGGTGGCGGCTTTGTCGGAAACTTTGGGTCAATTGTTGGATTTGCCGGCTTTGCAACTGCGAAGGCTGCGGCTGGCGGGATTGCTGTTTCGAGTCGGCTTGGTTTCGGCGCCGAATGAGGTGTTCGATCGCACTTCCGATAAATTCGACCAAGGAACTCTATCATTTTGGCGCGATCGCAGTTTCATCGGTTCCCAACTCCTCCAAGCAATGCCGGAATTAGCACCAGTCGCCGAAATTGTCAAGCACAAACTCGAAAATTGGGACGGCAGCGGCAGGCCCGAGGGTTTGCGAGGTGAAGGGATACCCGTTGCTTCGCGGATTTTGGGTTTGGTCGCTTGTTTCCAAGACTTGACTCAACCGCGGGGCGATCGTCCTGCTTTGAGTTTGACAGCAGCCTTAGAAAAGTGCCGCGAACTGTCGGGTACTCGCTTCGATCCGGCTTTGGTGGAAACTCTCGGGAATGTCGTCAGACTCGCAGATATGGGTTTGATGGAGTTACCCACCCGCCCCAGCCAACTGCCTAATATCTGGTTGGAGGATTTGGGCGATCGCACGATCGCGGCAACTCCGGCATTGTAAAATAAGTTGGGTAATTCAGTGGACAGTTGACAGTGGACAGTGGACAGTTATTGTATGGTGCGTCAGGACTACGGATTTAGTACGAATTCCGCAACCTAATTTTCTGTTTACGGTGTGTACCCTAGTAATTGACAACTGCCAACTGACAACTGCCAACTGCCAACTGCCAACTGACTTATGACTTATGACTAAAAACTAATGACTCATGACCTCGAAGCCATACGCCAAGGCAAAATTCATATATTGGCCGGCATAGATTTAGCCGGCGCAAACTTAGCGGGAGCCGATCTCGCAGGTGCCGACTTATCTCAAGCCAACTTAACAGGAGCTAATCTCACCGGTGCTAACTTGCAGCGGGCGGTGCTGCGAGCAAACCTCCGCGGCGCAGACTTGAGCGGTGCTGACTTGCGCGGGGCTGATTTTCGGAATGCTGACTTGCGCGGTGCTTCTTTTGCTAATGCTTTAGTCCGCGATGCAAGTTTTGGGGGTGCTTTTTTGACGGCGGCCTCGATCGGCAATTTGGACTTGAGCGGTGTCGATTTGCGGGGAGCCGATTTGCGGGGTGCTAATTTGGCTCGCGCCATCTTGCAGCAGGCAGATTTGAGCAATGCCAATTTGTCCGGCGCAGACTTGTCGGGAGCTGATTTAGAAGAAGCTATCCTGAATGGAGCCGTACTGCGCGGTGCTAACCTGACGGGGGCTAATTTGCTCTGTGCTGCGATCGAACATACCGTCTGGGATGGAGCTTTGCTCGATCGCGCTTGTCTCCAAGGCACGCCCCTGAGTCCTTAAATTTCCAAAATGTTACTTTCAAGGCAGACAAAAAACAACTTCTGCTTATAAAGTGAATAAGCACAAGCTATTTTAACATTTCTTAATGAGAGGCTATAATAGCGACTGTAGATCAGCAAACGAATAAATGGTAGCAGCTTTGTTTAGCGGTACATCCTTTCAAGGTCAAAGTGGCGATCGCCTTGTCAGCAAAGTAGCAGGAGCTGCGATCGCAGCCTTATTCAAACGTTCTGAAAAGGCAGAAGCCAACATCCGAGTCGAACCTGTAGCCAAACTCTTGCAGGGAAGCATCGACGGTTTCGACTTCGTTGGTAAAGGTATGTTGATGTATAACGGCCTGCGTATAGAAGTGATGGAACTCTACTTGCAAGCACTCTCCATTGATTTTGGGGCGATTTTTGCAGGTCAAGTCAAATTGCGGCAGCCTACCCAGGCAAATATGCGAGTAGTCTTAAGCCGATCGGATTTAACCACCTCATTCAATACACCTTTTGTAGTTGAAAAACTC
This sequence comes from Oscillatoriales cyanobacterium, assembly GCA_004292955.1. Taxonomy (GTDB): domain Bacteria; phylum Cyanobacteriota; class Cyanobacteriia; order Cyanobacteriales; family Microcoleaceae; genus Microcoleus. Next base: position 994 of record RDXX01000096.1, on the reverse strand, counting down.
CAAAAGCTGAAATACCAAGAGCAATCTCTGTACTTTCAAAACACTGAAGTCAGCTTCGGAACAGACAAATCAATTCGGCTTCAGTCCGAGATTACGATCGGCCAGGACAGCGAACCAGTCAAAATAGATATTACAGCTCAATTGCAAGTAGAAGACCGGCGCAAAATCCAATTTGTCAGCGTTACTTACGGCGGTGACGGGCAAGCAGTAGACTTGGCTCAAGCTATAATTGCCCACGTAAATAACTTGCTAGACTTAGACAAATTTGCTTTAGAGGGCACTCAACTGCGAGTAGACCGCTGTCGAGTTCAAAACGACGAGCTGGTTTTTTACGGCTGGGCTGGCATCGAACAGTTCCCCAAAGGAAAGCGCTAAGCCTCAGCGTGCTGAGCTTAGCCGACAAATCAGATTAGTGGGAAAAATTTTATAGCTTAACAAAACTACCCGCCCCGGCGGGTTTTGCTATTTTAGCCACAGTTTTTCAGCTATGGCGTTGCTAGCCTAAAGTCTCTCTGTATTCCGGTGTATTTCCAGAACTAATCTGTCGCGGATTTAATATGTCAGCAACTGCTGACTTAAATTATTTTGAGCGAGAATTCATAGCGCGCCATCAAGCTTAAATTTAAGTGCAACAGAACTTATACAACGCATAATATGCGGACTAATTGTTAAGTACGTTGTTACACTTCGGCGCTGTTTATATGAAAGAGCGCTGAAGCGCAACTACGTACCTGTGCAAAGTAGCTTATTCACGGAGATTCTAGATATCTGCTCAAAATCAGCACTCAGGTTGAGGCGATCGCCCAAATAGTCTTGATAAAGTTAGAGTGTCTTGGAGACAGAAACCGGGTTTGAGAGACAAAATTCTCTGGTGGGGCGATCGCAAAGATGGGAGAACCGCTCGTAAAAACATGGACAAAGCTACCCAAAAGTAGTCAATGTTAGACATCTACGTTAGTAATTTTAGTCCACAGTCCTAAAACTACAGGAATAA
>RDXX01000004.1 GCA_004292955.1 Oscillatoriales cyanobacterium | reverse complement strand
TATGGGTTTGCGGGCGATAGAACGAGTTAAGGGAGTTCATCATACCACGGTAATGAATTGGGTAAAACAAGTCGGAAAACTGTTACCAGATGTTTATGATCCTGAAGTCATTCCAGAAGTGGGTGAACTCGATGAATTACAAACTTATGTAAAAAAAAACAGATGAGATCTGGCTGTGGACAGCGGTTGACCACTTTAAACCAGGAATTTTAGGATGGGTATTAGGGGATCATAGTGCTAAGACATTTGAACCATTATGGGACAAAGTAAGTGAATGGAAATGCTATTTTTATGTAACTGATGGATGGGGGAGCATCCCGGTTTTGTAAATATCCGAATAAGCCTAAAATAGTTAATACCAATTCACTATGAAGCTGCACTTCATGGTTCGCCTCAAATCCTTTCAGGTAGAGGATCTATTCCATGCAGCTTCATAGAAAAATGGTATAAGATTAATAAAAGCGTCAAAAAAAGTCGAGAAAAAGAGCCATGACCCCTGAAGAACTAGAGCGGTTGGAATCCTGTACGGCAGAAATTGCTAAAATTTGGTATAATAATACACCCCCAAGTGAACTGACCAGTCTGGAAAATATTGAAAAACATCTCAGGCAACAATGGCTTGAAACAGTGGGCCCACAAATCGGTTTTTTTTTATCAAACAAGCAACGGGAACAGAACAAGGACGACCGCGGACAGTAAAAAGCTGTATTGGTGAACTAATAATTACTGAAAAACAAGCAGAAAAATTAGAGTTCAAGAAATCTACTCGATTATCTCCATTATTTGAAAAATGCTGTCTCCGTCAAATAGCTAATCTTTCCTACTGCAAGGCTGCCCCGTGAAATGGAAGTTCAGACAGGAGTAAAGATTGGACACACTTGTTTACATCGATTGGTAGAAAAACAAGAATGGTCAGAACCTCATGCCAAAATTGAGGTCAAAGAAACAAGCATAGATGGAGGGAAAGTCCGTCTGATACCATTTTTTTAAAGATGTGCTAGAGATAAAGAATGTAAAATCCAAGACCATCCTGTGAGAAAACCAATGACATGATTCGTTAAAGATGCTAAAATTTCCTGAACTTTTACACGGAGTTCGTTAAGATTACTAAAAACTAACCAAGCTAAAAATTCTTTGATATATTCCCATACTCTTTCTGTTGGATTTACTTCCGGACAATGAGGAGGCTGAAATAGTAAAATAATATTGTCTGGCAATTCAGATTTACTTAAAAGATGACCGCCAGCATTGTCTACTTGAATGATATGCAATTCATCTGGATATTCAAGCGACAATTGTTCCAAATATGCTTGAAAACAAATTTTATCTAAATGAGAAAACTCCCAAAAAAAACTTCTTCCTGTAGATGGGGATACTGCTCCGTAAAGCCAAAAGCATTTGAATTTCCATTGATGTTTTCCTACGGGTTTTATACCCCGTAGTGTGATCCTTCGTCTCTGAATTGTATGTAGTCCTAATCGAGTTTCGTCACTACACCAAAAAAGCCACTTTTTGTATTTCTTTACTTGGTCAGGAGCTTTATCTAGCAAGGCTTTAATTCTCTCTGGCAGGGTGTTTTTGAATTCATTAACTGCCGTTAACTCTTGTTCACTACTCGCCCGGTCTTGGGATTTTTAATTTACTTTTAAACTCCCCTTTTACCAAGGAGTATACAGCTTGATAACTACTAGGTATCTCTTTGATTAACCAGAGCCAGAGATGAACTTCTTTATAACTGGAAAATCCTTCGGGGTCTCTCAATTCTTGTTGTACTAAAGCCGCTACTTCAACTGAAAATTTTTTAGGTCTGCCAAAAACCTGTCGATTTTTTAACAAGTTTTCTATGCCACCTTCTTTATATTGAAAGAGCCACCGATGAATTGTAGTCTCACTTTTGCCCAAAATAGACGATACTTCTCGGACTGTTTCTACTTGTTTTGACTGAAAAAAATAAAGCATTTGAACTTTATTATATGCTAAGATTCTTTTTTGTTGTTTCCGAATCTCTAGCAATACCTCTACAGATTCGGTAATTGTTATATGAGGACGACCAGACATTTTAATGTTCTCCTTTACTTTTGAGACAAGTCTAGCATAACTTTAGAAAAATGGTATGAGAGGGAAGCTGGGAGAAGGGTCTCATTGGCAAGATTATAAGGCCGTGCGGTTACATGAAAGTTATTACGGGGCTTTTTATCAAGAGAATGAAGCATTAATTAACTATATAAACCATCAGCCGTTAGCCGATATATTAACTTGTTTGGGTGATGGACATGAGGGAATATGGAATATTATGAGCCAGTTAAATCCAGGGTAAGCGCACCTCAAACGCAGTTGCCATCTAGATTGTAGGACTGCTACTTTGAGAGAGTTCAGGGAGCGCTGCGACTAATACCTTCACCATATATAGCAATCCTATCTGATTTTCAAGGGCTCTTCTGGAGTCAAGGTGATAAGCAAACCTAATCAGAAAAGCAAGCTAATAGCCTTGCTCGAAAGTTATCAAAGTTCATAAAGCCATAGGCTTGT
>RDXX01000095.1 GCA_004292955.1 Oscillatoriales cyanobacterium | reverse complement strand
TTTATTCCTGTAGTTTTAGGACTGTGGACTAAAATTACTAACGTAGATGTCTAACATTGACTACTTTTGGGTAGCTTTGTCCAGGTTTTTACGAGCGGTGAATATGCAGGCATTTGTGGCAGGTTTGGGATGTGTACCTTGGGTCAACAAATACCAGATTTACGCCAAACTTTACTGCCTTATAACAAAGGAATTGGCGAAGCTGAAAAAACGCCCAACTGTTGCTTCTGCGTCTCTCTGTTTTAGAACGTGGCTGTTGGTTGGTGCGTTCTCTGATACCCGTCAAATCCTCCAACGCAATAGTTTGCGCTTGTTTTTTGGCGTGCTGAATGAGTCGGTAGCTAACGGTATGGTTAACCTGTGCCTGAAATCTTCGTTCTCGTCCACTCAACCGTTGCAGAAGCTGCCGACATCTACGCCGACTACTTCTTGTGCCTTTGGACGCTTTTTTCTGCAACGAAGCCCTGACACGGCTATATCTGTCACGAATTTCGGTTATCGCCGTTCCACTAAACTTCTCGGATTCAGAGGTAACGGCTATATCGGTTCTGCCCAAATCAACACCCAAAACCCTATCAGTTTTCTCAGGGTTTGGTGGCTCAGATTCAAGCTGAATTTGCAGGTAATAAGTGTTATCTTTGCGCTTTACCAACACTGCCGACTTAGGATTTCTTCCTGTTAACAAATGACGCTGATAGTTGCCAATGTGCAAAGGGAATTTTTCTCTTTGCTTGAGCATCGTCAAACTAGCTGTCCAGTCTTTCTCCCTAAAAGTGAAAGTCCGAGCGTCATAAGTGGCACTGGTAGCTGCAAACCCTTTCACAGGTCTATCTTTTTGTTTGGCAGTCTTGCGATTGGCGCAAACCCTACGAATGGCATGGATAGTCATCTGAGCCGATAGACCAGAGTATTCCCGTGCTTCCTTGTAAATTAAGGATTGCACGGCTATCTGATTGGTCAGCTTTCGGTCAGTGTTTTTGTTCACGTACTCACAGCAGTTCGCAAAAGCACGAAGCACCGCATCAAGTTTTTCAACCTGATGTTGCAACACTTCGAGTTTACAACTAACCGTCAGGACTTGAGACATTTTCAATCAGTGAAGATTATGGAGCTACTGTACCATGAGATTGCTAAAACTGCGGGCATCAAACCCCCATTTTTAGCCGCTATCCCTCCCCGCCCTATTGACGCTCATCCTTAGCCCTTGGGCTGCGGAAATCGCGTCAATTGAGGGCGGGGATTCCCGCGATTATATTGAAACTAATCTTGCGGTGCGAAGGAACTGATGGAGAAGCTGGAAGCAATGACAAATTGTAACAGCACGGATTCTACCGGCTGTCAAGCTTTTTGGTCAAAAAATTTAGCGTTGAACTGGCCTTGAGATTGCTACTCCTGTGACTGGGGAAAGTTGAGTACCGGGAGGCGCGAACCCCGAAAGACTTCTTCGCTTTCAATGCCGATCGAACTCACAAACTCAGCAGCAGCTTTGGCAGCCAGCAACCCGCCCAGCATGGGTAAGGCGGCTAAGCTCAATAAAATATCTGAGGGAATTGGCAATTTAGGATTGTTGGGGGTTTGAGTTTTGGGCAAGTCTTGGTTTTCCGACGGCATAGATCCCTCCTGTGTTATTCAGTATCCCCAGTTTACAGCAGAAGGAAGGAGGAAGAATAGCAAGGGTTTCAGCAATTAAGAACGTCCTAATCTTTGGGGGCGGTTGCTAAACAGGGGAAATAATTATCTTTACTCCTGAATTCTGACTTCGCTTAACTGGGTCTAATTGTGCGAAAATACATTCGAGGTATTGGTCAAAACAGTATTGCCCAACGGAGCGCAGCCGAGGGGATACACAGCTCGCCAGTAAGCCGAGCAACAGTTAAACCGGATGCAAGGGTTAGGCTCGGTAAATAAAATAATTGTATGTAAAACCTGTAAACTGTGCTATCTGTAGAAAACAAAACCAGCCTTGACGAAATTTAAAGTCCCATGTTGAATGCGAACGGGAGTATATTGGCAGACAATCGATCGCCCGCATCGCAGTGGGCGCAAAAAGCTTTGGGACTGCCCGAGGTGCAGGTACAAGCGCGTTTGCGCGGAAATCACCTGCATATTTTGTGCGAAGCGCAATTGTGTCCGTCTCAGGAATTGGTGACGGCGAGATTTAAAAGCGCGATCGAACAAACTGATTTAACGCGACTCCTGCCCGATCGAACTAAAATCTACCAGTTGTTTCTGTGCGGCCGCAAACTCGGTTCCCGACAAAACGACTGGACTGTCCGGCTCGATTGCAGTGGCAAACAGCGACAGCCACAGCCACAGCCACAGCGACGGGAACCGGAACCGGAACCAAAAGTTTCCGAAGTGCCACCACTAGCGAGTCCCCCCGACAGCGAACCGCCAACAAGTCGTAAAAAAGGCGGACTCTTCGACAGATTCAAAAATGAAAACCGCAACCTCAAACTAAAAGCAGCACAGGTAGAAACCCCGGCACCAATGCCTCAGGTGCGGGAAGAAATGGATTTTGATACTGAAAGTTTCCCCACGGCCTCCCGGATTGAATATCCAGAAGTTTTTGAAACTTCCCCAGTGACGATCGACACTTCGGCAACTCGGGAAGCTTTCAGTCCCCCCGTTTCTGCGCCAGCACCGCAAACATCCACGCAGCAGCAGGCAAGTCGCGGCGCGGTGGCTTTGATTCAATCCCCCGAAACAGGCTCCGGTGACAGTGATGGCGGCGGCACTTTGACCGTTTCAGCGGAAACTTTGGCGCGCCGGGGCTATCCAGATGCGATCGCCAGCTATCTCAGCGAAATCCTCGGGCCGATGGGTGTTTCGGTGAAAGTTAGCATTCGCGAAAAAGAAGCCAAAAGCAGCCGGGAAACCCAGCACCCCAATGCGCCAGAACTTCTCAAGTCCAAGGAACGGCGGCTGTTAGTGCTGTGCGAGTCAGCTTACAGCCCCGAACCCTCCTTGCTCGCAGAACCGATCGCCGCTAGGCTGCGGAAACTGCAACTAGAGGACTTCCGGGAAGCTGCGATCGGCAGCCAAGTTGCAGGCGAATCGAAGCCAGACTGGGTGCTGCGAGTCGATTTGACGCCACCGGACACAATCCTCAAGGAATGGGCCCGCTGGGGAGACGTACAGTCGATCGCCAAACTGCTCAACCAACACCTGGCGACATCAACAGTCGAAGTGCGAGCCACCCTCAAAGAAGCAACTCTGCACCTGTTTTGCAGCAAAACAGTCACAAAAGGACAAAAACCCAAACGACAAGAATACCCTGACAAACAGCAAACCACCGATGCGATCGCCCCTTTGTTAGCATCCTTCGCGCCCCAAGGCATCCGCGCAGCTACCCTCTACGGCGTAGAACCGGCCAGCGACAGCACAACCGAGCCGGAGTCGCCGGTGTGGATTGACTGGATAGACTTACCAGCAGCCCACCACCCCGACTTAGCTCCAAACCCGAGGATATTGGCAGCCGAGGGCGACCAATTAGCCTTGACTTTCTTGCTCAACAGATTTCTCAATCCCAATCTCAACCGCAAGCTGGAAACCGGAGGGATTCGGGCTGTGGCGCTGCACAAAGCCAACGTGCTGCACGTCATGACTGAAGCTCTGAGTTGCCCTGCTCAGTCGAAGGTAGGCCCGCCGGTGGCTAAATTCTTGCGGCAGTTACAAATTCCGGGAGTGGCTCTTGTGCGAGTCTACGGGCGCCGCGCCGGTCAGAAAATGCCCCTGTGGCGCTACGGTATCGATCTCAAAATGGCGGTTGACGGGGAATTAGCACCAACAACCGCATCGGCTCCCTCGCAACAGGCTGTCTTGTCTAAGGAAACGGTGCCGGAGTTTGCGCCGTCGGTGGCAGATGGGAGTTTTTCTGCTCTGGGCGATAATTTGGTGTTCGATGCTCCCGCACCGGACTCCTCGCGGCCGCGTTTCAAAATTAGACTCCCAGGCCACCAGTTGGGCGAGCAGTTGGTTCAAGCTGTGGTGCAGCCGCTTGTTGCTTCGGGTTTGTTTGTTCCCAACGACGCTTTGTCAATGAATGCTGCTGCGCCGGGAGGCGTGAGAGCCGATCGCGCGGCGGGAATGGCTTTGATTTGGGCGATCGCCGGCTGTCTGATCACCTTCAATACCGATTGGTTGCTGGGTCTATTTCTTAAATCTGCGACGGTTAGTCAAGCTCCTAGAGCCTCCGAAGTTTGCAACGGCCCAAATTGTCAAAATTCATCCCCCAAGCCTCAGAGCGACGTTCAAGCCTCTCTCACGAATCCGGATTCTCCCTCTCCCTCTGGCTCTTCAGTCCCGATTCCCGAGTCTCAAGAAGTGAATTTGCCTCAAATTCCTTTACAAGCATCGCCGTCCGCGAGTGAAGAAAAGGCTTTCAACGGTTCTGGGTTTACGAAACCGGGAAATACTAGCGTTCCTGTAGCTGATGTTTCGGCTGCTCCGGTGTTTCCGACTTTGAGGAGCGAGCAGCTTGACGAGCAGATTGCGCGCTACCAAGAGTACATCCGCCAGCACAAAAAACCGCCGGATATTTTAATTGTCGGGAGTTCTAGGGCGCTGCGGGGTATCGACCCGGCGGTGTTGGAAACGGCTTTGGCTGCTGGAGGCTATCCGGGGCTGAAGGCTTACAATTTTGGGGTGAACGGAGCTACTCTGCAAGTGGTAGATTCGATCGTCCGCCGGATTTTGCCACCGCAACAATTGCCGAAATTACTGGTTTTGGCGGACGGGGCGAGGGCTCTCAACAGCGGGCGGCCGGATTTGACTTTTAGTGCGATCGCCTCTTCCGAAGGTTACAGACAATTGGCTCGGGGTAGTTTTCTGATCCGCACCAATCCATTAGAATCCCCAACATCTAAGGAAACTGCCAAAAATCCGATCGCGACTGCTGGTGAATTGGTGCACAATTTGGAACAAAGTCAAGCGAATGTTCAACAATTTCTGAGTCAAAAGTTGGTGGATAGTTCTGCAACTTACAAAAAGCGCGATCGGCTGAAAGGGTTTTTGCGATCGATCGCGAATCCAGCAGCCCCTGTTGTCACCGAAAGCCCCCAAACCGCAGCCGACGACGATAAACAAACCACTGAAAACGCCCAGCTAACTGCTGCGGGTAAAGCACCCAGCGAGTTTCAACCAAACGGCTTTTTGCCGATCGACATCCGCTTCAATCCCGATACTTACTTTCAGAAACACGCCAAAGTATCTGGATATTACGACACCGACTATCAAGATTTTAAATTGACAGGGGAACAAACTGTAGCGCTCAAAAACATGATCGAATTTACCAAAGTTCGCAACATCAATCTCGTGTTTGTCAATATGCCTCTGACTGCCGATTATTTAGATCCGGTGCGGACAGGTTACGAACAAGAATTCCGGCAATATATGCAACAATTAGCAGCTCAAACCGGACTAATTTTCCGAGATAATAGTTTATTGTTGCCCCAAGCACGGGAATCTTTTTCTGACCCAAGCCACCTCAACCGTTATGGTGCTGTTGCAGTTTCCAAGCGCTTGGCTCAAGATCCGATGATTCCCTGGCCTGTGAAGAAGTAGAGAGGGGGAGAGGGGGAGATTGGGAGAGGGGGAGAGGGGGAGAAGTTAGTAAGCTAGTGGGTATCTAGATTGTCTGTTATGTTCGATGGAGATAGCGGGGAAAATACTCCTAGACGCACGCAGATTTCAGAAACCGGGTTTCTACGAAGATTTCTCGTGACTCGTCGTAAAATCTCGTAGAAACCCGGTTTCTAGCCCCCACGGCAGATTTCAGAAACCGGGTTTCTACGCAGATTTCTCGTGACTCGTCGTAAAATCTCGTAGAAACCCGGTTTCTAGCCCCCACGGCAGATTTCAGAAACCGGGTTTCTACGAAGATTTCTCGTGACTCGTCGTAAAATCTCGTAGAAACCCGGTTTCTAGCCCCCACGGCAGATCTCAGAAACCGGGTTTCTACGAATGTTTCTCATTACTAAACGCAAAAATCTCAGAGAAACCCGGTTTCTAGTCACCACCCTCGTCAAGGATAAAACTATCGCTAGCTGTTGTTAGAATTTAAAGGATTTAAATCTTATTGTAAAGGCGGGTTCAGCAATATTAATGATTGTTATTTCAATCGTTAATCCTGGGATGCGACTATCTCAAAACACTTCTTTCCTGCAACTGGACACTGAACATGAAAAGATTATTTTTTTCGGAAGTTAGCAGAAACAAACTGATGAAAAATCCCCGCAAAAATCTGCCTGTAATATTTTTTATATTATCTCTAGCATTTTTCCTGTTTAGTTTGTATAAAGGTTTATTTTTACCTTTTGCTTTATCAACTCCGCCGCCCAGCAGCGAACAACAACCTTTGCAACCCTTCGAGCAAGTTGTCAAAGACGCGCAAAAGTTTGAAGGACTGTTTACCCTTTACCGCAATCTGGCAACTAATAAAGTTTATCTAGAAATTAAACCGCAGCAACTGGATAAAAAGTTTCTGTGTTTCGTCACATTGGCATCAGGTTTAGGGGAAGGGGGAATTTTGAGCGGATTGCCGATCGGCGATTTCTTGTTTCAACTGCGGCGAGTCCAAAATAACGTCGAGTTTGTCATACCGAATATCTATTTTCGCACTCGTCCGGGCGACCCGCAAGCGGGTTCGGTGGAAAGGGCATTTAGCGAGTCGATTCTCTATTCTTTACCACTCAAAAGCCTTCATCCGCAAAGGCAAACTCTGCTGATAGACTTAGGCGATTTGCTGATGAGCGAAAAGCGCGACTTACCGGGGGTTAAAGCGATTTTGCCGGCGATTTTGGGTGCTGCTTACTCGATCGATGAAGACAAATCTTATTTTAAAGATGTGAAAGCGTTTCCGCTGAATGTAGAAATTGCTTCTATTTACGGTTTTTCCAGCGATAATGACAGTGCAGTTAACTATTTACCTTCGATTCCTGACAGTCGGGCTTTTAACCTCCGCATTCACTACAGTTTCTCGGAAGTGCCTCTCAATAACGGCTACCGCCCCAGACTTGCAGACGAGCGAGTCGGCTATTTTCTGACAGCATATAAAGACTTTTCTGACAAGAGCAGTCGGGAGCCTTTTGTGCGCTACATCAATCGCTGGCATTTGCAAAAGCAAATCCCGACGGCGCCGATGTCGCCTCCGGTGCAGCCGATCGTCTTTTGGATTGAAAATAATGTCCCTCTAGAATACCGCAATGCAATTCGCGATGGCATTTTGGAGTGGAACAAATCTTTTGAAAAAGCAGGTTTTACAGAGGCAATTCAGGTCAAACAAATGCCGGACAATGCTAAATGGGATCCGGCTGATGTCCGCTACAATACTATTAGGTGGTCGAGTTCTTTTGAGTCAGATTTTGCCGGACTCGGGCCGTCTCGCACTAACCCGCTAACCGGGGAAATCTTGGATGCTGATATTTTGTTGGATGCTAATATTGTCCGGCTAATCAAACAGGGATATCGGTCTTTGGTAGAACAAAATCGATCGCTAGCAAAGAGTTTTCAAGGCCGAAACGGCTCTAATACCAATCCCTGTCAGTTCGGGATGTATTCTCGCTATTTGCCGATGCTCGAAAATGCAGATTTAGGCAAAAGCAGCGGGGAGAATTCTCCGGGTGGAATTGTTGATGATTTGCCCACTTTGGTGGAAAGATATCAAGAACAAAAGCGATCGCCCTTATCGCGGTTGATGCTGAGTTCGGATATGTGTTTTGGGTTGGAATCGAGCCGGCAATTTGCGATCGGAGCAATGTCGATGTCTCTGCTGGACAATGCAGCGCCTAGCAGTCCGGTGCTGGAGAATTATGTTAATGATTATATCCGAAATTTGACTGCACACGAAGTCGGTCACACTCTTGGTTTGAGGCACAATTTTCACGGCAGTACAATGCTGCAACCGGAGGATTTGAACAATACTCAGGTAGCTCGCGCCCAAGGTATGGTGGCGTCGGTGATGGATTACCTGCCGATTAATTTGGCACCGCAGGGAACTGTACAGGGCGATTATTATCCGACGATTGTAGGGCCTTATGACGATTGGGCGATCGAGTACGGTTACAAAGTTCTTGGTGGCGCCAACCCCAACAGCGACTTACCAGCGCTGCAACAAATTGCCAGTCGCGCGGGGGAACCGCAATTAGCTTATGCGCCGGATGAGGATACTGTTGACAATCTCGATCCCGCTGCAAATGCCTTCGATCTCAGTAACAATATGCTGAGGTACTCGCAATGGCAATTGGATAATGCTAAGGCAATGTGGAAGCGTTTAGAAAAGCGAATTCCGGTTGGGGAAGACGGTTATAACGAACTGCGGGTGATGTTTGATTCGGTGTTCGGGTATTATTTTCAGCAGGTGATGAATGCTACTTTGTACGTCGGCGGACAGTCGTTTAGTCGGATTCGCCCGGGAGATATTAATGCGAAATTGCCGTTTGTGCCGATCGAGCTTTCGCAGCAAAGAGAAGCATTAGCAACATTGGATAAGTACGTATTTGCAAGCGATGCGTTTAGTTTTGCGCCGGATTTGCTAAATAAATTAGCGCCTGCGCGCTGGGAGCACTGGGGAAGTCCGGCTTTGGTGTTTCCTCTAGATTACCCGATCGGCGATCGAATTACTTTTATGCAGCGATTTGTGCTGCGAGTGTTGCTATCTCCAGTGCGGCTGGCGAGACTGCGGGATGCGGAGTTAAAATCAGCCTCGGAAAGCGCTTTGAAATTACCAGAATTGTTCGATACTTTGCAACAGGATATTTGGAAAGAGGTTTTGCAGCCGTCCAAGAAGATGCAAATTTCGACTTTTCGGCGATCGTTGCAGCGAGAACATTTGGCGATTTTAATCGGAATGGTGCTGCGAAAAACCAGTACACCTGAGGATGCGCGGACTCTGGCGTGGTACGAATTGCGGCAGTTGCGGGAGGGTTTGAGCAAGAGTATTCGCAACTTGGACAAGAATGCGGATGCTTATACGCAGGCTCATTTGGAGGAAACGCGCGATCGCATTTCTAAGGTTTTGAATGCACAGATTCAGTCGAATTAATATGGGTGTCCAGAAACCGGGTTCGGATCTTAGTATTTTTTTGGCAATACAAAGTATCCTACAAATAATTTGCAAACGCTAAACTTCTGTCATCGCAATGATTTGAGCGATCGTTAATACCAACTGAGGAAACGTTGGAGAAACAATAGTGGCTTCTCCTTGATATCGCAGCGCCTGATATTCACCATCGATTAAGCTGTTGATAGTCACCGTAGACTGTTTTGGAGAACCGATATACTGAACGCCTCCCAACCCTGCATAATCAACGATCCAATACTCCAGGATTCCTAAAGTTTCATACTCATTCAATTTGATACGGTAATCATCCCGCCAATTCGTACTGACAACTTCGATCGCCAAGGGAGGTGGAATATAAGCCGCAGCAGAGGCAGAACTTTGACGCATTCTGACCCATTCTTCCTTGGCAAACACCACTATGTCGGCTTTACGACTCGATTCACTTTCGCCAGGGGGAGCGTTCAATCTGACTTGTTTACTTTGTCGAGGAACGTAGGGAAGGTTCAAGGATTGGCAATGATCCACCAAGAGACGACATAGCCCATCGACGACATCCTCATGTTTGGCTGTGGGTTCACTCAGGGGCAGGGCAACTCCATTGACTAGCTCGAATGACCTGCCGGATTTGTCATCCCAGTTGAGGAATTCCTCGAAGGAAAGGGTTTTTTGGGCGATCGCAACCATTGATATTAACCTTTTGCGTAGGTTGGCTCTCTGTTGTCTGTTTTTAGCTTAACGTGGCTCTTGTAGGGTGCGTTAACGAAGTATACCGTAAACTTTGACACCTCTTCTCGATTTTACTGTCCGCGTCCTGGTTTGCAATCTACAAAACCTAATGCTTCTGTATCGAGAAAACTGGCGATCGCCATTTCGAGCACTGCTGCGATCGGATATTCAATTTCCGCAGCACGCGCAATTAGAGCCGCTTGAATTCGTTCTGGCAAACGTCCCAAAATAACTTCGGCATCAGCAGGAGAAAGTTGTTCTTGAAGTTTAGCTTGCATGGCATTCACCTTTGGGTTGGAATTTGAACGTTGTACGGAGGTTCAGTGGCTCTTAGAATGATGGCTTCTAGTTCCAATAGTAACGCAGGGTTTTCACAGTAAGAGACTAATTGCATTGCAATTCGCACATCCTCGTCATTGTACTTATCGAGCCACGCCCATAAAAAAGCCTTGTGCCCGCCGCTGAAGCGTCCTCGTAGGCTCTTGGTTTTACCGATGTAAAGTAATCCGTCAGTTATGTGCCTGACTGCATAGATGCCAGGGCGAGCAGGAATGTTATTAAACTCACGAGTCAAGGGTTGACATTGCTCGAAAGGAGTAAAGGCGATCGCATCTAGAATTTTCCGCGCTTGGGCTTGCAGTTCAGAATCGTTTGTTGGCATGGAAGCAAGAAGGCTAATTGCACAGAAATCATGTTCCCACAAATTCTGTTGATTGTAATGATAACAAGACTGGTGTGGGCGATCATCGTAAGGTATTGAGAGCGATGCTTCTAATCTCTCAGACCACTTGAACCATGTCTTCGACAGAATTTTTAAACCCCAAGTATTTGAGCAATGAGGGGCATAAGCTTATTGCCTGACTCAACCAAACGACTTCCACTTGGCAGGCTTGCCATAATTGCTTTTAAAGTTTTAAAAGCAGCTCTTGCTGAAGACTGCTTTTGTGCATTATGAATATTTACAGCATCAGATAAAATTTGTACCTGTTCCAATGCCTCATTTTTGTCCGCTAAAGACAAGTTTACATCTAAATTAATTGCATCGGTTAGTTGGAATAACAAGTCTTTTATGCTTTCTTGTTCTTTAATCCCTAACTCAGGTTCTCTACCAATAGAGATAATATGATCCGCTTGATGATTTCCTGACAGATATATTACGTTATTATCTGAACCGGCTACATTAACAAATTCTTTAACTAGATCTTCAGTTTTATAGGCTCCTGTTAATACAGCCTGTGCTACTATCTTTGAAATTGGCTCAATGAATGGATATATCAAGAAGAGAATTGAAAGTCTTGCCCATAAAGCTACTATACTACCAAAGAACGGAATCACATCAAATACTGGTGGTACTATAATAAAAATCAGAAATAAAGTTATAAACTTTGTTAAATTATATCTTTCATCTTCAACCTCCTTTAATGAGCCAAGGATAAACTCAACTTCTCCGTTTGTATTATGAGGAGTCATAGTTAGACTTTCACCTTCAGTAGGAACTACAACGAATCTAAAGATTATCTTTTCACATTTCTTAAGGGACGAAATCTTATATCTTTTCTCATGATTTTCCAATTTAAAATTTGGATCATTTTGTAAGTCCTCAACCCCCATTTCTTTCTTTGCATCTGGAGCAAAAACATCTATAAATCTAGTTCCCTTAGAAAATTCAAATCTGATGTATTCATCTTTAATAGCAAGGCTTCCAGTGTTTTTAACCTCACAAACAACATAATAAAAATCGTTTGCAATTTTTTGAGAGTTGTAAAGTATACTGATTTTTTCTTGAAAATCCTTCTCAACCTCAACAACACCTTTTTTTATGGAGGTGTAATGAGAGAGCTGATATTTTGGTTCATCCTTCTTTTTAAGGACTTGCAATGTATAGTTTGCGGCTAAAGTAGCTATCGCAGATACTACAGCAATAGCTACTTTAGCCCAAAAATCTTGCTGTAAATAGAATGGAGAGGTTATAGATATATTAGGAGAGCTAATTGCTCCAGATGACTTAGGTGAAGGCTTTGGAGAAGGTTTGACTTGAGAAGAGGTCGGAATAGGACGAGCTTGCGCTACTATTTCGGATAGTGAATGTATAGTGAACAGTTCACTAGCCATTGCTTTTGTTAACGAAGGGGCAATCAAGATAGAAGAAGCAGATAAAGCTATCAACGTAAAAAAAATTATCAATCTTTTCCTATTTATTTGAATCACAGTTAATTACTCCTTTAAGTTGCAGGTGATTTAAGCGCGATCGTGAGTGATGTCGCTGCTGATCGAATGTATTTCCAGAGCGTCTAGTTGGCACGCACGCTGGCATTGGTTAAAATTGTTTGACACCTTTGTCTCTAGCTTACCTCATTTACCGATCGAAATTCACACCGCGATATAATTCTGCGATCGCCATTTACGGTAGCGGGGGTTGACGAATTCGATCGCCTTAAACTACATCCGTTTCAGTAATTCATCGTACTCGTCGTGTGCACCAATCCAGTACCAGTAAATACGATCGGCTTCCAATAAACCTAAAACACGATAATTGATACTGATACGAGCAGAATAAATCGGTTGCTTCTGACTGACTCGCTTGAACTGAAGACTTGGATGATCAGGATATTCCTGCCAAAGGGCATAAGCTTTATCGGCTTGTTCCTGAACTGATACAGGAAGACTCTCTAGCCGCGTGCGAAATGACTTTGTAACACTTGATTTGATTTTTGTGTTGGGAAAATCTCATCAAGTGGAACCGTTTCTCCTCCCGCAATTTCTTGACGTACCATTGCAGCCATCTGATCCCATTGATCGTCTGTCGTGTCAGCAAAACGAGTTTCCCATTTTTGCTCGTCCTGCAACTGGGCCAAAAACCGAGCCGCGATCGCATCTTGCCGATCGGGTGGGAGTTTTTGGATTTGGGCGATCGCCTGTTGAAGGAGTTCAGTCATGATTTTGTTTAAAACCTGTCTCTCTAGCTTACTTTATTTATCGATCGAAACTCACGCTGAGATCTAATTCTGCGATCGCTATGCTGTAATAGAGATCAGTCCCTTCAAACTTCGATAGTTTATGACCACAGCAGTATCTATTGACATTGGTACGCTCATTGCACGCACTCCTGGACTGCATGGTGGATGTCCCCACATCCTCGGTAAAGGCGTTACCGTTCGCCGGATTGTCACCTGGTACAAGCGAGGATTGAATGCTGAAGAGATTTGCGATCGCATTTCTCATCTCACCCTCGCCGAAGTCTACGCCGCACTCACCTACTATCATGCCAACACCGCAGAAATTGAAACTGATTTGAGCCATCAAGCAGCAGAAGCCAAGCGTCTAGAAGCTTTGTACACCAACTTTGGTAAAGAAGCATGAGTGAAATTAAGATTTACCTAGATGAAGATTCCCAAGATCAGTCTCTTCTACGGGCATTACGATCGCGTCAAGTTGATGTAACCACCGTCAATGAAACTCAAACAGAAGGATTAATCGACGAAGAACAACTTCGGCTAGCTACCACTCAAAACAGAGTGCTGTACAGTCACAATATTGGAGACTTCTGTCAGTTACATACTGAGTTTCTGATCGGAGAGGAATCTCATGCTGGCATTGCGCTGATATCGCAAGACTATTCTGTTGGTGAGCAAGTCAGAGCCATTATGGAACTAACTGCTAATAAGACAGCAGAGGAAATGGTGAACCAGTTAGAGTTTTTGGGTAAATACTTGAAAAATAGCTAAATCAAGAAAGCTGACAATATTGCTGTGCCACCTCGACAAAGTGCATCAACTAAGTTGCGATCGTTAGCATGAGCTCTTGAGGATTCAACAGTTGACGTTTGGAGGCATTGAGAAATTCGATGCTAACTGGTTCATCATTTTCGTCATAACTGACAATCACGCCTCCAGGTTCAGAGATAGCATTGGCTGGAAACGCATCACGGAAGATAAAAATCAGAATGTCTGCTTCTGCATCGTATTTAACTTTCATCGGTATTCTCCTGCCAATATCGCTTAACTTGATTTGTCCAGTACAGAGTTAAGATTCGTCTGGTTTTGCCAATTTCAACAAAGGGTACTCTAAGAAGACCGTTGCCTCGTTTAATTTGAGCCACCAAGACATCATCTTCCACGATAATCTGTTGAGGATTGGTTAGGGCCGCCTCAACCTCTTCCCTGGTAATTTTCAATCGCTCTTCCCATTGTAGCTGACGTTCCTGGGCGTGTTTTGTCCAAACAATTTGCATATCTCCTCATACTCCCGATTCCTCTGTAGCTTCCATTTGGAATTTTGCATTTTGCATTTTTAATTATAACGCCTTGCACTCTGCTGCCAACGGAATGCCCAACTCCGTGAGTAGTGGAAAGTTTTCATTTTCAATTTCAGCAATGTCTTCGGGAGAATCGTCCTCATTCGGGAATAATTCAGCTTCCAAAAATTCCCATATCTTGTATCTTTCAGCAACTCCCAGTGACGAAATAGCTTCCAGCAGTGATTGAAATGAGATATCTACTTTCACGGCATTCTCAGTCATCAAAACTTTCCTCCACTTTTAATTTTATATTTAGCATATTTCTTCAAAACTTTCAAATTTGAAACCTTTGTCTATAGTTTACTTTATTTATCGTCCAAAACTCACACCGCGATATAATTCTGCGATCGCAACTTCAAGCTCAATACTCTGTAACATCACGATATCGCCCGCACCATAAACCACCGTTTCCCAACGTTCCCCAGCCCCATCTTTCACTCGACGGCGACACTCTACTCGCATCTCATCCTGCGCGATTAAAACATACTCTTCCAACGATTCCAACAGTCGATAATCCTCAAACTTATCAGTGCGATCGAATTTTCCCGTCGAAGGAGACAGCACCTCAGCAATCAACTTAGGATAGCGCTTCACATAGCGATCGCTCCGATCGCGCGGATCGCACGTCACAAAGGCATCGGGATAATAGAAAAACGCATCCGCATAATTCACCTTCACATCACCGGAAAAAAACTGACATTCCCCATCACGCAGGTGAAAATTAATAGCCGTTAAAAAATTAATCGCGAGACGGCTATGATCGTCGCTACCACCCGCCATTGCGTAGACTAAACCGCGCCGATATTCATGGCGGACTGTATTGTCATGTTCCAGGGAAAGGTACTCTTCGGGGCTAAATCCAGAGGGGATGGCAATCATAGTATTGCAGGCAAATTTAATAGCTTAATTGTAGCGATTTTCGAGCGTTCTTTTTTTACCGCAGATTAAAGCAAATTAACGCTGATGAACGCAGATGGGAGAATGACTACTGTTATTTTACCATAAACAAAACCCGCAAGATGCGGGCTTCATTTTAATAATGGCAATTTAACTTATTACTACATCACCACGGCACTAATTAAAGTGTGCACATTGTGAACAACAGCAGTAGTAAAGTTGTGAGTCGCAGGTAAACTATCAACTACGATTCCAGCGCACAATAGCATCAGATACAGAATAGAGTATTTAAAGAGCGATCGCGCAACCTTCTTATCTTCTGGAGTCTGCAACAGCAACCAAGCTTTTTGGGCAAAAATCGCACCCAGGAAAATAGCTGTTCCCGCATACACCGGGCCCGCCAAATTCAGCGGATACACAAACAGCAAAGTTGCAGGAAGCATCAATAAGGTGTAAATCCAAATTTGGCGCGCTGTCTCTTCATCGCCCTCAATTACCGGCAACATCGGCACGCCTACTTCCTTGTATTCGTCGCGAATCATCATTGCTAACGCCCAAAAATGCGGCGGTGTCCACAGGAAGATAATCCCAAACAGCAGCCACGCACCCCAACTCAAATCTCCCGTCACCGCAGCCCACCCAACTAGCGGGGGAATCGCCCCTGCTGCACCCCCGATGACGATGTTTTGGACGCTGTGGCGCTTCAGCCAGTGAGTGTAAATTAGGACGTAGAAAACGATGCCAGACATGGCTAGCAATGCTGATAATAAGTTGGCAACTACTGTCAGCAATGTAAAAGATATTGTAGCTAGGGCGATCGCAAATATCAAAGCATCCCGTTTCTTGACACGCCCGGAAGGAATCGGCCGCCACCGCGTGCGCTCCATGATATAGTCAATGTCGCTGTCGTAGACGCAATTAATCGTATTCGCCGACGCGGAAGCTAAAGCGCCTCCGGTAATAGTTGATACCAGTAATAGCGGATCGACTTCTCCTTTGGCGGCCATCCACATTCCGGCTGATGTGGTGATTAGCAGCAGTAAAATAATTCTCGGTTTTGTAAGTTGGTAGTAACTTTTCACCACTTGCGAAAAGTTTTCGTGGAGGCGAGGGCTATTGTTTGTAAGAACTTCTTGCATCGGTTATTAATTGTTTGTTAGTTGTTACTTGTTAGTTGTCAGTTGTCATTGCTTCGTAGATACAAGGGGCGGGTTTACAAGAGATATTTGTTGTAGGTGAAAAGATTGATAAACCCGCCCCCACCGAGGGATAAATCAGGCACCTGTTGCTCAAGGAATAGATAAATCTGCCTTGTCTATCATGTCCGGTTGATTCATGCTTGTATGGGCGGGGCGGGTTTATGAAACTGTTGGCTTTTATCGAGAATAATGGTGAACCCGCCCCTACAAGATTTTGCATCATAGAACAACGATGCTACCGGACACGATCTGACTTTCAAGCTGATAAAACCCGATCGCGCCACGACAAAACACTAAAAGCTAGCAGGGTTCCCAGCAATGCTGCGCCGACTGCTTGGTGGGCGACTGTCAGCGGTTCTACCTGAAGGTGCAGCCGGAAAGTTGCCAATCCCAAAACTAATTGAGCAATCAGACAAAGACTCGCTAAATTCCCTAATTTTCGCAAGTTTGAATGGAGTGCTGGTTGCCGCCAAGCCATCACTGATACTGCTAAAGTTGCTGCGGTAGCTGGTACGATACCGGCGATGTGGCTGTTCATTACCGAACACAATTCTGAGGAACCAAAACATTGATGCAGCGCCCATCTAGAGCCGACTAATGCTCCTAGCAGACTTTGGAGATAAACTAGCAGTGCTGCGATCGAACTTACCCATGCTAATTTGCCTGTATTGCCTGTAGCTTCGTAAGGAGTCAGCATAAAACCGATCGCTAGCAGGGCG
Source organism: Oscillatoriales cyanobacterium (assembly GCA_004292955.1). Classification (GTDB taxonomy): domain Bacteria; phylum Cyanobacteriota; class Cyanobacteriia; order Cyanobacteriales; family Microcoleaceae; genus Microcoleus. The sequence goes on along the minus strand of RDXX01000095.1, from coordinate 14,523 downwards.
CAAAAAAACAGTAAAGCCGTTCCCAAGTGAGCGGTAACGATGTCAAATCGCAGCAGTTGCGTCACGGTGAGGCCGCCCAATATGCCTTGAAAAACTATTAAAAATACTGCGCCGGCGCTGGCGAGGGGCAGCCAAGTCGGCAGGCGGCTGCGGTAGAAGACAGAAAGTGCTAAAAGGGCGATCGCGCTTAAGCCAATTGCTGCTGCATCCAAACGGTGAAACCACTCCAGAAATACCTGCAAATTCATTTGCGCTGCGGGTATTAATTGACCGTAGCACAGCGGCCAGTCCGGGCAAGCGAGCCCCGCATTCATCACGCGCGTGGCGCTGCCTACAGCCATTAACAGCCAGGTTGCGATCGCAATTTTCCACACTAGGCCGCGGATAATATCTTTTGGCTGCCACTGCACTCCTGCTGCTGCGTTTGGCCCCTTTAAAACTGAGTTTGCCATGAACTTTACCTTAGCCTTTGTTATCGATCGAGCTTAATTAAATATTGCGGTTTTGCTTGGGCTGAGCTTAGCCGAGCTTAACACTCTTTTTCTCTAAGAAACCGTCATCTTTACTACCTTAGCGACACTTTTATGCAATTAGTTTGTCTTTAGATTTTTTTCAACTTTCCTGTTTATATTACAAAAGATTTCAGGATTTTTGCTAAACTTCAAAAAACTTTAATCTTTCAGCACCATCCGTGATGGTTGACAACTCCCGCACTGTCGGGTTTTTGTTAAAAAATAAAGATATAATTAAGAAATAGCTTGTTAATAAAAAAGTGTGATATCCAGCATTCAAAAGTGTTTAGCTCCTCACACTTTTTGAAAGTCACAGTGGATACAGCAGAAAACCCTCAGCCTGGTTTTTGGTATTTTTCGATGGATTCTGGTTAAATAATCATAGCCGTTGGCGATCGCACGGACAAGGCCTCATCACCTTAGTTTTTTTACTATTTCGGCTGGCTGCAACCTCTGTATTTTCGTCCATCAAACCCCGTTGCTCGGTACCCGTGCCTCTATGACTATCTAAGATTATTAAAAAAATGTCAAAATATAATTAGATTGGTTTTTCTGCCTCCTGCCTCTTCCCTCTTCCTTCCCTCTTCCTTCTTTTTACCCGATCGCGTAACCGTTATAGCCGTTATAGCCTTCTTCCCTCTTCCCTCTTCCTTCTTCCTGATGACTAATAACGTTCACTAATAACGTTCGCGAGCGGGGACGCTCGCACTAATAACGTTCGCGAGCGGGGACGCTCGCACTAATAACGTTCGCGAGCGGGGACGCTCGCACTAATGACTGAATCTAAAACTTAAAATCTAAAATTGTGCAGCCATGTCCCAAAAAAACGAAACCGCTGTTTTGGTATTATCACTCCTAATTACGATCGGGCTAGCCGGTGCAGGTATTTGGTGGCTGACAAGCCGCGGCGGCATTCCTGGAGGTTTATCACCCGAAAATCAGACGTTTTCTAAGCCCCCGACGGGGAATTCATCGCAGTCAGAGCAGCAAATTCAGCAGCGTCTGAGTGCCGGAAAAAAACTGTTAATTTCTGAAAAAGCAACAACAACTAAAGAATCAGCAGTAGAGGCGATCGCATCTGGCAACTACAACGCGGCTATTTCAGACTTACAAGCTTCACTGCAAACCAATCGCAACGATCCCGAAGCACTAATTTACCTCAACAACGCCCGTATCGGCAATCAAAAATCCTACACAATTGCCGCAGCGGTTCCCATTGGCACCGATATCAATGCTGCTCAAGAAATTTTGCGGGGAGTCGCTCAAGCTCAAAATGAAATCAACCAAAAGGGCGGCATTAACGGGACTCCCTTAAAAGTGCTAATTGCTAACGACGACAACAACCCAGAGATTGCCTCGCAAATTGCCAGTGCGATCGCCAATAACTCAGAAATTTTAGGAGTAATCGGGCATTTTGGTTCGGACACCACCCTAGCAGCGAGCAAGATTTACCAGCAAAATCAATTAGTAGCAATTTCTCCGACAAGTACCTCTGTGCAGCTTTCAGGAGTTGGCAGCAATATATTTCGGACAGTCCCGAGCGATCGATTTGCTGCGAATGCTCTTTCCCGCTATATGCTGACAAAATTGCCAAAGCAAAAAGTTGCTATATTTTTTAATTCTGCCAGCAGTTACAGCAAATCTTTAAAAGATGAATTTACTACTGCTGTTTACGGAGATGGCGGACAAATCGTATCGGAATTTGACTTTGCTAAGGGGAATTTTAATGCTGCCGAAAGCGTTAAAAGTGCGATCGCCCAGGGAGCAGAAGTCATGATGTTAGCGTCCAATTCGGCGACTATCGACCAAGCTTTGCAAGTAGTGCAAGTCAACGCCAAACGGCTGCCATTACTAGCAGGAGACGGCGCTTATAGTGCTAAAACACTGCAAATTGGTGGCGCAGGAGCCACAGATATGGTGTTGGCAGTTCCTTGGCACATTCTCGCAGATCCGCAGTCAAACTTTCCCCAAACCTCGAAACAACTTTGGAATGCTGAAGTCAGTTGGCGCACAGCTTTAGCTTACGATGCGGCGATCGCGCTAATTGTCGGATTAGGGCGCAATCCGACTCGCACAGGCATTCAACAAGCTTTATCTGCGTCAGATTTTTCGGCAACAGGAGCATCGGGGCCGATTCGCTTTTTACCTTCGGGCGATCGCAATCGAGCAGTTCAATTAGTAATTGTTAAACCGGGAAATCGCACCAGTTACGGTTATGAATTTGTGCCGATATCCGGTTTATGAGATCTTTACCTTTTATGAATAGGCCGGAAAGCCTGTTTCATAATAAAAGAAATGGGGTTGTTTTGGTCTTTCTTCAAAGAGGATTGACAACAAGAATACCTTTACCAGGGCCTTCGTAAATTTCAACTCTAGAGACTTGTCCACTACCGGCATAAAATGTAACTCCGGCGAGCGAGCGAGATGGCATTGATTGCCAAACACCGTCTTCTGAAGACACCACATTAGTTATGAATCCATCCTCCCAGGTAATTGTAATTTGGGTGAGACTCTGCTTGACTGAGCAGCCGATTGTTTGTGCCTGTCGTTGATTTTGTCCGTAAAAACTACATACACCTTTATAATTTTTAGTGGAGCTACTTGTCTGGGCTTGAGCAACGATACCGAAAGTAGTGACAGATGCCAGGAGTAAATTTGTCACTAAAACCGCTTTACAAAACAAAGACGAGTTGAGTTTCATAGGTTCGCAAAATTTTACAAATATAACTAAATTTATGTTATCAAAACATTTATATTCTGTCAATCAATTTTGACTGTGGAAAAATAATAGATAGGATATCTGAATGTCTTTTTTAGACAATTGATCGGAATAGGAACACGGCAATGCCGTGTCCTGATTTATGGTAATATTAATTCCCATGCTACCGGATTTGATATGAGTTTTAAACTTGGGAAACTGCGATCGCCCTAACCGGCCTGTTTCTCTCAAAAATAGCCCTCGGCTTCAAAGCAATTCTCAACAACAGCCACAGCGAATGCCATTCTCCGGGCGTTTCCTGGCGCTTCCACTGGCCGGGGCGACAGTACAGCATTTCGATCAAACAGCGGTGTTGGCTCATGTTTAGGCGATCGAACGCAATTCGCACAGTCGGAAATTCCGCAACACTGCACCCTGCTGCATCCCGAAAATTCGACTCCAAGTGAGATTTCTCGCTAACCAACTCAATCTTAGCCACAGGAATCAAACATTTCTCTTCCATAATTTCCAGAGTCGCCGAGTCGCAATCAATCAAACAGTTGCCAAAACGAGCTTCGGTGTCCAACTCCATCACAGGCGGCGCTACGGATATCCTCGCTTTGACTGCTACGCTGCGAGCTATCGCTCTGATTTTACCCTGCGATAAACTTGTCTCAGCGGCATATTTGGGTAACATCTCTGCTGCGGTAAAACTCTGTTTGCTCCCTTTACCTTTGACCGCAAAACTCGGCCGTTCAGTCAGAGCAACTTCAGCGCCACTTTCTGAAATTACAGTAGTTATTCCCCAAAAACTTTGACCGCCCACATTCAACTGCACCACCCTGTGCAAATTGAACCATTCGTATATATCCGGCTTAGGAATATCCACCAAAATTAGCAGCGCAATTCCCAGCATCAGCAGGTTGTAAGCGCTCCAAATCCAGCCCGCACTCACACCTTTTAACGAATCAGCACTTGCTGATATTCCCTGCCAACTGCCCATATTTTTAACTAAATGAATGTTTAAATTATGGAACAAACCGAATGCTGTAGCTGCGAACAATAAAATCAAAGGCCATCCCAAATTCCAGTTAAAACTAAAGCGATCGGTCGCAATTCCTTTTGGCGTCACATTAAACCCTTTCTGAAAGGGATTGAGCATGGCACTCACCACCGTCACCGCCAAAGGAATACACTGGACGAACGAGTAAACATCTGATAGCAAAGCCGATCGCGATTTGCGGTTCAGCCAAGAAAACACAGTAACTTGCACCAAATAGTAAGGCAGGAAAAAGTAGACCAATTCCCGCGCATTTGTCCGCAAAGGAAGTACCCCAAGAAACGCATAAGCTAAAGGCATCAACAGAAACACAATCCTGCTTAAACTGGTAAACCAGTGCAGCAATCCTTCCAGGTGACACAGCCTTTGTACGAATCTGAGACCGCGAATCGTTAAAGGATTGGAATCAATAAAAAATGCCTGAAGGGTGCCTCGCGCCCAGCGCAATCTTTGAGTTAGATGGGCTTCTATATTTTCAGCCGCCAAACCAGCACTCAATTTTTCATCTAAGTAAACTAAACGATACCCGGTGGCTGACAACCGAATTCCGGTAAAATAATCTTCGCAGATTGAATTTGTGACAAAGCCTCCCACTGTTTGTAGCGCGCTGCGCCTCATTACAAAAGACGTGCCAGCACAAACTACGCTATCTGCACTATCTTTGATGATTTCAATTTGCCTGTAAAATACTTCTTCTTCTGGCACCAGCACATTTTCTAAACCTAAATTTCGGGCAATGGGATCGTGGTTGTAAAAGCTTTGCGGTGTTTGCACGAGGGCGATTTCTGGATTTTGAAAAAAGCCAACTGTTCTTGTTAAAAAGTTTTTAGTGGGAATGAAGTCGGCATCAAAAACTACAATGAGTTCTCCATTTGTTAGGCTTGTGGCGTGGTTGATGTTACCAGCTTTGGCGTGACTGTTATCTGGTCTAGTTATATACTTGCATCCCAGTTCTTTGGCTAGCAATTGGATTTCAGGGCGCTTTGTATCGTCAAGCAAATATACTTGTTTGTTAGGATAATCTAAAGCTTGACAGCCGATGACTGTGCGCCTCAAAATAAAAATTGGTTCGTTGTAAGTTGGGATGAAAATGTCTGCGGACGGGGCAAAGTTTCCCTCTGCAACTGCAACAGCCATGCGATCTGCTTCTCGATGCCTGTCTTTCATACTCAGCATTAAATACATTTGAATGCTGCTGCTGACAACCATCAGCATTTCTAGGAAAAACAGTCCCAAACTAAAGATACCGTTGAGGGGATCGCTTAAATTTAGGGTAACTAGCGATCGCCACAAAACGTAGCGAATGGTTAAAGCCAAAACTATGCCAACTACCACAGCCCGCGACCATTTCTGTGGTTGAGGCGAAATTTTAATGGTAGCTAAAGCAACCGAGACGAGGGCGAAAGTCGGCACTAACAAATACATCTTGCTCGCAGCAGGTACTTGCAGCCACACAGGCGGGTTTTGCTGCCAAGTATTGATTGTGGCAAAAATACCGCTGACTGTACCTTCACCGCTAAACCAGGCTGCGGCGATCGCACCTGCGAAAGCAACTACCCCCAACACGACTAGCGTTGCCATCTGTACGTGCGAAATCCACCTAAAAAAGCGGCGTTTCAAGTCTTGAAGGTCACATCTTGAATTTCTCATAAAATTTGCAATTCCCGATCGTATCTGCAACTGTCAAGGTTTCCTGCTGTTCACTTTTTAATCCCGTTGAAAATTCCGACACACCCCACTGACGATATTTACATTTTTTAACATTCTGACAATTTTTTGACACTCCCCGCCGTAAAACGGACGGGGATTCTTAAGAAAATCAAGCCTCAGTAGACTTTCATTCGTAACGGCTGGGCTCTCGCAGCCTCTAGACAGTCCGGTAAAACCATTCTGCTTACTTTTACGTCCGATATTGGCCGCGCCTTGTGCGTCAGCATTAATCAAATGTCCTTCTTTACTCCGATACAATCCACGCTTAACTCGCTTACCCGAAAACTGGTAAGTAGCTGGCCGATCGGCATTGTAGAGGGGCAACTCATCGCCATCCAACAAACTGGATTTAGATGTGTAAGATTCTTCCTGCTCCTTGTATTTCAACCCATATCGCTCACAGAGAGTTCTAAGTTTATTTCTCAGGGTATAAAAGGGAATCTGGACAAAGTTTTGATTGGTGCGACGACCAAGATTGATATCTTGCTTCATCCCAAGGTTGAATCCGACAATCAAGCATTCAATTTTAGTATTAACGCAATGGTCGATTATGAGTCTTGCAGCTTTATTCAGGTAATCCCTGATTTGGTTGCTACGATTGATATACAGCCGAGCCTGACGCTCGGTCAGTTTTTCTATCTTCTGTCGATCTTTGATAGATTGCAGTCTAGCATTTTCCTTGTTGAACCACTGGTTAATAGATTTAAGTTTGCGACCATCCACAATAAAGGATGCCCCATTGGTGTCAACACAAGTTGCCAGATTGTCCAATCCAAGATCGATCGCCAGAGAACTACCAGCAATCCTTTCGGAGGGTTCATTTGCCCTTTTAGAGATATACTCAACCTCGAAGAATCGAGCATCGTATTTAGGGTGAATCCGAACCTCTTTGAGCTGAGCGGGGTCGAGTCGTTGTGGAAAGTTAATTACTATATCTCCAAATTCCTTTTTAAAAGCATAGGACATCGGTACTTTAAACTTTCCATCTTTGACTTTAATCCGAGGGATTATTAACACGAAATACCCATCTTTGGGCTGGTAGTGAGGAAGTCTTACCTTCTGTTGATAAGTGCCAGATTTAACCGCATTAATCAGTCCAAAAAAGCTGTTAAAGGTTCGATCTACCACCTTCAATGTTTGCTGTGCAATGTCTGTATTGAGGGCTTGGTAGTTCTCATTCTCTTTGCACAGATCGCACAGCCGACTCATAGCGCAAGTGTTTACGTTCTTCAAAAAAGTATTGGCGAACGGTGTAAAGACCCACATTGTAGAGGTTCTTACTCAGCCTGCACAACTCTCTGAGCGCCAAGAATTCGGCTTTGTCAAGGTCGCGTAGTTGGTTTTTCTGAGTAGAGTACATAAACATTGCTTTCGCTGATATCACCATTATATAGCGAAAGTTAACCAACAACAAGTTATTTTTGCCATGCATAGATTTATTGCTCATTCGTCGCTCACCTCTCCCTACCGATACCTAACGATTGTCGGTTTCGGTTGGGGTGAGACTCCTCACTCGCCTCCTATCCCTCCCCGCGCTAAAAGCGACGGTTTTCTAAAGATCCGATAGAGATCGAACACGACAAGACATTGTAATTTATACACTTTCCCTGTTTGCCAAAGTCTGTCATAACTTTAAAAAAATGGTATCACTGGCTGCTTAGTGGCAAACTGCTCAGCAATATCCAGTCCAGGCAAAGTATAGCAAGAGCTTCTTGAGATTGTGTGCGATCGCACAACTACAAACCTGGTTGGATTTTCGGAATGCACGTGCTCATAAAATTCTGCGGACTAAAGTTCACACTACAAACGTGCCTCCCTATAAACCAATACTGTTCACTTAAGACAGATCGCCCCTAACCCCCGTTAAAAAAGGGGAGTAGGGGGTGGGACAAGAATGCTCTCAAAGTCAACCCCTACTCCCCTTTTTAAGGGGGATGCGAGGGGGATCTCCGGCGCATAAATAGTGTTAAGTAAACCGTATTGCCCTATAAACCAAATTTTTTGCCCCATTTCTGATGGTTTTTCCTGTTTACTGCCAGCCTTCTTCGACTTTTTGCAGTTATTTCAACCAAAAAATATCATGTCTACAAATCAAATAGGATTGCTATCGTTTGAGATAGCAATCCCTAGGGGCTAATAATTAGACGAATGTGACATCTAACTAAAGGTAGATTGATTTTATATTAATTTAAAAAATTACCGCGATCGCAGCCTAAAAAACTAGCCGTCAAAAACTAATCAGAAATTTCTAATTGCGAGATTGCATAGCGGGCGACAGCCAAACCAACTCTCGCCTGTTCTATTTCCGACAATTGGGCCCAAGGTCTTCTAGTCTCCATCACCACTTCCACTGCGGACGAATCAGCCTCTCGCATCGCATAAGCCAAAGGACGCGCCAACACCTGCAAATCTTCCTCAGCCCACTGAGGCAAAATATCTAACACGCACTCAACCATTTGGTCAGCTAAAGATTGATACTTAACAGTTGCGTTTTGGACGCTTTGAGCGATGCAGGCTAGAAAATCTTGAGGAACCCGAGCAAATTTTTCGCGCAAAGACTTTTGTAGAGAAGTCGCCAGCCAAATTTGTTCTAGTTGTCCGAATAAAACTTGCGACTTCTCCGCTATATCGCTGTCGCTGAAGGAATCAAACAGGGCAAATTCTTGCTCTAGATCGGTTAAATAAGATTCTGATTCAAGCTGTGCGGGATTCCAAGGATAAGCAACATCAGTCTGAACTATTGTGGTGAGAAGTTCCATCTGCGCCTGAGTTTGTGAGTCGCGAAAATATTGAGAATCAGGAGATTGGGTAGCCATGATGTAATACCTAAGTAGTTCAAGTAAAATACAGAAGGTGGACTCTGCCAAGTGCTAGTTGCCAGTGGTGAGTAACTGTTTTAACTTCAGACTTGAGACACGGGCGTCGAGAACTTTGGTGTCCCGATCGCCGATTGCCTTCATTAGCTACACCCGCACCTTAATTAGTTCCGCAATCAGTCTCACTGTAGCCCGAAGTTTTTGGAACCTCAATAGTGAACTCAAAAATCTGACCTTGAGAACTGCCAAATTTTAGCTGAGTACCCGATTGCAGCAGCAGTTCTTGGTGGTGAACTCTCACCCATCCGTCTGTACCCAAAACTAGAGTCCCGTAGCGGGAAAAATCGCGCAGGAAGTAGCTAGGTTCGCCCCCGCGATCGCCGATGCTGTTGCGACAGAAAATCTCCGCGTGTTTTTGAGAAACCCACTGTTCTCGAATCACTACGTCGTTTTCTTCCCAGCGTCCGACTCGAACCATACCAGCAGTAATGGGCCAAACCTGATTGCCAGATTCGCTAGATTTGACATTTGGTCGATCGCGCCCCCGCAAGTAAGCACAAGACGGCAAACGTCCCAGCCAAGTAGAAGAATTCAAAGGCAATTCAGTTTTCAGGTCATCTACCGGTTCAGTCAGTTGACCGTCAAACTCTGGGTGCATATACAGTACGGGCAACGTCCAAGCCGGTTGATTGAACTTGTACAGTGTCAGTAGCTGCTGTCTGGCGACGGCGACGGCGCGATCGATCGACATTCGTCCTGCCAAAGCTTGGGCAAAAGTTTGGATAAAACTCAGGGCCTCGCGATCGGCGATCGAGTCCCGCATCCCCAACACCGCCGGCACCCCGTGATGGATCAGCACCTCAGCCAAACTGCTGCGGGCGATCGCCTGTTGCTGGCCGTTATTTGAATGCAGCCTTTCCACCGCCGGCTGAGCTCCCCAGCAGGCATTAAACACCGCCAGCGTCACGCGGCATCGAACCAAAACCTGAGCCAATTCAGTACCGTTAATCGCCGTGTCCGGCCCCAAAAACAGTAAGCCACCGTCAGGGCCAGGTATCCCGTGGCCGGCGTAAAACAGAATGTTATAAGCTTGAGTTTCCAGCCGAGAAATTAGTTCCGCCGGAGTAGGTTCGATCAGAGTATCGACGCGAGTCGGAACGCTGATGTCGAAATATTTACCGCTGTCGTCGGTTTGAAAAGCATTTTCCAGAACCCCAGCTAGGGCGACTGCTTCTGCTTCCAACTGCAAATGACGATTATTGCCCCTGGAAAATTCAGAATTAGCACCGCGGCCAGGTTCTGCTTGTCCCAAAACGAGCAAAATGCTGAGGGAATCGGCAGGACGCAGGGGCGGTAAAGGCTCAACATTGCTGGTAGTGCGGCTGAAAAGCAGTTGCTGCGACAGAGAAATAGCCGGTTGACCGGCTTGAGGCTGCATAATTTCCCAAGGTAGGGCAATCAAATACGGTTCGCGCAAGTCTATGCGGACTCGCAGGGGTAGATTTTGCCCGATCGCGATACCTTTACTTTCCTGGAGACTGCCCTGAATCGGCCCTTCAAACAGCCACTGCCAAAGATCGATCCCCAAATGCTGCATCAGGCGACTGCTGTAGCTAGGAGGTGGCGGTAGCGGATTCTGCTCGCCCCTCTCCACCAACCCCCCTTGACTGAGGTGGAGCGGCACAGAGCGGATAATAGGAGGGATTTGTAGGGATTGAGCAGTTCGTTTTTCAGTTTCTGTCAGTAGATTCTGGTTGTTTTCCGGCGAGACGAAACTGCCATCAGGATTTAGGGGCAATTCGTGAATTGTCCCTGACGGGGAAAACATTTCCTGCCAAGCTTTCCAAGATTGGGACAGGGCCAGCGGCCACATACAGTCGTGGTGAACGTACCCGCTGGGATAGGGAGCTTGTAGAACCCAAGTGGCAAAATGGTTTGCCCCAGCGGTTCTCAGGCGAGCGATCGCTATACTGAGGCAAGGACTTTCAGGGCGCGCCATTCACAACTACCGAATCTGGATATAGGGATTGATCGAGTTTCTCTATTAGTAGTTTATCGGGTTTGGGGTGTGATCGAGTGGGCGACATTGCTTTTTCATTCAGTTGACAGTTGACAGTTGACTGTTTGAGGGCGACCTCTACCTGGAAGTCCGAGGATTGGAGTAATCAATAGCCTTCTTTTAATTTCTCCCTACAAGGGTTCCGGCTTTAAACCAATTCTTTCAGGTAAATTTTTAATCTTATCTACCGCCCAAAAATTTATCTAAATTCGGTACATCCACCCAAGTTCCCGTAGCATTTGACTCCTGGGTCAAATCCATCAACAACTGCGAGTAAACTCCTTCTTTGAGCGACGGTATCAAAGATTTCCCCGCATCAATTGCTTCAACCCACCTGTCTACTACTCGAATAAACGGTGCAATTCTCCCGTCTGGATAAACTTGAGGAAACTCCAATCTCTGAGGAATCTTAATTTCAGCTAAAGGTTCTCCAGCTTGGGAACCCCACAAGCGAAATCCGTGGACGTAATCCTGCTGATTGTCGCTTCCCAAAACCAAAGTACCCTGACTGCCGTAAATTTCGACCCAATGTCCCCGCCCTTGATAAGTAACCGAACTCAAACAAACTTGACAAGGCGTTCCCCCGGCCAATTCCAACATCAACGTACAAGAATCATCGGCATCAACAGGTTTTAAATTTCCCGAATCGTTCGGATCGGGCCGCGCCGAAATTCCTGTAATCAATTGCCCAGAAAGCCTCTGCACGGGGCCGAACAGCCAGCTAATATAATCAAAAACGTGGGAACCTGTCGCGCCCAAAACTCCGCCGCCTCGCTCTTTTTGTGCGTACCAATTCCAAGGGCGAGTAGCATCAGCGCGGCCGGGCACCAACCAATCAATTTTAATTAAACGCTTTTCTCCTACATATCCTGCTGCTAATAATTCTGCTAGCATTTGCCATGCGGGAATGAACCTAAACTCAAAGTCCATGGTGGCAATTGCTTGGGTTTGAGATTCGCGATTCGCTAATCGGTAAAGTTCCCGGGCTTCATTAGCTGTCAGGGCTGTCGGTTTTTCTAATAATAAATGTTTGCCTGCTTCTAGGACTGTTTTTGCCATTTCAAAATGCAAAAATGGCGGCGTGGAAATGCTGACGCCCGCTACTTCTGGGATCGCTACTATATCTGCGATCGAGTTGCAAGCGTAGGGGATGTTGTGGGCGGTGGCGATCGCCTGAGATGAGTCTAAATTTCGGTGATAGACAGCCACAACCTCTGTCCGGTGGTGGGTCTCGAATCCGGGCAGGTGCACTTTTTGACCGAAACCTGTACCGACTACTGCAACGCCAATTTTTGACATGATTTAATAATTGGGGATTGGGATTGGGGATTCAGTCTTTGATTGAGAAGTCAACCGCAGATTGAAGGCAGATTAACGCAGATAATTTTAAGATAGGAAAGCTTCGGAGTGCAATGTTTTCTGCTCCTAGACAAGCTGGCCCAGATATGAACTTCTGACAATATTGTTGAATACACTGAGTTTTTTGTGATTTTGTTAAAAAATTTGTCCTAAAAAAGTAGCTATTACCTATTGATTTTTTGGGACGATCGGGATATTATTATTTAATAATGGGAGTGGTGACTTAAATTTAAATTTTGTCACCACTCCCATTATTACATGATACCTCTTCAAATTCTCAAAGTCAAGCTTTTTACCCTAAAAAAAAGGCGATTTTTTTTGTTATTTTTCAAAAAAAATAATTGACCGATGAGTAATTCTGGGTTATTAGATTTTAGCGTCTAGTTCCTACCTGCGAGACAGTCCATTCAATTACTTGTTTGCCCAAACTCACCTCATCAAACAAATCGATTTCTCTGATTCCTGTAGGGCTGGTGACATTAACTTCGGTGAGATAACCGCCAATGATATCAATGCCGACAAAGTACAGTCCGTCTCGTTGCAGCACAGGTGCTAACTGAGCGCAAATTTGATGTTCGCGATCGGTAATTTCTGTTTTTGCGACTCGGCCACCGACAGCCATGTTGCCTCGGAATTCATTGCCGGTGGGAATGCGATTGACTGCGCCGATGGGCTTGCCGTTCAAGAGGATGATTCGTTTATCTCCGTCTTTTGCTTCGGGCAGATAAGTCTGCACCATCACTGGAATTTTGCCTTGTTGAGTGCTAATTTCAACCATGGAGTTGAGATTGCGATCGCCCGGTTCCAAGAACAAAATCCCCTCGCCAGCTTTGCCTCCCAATGGTTTAAGAACTGCCGCTCCCTTTTTCTCCACAAATTGGCGAATTACCTGCTTGTTTTGAGAAACAATTGTTTCGGGGATCGCTCCCTCAAATTGCAAAGCATACATCTTTTCATTAGCCGCTCGCAATCCTTTGGGACTGTTAACTACCAAAGTTTTAGCGGGATCGATGCCGTCTAGAAGATAAGTCGTGTAAAGGTAGGGAACGTTGACTGGGGGATCGGTACGCATAAATACTGCGTCCATTGCTTCGAGTGGGCCCAATGCAGGCTGTTCCACCTGATACCAAGCCTCAGCCGCCTCCCAGCGCCCTTCTACTTGTTTGACTGGGGTGAGGGCTACTCTAGTCAACATTGCCCAGGTTTTGCCGCCGATGATGCTTAATTCGTTGGCTTGAGTCGCCCACACTTCGTGACCCAATTCTTGAGCTGCCTCCATCAGCGCTACGCTGGTATCATGTCCTGGAATTAGTCGATCGAGCGGATCGATGATGAATGCAAATTTCATGGTCAGTTACAATTAAAAATTGGTCGAATGAAAATTTAGGCAAATTCAAAATGCAACGGGAAATGCCTTATTTTGCTAGCAACGGATCTAGTAGGCCTTGAGCATCTAGTGCGTGCATTTCGTCGCAGCCGCCTATGTGTTGGTCGTTAATGAATATCTGGGGGAGGCTGCGGCCTCCGTTGGCTCGATCGGTCATGCGATCGCGTGCTGCTCCATCTCCGTCGATCGCGTACTCTGTAAATTCAACCCCTTTTTGCTTCAGCAGTGCTTTAGCACGAATGCAAAACGGGCAGGTTCTCCAAGTGTAAATTTCTACTTTAGGTGTCATCGGACGCTCACACAATAACAATATTTTTTATTGTAATCTTAACAATACTTCGGACAGTTTTTTAACGGCCGTGTAAGCCGAGAGCGAGTAAGCCCTGCCATTTTTTACGCATTTTCTGAAACTTAGGGCTGAACTTAAACATTGAAAAAATAGTCCAGCATATAGTCAGTAAGGGTTTCGGAGGCTCGACTAGATATAAAACTGTCCGAAGTATTGCTTAACTAATCTTATTTTAATTTTTATATATAGCAACCCCGCCCGACGGTTGCGAACTTTTCGCGTTGTACTTCCCCATGGGATCTCTTGCTTTTGACTTCAGGGCGTTCGAGCGCTAAACTCTTCTTCCTTCTGCTCCAAGTGCACCCTGCAAGCTTTCAACAGTTGACCTGGGACAGTTGACAGTTGACCGCTTGACAGTTTAAGAGCGACCTCTACTTAGAAGGAAGAGGATTGGAGTAATGAATAGTCTGATTTTCATTTCTCCCGATCGGGGTTACGGCTTTCAACCAATTATTTCTGGTAAGGTAATTATCTATAGCTGGTAAAAGTATAGTCATCTATTACATGACATGGGAGGCTTCAAGTCCCTCCCCTTTCGCTTTCACTTCGAGCGGATTGACCCGCCTCGGCTGA
>RDXX01000094.1 GCA_004292955.1 Oscillatoriales cyanobacterium | reverse complement strand
TATTCCTGTAGTTTTAGGACTGTGGACTAAAATTACTAACGTAGATGTCTAACATTGACTACTTTTGGGTAGCTTTGTCCAGGTTTTTACGAGCGGTAGTCTTCCCAGTACCCGGGCTGCCGCGTACCAGATAAGAGCGCTGAGGAATCAGGCCGCCGTCAATTACTTCGTTGAGACCAGTAATTCCTACTGAAAGTCGGTTTTGAGACATTTGTTTGTTTATGTTTAGAATATCGGCTCGTATTCATATTTAATGGTTTGAGGGGCTGTTTTGATTGTTTGTTTACTGGGCGTCTGAGAACCTTCATGAAAAATATTTCGGCAGAAAATTACGTTAGCACACAAGAATTAGAGGGTATTGTCGGCACTGCTGGCATTTGTCTGCGGCAAGATATAGAGGCTTTTTGGCAAGAACGGGTAGAAAAAGCTGTTGCCCCAGGTACTTCAATAGCCTGTACCGTTTATCCCCATACTCAGGAAGAACTCGCCGCAGTGATTGCTTGTGCAGGGCGAAATCGCTGGGCACTCTTGCCGACAGGGAGTGGCAGCAAACTCGATTGGGGCGGTTTAGTCCAATTAGACTCCGATCCCCCCCAGCCCCCCTTAACAAGGGGGGAGCAAGATGTTGTCAAAGTCCCCCTTTTTAAGGGGGATTTAGGGGGATCTCCTGATGCAGGGGGGATCGTTGTGGTGAGTACGGCGCGCCTGAATCGGCTGGTAGAACACGCTGTGGGCGATTTAACGGTGACTGCGGAGGCGGGCATGAAGTTTGCCGATTTGCAGGAAATTTTAGGTAAAGCAGGTCAATTTTTGCCGATCGATCCAGCATATCCGCAACAGGCAACTTTGGGCGGGATTGTCGCTACTGCTGATACTGGTTCGCTGCGGCACCGCTACCGGGGCGTGCGCGATTTGTTGTTGGGAATTACGTTTGTGCGATCGGACGGTAAAATTGCTGTAGCCGGAGGTCGAGTTGTGAAAAATGTCGCCGGTTACGACTTAATGAAACTGTTGACCGGTTCCTACGGCACATTAGGCGTCATCAGTCAAGTAACATTCCGAGTTTATCCGCTGCCGGAATCATCGGGAACTGTCATACTGACAGGAGAAACTAATGCTTTAGCTGAAGCTGCTCAAATTTTATTATCTTCTGCTTTAACACCGACAGCCGTTGATTTGCTGTCACCACAGTTAGTAGAAAAACTGAGTTTGGGTAAAGGTTCGGGATTGGTAGTGAGGTTTCAAAGCATCGCCGAAAGCGTTAAACAACAATCCGCCCGGTTGTTGGAAGTTGGCGAAAAGTTGGGATTGCAAGGCACTAACTGCGGCGAAAATGATGAGGATAAATTATGGCAAAGATTGCCAGAAACAGTCTGGAATTCTGGGAATAATTCAGCAATTATTTGCAAAATAGGCATCAGACCCTCGGAAGCAGTCAAGGCAATTAACGAGTTGCCGGTACAGGATGCTTTGATTCATGCGGGCAGCGGTTTAGGAGTTTTGCGGTTTGAGACTGCGACAGCCGAAACGCTGTTGCAGGTACGCAGGGCGTGCGAAGCTAAAGGCGGTTTTCTGACGGTTTTGGCTGCGCCAGCCCACATCAAGCAAGGGTTAGATGTTTGGGGCTATACTGGAAGTGCGATCGATCTAATGCGTCGCATCAAGCAAGAGTTTGACCCGGAGAATATTTTAAATTGCGATCGTTTTATCAGCGGTATTTAGTTTAAAGTTTGCAGTAAGGAGTTCAGTTTTTATTGAATCCCGGTCTAAATCATTATACCTCGACCATATTTATTGTGGAACAGGCATCCTGCCTGTTCAATACTGGTTTTTATGGAGATGTCTATTTGTGAACCAGATTTGTTTTTTAACGAACCGCGAAGGCGCAAAGACCGCAAAGGAAGAGAAAAGAAGAGAAGAGAAGTTTTTGTTTGCTTGATGGAGTTAGGCTGGCAATTTGAAAGGACTAAAGTCCTGACTACGAACCAAAATAATTAGGTAATATATTATGCAAACTTCCGAAAATTCTACAATTCCCAGCGACGACTTAAAACCTGCTAAAGAAAGCAATTTCCTAGCACAAAACCCCCACTTGAAAACTTTCGAAATCCCGGGTTTCGACGCCAACAATCCGCCAGATCCCAAATTGATCGATACTTGCGTGCACTGCGGTTTTTGCTTGTCAACTTGTCCGAGTTATCGGGTACTCGGCAAAGAAATGGATTCGCCCAGAGGCCGCATTTATTTAATGGATGCAATCAACGAAGGCGACGCACCTTTAAACGAAGCAACATCGCAGCATTTCGATACTTGTTTGGGCTGTTTAGCCTGCGTCACAACTTGTCCGTCGGGAGTTCAATACGACAAATTAATTTCCGCAACTCGCCACCAAGTTACCCGAAATCAAAAACGCACTTTTTCTGACAATGTAATTCGCACTCTAATTTTTAATCTCTTTCCTTATCCTCACAGATTGCGGCCTTTGCTGGTACCGCTGTTTCTTTATCAAAAATTAGGACTGCCAAAACTAATTCGCCAAACAGGTTTGCTGAAAAAAGTATTTCCTCGCTTGGCGGCGATGGAATCAATTTTGCCGAAAGTTACTGTCGATTCTTTCCGGGATAATTTACCAGAAGTCATTCCCGCACAAGGGGAGAAACGCTATCGAGTTGGGGTGATTTTAGGCTGCGTGCAGAGGTTGTTGTTCTCGCCAGTTAATGAAGCTACGGTGCGAGTTTTGACGGCTAATGGCTGCGAGGTTGTGATTCCGAAAAGTCAAGGATGCTGTGCTGCTTTGCCGGAACATCAAGGACAAGCGGAACAGGCAAAATCCTTGGCGAGACAAATGATTGACAGCTTTGAAAATACGGGCGTTGATTGTGTAATTATCAATGCTGCTGGGTGCGGCCACACTTTGAAAGAATACGGTCACATTTTAGCAGATGACCCGGATTATCGGGAGAAAGCTGAGAATTTTGCTGCTAATGTGAAGGACATACAAGAATTTTTGGCAACTGCGGGAATTACGGCGAAACTCAATCCTTTGACTGAGGGAGATTTGACGATTGTTTATCAGGATGCGTGTCATTTGTTGCACGGACAAAAGATTAGTTTGCAGCCGCGCCAGTTGTTGCAACAAATCCCTGGGGTGAAGTTGAAAGAACCTGTGGATGCTGCTTTGTGTTGCGGGAGTGCGGGGGTTTACAATATGCTTCAGCCGGAAATTGCGGATGATTTGGGAGTACAAAAGGTGGAGAATTTGCTGAATACTGGGGCTGAGTTGATTGCTTCTTCTAATCCTGGTTGTTCTTTGCAAATTAAGAAGCATTTGGAGTTGCAGGGGAAGGCTGTTACTTTGATGCACCCGATCGAGCTTTTGGATTATTCTATTCGTGGGGTACAGTTGCAGCGGAAGTAGTTTGCTGGGGCGGGCGGTGTCCGCCCTGCTTTTCGCTGCGATTTTTTATCAGAGAAATGGGTCTAAAACCTCGTCCTTATAGGACGGCTTTGTAAGTAAAACTATAAACCTTAAACCCTCTTTCCTAAAGAAATGTAAAAAGTACAAACACGCAAGTATTTCACTATATACTAATAACAGCTCAAGAAAAACGAGGAGTTAAACTTGTTGACAAACTATGTATACAAGTTGCGTCCAAATCAAACACAAGACTTAAAAATGTCTAATTGGGTGGATATTTTGCGAAGCCATTTCAACTGGTGTCTTAATGACAGGATCACTCAGTATAGCCAACAGTTCATTCAAGGCAACTATTGCGACCTTAGGACAAAAAGTGAAGCCTGTCCGTTGACCAGTTGTGTCAGTAAAAACGGTGCCACTGGGGAACCTTGGAAAATAGGCAAAACAGATAAAAAGGGGAAAGTTAAAAACCCTCGGCGCAACCCAGGCCACATTCAAATCACAGCGTTGCCCGAACTGAAAGCAGCTAGACCCTGGTTTGCCGGGATAGATTCGACAGTTCTACAACAGAACGTCAAACGGTTAGACACTGCCTATAATAATTTTTTTGACGGACGCGGCTTTCCTAAATTCAAGAATCGCAGCAATTTCACTTCCTTCACATTTATGATGGGGGTAAAAATACAAGGTAGTAAAATTTACTTGCCAAAGTTAGGTTGGATGCGTTTCCACAACTCGCGCCCAATTCCTGGTGGCTTTACCATTAAAGCTTGTGCGGTAAGAAAGCGACAGAATGGCTGGTATGTATCCGTCCGCATTGAGGACAAGTCTGTCCCCGATTACACGACAAAACCTCTCAAAGATGTCGTCAAGGTAATTGGTTGCGATATGGGAATTACAAAATTAGTCCATCTATCAGATGGAGCTCAAATTGAAAATCCCAAGTTTTCAGCCACCAAAAAAGCTAAACGCACACTGAGAATTAGACAGAGACAAGTCAGTCGATTTTAGATTTTAGATTTTAGATTTTAGATTGACCCCACGGATAAATTCGGGGGAAGAGAGGATTTTAGATTTTCGATTTGGGATTGATTCCACGGATAAATCACGTGGCGGGTACCATCAAGAAATTATTGGTCAGTCGAAAAGCAAAAGGGAGTAATAGCCGCAAAAAAGCAGCTAAAAAACTAGGGCTTTTCCACCAAAGAATTAGCAATAAGCGTCAAGCTTACCAATGGAAGGTTGCCAATAAAATAGTGTCACGTAACGTTGACGCGATTGCTCTAGAGGACTTGAATATTTCCGGCATGATGCGCCGATGTCGAGTAAAGGTTGACGAAAAAACAGGTAGATTTCTGAAAAATGGGCAATCAAGGAAGAGAGGTTTAAACCGTTCTATTTCTGATGCAGGCTGGGGCGAGTTAATACTGAAGATTGAGTATCTGGCTGCAAAGCAAGGAAAAATCGTAATCAAGGTTAATCCCAAATACTCCAGTCAAGAATGTCGGAATTGCGGTCACATCGACAAGTCTAATAGAGATGGCGAAAAGTTCATTTGCACTGAATGTGGCTACCACGAACACGCTGATATAGGTGCAGCAAAAACTATTCGCGATCGAGCTTTAAATTTGGTACGCGGGGACTCCGCGAAACCTGGCGTTCGCGCCTAAACGCCCAGAAGATATCCTCGCGCTCGATTGAGCAAACGTGAGGAGTCTGGGAACCCTGGAAACAGGGAAATTGAGGTAGAAATTCCTCAAGAATCCTCGCACCTTCAGGTCGAGGAGTGTCAAGAATAAGATTTTTTACCGCAGAGGGCGCAGAGGGCGCAGAGGAAGAGAGGGAAATAGGTTATTTTGAGAAAGCTCGTTGGCGAAGCCCTCGCAGAGGATCGCGCTTCTGACTCCTCGTAAACTGCTAAAATTAAATTCAACAGTATTTCACCCCGCACAACTGTTATGGTAAGTCAAATCCCAGTCCCCACTCAGGAAGAGATTATCTACCCCGAAAGCGACGGCAAACCAATGGCAAACAATACCGACCAGTTTCGCTGGATTCTAGTCATTGAGCAAAATCTAGAATGGATGTATGCTAATGACGAGAATGTATTTGTAGCGGGGGATTTATTTTGGTATCCGGTTCAGGGAAGACCAAATATTGTTAATGCCCCCGATGTGATGGTTGTCTTCGGCACACCGAAAAGGAGACGGAGTTCTTATCAGCAGTGGAACGAGTCAGGAATTGCACCACAAGTTGTGTTTGAGATTCTCTCTCCTAGCAATACGCAAGATGAAATGGAGACGAAATTACTATTTTACGATCGCCACGGAGTTGAAGAATATTATATCTACAATCCTACCAACAACCAACTGCGAGGGTGGCTGCGGGGACAAGATGGCTTAGATGCGATCGCATCTATGGAAAACTACGCGAGTCCCAGGTTAGCCATCCGGTTCGATTTATCAGGCGATGAATTGCAAATTTATCGACCTGATGGCACTAGATTTTTCTCCTACGTTGAGATTTGTCAACGCCTAGAACAAGCCGAACAGCGGACAGAACAAGCCGAACAGCGGGCAGAACTTGCAGAAACAGCTTTAGGAGAGGAACGGCGGCGATCGCAACTTTTGGCGGAACGGCTGCGAGAAATGGGAATTAACCCAGATGAATTAAGTTAGACAGACTGCGATCGATCGGCATTGACCCCGAACAATTGTAAACTGGATTGGGGAAAAGGTCGATCGCACTTTTCAAATTGAGCAAAAGTGCGATCGGAACCATGTCAACTCTCAACTGTCAACTGTCAACTCTCAACTGACTCTTCCCCTCTTCCAACTTCAAAAAATGCACTTGTCCCGAAGCTTCCGCCGCGACAATTGTCACCCCATCTGGTGCCATAGCGCAAGCTTTCAAAGCACTATCTCCCCTGAAAGTAGCAACTATTTTTCGACTCAACAAATCCCAAACTTTCAGAGTATTATCATCCGAAACTGAAATCACTCTATTTCCCACAGTCGCCAAAGCTGTAATCGCATCCGCATGACCCGTCAAAGTAAAAATTTCCTTTTGACTCGACAAATCCCAAACTTTAATCAGTTTCTTCCTTCCCCCAGAAATTCCCCATTTACCGTCTGTGGTAACTACCACAGCATTCACAAAACTCTCATGACCTTTAAGAGTAAAAAGTTGATTTTTAACGACTAAATTCCATAAATTTGCCAAAATATTATTTTCTTTTCCCAAACTCCAAACTTTCAGACTTGTGTCGCCGGAAGCCGAAATTATCCGCTTGCCATCGGGAGTAACTGCCACAGCTTTTATCCCGTCGGTGTGACCGATAAATGTAAAAACTTCCTCTCCTGTTTCCAAATTCCAAATTTTAATACTTTTGTCTCCCGAACCAGAAATCGCCAGCCTGCCGTCGGGGGTAACAGCAACCGAATTTACCCAATCTGTATGACCTGTCAGACTAAATATTTCTTCTCCAGTTTCCAGATTCCAAACTTTAACTGTTTTGTCACCTGAACCTGAAACTATTCTCTGGCTGTCCGGGGTAACAGCGATTGCTTTTACCCAATCTTTATGACCGGGAATAGCAAAAATTTCCTCTCCATTTGCCAGATTCCAGACTTTAATGCTGTTGTCTCCAGAACCGGAAATTGCTTTTTTACCGTCGGCTGTCACTGCTAAAGCATTTACCCAGTCATCGTGACCCGCAGATGATAAATTTTCTTTGCCTGTTTCTAAGTGCCAAACTTTGAGAGTTTTGTCAGAGGAACCAGAAACTATCCGCTTGCCGTCGGGGGTGACAGCAACAGCATTCACCGGGGCGATGTGATTGGTAAAAGTAAATAGTTCTTCTTTTGTTTCCAAATTCCAAACTTTCAGCGTTTTGTCGCCGGCCGCCGAAATTACCCGTTTTCCGTCGGGACTGACTGCCACAGCTTGGACGAAACTGCTGTGAATTCCTAAAGTGAAAAGTTTTTCTCTGGCACTCAAACTCCAAACTTTGATTGTGCCGTCGTAACTGCCGGAAATTATGTGTTCGCCGTCGGGAGTTACTGCTACAGCTTTTACCCAATCTGCGTGACCGGTAAGGGTAAAAAGTTCTTTTCCTGTTTCTAGGTTCCAGACTTTAATGCTGTTGTCGCCAGACCCGGAAATCAACCGCTTGCTGTCTGGAGTTACTGCTACGGACTGGACAAAACTGCTGTGACCTTTGAGGTTGAAAATCACTGCCCCTGTTGACAAATCCCAAACTTTTATGCTGCCGTCCCATGAACCAGAAATTACTCGCTTGCCGTCGGGAGTTACTGCTACGGCTTCTACTGCAAAAGTATCGCCTGCAAATGTTAATATTTCTGTTCCAGTAGCTAAATTCCAAATTTTAATAGTATTGTCCCAAGAACCTGAAATTACTTTTGTTCCGTCTGGGGTTACTGCTACAGCATTGACGTAGGTAAGATGACCTTTGAGGGTGGAAAGTTCTTCTCCTGTTTCTAAGTCCCAAACTTTGAGAGTGTGGTCGGAGGATGCAGAAATTGCTCGCTTGCCGTCGGGGGTAATTGCTACAGCTTGTACCCAATCTGTATGTCCGGTGAGAGTGCGTAGCAATCTGCCGCCAGGGGGGGTAAAACTGGGGGTTAGCGGCCGCAGCCAGGGTATTTTCTGTTGTTGTGCTTGGGCTAGCAGTGCTTGAATTTCGGGAATTTCAAAGCGCATCAACCGGGCAATTAGTTGGGTAGCTAGTTGGGTTTTATCTTTGGCTAAAATGTGGGCAGAAAGCCTGATTGCTTCTTGGATTAATTTGAGTTTGTCGGCTTTTTCATCGGAGGTGATAATATCGGGACTTGTTGCTAAATCGTAATCTTCTATTAGCGCTTGTGCTCCCGCTGCTGACAGCTTGGCTTCAATAAAATTGTAATCTGTTAGTAAGCTGTATAATTTCTCTGAGTCGGAAGTCGCTGCTAGCTGACTTGGTAGGATTCCCAAACAGTGCGTCTGTTCTGCGGGCTGCATTTTATCCAGCCCTTGTGTAAACTCGCTCATAAATTTGTGTATGTCTTTTTTTAATGTATGCGATCGCTAGCTGCACCTTGCCCAAAACCCGATCGAGAAAGTTTTCTTGCTTACTTTGCTCGTTTACTTAGCATGGCATATTTAAAGGCTATTTGCTACCGGGCTGCTGCCCTCGGTTTGGCGATCGTTCGATGAATCGCTGGTTTTTTTGTCTGAGTCTGGTTTGAGAATTTTCAATGCCTGCGATTGCCATCAACCGCCGCCAAGATCGTTCAACTCAAAGCCCAAAATCTAGCGATCGACAACTATCTGACATATATCGTTGTTTTTCTTAACATAACGGGTTTTGGGGAATGATTGTCGATCGCTCCACACTACCAATAGATTTTAGATTTTAGATTTTAGATTTTAGATTTTAGATTTTAGATTTTAGATTTTAGATTTTAGATTTTAGATTTTAGATACTTCGACTTCCTTCGGCTACTCTCAGGAAAAGTGGCTGTACAAGTTTGAGACGGACGGAGGCTTGGGCGCGTTTACGATTAAAAAATTGACTTGCAGCGCAGTGAATCGGGAAAGTTGAACATTGATCTAAAATTTGGGGCCAAGAGTTAAGTTGGCAGCCTGTACCCGTTTTGGGACGGAGTTAAGCTAAAATTTTTGAGCGATCGCCATCCTGTTTGATGTGCGAACAAGACTTGTTTAGCGAAATACGGTAGCGAATGCTCTAATTTTAGGTCGATCGGGCTGGATCTGCCCGACAGATGCCCGCCTGCTTGGGTTTCGTGCCTCAACCGCACCTGCAACCTGCTTGACTCAAACCTCCCGGAAAGCTTTGCAGGTGCGCCCCGTTCCTTTAAAATAGAAAACAGGACTTGCACTCTTAAACCGGGTTTCTCGCTAAAATCATTGGTTGGGCGGCTAGTTACTCAAGAAAAAACCGGTTTTCTGACTCGATAGCGCGCAAGTCGCGATCGCAAATCAAGAACTATTTAAGTTTAGAGACAAATTTCATGGATGTTATCGAGTTTTTCGAGTTAAGTGCAGGCAAATGGTTTTCCCAGCGCACCGTACACAATCTCAATTCTGGGGAATTGCAAGCAGGTAAATCTGACCTCAAAATAGAAATGCTGACAGCTAACGATGCAGCAGTCGTCAAACTTTGCCAACAGCACTCGACTAACCCGGACTCAACTGGACTCAGGGGCGTTCGGATTTCTTGGGACGGTGTTCCCGATCGCAACCAAGCTAAACAAGTTGGTTCTACAATATTGGCGATCGTCCCGAATCCCGACAATCCCAGCGAAGGCAAAGTATTGCAAGCCAAGGGAAACACCCGCTACGTGATGGGCGGCGACGATGTGCTGACATTGATTACAGAATCAGATACTGTCCATGCAGAAGAAAGGCTGTGGTATCTCATCCCCAATCTGCGCTTGCGGACTAGCGTTGTTAAGCAAGCTGACGGTACGGAACAAGCATCTTTTTGTTCGGAAATTCGGATGGGTGGAAGTCCGAAAAGTTGACAGTTGACAGTTGACAGTTGACAGTTGACCGTTGACAGTTGACAGTTGACAGTTGACAGTTGACAAAGGAAGTCCGAGGATTGGAGTAATGAATAGTCTGATTTTTATTTCTCCCTATAAGGGTTCCGGCTTTCAACCAATTCTTTCTGGTAATTGGTGAGTACCTCACTTGCAGGGAGAACCTCTATATCTAATTTCCCAAAATGAATACAAGCCCCGACTATCCTGAGTAATTATCCCAAAATTTTAGACTCCTTTTCAAGCTCCCAGATGAATCTGTGAAGTAAATCTAAACATAGAAAATCGACTGACACCTTATTTCTTTTTGATGCTTTCTCCTTTCTTTCTGCGGCCTTCTCGGGCAACGGCTTTTAACTTGGCGTGAAAATCAGTGTGTTTGACAACTGGGAATGATTTTTTGACAGGTTTGTCTGTTAATTTGCGATCGGGTTCGGCTCCATCGGCCAGAGCCGTAACATCCACATCTTCATATACTACAACTTCTGTATTTTCTTGAGTGCGATCGCCAGCAGTGGCGAGTTTTTCTGTTTCCGGGGCTTCTGTATTCGGGACTTCTGCATCTGACGCGCGATCGAGTTCTGCTTCTGACTGCTTGCTCGTATCTATTTCGGCGACACCGAATTCGGATTCCGGGTGGGATAAAAGTATCTCTTCCTGCGACGGTTGAGCATAACTTTCAAAGGTTAAATCTTGAGGAAAATTGTTGCAAACTAAGCGTTCAAACTCGCGATTAAAATGATAGAGTGGTTGGCCTATCCGGTGCCACATACTCAATAGCTGTCCGACAGAAACAGCTTTGTAGCGCCCTTGATAAAGCGCTTCAACCACTGCTAAACGCAACCAATAGCCGGGATACTTGGTCAACCATTCACCAGCCAATTTCTCTGCTTTTTTGCCACCTAGGTCAAAACCGTAGTGAACCAGCAGAGCCGCTGCTTGTGCAGATATTGTACGTCCATCTGTCATGGGAATTGGTAATTTGTCAGTTGTCAGTTGTTAGTTGTCAGTTGTCAGTTGTCAGTTGTTAGTTGTTAGTTGTCAGTTGTTAGTTGTCAGTTGTTAGTTGTTAGTTGTCAGTTGTTAGTTGTCAGTTGTTAGTTGTCAGTTGTTAGTTGTTAGTTGTTAGGAGTGGTGTCGCCTACGAGGCAACGCGAACGTTAGTTTTTCTTTCTTGGGAAGGGAGAATTGGAGAATTGAGAATTGGAGAATTGAGAATTGTTGATTTTTTTGGCTTCATTATTACCAATAACAAATAACAAATAACCAATAACAAATAACCAATAACCAATAACCCAATAACCAATAACCAATTACCAATTACCAATTACCCATTACTAATTACCCAATTGAATTAATCGGATAAACGCACGCCTCCTTCTACTGTTCGCACGTCCCCGGAAAATGGTTGGGGTGTGCCGTTCCAGTTGAAGTCACTAATTCTAAACGTCAGGCTGCCGACTTGACGCTCAGGATTAAAACGCAAAATAATTGCGTAGCTGCGACGGCTGTATTCTAAAGTGTAGTTCGTACTGATTGTTTCCCTGCTGTCTAGATTAATAGCACTTTGAAATCCGACTCGAAAGCCTCCGTAAACTTGCTGCACGAGTCCAAAAGACAGGACTTTCAAATCTACTAGCCGATCGAACAAATAAGGCGATACCCCGTCCCGCGCTACCTGAGTGTAAGTCACGTTAAATCCAGTGTAGTCGAGGAAAGGGCGGGAGAAATGGCCGAACTGCCCTTGAATGCCGATGCTGCTGGCGATCGAATTTTGTCGATCGCCACTACTGTAATAAGAGCCTACTCCTCGGACTCCCAAAGCCAGTTGTAAGAAGGGAACCACCGGCGTCCGGGTGTACCTCAAACCCTGGGTGGGAGTGCGGGGCAGCGGTTGACCTTGCCACAGGTTGAAGCCGCGGCTGAGGGCGACGCTGACTTGGCCTCGGCCCAAATCGATGCGGTTGTTTTCGCGCACTGGTTCGAGCAAATCTGCTCGATCGGTGTCAGCATTGATAAATTGATATCCAGCTTGGTAGCTGAAATTGATGCCTGTATTGCCGATTTGCATCTGTGGGGAAGTGAGGACGGCCCCGAGACTGCTGTTGACGGTTTGAAAGCCTAGAGAACCGTTAAACAGTCGATCGCGATAACTATATTCTGCTGCTAAATTGTGATTGCCGATCGACTGTCGCAAGCGCACATTACCCCGAAAAGCATTTTCAGCTAAATTCGGGAAATTATCAAAATTCAGAAATAACGCCGATCCTTCAAGGCTGGTGCGCGGGCCCAAAGTCGCGCCCAGCTTTGCTCTCAGCCCGTAGCTGTCGGGGGAAAAGGGATTTCCACCGTTCTTTTCCACGATTCGCTGGAGGTAAATTTGGGGTGTCAGAGTCAGGCGCACGGGCCCGTTTTGCAATATTTCAAAACCGCACTCGGCAAACAAACCGCCTCTGTCGCCCCCGTCGTAGCCGAAAGTCAAACAGGGGCCGTTTTTCTGTTGGCTGTCAAAAACTTGCCTGCGGGGATACACGGGTATTTTGACGCGGTTGTCAAATACCAAGCGGGGGGAATTTGTGACTAATTCCTCAGCCGTGGGGGAAATCCTGGTAATTGTTGCTCTTCGGGCTCTGTATTCGAGTTCCGGCGGGGAAAACGGGTCGTTAGTAATCCGAATGTTGGTTGCTACTCTGACGCCATTTGGCAGTAATTCGAGGCGATCTGCTTCAAAGCGGACGCGGTTGACGGCGCCGGTAATTTGGGGGGCGGTTAAGCGTCCGCCAGCGCCACCAGCGCCACCAGCGCCACCAGCGCCACCACCGCCGATGGTAATAGTAGCAGCGCCGGGGGATTTGACTCCGCGAAGGGGCTGTTGGCTGGTCAGCCGATCGCTCAGCGGCTGTTCTAGAATGGTTCCAGCACTAATATCTGTCGGTAGTGTGGGGGTTAACTCGCTACCCGCTGCGGGGAGGAATATTTCGCCGCTGGCTTGTTCGACTGCGCCGGAGTTGAGTCCGAGATTGAATTCCATCTGCCGGCCGCGGACTACTTGTTGGCCGCGAGTATAGGCGACGTTACCGGATGCTATCACTTGGCGGGTGACTAGGTTGACGATCGCGCGATCGGCATCAATCACTGTTTGTCGGAACCGCACCACAACCCTACCAACCGCCGTGACAATTTGCTGTTTGTCGTCAAATTCTTGACTATCGGCCTTAATTTCGATCGTATCAGCCGGACTCACCGGAAATGGCACCGTTCGCTGAGAAGGCGCGGTACGGACTCCGGGCGCGGCAGGTTTGGGCTGCGGTTTCGGCGCTGGGGGAGTGGCTGGCTTGGGCCCTGGGGGCGTCGTTGGTGTCGTTGGCGTCGTTGGAATCTCGAACTCTTGCTGTTTTGCAGGAGGCGTTTCTGGCGGTTCGGGAACAACAATCTCCGCAGGTTCGGGGGAGTTATCTTTTAACTGCTCGCCTTTAGCCTGATACCCGTTTTCTGGCTGTCGGACAGCATTATTGTCCTTTTTGCTCTGATCCCCTGCTGTTCGTTGACGGTTCCGAGCGGCAATGGCATTTTCTACTGAACCCAATTGGTAAGAAGTAAACGAGGTATCTTGCTGGGCTTCCGCAGTTTCGGATTTTTCTGCTGGAACAACCGGAAGCTGAAATCCCGCCGCTGCGCCGCCACTTTCCACGGAGGTTAGGGGAGTGGCGATTTCAGGAGACTGACTGGTGGCTTCGGTGGTACCGAGGAGTGCGGCTGAGGGTTCTGGTTGCGGGGATGTTGGTTCGGGCTGAACGATTTCTGGGCTGGCTTCCGGTATTTGTGCGGAGTTGCTGCGGGTGTCTCCATCATTTGTCGCCACAGTGAGGGCGACTTTTTTGGGCTTCGCGATGTAGATGATGGCAGAGGGTTCGGGCGGCGGTACCGGATAGGGCATAGTTACAACAGGTGAATCATCCGATTTTAGATTTTAGATTTTAGATTTTAGATTTTAGATTTTAGATTTTAGAGGTTTATTTATAGCGGAGAGTCGATCGTCCAAATTTTGGCATTTAACAGGCAGCGTTTCAAGGTTAACCGGAAATCTTCGGTTGTGCCGAGTCGCTAACGGACTCATCCTCAGAAACTTGGTTGATTACCAGAAAGAATTGGTTTAAAGCCGGAACCCTTCCTTGTAGGGAGAAATTAAAATCAGACTATTCATTGCTCCAATCCTCGGACTTCTAGGTCAACTGTCAACTGTCAACTGTCAACTGTCAACTGTCAACTGTCAACTGTCAACTGGTTTCTTTCGCCACAACATAACCTCGCTAGTGGTGCGAGGTCAAGTTTTGTTGGACTAATTTTTGGGGATTTGCTGGCTGGTGCGGGGGCTGCGGTGACGTGCCCCCGAGTCAGCGAGGGAGGTAGCTGGTTTATTCCATGTCTCTGCGGTTGGGGTTCCGAGCTGGGTCATTGGACAAAAACCCAAATATGAACAGGGAAACAAAAAATAGAACAACTACATTAACTACGATTTTGAGGGTTAGCACGCTAGGGAGTCTCCAAAGATGAAATAATACTGAGCTGATTTGCTGCTGTTGCGGCAACTTTTTTATCTTGACATATTCACTGCCCTAAAAGTGCGGTGATTCTTGACGCTTCCCAGGGTGATGCTACCTGAGTAGTCTTACTCTCCCTCCACATCCATTTAGAGTCGTGGCAATGCCCTATCCCGACTTGTTGGAGACTATAGCAGAAAGCAGTCCTCAAAGGACGGGGTTTTAGCCCTCCGCTTAGCTCCGCCAAATTTTTCCAATAAGCTAAAGATTATTGACACTCCCCACGGCTTCAGCCGGGGGATTCTCCAAGCCGAACTTGGAAGGGATAGGCAAATATCCCCCTAGACCCTTTAAATCAACTACCAATACCAGAGGTGTTGCAGTTGGGCTTACTTTTAGTTTTTCTTTTGCTTTCAGAGTCCATCACAAGCCAGATAGGTACGCTCTTCAACCTGCCATTATTTGCCCTTTCTAAGTATTCCGGTTCTAGCCGGATATCTGAGTTGCCGGGATTTCTCCGCACTAGGATGATTCAACGCGCAGACGGTTATTCCTACTCACTCAATTACATTACCATGCTTAGTCCCCAAATACAATATTTACTGGCGGTTAAAACCGCAGACCGACTAATCCCCACGTAAGACAGCCGGGGACACGGGAGGCTCGTTTTCTAGTCAATTTTATCTTTGCTTTTGAGGATTGTTGGCAAGTTGGTTTTTGCCCAATTCCAGATTTGCTCGATGATTTTTTCGACGCGCACCATGACTAAATCGAGCCATTCGAGCACTTGTTCTAGTGGGTGTTTAATGTAACCCATCGATTCTGCTTTTGTTTCTAAGTATTCGTCTGCTGGCGGGAGACCTGCACTCTGATTTTGGTGTGCTGCGATGCTGGGGGCGGGGGTATATCTGCTGGTGGGGGGGGCGATTGCTGCTGGGGATTTGCTGTTTTGTGCGGTGTTCGGGTTTGTGTTTTTTGGCACTTGGGTCTCCGGCGCGCGCTCTGGGGTTGATTCTGCTGCGAGTCCAGATTTATTTTCTGGAGTGACTGCTAAATTTGAGCCTGTTTGGGGTTGACTTTGTGGGACTTTTGTAAGCAAGCTCTGTTTGAGCTGGGCGAGCATCCTGTGAATTGCTTCGGGGTAAGGCGATATTGAAACTGCGGTCGATCGACTTTCTGACAATTCTACTGTTTTTGCAATTTCCTGCTTGACTTCTGGGCTATTTTGTGATATGAGGTTTTGAACATTTGCCTCGGGTTCGGCACTTCCTACTATTAAGTGCTGCGGTGCTGGTTCTCCGAATAAGTCTTGCCAATTCAACCAAGGTCGATCGACCTCTGGGCTATTTTCCGTTCGATCTTGTTCCTGGCGTTGTTTTAAATAATACTGAATTGCGACTGATTTATCAGTATTATCACTAGCTGCCGTTTCTTTTCCCAGCAGTTGGTCTACGGACGACCAAATCATTTTTTCGATGTTTTTCGCGTATTTTTCGAGGATTTCGCGGGCTGACAGACCTGAATTGTTTTCCGTGGCGGAAGTGTCAAATTTTACTTCTGGATTGTCAGCGGTGGTTTGGGCTGCTGGGGGGAGGGTAAATTCTTCGAGGTTGACGGCAGCGCGATCGAGTAATGTGACAAAGGAGATCGGATTGCCGGTGCGATCGAACTTGCTGTTAAAATTAGGTTCTAATTTTGGGATATTGCGGTCGATCGAATTTGATCGAGCAATCGTCGGCTGTGCGGTGTTGGCCGGAGCGATCGGCGTGGTGGATTTTTGGACTAAGATGAGATTGCGGTCGATCGCGCCTTTGACTGCGAGGATTGATTCTCCAAACTGATTTCTTTTCACAGCAACCGGACTCGACTGGAGCCAGACCATCAATTCCCAAAAACGACGCACCGGCGCCAACCGAGATTTTTTCGCAGCAGACTCTAAACCGAGATTAAATTTTAATTCTTTTTGAGCAATTTCCCGCCGTTCCGGCCCCTCGTTGGCGACTTCCCAAGTTATGCGACTTTCGAGCAGTTCTTGCTGTTCGGGCGTCAAAATATCTAATATGCGATTGTCATCTCCGACTAAGACTAAAGTGCGGGCTGGGATGAAAGTCGCGATTCCCTGAACTTTTTGGGATTGGCTGTCTAATTGAGTTTTGGCCTGGGGAGGTTCTAAGACGGAAGTTGTTTGATGCTTGGCAGCTTGTTTGATAAAATTGATGGCTGGATGCAAATCGCGATCGGCTTTCTCCGTTGCTGGGTTTGTCTGGATTAACAGCGGAAAACTGACTAAAGTTGTGGCGGTTTGCGACGAGTTTAGCAAATTTTCAGCGAGTTGCAAGATTTGGTCGATCGAACTTTCATCGGAAATTTCTCCCGGATACCAATTTCCCGAAAAATCTGGATTTTCGTCATCGGTATATTCTTGAAGTTCGGGTAAATCTACTTTTTGGCTGGATTCCCGCAACTGTCGGCTCAACATTCGGGAACTTTGGACGAGCAGGTAAGCTGGATAAAGTAGAATTTGGGTAGCGCTGAGAGTGGTTTGTTTAATTTGTCGCCAAGTGCGATCGCAATTATCGGCAACTTGGCGGGACTGTTTGGATATAAAATTTAATAGTCGGCTTTGGTATGGGCCGTAGTAACCGTCGGACATAGGTTTAATTATTGAATTCAGGTTTTAGATTCGCGCCGGAATGTCTGAATTTTGCAGTAAAATCAAAACTGGATATTAATCGCAGTTTCAAACCCTCTGAAACCTTTATTTCTTCGCGTCCTTTGCGTCTTCGCGGTTCGATGCTGAGCCCAGATTCCTACGCAAGTCCTATTTTAACTAAATATGAGCGCCGTTGTGCCACCTGCTAGCAATAATATTTCTGAAGTTGTAGAGAAGTTGCGCCGCCTCAGTCAAGTGGACGTTCAGTCTGGTTGGAGGTACTGCGATGCTGACTCGGCTACTGTCGGTTCGGTAGGTATTTCTAACAAGCAGGTTGCGGAACTTAACGAAAAAGGACATATTGCTTGGCCGTCTGGGAAGCAAGTTGTTTATTTAGGACAGCAATTTGTCATTCCTGACAATTTGCACGGCTATCCTGTGGTGGGTTTGCGTTTGCTGTTGAGTTTGACTTGGTGGGCAGAAGATGCGACTATTTTTGTCAACGGTGAGTTAGTTGGACAAGGTGATTTATTCGATTGTGCCGATCGAGTTTTGTTGAGTGTGGCGGTGAATCCGGGAGATGAATTTTTAGTTATTTTACGGTTGGTAAGTCCTGGACACGATAACGGTGCTTTAGTGCGATCGATTTGTTTGTACGAAGCTGCGGACTCTACTTGTTTCGATCCGGGTTTTGTGGCGGACGAATTAGAGATTTTGCAAAATGCGATCGCTCGAAATTTAGGAAACAAACATTCCCAAGATTTATCCATTAAAATTTTAGCAAGTCGCCCAATGTACGTCAAGGGAGAAAGGCTGCAATCTGAGATTGATTTGGCGGTTGGTTTGATTGATTGGTCTGCTTTGCCGAATCGCGCCAAGTTCGATCGATCTTTGTCTGTGTTGCGACACAATTTACTGGGATATCTGCGGGCTTTTTCTGGAGAGTTAGATGATTTAACCGCAGAGGGCGCAGAGGGCGCAGAGGGAGAAAGTAAGGAGCAACTTTCTCAGGTTTCAGAAAATCAGAACTCCACATCTATATATATAGGTGAAACTGCCGATATTCCTTCTTTTTCTGGAGAGTTAGATGATTTAACCGC
>RDXX01000093.1 GCA_004292955.1 Oscillatoriales cyanobacterium | reverse complement strand
GCCTGTGACGGGTACGAACAGCATGAAGAAGTGCAACCAACGTTTGTTGGAGAACGCAATTCCGAAGATTTGCGACCAAAAACGGTTAGCTGTAACCATTGAATAGGTTTCTTCGGACTGAGTTGGGTTAAAAGCTGGGAAAGTGTTAGCACCTTCGCCATCTTCAAACAGGGTGTTTTCCACGGTGGCACCGTGGATAGCGCACAGCAGCGCACCGCCCAAGATGCCTGCAACGCCCATCATGTGGAAGGGGTTGAGCGTCCAGTTGTGGAAGCCTTGCAGGAATAGCAGGAAGCGGAAAATTGCTGCGACGCCGAAGCTGGGTGCGAAGAACCAGCCTGATTGACCCAAGGGGTAGAGCAGGAACACCGACACAAACACGGCGATCGGGCCTGTGAATGCGAGGGCGTTGTAGGGACGGATGCCGACTAAACGGGCGATTTCGATCTGACGCAGGCAGAAGCCGATCAGTGCGAAGGCGCCGTGGAGGGCGACAAATGCCCACAGGCCACCGAGTTGGAACCAGCGGGTGAAGTCCCACTGTGCTTCGGGGCCCCACAGGAACAGCAGGGAGTGTCCGAGGCTGTTGGCTGGGGTGGAGACTGCTACGGTGAGGAAGTTGGCTCCTTCGAGGTAGGAACTTGCCAAACCGTGGGTGTACCAAGAGGTAACGAAGGTGGTGCCGGTTAACCAGCCACCGATTGCCATGTAAGCGCAGGGGAATAGCAGGATGCCAGACCAGCCTACGAAGACGAAACGATCGCGCTTGAGCCAGTCGTCGAGTACATCAAAGATGCCTCTTTCGTTCTCGGCGCGTCCGACTGCGATTGTCATTACGCTAATCTCCAAATAGATATAATTACGACGGATTTGTCTCTAGTCATTATTGCCCAAATGTTGATCTGCTTAACAGAAAATGGGTTGAATTATGAACAGAGTTTACTTTTCTTTACCGTATTTAAGATTATAGGGGTAATTCTTTACAATGGCAAGCATTTCTTCAAGAAGTTCGGGATCTTGACTGGTTCGGGAAGTCCTCTAAGTTCTCGAATAAACCCGGAATCCTTGCCGGCACGGGGACAGCGCCCTTACAGCAAGCGATGTTTTTTACCGCAATACTTTGTTACAGCCCGTCGGAAAAGTAAAAAACCGGGTTTTTTGAGTCTTGATGCGTAAGTCCTGTCCTAAGTCCTGTCCTATATATATACTGAGGGTAGAGTTCCAAACTTAGGTTTTTAAGACTATATGTTCAGCATTGACATGATTGTGAAGAACACGCCCGTCTCGCTGTCGGTGCAGCGGAAATCGGTGGAGGACGCTGAGGCTGTTTACCAGCAGGTTTTAGAGGCAATGCGTAACTCCCAACCGCAAATTTTGGAACTTACTTGTGAGAAAAATACTGAGAAAAAGGTAGCTGTTCTCAGCAGCGAGATTTCTGGGGTGGTGATTTCTCAGAAATCGGGAAGTGCTTCTACGGGAAGAGCACCGGGTTTTGTTTCGATGACTTTGGCAGAATGAGGGCTGGGGGTGTGGGCGCCGATATGAGCCAGTCAGCGGTTGCTGTGCGGGATTTGGGTTTTTGCTGGCCGTCGGGCGATCGAGTTTTGCAAGGTTGCTCTCTGGATGTACCCAAGGGTGAGTTTTGGATGCTTTTGGGTACTAACGGTAGCGGCAAATCTACGCTGCTGAGGCTGATGGCTGGGCTGCTGCACCCCCAATCGGGCGAAATTGATCTGGGCGGGCGCGTGGGTTTTGTGTTCCAAAATCCCGATCACCAGTTGGTAATGCCGACGGTGGGTGCGGATGTGGCTTTTGGTTTGGTTGAGGAAAGGCTTTCTAATCTTCAGGTGCGCCAGAGGGTGGCTGAGGCTCTGGAGGCGGTGAATTTGCTGGATTTACAACGGCGGCCGATTTATGCTTTGAGTGGGGGCCAGAAGCAGCGGATTGCTTTGGCTGGGGCGATCGCCCGTCATTGCGAAATTTTGCTGTTGGATGAACCTACGGCTTTGTTAGATCCTGATTCTCAGTTGGATTTGGTGGCGGCGGTGCAGCGGTTGGTGAAAAATCGCGGGATTACGGCTTTGTGGGTGACTCACCGTTTGGATGAGTTGAATTATTGTGATGGGGCTTTTTTGTTGGAAAAAGGCCAGGTTGTCGATCGGGGAGATCCGGCGCGTTTGAAGCAGCGGTTGATGCAAAGCCAAGATGTTTAGCGATCGAGCAATTTTAGAATATGGTGTCATTAGAATATGGTGTCATTGTTCTTGAAAATATGTTGTCATTGCGAGCGTCTTAGCGAAGCAATCTCTGGGCTCTGCGATTGCTTCGCTAAGAGTTCGCAATGACATTCAAGGACTCGCAATGATATTCAAGGACTCGCAATGACATTCATCGCAATCCTCGATCGCGCAACCAAGCGTCAGCCCAAATTGTATCAGCCTCTGACAGCGCTGGTATGACTTCCCAGTTACGATAATCTATCTTGAGATCGTAACTTGCTACGTCGTAAATTTCAGTGAATAACTCCTGTAAATTGATTACAGGTTCCGTATCACCCGATCGCAGTGGCAAAGGAAAAGCTGGCATCGGGTTCTGCACGTTAAAAGCGTACAAATCTGCTCTGGGGCGGCGATTTCCCCGACACACCAAAACGCTATAGTGACTTTCAATGTCATTACCAATAACTGGCATTTTTTCACCGCGCCGCAATAAATCTATTTCAATTAAATGAGTGCGGCTGCCCAAAATTTCTTCTCGCTTTTCCTCATACATTTGTCGTCCTTTGCCTGTGCGCTTATTGCTAGGAGAGAGGATTTCAATCACTGTAATTAATTCTTGGTTTCCCCTTTCTCTAATTTCTAAATAGCCTTCCCGAACCTCGTAGGGCATGGGAATATTTACTGTTAAGGGTTGTGTTGGTGGCTCTGCAACGGCTACGTTTGATGTTATTAATTCGGTTGTGGTTCTTGGCTGAATTACGTTTACATCAGGAATGCCAATTGATAAATTGTCGTCAGCGGTTTCATACATTCTCACTTCTACAGACACTAAATACTTAGGACGTAGTTGTGGAGATAACAATCTGGCAATTTCAATAATCAGCCAGTGGTGTAGGGCAGGCCAGAGTTCTGGATGCTCTAAATACGGATCCATACCGGGAAAGGGAGATGGCATTGATTTGACTCCTTGACTTAAGTCTATTTATAGTTTAACAAGCTTTTTTGGGGCGCCAATGCTGTAAAAGATTAATCGATCGCACATCTGGCATTTATTGCAGTCCACCGGGAGTTTAAATCTCTGTCTCATGGTTAAAGTCCGTCGGGGGTTTAAACCCCCGTCTCATAGCTAAAGTCGTCCGTCGCCGACTGAAAATGCAAGAAATCGCAACTTCAATCTTTTTTTCAATCCTTTCTTTCTTTAGTCCACAAAGCGTGGACTTTAGCTATGAGGCAGAGGTTTAAACCCCTGCCGGAATATTGCAGCAACAAGTGCCGGAATGTGCCAACAAACGCCATATATAAGTTCGATCGTCCTAACGTTCGATCGACGACAATTGCATCGGAATTGGCACGCTGGTTTCATTTGCCGACAGCGCATTCACAAACACAATTGTATGGGAGACAGCGGGCATTAAGCGGCGGAGTGCATTAAGATAAGATTCCGCATCGGGGCGGCGGGCTCTCGCGGGCGACTGTTAACCGCTGACACTTGGGGAGGTGGCGAATTATGCACCAAGGTTGAAGTCGATCGCGATATGTGGGTTCTTTTGGTATCATAGGAAAATCCTTCCCACTTTTGTGGGTGGTGAATGAAAAGCGATCGCTCTAGATTTCTCAGGTCACGGGGCGATCGCTGTTAACTATTTATTTAAAGCTATGAGCATAGCTGCTGTCAAGCATAAATGGGATTAATTCGGTTGCGAGTTCGAGAATTCGCTGAGGAGAAGGGTTGGACGCTCAAAGAAGTCTCTGACAGAACGGGAATTCCCTACAGCACTGTTAAAAAATACGCCCAAGCTCCCAAAATGGCAACGGTGGACTATACGGCTTTGCAGAAACTGGCTGAAGTCTTCGATGTGATGGTGGAAGACTTGGTTGAGGTTTTGGAACGGTAAACTGATTTGTCAAGTGCAAGATGGGTCTAATTCGATTGCGGGTTCGAGAATTTGCTCAAGAGAAGGGTTGGACGTTGAAAGAAGTTTCTGAGCGATCGGGCATTCCTTACAGTACCGTTAGAAGCTATGCTCATTCTCCCAAACTGGCAACGGTAGACTATACGGCTTTAAACAAAATGGCTCGGGTGTTCGATATTGCGATCGAGGATTTGGTTGAGATATTAGAACAGTAAACTAATTTTTAGGTGGCAACCTGGAATTAATTCCGTTGCAAGTTATATAATTTGCTCAAGATAACTGTTCAATCTCCGATTCTTCAACTAAATTGATATTGTTTTATTCAGAATCAACACATTTTCCCTCTTCCCTCTGGGTGCATCTCAATGCAAGCGAATATATCCGTAGGGGCGAAGCATGACCGCAGAAAATAGGAGATGATAACTAATAACTTATATGCGGTCATGCTTCTTCAGGCTTCAAAAACCAGATGCACCCTTCCCTCTCTTTAACCAAAACTTTTTCGGTTAACTATTTAATTTTTAATTTTTCTCTATCTCATTCAGCTTTTGGGCGACTAGCTTCCTGACTTATGTAAATATTTTCTGCAATTGGCATAGCATCTCTAGTCCATAGAGGTTGCATGATTTTTTATTGCAGACTAGGATAATGCAATAATGCGCGAATAGCTTCCAGTAGCACTTACGCACCATAGCCAGGTGTAAGTCAACGACAGCGGATTGCCCCTTATTTCACCCTATATGTAGGGGCTGTGCCTAAGTCCTGTTCAAGGAGATATTTAATGAATCGTAATAATTGGCGACTACCTGTAACTGGGCTGCGGTTTTTACTTTTTGTGCTGTTGGTGATGGGCATATTTTTTAGAGTTGTCAATATCGATCGCAAATTCTACTGGTTTGATGAAACTTACACTTCCTTGCGAGTGTCTGGCTACTCAGGGAAATCTGTTCAGGAGCAAGTATTCAATGGGCCAGCAGTCACTAGCCAAGATTTACTGAAATATCAGAGCATTAATAATAAAAATAACGAAATCGATACTATTAAGGGTTTAGCAGCAGAAGAAGGTCAACTGCCACCACTCTATTTTCTGATAGCGCGATTTTGGGCTAAATTGTTTGGAACTAGCGTTACAGCCATGAGAAGCTTGCCTGCTGTGATTAGTTTACTACAGTTTCCCTGCGCTTATTGGCTCTGCCTGGAATTGTTTGAGTCTCCCATGGTGGGATGGGTAGCAATGGCATTGATATCGGTTTCGCCCATCCACGTGCTGTACGCTCAGGAAGCACGACCCTATTCTTTGTTGACTGTGTTAACTTTGCTATCCAGTGCGGTTTTGCTGCGGGCTATGCGACTTAAAACTAACCTGCAATGGGGAATTTATACAGCAATTACAGTAGTCAGCATTTACACTCATCTTTATGGTTTACTTGTTTTGATAGCACATGGAATCTATCTACTTATAATTGAAAAAGTGAGATTGAGTAAAACCACTTTTTCTTATGCTATCGCCTTTGCAGTCACGCTAATCGCAGGTTTAATCTGGTATTTGACCATCATTTATTGCCGACCTCTGCACGCTAATCCAAGCCTGCTGCAACCAGAACCTAAAATAGCGTTGACATCTTTAATGGCAAGGTGGATCGGGAATAGTAGCAGGATTTTTTTTGATATAAATATTGATGCGATGAGCTCATTCAAAAAGATGCTCCCTGCGATTCCTGTGATTTTATTTTTATTACTTTTAGTGGCATATTCGATTTATTTTGTCTGCCGCCACACTTCCCAACCGATTTACGCTTTCATCTTGGCTTTGATTATTTTTACATCCGTGCCTCTGATGATGGGAGATTTAATTTTAGGTGGACGGCGGCTCTCAGGCTACGCTCGATATCTAATTCCTACTTATCTAGGTTTGCAGTTGGCTGTGGCTTATTTGCTGACAACGAAAATTACTTCTTCTACTGTTAATACCTGGCGGCAGAAGTTTTGGCAGTTGGTTGCAATAGGAGTGTTTTCGGCTGGAGTCCTGTCTTGCACCCTGAGTTCTCAAGCAGAAGTTTGGTGGAATAAAGGTCTGGATCAAGGCAAATTCACTATTCCTATAGCCCGCATCGTAAATCAAGCTAATTCTCCGCTGTTGATTACTGATACTCCGATCGGTGAACTCATTCCTTTGAGCCGTCGGCTCGATCCGAAAGTGAAAATTCTGTGGGGAGATCAATTTAAGCTTGCTGGGCGTCCTAAAAGTTACAGCAATTTGTTTGCATTTCTTCCCAGTGAGAAACTTCAAGAGAGGCTTGAAAAAGAATACAAATACAAGTTAAAGCCTGTTTTTCTTAATTCAGAGGTGACTTACGATACGCGGCTTTGGGAACTTATTGATAAGTGAGTGGCTATAGCGCGTCTAAGTGCAGTAATCTCAAATGCTGACTTTTTTCCTGGGAATTCTCAGGGTATGGCAACTGTAGATTATACAGCTTTGGACAAGATGGCTCGTGGGTTTGAATTTGCGATCGCAGATTTAGTTGAGATTTTGGAACAGTAAACTGATTTGTCGATCGCACATTTTGCACTTATTCCAACAGTCCGTCGGGGGTTTAAACCCCCGCCGGAATCTGGCAACAAATGCAAGATATCAGTTCGATCGCATTAAACTTCGATCGCCAATTGCATCAAAATTGGCACGCTGTTTTCATCTAACACAGACACCGCATTCACGAAAACAATTGTATGCGGGACTGCGGGCATTAAGCGGCGCAGTGCGTTTAGGTAAGATTCGGCATCGCGGCGACGGGCGAAGCGGGCGACTGTTAACCGCTGACACTTGGGGAGGTGGCGAATTAGATGCCAAGGTTGAAGTCGATCGCGATATGTCGGTTGTTTTGGTATCATAGGAGTATCCTTCCCACTTTTGTGGGTGGTGAATGAAAGGCGATCGCTCTTGATTTATCAGGTCTGAGGGCGATCGCTATTGACTGTATATTCATACAATTACGACTACTCGTAATTGTCAAGGGCCAAATGGGACGAATTAGACTGCGAGTTCGAGAACTTGCTCAAGAAAGGGGTTGGACTCTCAGGGAAGTCTCCAACAGAACAGGCATTCCATATACTACGATCGCCACCTATGCCAGTTCTCCGGGTATGGCAACTGTAGACTACACGGCATTGGACAAATTAGTCCGTGTATTTGAGATTCCGATCGAGGATTTAGTAGAAATTTTGGAATATTAAACTGATTTATTAGCGGGAAAATGGGGTTAATTCGGTTGCGGGTTCGAGAACTAGCGGAAGAGAAGGGTTGGACGCTTAAAGAGGTTTCTGAGCGATCGGGCATTCCTTACAGTACCGTTAGAAGTTATGCCCATTCTCCCAAGTTGGCAACTGTCGATTATACGGCTTTGAACAAATTGGCCCGTGCGTTCGATATTGCGATCGAAGATTTGGTTGAGATTTTGGAACAATAAACTGATTTGTCAGCGGGAATATGGGAAGAATTAGGCTGCGAGTTCGGGAATTTGCTCAAGAAAAGGGTTGGAATCTGACAGAAGTCTCCAAAAGAACAGGTATTCCCTATAAAAACCCGCTATGGGAAGACCGTAACTTGCAATATAATTCAATCAACAGACTGAACAGAATTTTCTTCCAACCACTTCGCTAACGTATCCTGGGTTTCCCCATCAGATGCTAAGCGTTCCATTATACCCACAACTTCCATCTCAGGAACCTCAAGAGAATATCCATTTACTTCCAGGAAAGTTGCCATCACAGCAAACGCTGTTCTTTTATTTCCGTCAATAAAGGGGTGATTCTTTGTCAAGCCATAGCCATAGGCTGCTGCTAAATCAAACAAAGTCGGTTCACCATAGCCAAATAGATGCCTCGGTCTGGCTAAACTAGCTGAGAGAAGATTGTCATCTCTAATTCCCGGACTACCCCCATGCTGAGCAATTTGATCTGCATGAATGATTGTTGCTATTTCTTCTCCCATCCAAAATGGTTCGCTCATTTAGCAAGTTCCCGCAGCGCATTTTTATACTTTTCGCTGACTTTCCTATAAGCTTTCATTGCTTTATCGATTTGAGGATTGCAGGTAGTGAGTTGAATTCCATCAGGAGTTTCTGTGAGGAAAAGATTATCTCCCTCACCGATTTTGAGTTGTTGCAATACTTCTTCAGGCAGAGTTATGACTAAAGACTCTCCAACTTTTTGAATTTTGACCGCGTACATAGCATTACCTAAAAAGATTACTTACCTAATATAAACCTATTCGATCGCCCTCATTCCCAGAAACCGGGTTTTTTCCAGCATATTCGCCGCAGTGCAAAGACTCAGAAAAAACCCGGTTTCTCTGCCGCAACGCGTAAGTGTCGATCGCACTTAATTCCGCAAATCCTCAAAATCTCCAAAATCCTCAATTCCGGCACGAATTGCCAAAAGTGCGTGAAGCGTAGCTATCCCGCAGGGAATCGACCCTGCCAATCTTGATGAAAACCCGCTACTCGATGCTAAAAATTGGGCGATCGCACTTATCAGAGCCTCAATTTCTTTTTCTAAGTTTTCCTGCAACTTCTGTTCCACTTCTAATTCAATTTGCGATCGAAGTTTTGCCTCAATTTCCCGTTCTAATGTTTGGCGTAATCGATCCTCCTGTGCTTTTTCCCGTTGTTGTTGTTTTTCGCGATCGATTTCAACTCTTTTCTTAATTGCTTCCTCAGCGATGCGAATATTTTCTTCAATGGGTAAACCTTCAGGAGTAGTCATCGGCCCGTACCATGTCGCTTTTGAATCTGGGGGATTGCGACGACCAAAAAATATCCGAATCGCTTCATCATCATCCCGATGCGATAGGACATAAGCTTTTAATTCGGATCTGCTCATTTCATCAAAGTTCGGTTTCATCCAAAAACCTCCAAAATCCATTACTAGATACGATTACTTGCAGCTCATCACTTACGAAAATATATACTTCTCTGGTTCGAGCATTAAAACGGAATAGTTGAATATCTCGGTAGTAGCTAGAGAACATCTGGCAGACGCGCAGACAGGCTTGGGCTTGTTCGTCAGTAGGATTAATCGATCGTTCCTCAATTGTGACACAAACTTTAGAATATAATATAACTTACGCATAGGAACCCAGAAACCGGGTTTTTACGAGACTAATTCGCGACAGTGCAAAGACTCGGTAAAAACCCGGTTTCTTTGTCGGAGTGCATAAGTCCATGTGAAATAGTAGGTTACGCAACCTCTTCTAACTCAGGAATATGTTCAGCTTCATAGTTTTCAATTAAGACACTAATAACGTCCATCATCGAAGCAAGGGGATGGCTTTCATCCTCGCCGATTCGATCGATTAGACTATCTAGAAGCTCGACTAAATGCTCGTATTCTTCTTCCGTGCAAGGGACAAAAACCGTTTTAGCAATAGATGACCAAGCAGCAATTGTTCGATCGATATCAAGATTTTGCATCATTCTTTCCACCTCTCTTCATCATATTCTGCATGAGTTAATACAGCCCGAATGTAGACTTTGTTCCGATTGTAATGAATAGCAGCAATGAGTCGAACTTTATTTCCTCCTAGGTTGAATACAGTTAATTTCCCTACTCGATCGGCAGACGGAAATAGTTCGCGGAGTTCAACGAAGGTCGCAAATTCATTTTGTTTGACAAGTTTGTACCACTGAACCAAGGCATTTTGTGTATCTGGATGAAGTTTAGCAAACTCATTAAGCCGTTTGCGGGTAATTACGTGGATATTAATTTGCTCATGCCTCCTCCTCTTTAATTCTTGGCGTTTTACTCAGCATGACATATACGCTTTGTGTAATTCCAGTTTATCAAATTCCAGAAAAAAAGGGAGAAATTCTCACTCTCCCCTTCTCCCCGCGCCGGATACGGCATTGCCGTTTCCCTACTTCATCTCATATCCAAACAAATTCGGATCGACTTCTCCCAAATTCAAATCAGCCAAACCATACTCAGCCCAACGCCGCTGAACCATCGCCGCCATATCAGGATCGGACTCCAAAGGTTCCCCCCATTCGTGCTCGGTTTCTGGCGGCATCTTCGTAGTAGCATCAATCCCCATTCTGCCCCCCAAACCAAGCTTTTCACTGGCAAAATCCAAAGTGTCAAAGGGCGTATTCGGCAAAATAAATACGTCTCTAACCGGGTCAACTTTAGAACTAATTGCCCAGACTACTTGACGCGGGTCGCGAATGTTGATACTTTTATCGACAACAATCACAAACTTGGTGTAAGTAAACTGCGGCAATGCACTCCAAAATGCTAAAGCAGCTCTTCGCGCTTGACCGGGATAAGCTTTATCGATCGAGATAATTGCAGCTTTATAACTCAGCGCTTCCATTGGTAGGAAGAAATCGACAATTTCCGATACTTGTTGCCGCAAAATAGGAGTGTAAATGCGATTCAGCGCGATCGCCATCATAGCCTCTTCTTTCGGTGGCCGCCCGCTAAATGTCGTTAAATAAATCGGATCTTTGCGGTGCGTCATGCAGTTAAAGCGAACCAGCGGCGAATCTTCCACACCGCCGTAATAACCCATGTGGTCGCCAAAAGGCCCGTCGGGTAACACTTCCCCCGGTGTAATCGTTCCTTCTAACACGATTTCCGAGTCTGCGGGTACTTCCAAATCTACGGTTTTGCACTTCGCTAAACTTACGCCGGAACCGCCGTAAAGTCCGGCAAATAACCATTCGGATAAATCTACAGGAATCGGTGTTGCTGCTGCGAGGATGATTAAAGGATCGACTCCCAGGGCGATCGCAACTTCCAACTTTTTACCAGCTTGTGCAGCTTTCCGCAAGTGTCGCGCGCCGCCACGGACAGATAACCAGT
Source organism: Oscillatoriales cyanobacterium (assembly GCA_004292955.1). Taxonomy (GTDB): domain Bacteria; phylum Cyanobacteriota; class Cyanobacteriia; order Cyanobacteriales; family Microcoleaceae; genus Microcoleus. Next base: position 7,331 of record RDXX01000093.1, on the reverse strand, counting down.
GTACAGTCATCGTGTTTTTTGACTGCAACTGCAACCGATAAACGCCCACATTCGGCGTGCCGGTTTCGCAATCCTTGGTAATTACCAAACCGAGGGTGATAATTTTGCCCGCATCTCCCGGATAGGGGCGAATCATCGGGATTTTGTTCAAATCGACGCCTTCTCCCTCAAATACCACTTGCTGACAAGCTGGGAAGAAGTCGCGGCCTGGTTTGGCTTTCACTACGTCGAACAGGACTTTGCCGAATTCTATGGCCTGGGAAATCTTTTTCGGCGGTTTGGGCTGTTGTAGCATACCTAATTTTTTGCCGAGTTCTTCAAGTTCGATCGGCTTTTCCATGTTCATCGCCCAGCAAACCCGTTCTTCCGTGCCCAACAGGTTAATGGCGACGGGGAATTCTGCCCCTTTGACGTTCTCAAACAGCAATCCGGGGCCGCCTTTGACTAGCATTTGGTTGGAAATTTCGGCAATTTCTAAGTCGGAATCGACTAAAGCGCTGATCCGGCGCAGTTGTCCTCTGTCTTCTAGCAGTTTGAGGAAGCCTCGCAAGTCTCTAGCCATTTTTTTAAGATTTGTTAACGTTATCTATTTATTATGATGGCCGTCGGGCTGTTTGGGATCGAGTCGCAAATGCGCGGAAAGTACGCACGGTGTCCCCAAACGGTAGTTATCCCGTGAGGAATTGTCCAAAGGTATGTAGTTGCGCTTCAGCGCTCTTTGATATAGAAAAGAGCGCTGAAGCGCAACTACATACCTAAAAATTAACCCGTATTAGAATGCCAGTTGCGTCCACGAGGGTCGAAATTTCAAATTTTGTGACATTGAACTGCGATCGACACCTAAAGTTAAGAAAATAATAAGGACGATCGAAGAGCGATCCTCTTCGATGGCTTCGCTAACGCTACTTCCTAATCTTTTTAATCTAATGTTAACCAGAGATTAAGGAAAGATTATTGTTATTGCTCCCATTTTTTAATCATAAAAAGCTTAACCTAACTTTAATCATAATTTAAAACAAGCTTATTATTTTAGCTGTTTTTACTGGGGATTTCAGTCTATCCTAGGTCATAGATTTGCAAAGTCTGCTATCTAATTATTTAAGGACGAGGAGTTATGGTTTTCTTCACTAAAGGCTGGCGACGTGGCTTTATCGTTACCCTAGCAGTAGCAACATTTTCGCTAAGTTTGATTACTTCCGCTGTAGCTGCGGTTACACTAAACGGTACGGGAGCAACTTTTCCCAAGCCCCTTTACGATCGCTACTTCTCTCAGATGAGAAGCGCCAATCAAATTACTGTCAACTATGAAGGAACAGGCAGTGGTGCTGGTATCAAAGCGTTGATTGCTGGTAATGTTGACTTCGCAGGTAGCGACGCGCTGATGACTTCTGCACAAATCTCTCAGGTAAAGCGTGGCGTCATGGCAATTCCGACAGCCGGCGGCGCGGTTGCAGTTGTCTATAACTTGCCCGGAGTTAACAATGTCAGGCTGAGTGCCGATGCCATGAAAGGCATCTTTGAAGGCAAAATTACCCGCTGGAATGATGCGAAAATCGCAGGGATTTCTGGACAAGCTAAAAATTTGCCAAATACTGCCATTCGAGTAGTTGTGCGGGCAGACAGCAGCGGTACTAGCTTTATTTTTAGCAACCACTTGCAGGCTATTGGCAGCAGCATCAAGGGTGCCGCTCAACCGAGTTGGCCCGGTGGCCCCCTCAGCGGTCCAGGCAATCCCGGCGTAGCAGGTTTGGTTAAACAAACACCCGGTGCAATTGGCTACGTTCAAGATACTTACGCTCGCCAAAACAATCTGCAAACAGCGTTTATTCAAAATAAAGCTGGCAGATTTGTAGATGCTAACTTGGCAGAAGCCGAAAAAGCTTTAGCAGGGGAAACATACCCGGCAGACTTCCGCTTGGTTGAAGGAAATCCTAATGATGGATATCCGATTGTTGGCTTGACTTGGTTGTTAATCTACAAACAGTATCCTGCTGCGAAAGCAGATGCTGTTAAAAAGATGGTTAATTGGGTGATGACTACAGGTCAAGGTTTGAACAAACAATTAGAGTTTACCTCGATTCCGCAAGCTACAGCTCAAAAGGTGATTCAAACAGTGAATCAGAGTGTGGTTGCTAGAGGTTAATTAAAATATTTTCAGGGAGTTATGAGTTTTGAGTTAATTGTATGGCTCAAAACTCATACATTGCATTTATTAAGGTGCAAGCACTATGCTATCTATTTCATTAATCAAAGATTTCACTGTTTACGCCATAACTTGGGTATGACCAATTCTTCAAAGAAACCGAAAAAATCAACTCGGAAGTCTGCTGGAATCACCACCCACGTAGACTTGACTGATACGAAGGGTGAAGGTTTGTGGCTGGAGTCGGGATTTACAGGATTTGTATGGGCTTTTGCTATAGCCACGGCGGGTACGCTTTTCTGGATGAGCGAGATAATTTTTAAGGATGCTTGGCCGGCGATTAGCAAGTTTGGACTGGAGTTTTTGTGGAATCCCAAATGGGATATCGGTGAGTTGCAGTTTGGGGCTCTGCCGTTTATTTACGGTACGGTAGTTAGTTCTGCGATCGCCATTATCATAGCAATTCCTCTAGGACTTGCAGTCGCGATCGTTACCAGCGAGAACTTTTTGCCTGCTTGGGTGCGATCGCCCTTAGGATTCATGGTTGAATTAATCTCAGCCATTCCCAGCGTTATCGTTGGCCTGTGGGGCATCTTCGTCTTAATTCCCTTCCTGCTGCCTTTACAGCAGTCACTGTTCAACAATTTTAGCTGGTTTCCCCTATTCAGCAGCGAACCTTTTGGGCCGGGAATGCTGCCCGCCGGCATACTTTTATCGATTATGATTTTGCCGACAGTCGCCGCCATCAGCCGCGATGTCTTGATGGCAGTTCCCGTAGATTTGCGAAGTGCTTCAATGTCACTGGGCGCTACCCGCTGGGAAACCATATTTAAGCTGTTATTACCAGCAGCAAGTTCAGGAATTATCGGAGCTACTATCTTGGCATTGGGACGCGCATTAGGCGAAACAATGGCAGTCACAATGGTAATCGGCAACTCGATTCAAATCAACCAATCTATATTAGCTCCCGGCTACTCAATCCCCGCTGTTTTAGCAAGTCAATTTCGGGAAGCTCAAGAAGAACTGCACATCGGCTCTTTAATGTATTTAGCCCTAATTCTATTTGTGATCACCCTATTGGTGAACGCAGTCGCAGTATTGCTGGTGCAGCTAATCGGCGTTAAGGGAGCTAAGAATTAACCATGACTCAAACACAAAAGTCCCACAATATTCTAGATGTAGAAATCAACAATTCGCTGTCGCTGAGCCGAAATTTGTTCAGCCGGGGAATGACAGTTATTGCATTCTCCCTCACAGGTCTGGCTCTGCTGCCTTTGTTCGCTATTTTGTACAAAATTTTGGGCGAAGGACTGACACATTTAAGCTGGGAAGTGCTAGTGTCTCTGCCCGCACCCGTCGGAGTTGAAGACCAGCCCAACGGCTTTGCAAATGCGATTCTTGGTACAGCTTTAATGGTGGGAATTGCCACATTATTTAGCGTACCAATCGGCGTAATGACCGGAATATTTCTCTCAGAGTTTGGCAGAGACAATAAAGCTATAGCAAATACTATCCGCTTTATCACCGTCATTCTAAGTAGCGTTCCCTCAATTGTTGTCGGCGTCTTTGCTTACGCTTTAATTGTCGTAACAACTAAGTCATTCTCAGGATTAGCCGGCGGTTTCGCGTTGGGGATTATCATGCTGCCGGTGGTAGCATTGACAACAGAACAAGCATTAAAATTAGTGCCTGCTTCTTACCGCCTCGCTTCTGCTGGTTTAGGAGGCGGACGCTTTCAAACAATGTTTCGGATTATTATTCCCTCAGCACTTCCAACTATTACCACAGGCATTTTACTCGCAGCTTCCCGCGCCGCCGGCGAAACTGCACCGCTAATCGTAACTGCCTTGTCCAGCCAATTTTGGCCTCCTTTAGTTGAGAAATTGGGCGAGATAGTTCAGTCTCCCGTCGGCGCAGAAACCATGGCAAAAATCCAAGAAATTCCCGAGACACTGCTAACTCCGACTCCTTCTATGTCTGTATTAATATACAGTTACGCCAGCTCTCCTTACAAGGAGCAGAACGAATTGGCGTGGACTGCTGCTTCTGTCCTTTTGGGTATGGTTTTGCTCACCAGCTTAGCTTCTCGTGCCGTCACTCGCAAACGCTTGCAAAATCGGTAAATTGCTTGAGAAGGAAGTTCGGCAACCGTATGGGATGTAATGTATTTAACGGATTAATGTTAGACAAGATTGCATTCATTCTCTTTCCTCTCTTCAAAATATCTGCGTTTATCTCTGTTTATCTGCCTTAAATCTGCGGTTTATGTATCAATATATCCGTGATTTACGAAACAAGTGCATAGATAGAACACCTAACTAAATAAAGCCATCAGGCCATATTCTGCATCTACTAAAAATCTACTGCTCACACTAGAAAAACTCCAAATAATGAAATCCAAAAGTAACTTAAAAGCTGAAAAATATAGCGACCAATTCCTCGAAGATACGACTCCTGAAATCGACCCCAATGCTATGCCAGCATTGCGGGTTCAGGACTTGAGCTTTTACTACGGCACTCACAAAGTTCTCGAAAATCTATCGATGAATATCCCTCACCCGCAAGTGACGGCGATTATCGGCCCTTCAGGTTGTGGCAAATCAACTTTTCTGAAAGCTCTCAACCGCATCGGCGAATTGGAGGGAAAAGTTCAAATCAAAGGCAGGGTTGAGTTTTTTGGACAGGATATTTACAGTCCTAAGGTAAATATTAATAGTTTGCGCCGCCAAATTGGCATGGTGTTTCAAAGGCCGAATCCTTTTCCGCTGAGCATTTATGATAATATTGCTTACGGCGTGCGTATTTTTGGTCGCAAAAGCAAAGCAGAGTTAGACGAAATTGTGGAATCTGCGCTGAAAAGTGCGGCGCTTTGGGATGAGGTGAAAGATAATTTGAAGAAGTCGGCTCAGGGAATTTCGGGCGGACAGCAACAGCGACTTTGTATTGCTCGCGCTTTGGCTGTTAAACCGAAAATTTTACTGATGGATGAGCCTTGTTCTGCTCTCGATCCGATTTCTACTATGAAGATTGAGGAGTTGTTTCAAACTCTGCGGGAACAGTTAACTGTGGTGATTGTAACGCACAATATGCAGCAGGCGGCTCGGGTTTCTGATTATACGGCTTTCTTTAATACTGATGAAAGTCGCATCGGCCGCTTGGTGGAATTTGGGCCGACAAGCCGGATTTTCACTTCTGCCAGTAATTCTAGTACGAGGGATTACATTCAAGGTCGTTTCGGTTGATACTTAAATTGGAGCATCTCTGTTTTGGATGGGAGCATCTCATTTTTGTAAAAAGCATTTTTTATTATAGTGCTGTCCCCGCTCGCGTAGTGTAAAATACGCGAGCGGGGACAGCACTATAATAAATGCAAAACTGAGATGCTTCCGTTTTGCATTTTATAGTGCGAGTTCGCAATTTTTCGCTTGCTTTTATTATCTGGCAAGCATTTGCGAACTCACACTAAAAGAAAAAATACTTTTTGCAAAAGTGAGATGCAGTATACCCCTATTCTGGAAGCACTCCCGAAAAACAACAGGTTTCTCGGTACTTGTGCGGATATTCAACTAGCTGTAAATAGCTACAATTGATGTTATTGAAGCTCTCACTTCTCCTCGCTACTCCAAGACAACAGTAACCAATGGCCAGCTTGGTCGAGCAATTTAATTAGATTTTCAAACCTCCATTTACTTGTTGGACAACCAAACCTTAGCGCCACGGGCGGCATTTGCCACATCGCGGACTAAGGGTACGTAGTCATACCAGGCACTCGCATTGATGTCGCTGCGAGAACTGCGTTGCCAGCCTAAATTTGGTTCTGCAATCAGCGTCGTGATATCTGGGTTTTGGGCACGGAAGGTCGAATAGGCGCCGTCTACGTGCATGGGCCCGCCATCGGGATGTCCGCTGGGACGCTGTTGCACTTGTTCTAGAAAAGCTATCAGCCGATCGAGAATTTGTCCGTTTACACCATAGAAATGGGTGGTTTGAATCGCCCGAGTGTATGGTTTTAACAGCACTGCTGCTTCGGACGATCGCCCATTCGGATCTACCTTGGGTAAATTACTATCCGTCAAATAATGCCCCAAGTAGACCATCCCCCAATCCTGCCCTTGCAGTTGTTCGATTAACGCCGATTGCTGAGCGATTAGGGTTGGAGAAATTGCTAAATCATCTTCCATGACCAAAACGTTGGACAAGTTTTGCTGTCTGGCGTGTTTCAAAATGCTCAAGTGGCTCAGGAAGCAGCCCCACGCTCCGATACTAGGGAATTCACCCGCCGTCTCTGGACGACTCGCTGGGAAAATCTCAACACTATTAGTTGCCAAGGAAATCCCCACATTGGCAAGTTCCTTGGTAATGTCACGGCGGCGATCCTGGCGCTCTGGCAAATTCACCACGTAAGTCCGTTCAAAAAAATCCGTCAGTTTCATAAATTATGATTCTGTTAACCGTTACTATGATGTCGGACATCTTTACATATCCTAAACGCTAAGTACAAAATATCTTGTTCACCACAAGCGATCAACGGTGATTTCCTACATGATTCCCAAGTAAAATCACCACGACAATGCTGGAATGATGAGCTATTTTATACCAAGAATTAGGACGTTTAAAAGTTTTGCAGCCACCCAAATTGTTCGCAAGGCTTACAGATAACTATTAAGTTTGGTAACGAGCTATCCAGAAAGAAACTCGGTTTCCGAACCCCGCAGGAAAGTCCTGAACAATAAGCATGATGGTGTCTCCAGGCACATATTTGTATTAAACTAACCCTAGTGTAATTATGTCTCCCTCTCTGTTAAAGCGAGAATTAGGTGTTTTCGGTGCAACTCTCATGGGCCTCGGCTCGATTGTGGGCACGGGAGTATTTGTAAGTATCGGGATAGCTACGGAAATTGCGGGGGCGGGAGTGATTTGGGCTGTGACTGTTGCTGCTTTAGTTGCTGTTTGCAATGGTCTTAACAGCGCTCAGTTGGCGGCGAATCATCCTGTTAGCGGCGGTACTTATGAATATGGTTACAAATATCTCAATCCTTGGCTGGGTTTTACTGCCGGCTGGATGTTTCTGGTAGCTAAAACTGCTTCTGCTGCTACTGCTGCTTTGGGTTTTGCGGGGTATTTTTTAAGTGCACTTGGTGTAGCCGATCGCACTTATCTCATCCTAACGGCATTAATTGCCCTGGCC
>RDXX01000092.1 GCA_004292955.1 Oscillatoriales cyanobacterium | reverse complement strand
AAAAAAGCCTCAAATGATTGCAGAGCAATTATTTGAGGTTTTGAGAATTCTGAATTCTTTTGAAATTAAATCCGATCGAATATCTGCGGAATGTGGGTTATAGTGCTGTCCCCGCTCGCGAGCTGTACAATACTCGCGAGCTCTTAAGCTCGCACTCAAAGAAAAAATGCTTTTTACAAAAATGAGATGCTCCCTAACTAATGACTGAGGACTGATGACAACTAACAACTAACAACTGACAACTGACAACTGACAACTGACAACGGAAAAGTTTTTAAGCCAGGTACTTATGCTCGCCTCAACTAGCGAATTGCTGAACACAGCCCGGAGAAATGCTTACGCGATCGGCGCTTTTAACGTGTACAATCTCGAAGGAGTAAAAGCCGTCATCGATGCCGCCGAAGCGCTGCAAAGTCCTGCGATGCTGCAACTTCACCCCAGCGCCCTCAAATACGGAAAATCGCCTTTAGTTGCGCTTTGCATGGAAGCAGCGCGCAAGTCCTCCGTGCCGATCGCAGTACACTTAGATCACAGCACCTCAGAAAAAGACATTCACCTCGCCCTCGCCGCCGGTATCAAGTCCATCATGGCTGACGGTTCTCCTTTGTCTTACGAACAAAACTTGATATTTACTCGCGAAATGACTGAGTTATCCCACGCTAACGGTGCGGTAGTTGAAGCGGAAATCGGCAGAATTAGCGGCACGGAGGACGGTTTGACAATTGAAGAAAAAGCGGCCAAGATGACCGATCCGGTGGAAGCTGTAGAGTTTATTGCAGCAACTAAGGTGGATTTTTTAGCGGTAACAATTGGCAACGTTCACGGTAAATATTTCAGCGAACCGAAACTCGATTTTCCGCGTTTGGCAAAAATCCGGGCTTCTGTTTCGGTGCCGTTAGTGTTGCACGGCGCTAGCGGTTTGCCGGAATCGATGATTAATCAATCTATTAAATTAGGTGTGTCTAAGTTTAATGTAAATACGGAAGTTCGCGATGCTTATATGGATGTGTTGAAAACTAGCAATTCTTTGTCCGATCCGGATTTGTTGGAAGTTATGGAAAAGGCGATCGCTGCTATGCGATCGGTGATTGCGGGTAAGTTGCAACTTTTTGGTTCTGCTGGTAAGGCTTATTTGCATCAATCTCCTTACGCGGAAGGATTTACGGCAAATAGTGTCAGCAAGAAACAAGAAAATCGGGCGGTTGAAATGAAAAACCGGGCGGTTCAAACCGCGTCTACACAGACAAAACCTGCCTCCGCAGGTTGAAGAAAACCGGGCGGTTCAAATGAAAAACCGGGCGGTTCAAACCGCGTCTACACAGACAAAACCTGCCTCCGCAGGTTGAAGAAAACCGGGCGGTTGAAACCGCTTCTACACAGACAAAACCTGCCTCCGCAGGTTGAAGAAAACCGGGCGGTTGAAATAGAAAACCGGGCGGTTGAAACCAGGTTTACACAAACACTCACGTGCCTCCGCAGGTTGAAGAAAACCGGGCGGTTGAAATAGCTTAATTCCAAGCATATTGGGTTAAACTTACGCGATCTTCTTCAGTCCGCGGAGGCGGACTTTGTTTGTGTAGACGCGGTTTCAACCGCCGTCTTTTCTAACGGTTTAAAAACGGAGGCGGACTTCGTTTGTGTAAACCTGGTTTCAACCGCCGTTTTTCTAACGGTTTAAAAATCGATCGGGATCGATGCCAGATTCCCGCAACCGCTGAATCAAAGACTGCAATTGAGCTTCCGCTGACTCAGCGCGCTGCCGTTGCTGTTCCGCTTCAGTCAGAATCCAGTTGCCATCAACATCATACCAGCGCAACCACAGGCGATCGATTCCCTGAAACTCCCCTTGCCACAAACCCAAGCCCAAACCTAGATCCGGAATCCAGACTCGCGAGTCAGATAATTCTAATTCTTGATAGTGTCCGGCATTCAATACAAATACTCGCAACCTGTTAGTATAGCGGCTGAAAACAGCATAAACAGGAACCCGCAAAATCTGCTCGTAAACCTCCCATTTACTAGGCGGTTTCTCATTTGTCTCCGCCTGCAAAACTTGCCTGTTACCCGCAGCATTCGGCTGATTTCCTGAATTTTCGTCATCGATATTTGCACCTAAATCTTCTTTTTCGGTTCCCGGTGAAAGCAGTTCCACAATTACAAAAGGATTCACGCCTTCCTGCCAAGTAACGTAACTCATCCGCAGTTCAGATCCATCGTACAGTCTCGGAACTCCCACAACTCCAAACCAATCGGGGCGTTTGTGCCACAGAGGGTGCTGCACGTCATAATAAAGGTTCATGTCAGTGCCGCTAAATATCTCAGAAGCCTGATAATTGCGAGGGCGAAACGCCAGGGTTAACAACTGCGGCTGCCAATCGTGAAATTCGTCTGGCTTCCCAGGTTCCTCCGAATCTTCGCTAGGTAAATCGTACATTGTCGGCAGCGTTTCTCTGGGCGATCGCGGCGGATCGCTTTGCGGCACTGGATATTTAAAAGGAAACATATAATATTGAGAAATGACTGCATTTATGCTAACATCATTTTAATACTGCTAAGGCGTTCCAGCAAACCTTCTCAAAGTCTTATTGATCTCATTTCCTCCTCTGTGTCCTCTGCGCCTCTGCGGTTCATTTTCCTATTAATTCGCGGAACTCATAAATATTTTATTAACTGCCAGTAATTGACTCAAACTTCTGTACTATGCTCAACATTCCTCAACTGATTGCTCAAGAACTTTCCATCAATCTTTCTCAAGTCAATAATGCTCTGGAACTTTTTGCGGAGGGCGCAACTATTCCGTTTATTGCCCGCTACCGCAAAGAACGCACCGATTCCCTAAATGAAATTCATTTGCGAGATATCTCCGATCGCTTCACCTATTTGACGGAAATTGAAGACCGCAAAAAGTCGATTTTGGAGACGATCGCCTCCCAGGGCAAACTTACGGCCGAATTGCAAGCCAAAATTGAGTCGTGCTTGCAAAAAAATGAACTCGAAGACCTTTATCTGCCTTACAAACCCAAGCGGCGGACGCGGGCGACAATTGCTAGAGAAAAAGGTTTAGAACCGCTGGCAATTTTTATTAAGTGTCTGAATTTGCCGACTGCTAAACCAGCCGATATCGAAGCGGAAGCAGCTAAATATATTTCGGAAGAAAAGGGAGTGAAGACAGCAGAAGAAGCTGTAAAAGGTGCTGGGGATATTTTGGCGGAAGCAATTTCCGAAAAAGCTGAATACCGAGCTTATTTGCGAGATTTTTTAATGAAGACGGGGGTTTTTGTCTCGAAAATTAAAGAGGATTTCCCGGAAGGAAGCACGAAATTTGAAATGTACCGCAATTACCAAATTGCAGCGAGAAATGTTCAGTCGCACAATATGTTAGCTTTGTTTCGCGGGGAAACGGAGGGGGTTTTAGATTTAGACTTAGCCTTTGATGAATCGGCGGTGATGGCTTATTTGGAATCTCAGGAAATTAAAACTAGGATACCTGAAGTTAAGGAGTTTTATCGATCGACCTTGAAGGACGCTTTCAACCGCCTGATGAAGACTTCGCTGATGACGGAAGTGCGATCGCACCACAAAGCAGAGGCTGATATCGAGTCCATCACCACCTTTGAAACCAACCTCCGCGAGTTGCTGCTGTCGGCGCCGGCGGGCATGAAGCCCACACTCGCGATCGATCCGGGATTTCGCACCGGGTGCAAAGTTTCCGCCCTCGACGAAACCGGGCAGTTTTTGGAATATCAAGCCATTTTCCCCCACCAAGCCGCAGGCCAGAGACAACAAGCTGGTAAAATTGTCAAGCATTTGCTGGAAAAATATAAAATTGAATTAATCGCGATCGGCAACGGTACAGCTTCCCGCGAAACCGACGACTTTGTGTCGGAAGTTTTGGCAGATATGGACAAAAAACCGATTAAAGTTATGGTGAACGAATCCGGCGCATCGATTTATTCAGCGAGTGATGTGGCGATCGCCGAATTTCCAGATCTCGACATCACAATTCGCGGCGCAGTCAGCATCGGTAGGCGTTTACAAGATCCTTTAGCCGAACTTGTCAAAATAGACCCGAAATCGATCGGAGTCGGTCAATATCAACACGACGTTGACCAAAAACTGCTCAAAAAGAAACTCGACGAAACAGTCGAAAGCTGCGTTAACTACGTCGGAGTTGACTTAAACACAGCCTCGAAAGAACTGCTGACCTTTGTATCGGGAATGACAGCAACAGTTGCCAAAAATATCGTCAATTACCGCAACGAAAACGGCGCCTTTAAAAATCGCCGCCAACTCCTGAAAGTTCCCAAACTCGGGCCAAAAGCTTTTGAACAAGCAGCCGGATTTCTCCGCATTCGCGGCGGCGAAAACCCGCTGGATAATACAGCAGTTCATCCTGAAAGTTATCCTGTTGTCCAGGCGATCGCCAAAGATTTAAGTTTGCCGCTGACCGAAATAACACAAATATCGGCAAAAGTCAAGACTGTAGATATCAAGAAATATGTGACCGAGAAAGTCGGAGAACCAACACTCCGAGACATTATTTCCGAACTAGAAAAACCCGGAAGAGACCCGCGCGCCGAGTTTAAATATGCTACTTTCCAAGCCGGAATTAACGAAATCTCCGATTTGCTAGTTGGGATGGAATTGGAAGGCATTATCACGAATGTAGCTAACTTTGGGGCCTTTGTTGATGTGGGAGTTCACCAAGATGGTTTGGTTCATGTTTCTCAATTAGCCGATCGCTTCGTGGACGATCCGAAACAGGTTGTGAAAGTCGGACAAGTTGTGAAAGTGCGGGTTTTGGAGGTGAATGAAAAGTTAAAGCGGGTGAGTTTGACCATGAAGCTGCAAGAAAAACCGCAACCGTCAAATAGCGCGAGGCTTCCCGCCCCGCGCCGGCGTTAAAACTAGCGATCGTATCGTGTGCGATCGATTAACCCCAATAAATAAAGTTCGTAGTGCGGACTTCAGTCCGCTCTTAGGATCGCAAATTAAATAACTTACAATTTTAATTGTTATTGTGGGATGGGCGTCCCGCCCGTTCAAAAAGGGCGGCTCTCCCGCCCACACCACAAACTTGTGGAAGTTATTTAATTCTCATTCCTTAGACTGCGGACTGAAGTCCGCACTACGAACCCTTTTTGTTATAGTAATCTACCGGATATGGTATCCACACGACAGACAGATTTTATCGAGCTTTTTCAGATTTGCCAACGAGATCGAACAACCCTTCAGCAACAGCTTGATTGCCGTCTTTATCAAGGTGGACACTATCAAACTTAATGTACATCGGAGCAGAACGACCTTCTTTTTCGGCAATTTGCGATCGACCCCGACGAACTGGTTCCGTACCATCGAGATAGGCTACACCGAGTGACTGACTAATTTCCCCAAGTCTCTTACCCGCGTCGATAGTCAGCCGATTTTTTGGCACTCGCTGCTCGTTGTCAAAAAAACCGTCAAAAGCAATAAAGCGAGCAGGTAAGTAAACTACAACGAGCGATCGACCGTCAGCAGCAACGGAGTCTCGGAGTACGCTCAAATCTTCTTCAAACTGCTTCCAAACGCGTTCGGGGAGATCTGGAGGCACATTAGCCTGCTTCCAGCCAGAGGCTACCGTTGCGCCCAAAGGAACTTCCGGGTTGATGTTGTTATTTGATAAACCTAGCAAGTACAAGCATTTTTGGGAGTTGATTCTCAGCCAGGAAGGAGAAGCTAAGACGTGAGTAACTTGTTTTAATCCGTTTTTAAAATTGTCCAGTTTGGATTGAGGGGCAGGATCTAGATAGGGGTTTTTCGGTGCACCTTTGTCCTCGCGGCGAAACCACGTCATTGAGACCATGTTGTTGTCTACAGCCAGCACTACTATATCTGGTTTGTAGGCCGACCACTGGTTGCGATAAACATAGTTAATTTCTTTGACCGTATAACCTTCTATAGCGCTGTTGATATAGGTTGCTTTGGCACCATTTTTCTGAAAAACAGTTGCTAGTTGAGCTGGCCAAGTATCTTCTGCACCAATCCCAGTCCCAAATGTTGTTGAATCCCCCATCCCGAGGATTCGCACTTCGCCAGGGGGTTTCTGAACCGGCAGCAGGGGGCCGCGATTTCCCGCACTGCTCATCGCGATGGGACGACCTCCTGTAAATTCGCGATCGTAAACGTTATTTTTGTACTCAGGAGCAATAACTTGCAGCATTCCTTCCAATAATAAAGCTGCTAACAATAGCTTTGACAAGTCTACGGTCGTGCGGCGAAATGCGGTTTTTATATGGGAAAGTGCTTGGTCATTAAATATTGGGAGCATAACTGATCGATCCGATTAGAACTGGAAGTAAATGAAATTTGAACTTGAGGCGCCGGCAAAGGTAAATATCAGCGCAATTGCGATCGTACAAACAATCCACTTGAGCAAATTTGGGTGTAGCTGAGCCCAGCTCATCCATCGTTGCTTCACATCCCCCCATTGAATTAGCAAAACTAGCGCCAGGTAGAATATCGGGCGATAGTCAATAGGTATCCGGCCATCAGCAAAAGTCAATATCCGCTGAAATACCACACCCGCACTGTTCAAATCAGATGATGCAAAGAGTACCCAAGAAGTACAAATCACAAAAAAGGTCAACAGCCAGTGCAGGAAATAACTGGCTTTCGACTTAGGTGCAGAGGAGAGTCCAAACGCTCTTTCCATTGACAGCATTGCCCCTTGCAAACCTCCCCAAGCAACCCAGTTCCATCCAGCACCGTGCCAGAGCCCTCCCAGCAGCATAGTGATCATTAAGTTTCCATAGGTACGGAGTTGGCCCTGCCGGTTGCCACCCAGGGGAATGTAAAGATAGTCGCGCAGCCAATTTGACAGTGAAATGTGCCAGCGGCGCCAGAAATCAGTAATGCTGTAGGCCATATAAGGCTTGTCAAAATTTTTCGGCAGTTCTATTCCGAATAGACGGGCAGAACCGATCGCCATATCTGAATAACCAGAAAAGTCGCAGTAGACTTGAACTGTAAAGGCGAACGTAGCTAGTAACAACCCCAACCCGGAAACGCTCTGGGGCCCACTAAACGCCTCACTGGTAATTGATGCCATCGGGTCAGCTATATAAACTTTTTTCAGCATCCCCCAGATGATTTGGGCAATGCCACTGCGGATCCCAAGCCAGTCTACCGGTGACTCGCACGTCAACTGGGGCATGAGAGTCTTGGCGCGGACGATCGGGCCAGCAACCAGATTAGGGAAGAAAATGACGTACAGTGCTAGGTCGAGAAATGACTTTTGGGCAGGTGTAACGCCCTTGTAGACATCGACTATGTAACTGATCGTCTGGAATGTGTAAAAAGAAATACCCAGAGGTAATAGTAGATTTAGTTTAGGCCAAGGATAAAATCCAAACAGGGAGTGTGCCGAAGCCGAGAAGAAGTTTGCGTATTTGAAAACGCATAGAGTGCTTATAACTACAACCAAAAAACCAATTAAGGCAGTAGTTTTATCTCTGTTTTTAGTTGATGACTCTATAATGCGAGCTGTTGTATAAGCTAGCAGGGTATATAAAACCATTAGGAGCGAGTACGGTACGCTCCACACCCAATAAAAGCAGTAGCTAGCGAATAACAAAAACCAACGTCGGTATTGCGGTGTCAGCAAGTAATAGACATACACCACCACCACCAAAAAGACCAAAAATAATGTGGAGTTAAACAGCATTTTTTGAAATCTGAAATTTTAGCGATCGCTAAGTGAATCGTATCTATAGAGATAGCAGTTGTCAATGATTGGAACATTTATTTTTCGTAACAAACCCCAAAGACGCTTTAACAGTTGACAGTTGACAGTTGACAGTTGACAGTTGACAGTTTGAGAGTGACCTCTACCCTTAAGTCCGAGGATTGGAGTAATGAATAGTCTGATTTTAATTTCTCCCTCAAGGGCTTGGGGCTTGCAACCAATTATTTTTGGTAACGTGCAGCGTCCGAACGGAGAGTATAAAACTTTACGATTTATTGAGAATTGCTATTATTCTTGATAAGAATGTTCTCTGACATTTTTAAAAGAGCAGACTGCGGTGCAAATCACCAAAGGGTCAAATGATGCCCGAGGGAGGGACTCAGTTGACAGTTGACAGTTGACAGTTGACAGTTGACAAGACCTCTTGCAAAAATCGGAAAACACCCTGAAATTATCTGCGTTTACCTGTGTTTATCTGTCTGACATCTGCGGTTGCAGGATCGATCGAAGACTTATGCAATCTTGTCTACAGTTGACAGTTGACAGCTTGCCGTGAACGTAGTCGAATGGTTAACCTAGGACATCAGTTGACCTAGAAGGAAGAGGATTGGAGTAATAAATAGTTTTCTTTTTATTTCTCCTTATAAGGGATAGGCTTTCAACTAATTCTTTCTGCTAATTTTAACCGCTCTTCAACCCCTCTGGGTTGGGATGAGAGTTTGTACAGACGCCGTTTCAACCGCCTGGTATTCTGAGCGATCGCGCATCGACGAGCTATAATTGTGTAATCCTCACCCACCTCAAAATTATATGGTTGCAAGTAAAAGCGACACCTACGTCTCCCCCGAAGACTATTTAGCAGGCGAGAAAGTCAGCCCCATCAAACACGAGTACAGACAAGGAAAAGTCTATGCAAAAGCAGGGGCAAGCAAAGCTCATGTCATTATTATGGGGAACGTATCTGTACTTTTGAGAAACCATCTTCGGGGAAGTGGCTGTATACCTTACATGGCAGACATAAAAGTTCGGATTGAGGCAGCAAATTGTTATTACTATCCCGATGTAGCGGTGACTTGCGATGAACGGGACAGTAATACTGCTGAAGATTTCATTATCTACCCGCGCTTAATTGTGGAAGTTTTATCGCCGACAACAGCGGCTTTTGACAGAGGCGAAAAGTTTGCCGATTACCGTACTTCCGAAAGTTTGCAAGAGTATGTATTAATCAATCAAGAAAGAGTTAGTGTAGAGTGTTTTCGCCGGAATGCAGAGGGTTTGTGGGTGCTTTATCCTTACAGTGAAGGGCAAGACGTTCAGTTGGCGAGCGTTAATTTTAGCTGTGCGATCGAGGCTTTGTATGAAGATGCGATACTACTCTAGTTCATCAAAATTGTTCGATCGTTCGGACTAAAGTCCTGATTGACTAAACGGCAGAGAGCGGACTAAAGTCCTCACTACAAACTTGATTTTTTCTTGCTGGCTTTCCAAGTGCCGCCGTAGAAGTAAAAAGGATTGTTTTTACTTACCGATTCCCAACATTTAAGGCACAGAAAAAACCACTGCCCCGACTCGTCATACCGGGCGCGGTAGAGAGTCGGGGCAGATTGGGAACAGCGATCGCAATATTTAACCCTAATTCCTCTGGCCATTGTTTCTCAGTTTCAAGCAATAACGGACTCTTGAGGGCGGGCAAAAATCATGCGGCCCGCGCTAGTTTGCAAGGCGCTAGTAACTACGACTCGGGCTTCGGCGCCGACGTAGCTGCTACCTGCTTCTACGACAACCATTGTGCCGTCATCCAAGTAACCGATTCCCTGAGACGGTTCTTTGCCTTCTTTGCGGATTTTTAGTTCGATCGTATCTCCCGGCAAATAAGTCGGGCGCACTGCATGAGTCAAATCGTTGATATTTAAAACGGGCAGTTTTTGAACGGTAGCTACTTTCGACAAGTTGTAATCGTTGGTGAGCAAAATGCCGTCGATATCCAAAGCGAATCGGACTAATTTAGCATCGACTGTGGCAATCTCTTCGTAGTCAGCCGAGTGAATTTGAATCCGTTCTGGATATGTTTCTTTGATGCGGTTGAGTACATCTAAGCCGCGGCGCCCGCGCACTCGCTTTTGATCGTTAGCGGAATCAGCTACCAGTTGCAGTTCTTGCAGCACGAATTGCGGGATGATAATTTGACCTTCGAGGAAGCCTGTTTCTAGCAGGTTTTCAATCCGGCCGTCAATAATGCAGCTTGTATCGACAACTTTGGCACTTGTTGGCTTGAAATTACCTTCGCCTATCAACACTGTGGTGTCTAAGCTTTTGGGGTTGATCAGTCGCAGGAAAGCGCGGCCGTGGGTGTCTGTCAAACTGACGCCTGTGAAGCCGAACATGACGCTTCCCAATACTGCGACTAGGGGTTTGATGAAGCCGAACTCGCGGGGAATTGGCAGCAGGAACAGCGGAGCCAGCATTAAGTTGGCGACTAGCAGCCCGATGATTAAGCCGATCGCCCGTGTCAGCAGCATTTCCACCGGCATATCCCGGACTTGCTTTTCTAACCGCCGGTACGTTGTTTGAGCGACTAATCCCAACACGAAGCCGATTAATGCTCCAAACGAGCCCAGTACCGAACTTAGGCCTTGTATATTTGTAACTTGCTCCAGCAGGTTGTTTGGCAGGAGCTCGACTCCGTAATAGCCGATTCCTCCGCCTGCAATTATGAATGAGATAATTATGATTGCGTCTAGCATTTAGTTCTAGGTTAATGAATGTGTTTATATTATATCTTTCTAGTGCTGATAGTTTTTTCGTGGTTGCGGTCGGATATCGCTATCTTTACTTACCAATTTTTATGAACTTATATTTCGCGCCTGTACCGTGCAGGGGGATATGCTACCCCTGCTTCACGGCATTGAGCGCGCCCCTTCACGGGCAGACACGAGGTGCGAATAGACCGCCCTGCAACCTGTTCGGGAATTACTGCCGATCGCCATCGCTAGGAGATTAAGCTAGAATAGCAGATCGTTCGCAGTGCGTTATTGCTAAGAAAATGTCACAATATACATAATTATTTATAACGGTTTAATTAAAACTTTAGATTTGAAGTTGCACTTTTAGCTGGAAATGTAATGAACCCTACCACAGATTATTTAACATTTGAATTCCCAAAAAGTGGGCAGGTGGCAAATTCCGGCATTCCCAGTTCGGCTTACCTGCACGTACCTTTTTGTCGCCGCCGCTGTTACTACTGCGACTTTCCGGTTTTTGTGGTGGGCGATCGCAAAAATGGCGAAAATTCCGGCACAATTGTCCAATACGTTGCCGTACTGTGTCAAGAAATTGCAGAAACTCCAAATTTAGGTACATCTCTAAAGACAGTTTTTTTTGGTGGTGGCACGCCTTCGCTGCTTTCTGTCAGTCAATTGAGCCATATTTTAGAAACTATCGACGGCAAATTTGGCATTGCTGCTGGGGCAGAAATTTCAATAGAAATTGACCCTGGAACGTTTACTTTAGAACAGTTGCGGGGATATGCCGCAGCGGGAGTAAATCGAGTTAGTTTGGGAGTGCAAGCTTTTCAGGATGAATTGCTGCAAGCTTGCGGGCGATCGCACTCGGTGGCAGAAATTTTGGAATCAGTAGAAATAGTGCGATCGGCTGGGATTGTCAATTTCAGTTTAGACCTCATTTCTGGACTGCCGCACCAAACCTTAGAACAATGGGAAGCTTCCCTAAAATCAGCGGTAGCAATTAGCCCGACTCACCTGTCGAGTTATGACTTAATTGTTGAGCCCTTAACAGCTTTCGGGCGATATTTTGAAGCAGGTTCCCAGCCGCTACCAGCCGATGAAACTGCTGCTCAAATGTACCGTTTAGCGCAGGAAATTCTGACTGATGCTGGCTACGAACATTACGAAATTTCCAATTATGCTAGGCCAGGCTATCAGTGTCAGCACAACCGCGTTTATTGGGAAAATCGCCCTTATTACGGCTTGGGGATGGGGGCGGCGAGTTATGTGGAAGGCCGGAGGTTGACAAGGCCTCGCAAAACTCAAGAATATTATCAGTGGGTGCGAAATCTTTCCGAGACAACTTCTGCTGCTACCGCCCAACTGGGGGGGGAGACCCAGACCGATATTCACCCAGCAATTGAACCCAATTTTCAAGTCTCAGACAATGACGTTTTGTTAGAAACGCTGATGCTAGGTTTGCGTTTGGCAGAAGGGGTTAGCCTGTCGGCGCTGACTGAAAAGTTTACTCAGCAAACGGTTGATAAAATTTGGCATTGCTTGCAGCCCTACTGGCGGCAGGGATTGGTGGAAATTGTGAATGCTGGGGCGATCGCCACTTTAGCCGAAGGTGAAAAACTGCTCCTTTCGGGAAATTTGAGATTGAGCGATCCCGAAGGTTTTTTGTTTTCTAATACAATTTTAGCCGACTTGTTCAGCAAGTTAGAAGAGGATAATTAGCTTATGTCTGAGGAAGTATACACAGCGCTAAGGCGATCGCCCGTCCAGCCACACCCAGCAATTCGACAATCAGAAAATTAAATTGCTCCCTGGGTTTATAATGTCAAAAATAATGTGTTTTATATCGATCCTTAATAAAACTTAAGTAACGAACTAAGCCTTGAGATAGACGCGACGACTGAAATCCGGCTGTCATACTTGAGAGTGACGATTTAAAAAAGATCTTGATGGAAACCCTGACTCTCGAACGCCACAACATTCACAGCAATCCCAATCGGGTAATTAGCGATCGCGGCTGCAATCAAACTTCTAAGTGTAAATTTTGCGGTCACTACAAGATGCAAAGAGGTGCCGTGGGTCACTGTCAATTGTTAGGCGCACCAGTGCGAGGAGGATGGAAATCTTGCACTTTAGCACTGCCACCTTTTGCACCTTCTTGGGAACAGGTGGAAGGCGCCACTATTTCCTCAGGGACATTTATTAATTAATTATTAATTAATCTAAAGAATGTCGGGAAAATTTGATTTTGACAGGCGAGCGGATATATATTAGACTGAGGCTGGTGACAGATACCTTGCACAATTTCACAAACAAGTTAAAAACATGAATATGACACTTACTCAGGTAATTTCGGAACGTGATGCGCGTATTTTGTGTTGGTATCTCAATACTACTAGCCAAATGCAAATTGCTCGGATTACAAATATTCCGAATTGGTATTTTGAGCGGACGGTGTTTCCGGGAGAACGTTTTTTGTTTGAAGCGCTCCCGGAAGCTCAGTTAGAAGTTTGCAGGAGTGCGGAGACGGGTGCTATTGTGTGCGAGCGAATTTTGTGCGATCGACTGCGAGTTGAAGAATTAAGCGCACCTGATTAAACCGGATAACAAATAGTAGGGTGCGTCAGGTGTGACATTTTCAATCACCACAGAAAGTCTCATGCTGACGCACCATTGATTCCGGGGATAAGCTGTCGTGCAAATAAACATTGCATATTCGGGACGGGCTAGAAGCCCATCCCACAAGACTTAGATTATTTCTTGACATACAGTTTAAATGCCGCAACAGCTTACCTCAGTCTGAGATGGTTGGTTTGTCGCCAAAATCATCCTAGCTGACCAAGAATTTCACAGGTGGTACCCGCCACGTGATTTATCCGTGGAATCAATCCCAAATCGAAAATCATCAAGCCCCCGAATTTATCCGTGGGTCGCCTCTAAAATCTAAAATCTAAAATCGATTGACGCACCCTACCGATCGGGAACGGGAGCATCTCAGTTTTGCAAGAAGCATTTTTTCTTCACAGTGCGAGCGTCCCCGCTCGCGTGCTTTTATACGCACGCGAGCGGGGACGCTCGCACTGTAAATGCAAAACTGAGATGCTCCCTCGGGAACTCTTGTGGGGTGGGCCGGAGAACCCGCCCAAAACTTAAATTTAAATGCAGACCAGATTCTAAGCTAAATTATATAAAATTAACCGCTATTAAATATTAAAACCCGATGTCCCTCACCGAAAAAATTCTCTCCCAAGTGCCGGGAGACGCCCTTGGAGGCCTGCGAAAGGTCGATCGACTCTGGGAAAACCTCAAACAAAACACCGCCCCAACACCCGCAGCCGTCAAACACAGCCAACAACCCCTAGAAACCCTCGACTTCGACATAGTTATCAGCGGCGGAACCCTAGGAATATTAATCGGTACAGCCTTAGCAGTACGCGGTTGGCGAGTAGCCTTACTCGAACGCGGCATCCTGCGAGGGCGCGAACAAGAATGGAACATTTCACGCAAAGAATTAGACGCATTCTTAGAACTAAACTTGCTTTCAGTTGAAGAAATAGACAAAGCAATTGCCACCGAATACAACCCAGCCCGCATCAGCTTTACCAACACCCCTGACATCTGGATTCGCGACGTACTCAACATCGGCATCGACCCTATTTACCTCCTCGAAACCCTCAAACATAAATTTCTCCATTTCGGAGGAAAACTATTTGAAAATACACCATTTAAAACAGCAACAATTCACCCCAACGGAGTTATAGTAGAATCAGAAAATACCGATTCACCAAATGTCAACACTTCATTTACAACCAGATTATTATTAGACGCAATGGGATATTTTTCGCCCATTGTCCGTCAGGCAAGACAAGGCAAAAAACCCGACGCCGTATGTTTAGTAGTCGGCAGTTGTGCCCAAGGATACCCCAAAAATGACACTGGCGATATATTTGCATCCTTCACCCCAATGCAAAATCAGTGCCAATATTTTTGGGAAGCATTTCCCGCCAGAGACGGGCGCACGACTTACTTATTTACCTATATAGACGCCGACACAAAAAGATTTAGTTTAGAAACATTATTTGAAGACTATTTGCGCTTGCTTCCCGAATATCAAAACGTCGAACTCGAACAGTTAAAATTCCAAAGAGCACTCTACGGATTCTTTCCCTGCTACCGCCAAAGCCCTCTAAAAATGCCTTGGAATCGGATACTTCCAGTCGGAGACAGCAGCGGCAGCCAATCGCCCCTCAGCTTCGGCGGTTTCGGGGCAATGGTGCGCCACCTCAAACGCTTGACTCTCGGAATTGACGAAGCTTTAACCAGCGAAAGTCTAGACAAAAATTCCCTGGCACTTTTGCAACCGTATCAACCAAATCTATCAGTTACTTGGTTGTTTCAGCGTTCGATGAGTGCTGCGATCAATCAGAAAATAGACCCCAATCAAATCAATCAACTTTTGGCTGCTGTATTTGGGATAATGGAAGAATTGGGAGAACCAGTGCTCAAGCCGTTTCTTCAGGATATCGTGCTGTTTCCGGCTTTGTCGCAAACTTTGTTTAAAACTGCAATCAGCCATCCGGGATTGGTGATGAAAATTATCCCGCAGGTGGGGATAGCTAATTTGCTCGATTGGATGGTTCATTATGTGAATTTAGGGATTTATACAGGATTACAGCCTTTAGGGAAAGCGGTAGAACCGCAGGTAAAAAATTTAGGAACCCAACAGCAATACTATTTTCACCGATTAGTTGAAGCCTGGAAATACGGCGCTGGAGGCGATTATTAATTCTCAGTATTTTTATTCGTAGTAAGCACTTTCCTTTGGGCGAAGGTACGTAGTTGCGCTTCAGCGCTCTTTATAATATTAGGAAAGAGCGCTGAAGCGCAACTACGTACCTAATTTGTCTGATGACAATAAAACTGGGTTTGTAGTGAGGACTTTAGTCCTTCTTCTATTAAGGAATAAAGTCCTCACTACGAACCTTTTTTACTATGGTAATCGAGCGGATATGATATTACCGGGCGCTTAGCCTGGAAGTTATACCAATTATCTAAAATTGTGCAACACTCTTTGACCCCCCCCTAGCCCCCCCTTGCTAAGGGGGGGGACAAGAATACTGTTGCATTCTTCTGAAAAATTGGTATTAAATTAATCTTTTGTGGAACGGGCATCTTGCCCGTTACTGATATATGAGTTATCAGTTATGCAGGAGCGATAACGGCCAAAGCTTGGGGAATCACTCGGAATTTTGCAGGCGTTTGAGTGGTAATTTCACCGTCGGTATTAATCGGACGGCGCTTGCTAGTATTGATCTCAATTTCTTGAGCGTGCAAGGCGCGAACGTTGGGCCAACTGTTATGATTTCCTTGCCTCATCGCTGGCAGCAAAGCAATGATTTCCCACCAATTTTTTGTCTCTAAACTATACAAATCCAGCCGCCTGTCGTCGATGGTGGCATCTTCGGCAACTGTCATGCCACCGCCGTAATAGCGGCCGTTGCCGATCGCAATTTGAATGGTTTTCACATGAAAAGATTGGTTGTTTACTTTAATTTCGGCTCTAAATGGTCGCGATTCCCAGATTGTTTGTAAGGCGGTAAAAGCATAAGCTAAAACTCCCCACCGCTGTTTCACGTCTTTAGTAAGTCTCTGGGTAATTTGCACGCTCAATCCTAAACTAGCTACGTTAAAAAAATGCTGGCCGTTCACCCAACCTAAGTCTATGAGCCGAACTTTACCGCTGGCAATTAATTGACAAGCTGCGGATAAATCTGTTGGAATTTCGAGAGTGCGGGCTAAATCGTTAGCAGTTCCCATGGGCAAAATACCTAAGGGTAATTTAGTGTCGATCAATCCTTCGATGGCGCAGTTGAGTGTGCCGTCGCCTCCGCCGATTATTACTAATTCGACTTGATTTTGGTGGCGCCGAATTGTGTCGGAAATTTCATCGGCGCGGTTGGTTGATTCGACAATTAAATCAAAACCAAGTGCTTGTAATTTTACAGTGGCTTGAGATAATAAATTTTGCCCTTTGCGGGAGTGCTGGTTTACTAAAAGGAGAGCTTTTTTCATGAATAATTGGGAATTGGGAATTGGGAATTGGGAATTGGGAAAAATAATTAGGTCATGGTTGGGTGTGGTTGTTTTTATCTGGGTTGTCTAAAAGCTGTACTCAACTGCGATTTTGGTTTTTCAAATTAAGAATTTAACAGGTGGATGACTTAAGTGCATGAATTTAATGCTTTAATTACATTTTACCCATGGTGATGGATTGACATTAATCTTAAATAATTGATAATTGTAGCAAAAGATTGCTGAAAAGTCTCTCGCATTCTGCGCTAGCTGTCATCTACCTTCTTGAAGCTAAATTAAAATCATGTCGAATATTTTAGAACAAGCGCAAGCTGCTGCCGATCGCCAAAACTGGCCTCTTTTAGTTGAATGCTTGCAGCAATTGACAGCAAACGGTAGTCAGCAGCCGGAAGAACATATTTTAGAAAAGGCTGTCAGTTTAGCAATCGCAGCCTTAAAATGGGGGGATTTTCAAGACCGCTGGGAAATTGCTAAGGTATTACCCAATCTGGGAAATGGCGCGATCGCACCTTTAATCGCCTTGCTTGAAGACGAAGATGCAGATACAGAGCCCCGGTGGTTTGCCGCCCGCATCCTCGGAAAGTTCGTGAAGCCTAGCTATCCCAAAGGGAATCGCCCGGAAGTGATGCAAGCTTTAGTAAAATTAATCGAAAATTCTGATGAAGAATTGAGCCAAATTGCGGCGGAAACTCTAGGAAATTTCGGCACGAGTGCGATCGAATCCCTGACAACTCTCCTACAACAAGCAGACTCGCGACAGTTTGCTACAGCAGCCCTCGCCCAAATTCGGCGCCCCGAAATTATCCCACCGCTGTTGAGTGTAGTCACGGATTCTCAAGTTGCGGTGCGTGCTTGCGCTATTGAGGCGTTGAGTAGTTTTCACGACTCTCGGATTCCGTCGGTACTGGTAGGTGCACTCAAAGATCCGGCGACAGCAGTCAGAAAGGAAGCGGTGCGGGCTCTTGGGGTGCGCGCCTATTTAGATGCAGAATTAGATTTAGTTAAGTTGCTCAAACCTTTGCTTTGGGATATCCGTTTAGAAGTTTGTCAGGAGGCGGCGATCGCAATTGGGCGACTGAAAACCGATGCTGCGGCGGCAGCTTTATTTGAATTGTTGCGATCGCCCGCAACTCCCCTTGAATTGCAAATCGAAACTGTGCGCGCCCTCGGCTGGAGCGAAACCGCTGCCGGTTTAGAATATTTGCAAAAAGCGCTGATCTGGCGATCGGCTGATGATTTGGAAGGCGAGGGATTGACAAGTAATTCTGCAATTCCAATTGTCGGCGAACACCGATTAATTCAAAACATGAATCCTGCTGTTTGTCAAGAGATTGTCACTGTTTTGGGGCGAGTGGAAAAGCTGGAATTAAAAACCAAAGCTGCTGAAATTGCGATCGATTTGCTAGAGGGCAATCATCCGGCCGTGCAGTCTTCCCAAATCAAACAATCTTTGGCTTTAGCGTTAGGACAATTAGGAGATATCAGAGCGGTAGATGTGTTGATTCAACTGTTGGCAGATGCCGATAACAGCGTCAGACTGCATAGTTTATCAGCACTCAAACGGCTGGGTGGGGGAGAGGTTCGGCAGCAATTAGCAAGTTTAGTCGATCGTCCAAGTCTCGAACCCAGATTAAAACAGGGAATTGCGATCGCCCTGCAAGAATGGCAAGAGAATTAGGATGCAATAGTAGCCCACATTCCGCAGATGTGGGTCGGATTTTTTTATCAGTTGTGAAAACTTGGAAGCCAAACGCTTTTGGGCTGAAATTATGCAGTGTTAGCCTTAC
>RDXX01000019.1 GCA_004292955.1 Oscillatoriales cyanobacterium | reverse complement strand
GTTATCCAAAAGTGAATAATGCTGAATATTCTGCTAGTTTAACACATTATTCAGATAATTGCAGCAAAATTCAGTAAATCAATCAACAGGAGAATGCTCTATTTGTACAGCTTGTCCGTTAATTGTGGCTGACGTTCGACTGCGGTGTACAGTGCAGCCTCGAAGATATCGGTTGCATCCTCCCAGGTATAATGTATCACCGTGTCCAAAGCAGTCTCAGACATGGCCCGCCATTCGGCATCTGACAACTGACAAATCTGCTCGATCGCTTTTGCCATATCCTCTGGGTCTTCTGGTTTCACAAGTATTCCACCCCCGCCAGCGAGGAGTTCCGGAGCCGCGCCAGCAGGAGTGCCGATCACTGGAGTGCCACAAGCCATCGCTTCTAAAATTGGCAAGCCGAAGCCTTCGGTTTGGCTGGCAAACAGCCAAGCATCGCATTTGCTGTAAAGTTCTTTGAGTTCGTCTTGACTAGGTATCTTGTAATACTCAATATTATGCTGCAACAAATCCGGAGGAGCAGTTTCGCCGGAACCAAAGGCAACTAAACGAAGATTAGGGATTCTTTTGGCCGCTAGATTGAAAGCTTCAATGGCAAGAGCACAGCCTTTCCAAGGAGCTATAGAATAGTACATCCCGACTGTGGGAACTGACTGCTTGCCCCGCGGCTGCCCCGATCGCGATCGGGGGTCGTAAAACTGTGTGGTGTCAACAGTGGGAGGCACGAGAGATACAGACAAATTACCAAATTCATCCCTAGCCTTGTCTTCCAGCCACTTAGCGACGGCAATTTTGTGCATCGGCAGCCGCCAAGTTGCATCTACTCGAGCTTTTGGTGTGTAGTCAAAAGCCTCGTAGTGTTGGAGAAAATATACTTTCGCTCCTTTGCTGGGGGAGAGTTTAGACACCCACTCGGCAGTTTCCCACCAAGTAGCCATGATAATATCGGCATCAGGTACGTCCCTGTCGGTAATTGGACGGTAGGTTTCGGTAACTCGACTTTCGACATCTATACGGTCAAAGTGAGACGGCCCTCTCGCCTGAGCGGGTTCCCAACCCTTACCTCTGACCACAGAGCGCAATTGTTGCATTAAAGTTGGTCGTTCGTGAGGTGTAGAGACGATACATATTGTGTGTCCTCGCTGTTGGAGAATTTGTGTGTAGATAGACAAAACCCTCATGCCACCTGTAAGAGCAAGGGTAGGAAGGACAAAAGTAATTCTCATAGTATAGGTAGATGTGAAAGATCAAAACTGGTCGATCGAGCTTCTCCATCCTAATCTATTTGCACTGACGAGTCTCTTTTTGGGTTTGGCGCAGGGTTTAGGTCAATGATCGAGGCTGACGGTGTTACGCTGCACAACCCTGGACAAACAGGGCATACGCGATAGCAATACTCTCACTATTGATAGAGAGAGCTCTCGTAGCCGTCCCTCAAAGCTCGAATCATAATGTTTCGAGCGCCGCCCCAATCTCGGTCATGTTCGTGACCGCAGCTAGGGCATTTAAATGTTTTTGAACCACCAAGTTTTGAATGCTTGTGTCCGCACTTGGTGCAAGTTTTGCTAGTGTAGGATTCGTTAACGTCAATAACAACAACACCTCGTTTTTTAGCTGATTGCTTGAGGTGGCATTCAAAACGATAATGCCCCCAAGTGAGCATCTGTCTAGCAGTCTTGGTGCGTAACTTGCGCTTTGACTTAACAACCATTTGTGATGTTTCAAATGTAGGCAGCAAGATGACTTTGTATTGACTTGTCAGGTAATTAACCACCTGCTTGTGACACTCGTCAATCAAGTCGCGAATCCTGATTCTCAACTTGCTTGCAGCTTCTAGCATCCGGCGCTTCTGCTTTCTACCAGCTTTTGACGCACGTCCCATTAGTTTGTCAAGGTGAGAACACAATCTTTGAATGCGTCCAATGTCTGCCTTGCCAAATTCTTGAAATGAGTCACCGTCGTAGCCAGTTAAAAAGGTTCTAACGCCAGGGTCAAGTGCAATTACCTTGTCTAGTTCCTTTGTCCTCACCTCTTCTATCACTGGGATACAAGCGAACCATCGCTTTTTGTCTCTAATAAGTTGGGTCGCAAACTCGGTCTTTTGAATTGGCTCTGTAGTTCTCAAGCTAAGTCCTTTGACTAGGGATGGAAACCAAGTCTCGCCGTTGAAGTTAACCCTGTGGAATTTGATTGATTGCGATGGTTGACGACAACTCCTAAAACTTGCTTCTCCTTTGACGGACT
This sequence comes from Oscillatoriales cyanobacterium, assembly GCA_004292955.1. Taxonomy (GTDB): domain Bacteria; phylum Cyanobacteriota; class Cyanobacteriia; order Cyanobacteriales; family Microcoleaceae; genus Microcoleus. The sequence goes on along the minus strand of RDXX01000019.1, from coordinate 221,286 downwards.
TGGCTTGTTTCCAGGCATCCCAAGCGTCAAAAATAGCATTTTCTTTTGGGTGGGACGGTGCAGACTTGACCCAATCAGGTAAGTCTAGTCCTAGCACGTAGTCCCTCAAAGAATAAGCACTGGTTATTTTTTCGCCTGCTTTCAAGGTTGCAATAGCCTTGTTGTAGCAGTAACGCGATGCTGATAGCCAAGACTTCCATTTTTGGTGCAGCGCTAACTCAGGATAAACTCGAATCTTAAGTGTTTTGTTGGGCGATCTCTTCTCCTTCTTGTGCCTTGGATTCGACTTGTAACTCCTGCTTGATTTGGTTTTCAAGCCTTCTAATGGAGTAAAGTCGGCTTGAAAAGCTGTGGAGGATTGCGACGATATCTTGAACGAGTTCGGCGTGTGGAGAGAGACTGATTTGGTTGAGAACCACGATTTTGCAGTCAAATTGCTCACAAAGCCATTCGATAATGTCAAATCCGAATCTTGCAAGTCGGTCTTTGTGGGCAACCACAATAATTGCGATATCACCTCGCAGAACTCGTCCCAAAAGGGTGATGAGTCCTTTCCGCCTAAGATTGAGTCCTCCTCCCACTTCCTTAACAATTTCAGCGCCTGGGTAGAGCGCTGATAATCGTTCAACTTGTCGATCGAGGTCTGCTTTTTGAGGTCGGGTAGAGACGCGAGCATAGATAACAGTGGCGCGTCCTCCCTCTGGTTCTGATTCTTTTTTGATGAACTTTTCGATGTCGTACCGTCTTTGACCTGACGGTGTTTTGATTGTGTTGATTTTACCTTCTGCTTCCCATCGTCTGAGGGTTCGGAGGCAAACTCCCAAAGTGTTAGCTGCTTCATTTGGTTTCACGTACTTTGCCATATTAGTATTATGGATCGCCATGTACGCATTGTCCAGTCTTGTCCAATAAATTAATGATTAGAGGCATACCGATCGTTACTTGATGTCGAGCCGGCCGTACTTTGTCGTCAGGGACTTTTGCCAATGACAAATCAGGAGATGTGTGAGGATTAGACAAGTCTAACCTTTAACAGCCTGAGCTTTCAAACATCCGTTGAACTCGGGTTGAGATTTTGGCCGGCAGTAACAGGAAACCAGTATTTGAGGTAGATGCGGTCAGAATTAGTGTCGAAACTGCTGGGTATAAAACAGGACACCGCCGATGTGAGTTTTACTAGAAGCACCCTACCAAACGATAATTGAGTTCCTACGCAGAATCCCGCGATCGCTGGCATCACTAGCGCAGAATTTCAAATTGCTGCTGTTAACATCAAAGCTTAACTTTTTCCGGCGCCGGTGGGAACCGCGCATGGTAATGGGCCCCGCACATAGTAGGGAGAACAGGAAACTATGTTAACTTCACGCTGTTGAGATTTCTCTACAGCAACTTTCAATCCTGCTTCAAAATGCTCCGTGGCATCTTTCCAAGAGTAATTGGTCACCTTAGCATAGGCGGCTTCCGACATGGCTTGCCACTGGGCATTCGACAAATGACACATAGATTCTATGGCTTTTGCCATTTCTTCGGGATCTTCTGGGCTTACAAGTATGCCAGTACCGCCGCTCAAAATTTCAGGAGCAGCGCCTGCTGTGGTACTGATGACGGGAGTGCGGCACGCCATCGCTTCGATAATTGGCAAGCCGAAGCCTTCAGAGCGACTCGCCAGCAGCCACGCATCGCATTTGCTGTAATAATCTTTGAGTTTGTCTTGGTCGGGTCTAATTACATACTCGGCATTGGCTGGTAGCGGCAATTCCGGGGATGGGGCCTCTGTACCGAAGGCAACCAGACGCAGGTTGGGAATTTTTTCAGCGGCTAGGGAAAAAGCTTTGAGTGCGATGTCGGTTCCTTTCCAGTAAATTGCAGAGTACATCATGCCAATGGTAGGAACCGATTGTTTGTGGCGAGGGCAGGCATAAAATTGCTTGGTGTCAACGCTCGGAGGAGCTGAGGAAACTTGGCGATCGCCATATTTAGTCCGAGCTAGGTCAACTAACCAGTCAGAGATCGTAATTTTGTGCATGGGTAGCTTCCAGGTTGCTTCGACTCTACCTTCAGGTAGATAGTCAAAAACTTCATGGTGCTGGATAAAATAAGCTTTAGCTCCTTTGCTCGGGGAGAGTTTTGCTACCCACTCGGCGGTTTCCCACCAGGTGGCAACTACTACGTCAGCGTCAGGCACATCTTTGTCTTCTATTGGGCGCGAGCGATCGATAATTTTGCTTTCTACACTGAGATTATCGAAAAATGATGGCTCATTTTCAGGTGTGGAAATCCAACCCCTTCCCCGCAGCAGCGACTTGACTTGCTGGCGCAGACTCGCTTGCTCATGGGGTACAGAGATGACGAACACGGAGTGTCCTCGTTGTTTCAAGAGTTCTGCGAAAATAGATATTACTCGAATTCCACCAGTCAGACACAGAGTAGGAAGAACAAAGGTGATTTTCATGTTTAACTCCCGCTGAATAATCCGACTCGGTTTCGACGCTGCGATGAGCGCGCTTTGTGAGAGCCGACAGGAAAGAGGGGCGGGTGAATCTTAATTACCGCTTTCCCGGTGTGGGCATAGAATCAAACCTAGCGACTGTTCGCAACACCCCAGTATAGATCCACAATTTCGCTGTCATTCAATCTATAGTAATGATGGATTCGATTCACCAACAGTTCCCTGCGGGATATTTTTTCGGGTCTGCGAAAGTTACTTCTCAAGACAGATACGCGATCTAACATCAGCTTTTTTCGCCCCACACACGAAGCTCTACAACACTTCCTGCCTAACATAACATCATTTGCTGATCTTACCGACACAGAGTTACGGTTTACCGTAACTCTCCAAACTTTAGTGTTGGGGAAAGGTAGCCAGCGTAACAATATTCCGGAGATTGACAATCGCCGTCCGGAAAAATTTGTTATAAAATTCTATTAAATTAAATTATTAGTTATAAAATATTAATTCGCGATAGCTATCATCGCTAGAAATACTGATGCTTGACTGTGTGTTTTAAGTTACTATACGCTCTGTATCGCTTAAAAAATATATTATTTATTCTGAATTCAGAGATGTAATTTGCTCAAACACCTGCACGGACGCGAGCTGATTCTGAAAGGGAATCGCAGAAATCACAGTCATGGATAGGTTAATCAGGAAAAACTGGTTTTTTTTAACTATTGCTCGATCTTGTTGCCGTAAATGTCTTAAAAAACCGTTTGATGCGTCTGGACTGCTGAAAAAGGTAGGTTTGTCGATCGCTACAGAATATATAATTTGATTGGTATCAATTTAATTAACTGCCTGAGTTTTAAATTTTTTAATGGCAGGCGATCGCCTGAAAGTATCCCCAAAAGTGACTGCCACTTCTCCACCGAGTATGTAGCGTGCCCAACAGATGTCTAAGTAATTACCGTAAAATTCAAGTTCCCCCAATTACCTAACGATCGTGTAAATATCACAACAATTGTCATGGTGCAGTGATATAGATCGTGGCAACCTTGACTCTTAATTGGTAGCCGCAGCTTAGCGGTATGTATCAAGCGAGTTCGCTTACAAAAAAAATCCTGCTATGAAAAAATCATATTTCCTGAGTTGACGATTCCGAAGGACAATCGGTGTACTTTTGAGCGTTGTGGTGCCCAGGGTGGCAACGATATGGTTTGCCAGTTTTCACGCAGTAAAAATTATGCGATCGCCAGCGCAACAAAATCTCTAACTTTAAATAGATGTCTTCACACAAAGCATTTCTCGGTGGGAATACATGAACTTTCAATTGTTGTACAGCATCAGTCAAAATCCCAGCAGCGTCCAATACGGTTGAGTTAAGAGAGTCCCGCAGTCATAACGATTTGAAAAATAGACACTGAGATTGCTCTGGGGCGCGATCGCTGCGGACAAAAAGTGTTAGCCCAAGCGTATTGGGCTATAGTTTAATACGGTTCACTTAAGAAGATAATTGCTCAGCGCCCACCTGACTTAACCGAGAAATGTCATAGTCTCTGCGATTGCCGCGCTCGATCGCTCGCAATGACAAAAACGTTAAGTGAACCGTATTTGGCTATAGTTGCTAAAAAAGTGGCTAGTTAAAGAGGATTTGCCAAGCAATCATTGCGAGGGCTAAATCTGCGATCGCGTGGCTGATATAACTAGGCCACAGCGAACGGTAAGTTAGATAACAGTGCGACCAAATTATCCCGGCGGTGAAGACGGCGAATGAGCCTAAAATCACAGCGCGCCAGTCGCTGTAGGCTGCGATTACAAAAATGTGGTGGAGGGTGAAAAATAGTGAACTGAGAAATATGGCTGGTTTTCCTGGTATCAGAATCTGGCATTTGTTGCAGACAAACCACCGCCAAGTAAATTCTTCAATCAGCGAGTTAACTAGCACGAAATATGCTTCAACAATTAAGTAAATATTTTGGCTGTTGGTTCCCAATTGGCGAGCTTTTTCTTTGGCCGCTACAGGATCGATCCAGTGCTGGCCGAAAAGGCTGTAGATACCCACAATTACCGCAAACATGGCTATTCCCCAAATGGCTCCAGCCCGCAATTCTCGCCGCTTGGGGAGGGATAAATGCAGTTTTTGCCGATCGACTAAAACACACCAGGCGATCGGGAAAAGGAGCAACCAAAGTTGACACAAGGCTGATACTGTTTGTCCCCAGCTTCCGGGGGCAATATACAAGCCTGCTATTATACCAATACTCGCAGCGGGGACGAGCAGTGTGAGAGCTAAGAGTGCTGTTTTGCGATCGCCAATTTCCAGCATTTTTTACGCCACCTTTGAAAATTTGGATTGACATCAAAGGTAAAAGCTTGGCCGGTTCCCAGAGGTGATACCAGTTTTACAAAAATTTAACTTTAGCCAAACCTGAAATTCTGATGCCGTCAGTCATGCCCAATATAAAATATAAAATATAAAATAGTATGATTTTTGTGCCACTTATCAAAGTGGTGCGTCTTTGTGGCATCGGAAAATTGGTATAATGGCGATCGCACTTCCGATCCTAATCAGGAATTACTCTAAATTAACTCAGTTGTCGGCTTTTTGAAATCCGAGCGATCTTTCTATTTCGGGTTCAGCACCATTTTGCAGCCAATCAAGAGGTTTTTCTGCTATTTAGGCTGGATTTACCCATATAATATCTTTAAGCTCATCAACCTCTACTGCTACTTTAGCAAAACATTGTCTGACTTTGTTATCAAGTGAAATTACTGTGCGATCGGTAGCGATCGCAGCTTCCACCAACCGCAAATCTTTAACCATTATTTCCCGCTCTTTATCGCTTTCGGCAATCGATTCAACTTGAGACCACAAATTATCATCTACCGCGATATCGCAGGGGCATAGTTTCTTCTTTGCCACCATCCGGCGCAGCCATATACGAGCGGATTTTGATTGATGCTTGTTCCACTCATCTCTAATATTTGGAGTCATCACAACTCTGTGAGAAATATCCAAGACAGCTTGGAGAAAATCGCGACAGTAAACGGATATTGGATAGGTAGCATCTTCTCCACCAGCAGCACGCGCAACTGAAGCATCAATTACCAGGCGTTTAGAAATTTTATCTGCCATGTTAATGCTTCCACAAAACAGCTTCGGCTGCATCCAAATAGCGGTTTTCTAGATGCAAAGAGACATCGCCAAAATCTTCCGGCCACTCTCCAAAAGCTCCTGTTTCATCTAGATCGGCACTGCTGACTTCTGTAACACCATCGTCGCGCCGTTTAAACCAGTGAAGTTTGACTAAATCAGGTAATATTTTACCCTCGGCAACTAACGATTGAACTGCTAAAAGCAGCAATTCACTGTGAGTTTCTAGAACTACTCGCACACCTCGATTTGCAGCATCAACTAATATCTCTGCTAAAGCAGCTTGAGCGCGAGGATGCAAGTGAATTTCCGGCTGTTCTAGGTAAACTAATTGTCCTGGTTCTGCTACAAGCAAGGCAACTAAAATAGGCAAAGTTTGCGATACCCCAAAGCCAACATCAGCAATACTAACCGTATCGATTGCACTCCCGCTGCGGGATAAACGACCTACCAGCAGTTCAATTTGTACGTCATTAATCTGTCTGGCTTCAACTTTCCAGTTGAGTCCCAGGAACTCTAAGGCTTGACCCAATTTTATCAGTCGATCGTCCTTGGTTTCTTGCCAGGAATTAACTATACTAGCAACATAATTTTCAAAAATTCCAGTAAATTCACTGCCAAATGCTGCGATATTATAGGTGCGTTCTGGATTGCCTCTCGATCCGGGAACATGAATTATCTGGCGAATATATTGTTGAAAGTTGATTGCCAAATGGGATGAATCAAAATGACTTTCACCAAGTCGTAAGTCTAAAAAACCTCGAACATTACTTACGCTCCATAGTGGCGGTTCTTCGTCAATATTGTCTAATAAAATATAGTAATTTTCCGCAAAGTTTTCTGGAAGAACCTCAATCACTTCTTGATGTCGCATTCCCGGATAAATAGTAATAATTTTATCATTGTCAGGAAAACAGTAAATTGCCTTGACAATTCTAATGCCAGGTTTTGGCTGCTTGCTGAAAACGTTTTTCAAAAAATTATCTCTCTCTAGATTAACCCTGACATAAAACTCATCGTTGTATTTTTCAGGTGACAGTTTAGACAATATCTGTTCTGCGGATGTAAACTTAACATTCGGCCCGTCAAGTTTCAAACCACCCGGATCGTAAGGGGCTTCTAGCGTTTGCTTCATCAGCAATAGCGGCTGCATAATGCTAGACTTACCAGAACTGTTGGCACCGGCTAAAATTGTCAGCGATCGCACTTCAATTTGGCACTCTTCATAAATAGACTTGTACCCGCATACTGCAATTTCACTAATTCCCGATACAGGCTCTTTGTTCTGTGTTGCAAAGGAAGTGGATTGAGTCATAATATTATGTTTGCATTGTCAGCTCTAAATACCATAATATTATAAGATAATCTTTAGTAGCTGTGTATTTTGGCCCAATGACGATCGCAATTGACTTTGGAACTAGCAACACCGTCGTCGCTCGCTGGAATCAGGCTCTCCAGCAGCCCGAAACTTTGAAATTACCGGGATTGTCGGCAATCTCGGTTCAAAATCCACCCCTAATTCCCAGTTTACTCTACGTTGAGGACGCTGCTCAAAATAAAGTCATCCTCGGTCAGCAAGTCCGCGACAAAGGCCTCGATCTGAGTGGAGATTCTCGGTTTTTTCGCAATTTTAAGCGGGGAATTGGCACTTCTGTGCAGGGTTTTGTGCCGGAACTTGACGGGCAAATTGTTGATTTTGAACGAGTCGGTGAGTGGTATTTGAGCCAAATTGTGAACTCAATTCGCGAACTGCCTTTGTCGGTAGATTCTTTGGTTTTTACTGTGCCGGTAGATAGTTTTGAAGCTTACCGCCATTGGTTGGGTAAAGTTTCTGAATCTCTGCAAGTGGAACAGGTGCGGATGTTGGATGAGCCTACGGCGGCTGCTTTGGGTTACGGTTTGGCCGATCGCGAAATTCTATTAGTGATTGATTTCGGCGGCGGCACTCTCGATATTTCATTGGTACGCCTCGATGTTAATGCCAACAAAAAGCCTTTGGGGTTTTTGCTGAAATGGGGCGAAAAGTTGTTAGCTGAATCTTCTGCACAAAAGACAAAAGTTGCCAGGGTTTTGGCTAAAGCCGGACAAAATTTAGGCGGTTCTGATATTGATAATTGGTTGGTTGACTATTTTGTTAAAACGAAAAAGTTGGCAAAATCTCCGATTACGACGAGGTTGGCAGAAAGGTTAAAGATTCAGTTATCTTTGCTAAATAATGCGGTTGAGGTTTATTTTGATGATGAAAATTTTGAGAGTTACGAATTAGAATTAGACCGATCGGGCTTTGAATCTATCCTTGCCGAACATCAGTTTTTTGAGAACCTCGACGAGTGCATGAATCAAGTATTGCAGCAAGCGCGGCGCCAAGGCTTAGAAATTGGCGATATCAATGCAGTTTTGCTCGTTGGCGGTACTGTCCAAATTCCTGCGGTGCAGCGTTGGGTGCAGCAATATTTCGATCCGGCAAAAATTCGGTGCGACAAACCCTTTGAGGCGATCGCCCAAGGTGCTCTACAATTAAGTCAAGGCATAGAAATCAAAGATTTTCTCTATCACAGTTACGGCATTCGCTACTGGAACCGCCGCGAAAATTGCCACAGTTGGCACAGTTTAATCAAATCCGGTCAGTCTTATCCGATGACCGAACCGGTAGAATTAGTCTTGGGAGCTTCTTTGGAAAATCAGCCCAGCATAGAATTAATTATCGGCGAATTGGGAGCGGAAACTGGTGGGACGGAGATCTATTTTGACGGCGACAGGCTAATTACTCGCCAACTCGCGGGCGAAAGATCCGTACAGCCGCTAAATGACAAAGACGGAGCTCGCAGTATCGCGCAATTGACGCCGCCTGGGTATCCGGGGAGCGATCGCATAAAAATCTTTTTCCGCGTTGACGAACAGCGCTTTTTGCGGATTACTGTGGAAGATTTGCTAACCAATGAAACTTTGTTAGAGGATAGACCAGTGGTGCAGCTAAGTTAAATATAGGACGTACGGTTGAAACCGCGTCTAGACAAAGGAAGTCCGCCTCCGCGGACTGAATGAAATCAAAAATTCCCACGCCCTTGAAGTGAATTTTGTCTCCATAAATGTAATTTTAACCGCTCACTCTTCAACCTGCGGAGGCAGGTTTTGTCTGTATAGACGCGGTTTCAACCGCCGTTTGATCTACGAACCTATTAGTTAAATTTCAGATTTGTGCACCACTACAGGCGTCCCCACCGAGGCCCAATTGAACAGCCATTTAGCGTGATTTACAGCTACATTTGTGCAGCCGTGAGTGACGGGATTTCCAAACAAATTGTGCCAGTAAGCGCCGTGAATTGCATTACCGCCATCGTAATACATTGTATAGGGAACGTCGGGCACGTCGTAGTCTTCCCCAGTCATTCTAGTAACGCGATATTTGGTTTGGATGGCAAAGGTTCCCGTGCGGGTGGGAGTCGATGATTTGCCGCTGGAAATAGTCACCGCATAAACGGGTGTATTTCCTTCCCAAGCTATGAGTTTTTGTCTTGACAAATCAATTTCAATCCAGCGCTGACTGGATTGCTGCAACTGCATGATTCTATTGGCAATTATGTTGCGCTGTTCGCCTGCAAATGCAGGAATTTGTCCGCCACAAAATGCAGCAACTGTTAGGGCGCAGGCAACACATAAAGTTCCTGCGCGACGCAAGTAAGTTGAGTTGATAATCATGTTTATTCCTCACACCCAAGACGATTTGATAGTTTTAGATTGAAAAATTGAAGAATTGGGAAACTTTCACACCTGGTACTATTTTAAATTGTAGATTATAGATTTTAAATTGGGAAAGAGGGCTTAACAAGTTGTTAAGTTTTGGGTGAGAGTTTTGGCAATTTCGACGATCGCCCGCCAATCTCGATTTTGCACTAAGTGTTTGGGAAATAAGTCTCCGGCTAAACCAACGGCGATCGCCCCAGCGTCAATAAATACCTTGGCATTTTCCAGCGTCACCCCGCCCGTGGGAATCAAAGGAATGTCGCCCAGAGGGCCTTGCAGGCTTTTCAGGTAAGCAGCGCCTCCCAAGCCTGCGATCGGAAAAACTTTCACGCAGGTAGCACCTGCTTGCCACGCCGTCATAATTTCTGTGGGAGAAAAAGCACCAGGGACGATCGGCACTCTCGCATCAACTGCTGCTTGAATCATGCCTACATCGGTGTGCGGAGTAAACAGGAATTGAGCCCCGCAATCTATGGCTTGCTGCAACTGTTCTAAGTGTAATAAAGTGCCAGTACCAATACTAAAATCTGGCAATTCTGAGCGGAGTTGCGAAATTAATTCAGCGGCTTTGTGGGTATTCCAGGTAATTTCAATAAATTGGATTCCTCCTGCTGCTACAGATTTTGCCATCTGCCAAGCGACTTCCTGTTCGGATGAACGGATCACGGCGATCGCTCGGTGTTTTTTTAGTAGTGTCAACCAAGATTGATGATTCATGCTAACTCATTCTGACTAGGATATAATTTTAGTACACATTACAAAATTCGATATATGCCAAACTACAATATGCGCGGCGTTCAATTTTTAACAGACAATGAAGGCAACAAAACCGCTGCAATTGTTGACCTCAAAGAACACAGCGAATTTTGGGTTGACGTGTTGGCTGAATGTGGCGAACCGACAGACTTTCAGTTTTTAGTTGACGGCCAAGGCGAAAAAATTGCGGTGCTGCTTGACTTCGAGAAGCACGGCGAACTCTGGGAGGATGTTTATGACTCTTTGACTATTGAATCTAGACAAGATGAACCAAGAGTTCCCTGGGAAGAAGTTAAGCGCCAGCTTGAGGAAAAGGGTATGTTGAATGTCTGATTACTTGGTCATTACTGCACGTTCGGCTCAAAAAGACCTGGACGCTCTGCCCGTTGAAATCAGCAGTCGCATTTATCCCCAGATAAATGCTTTAGCCAGTGTGCCCCGTCCCCCAGGCTGTCTCAAGTTAAAGGGGAAGAAAAACGGCTGGCGAATTCGGGTGGGCGATTACAGGGTAATATACACCATAGATGACGACAGCCGCACGATCGATATCAGTAAAGTGCGTCACCGGCGAGAAGTTTACCAAGGGTAATGTCACGTCCGGTTATATCGAAATGATGCAGTTCGATCGCCCGATCGCATTGCACAATGAAATTAAACAGCCGATCGCACCACAAAAAAATCGGGGCGATTCCAGACAATACCAGAAGCACCCCAATTATCGATTTTAAGCTTTAGATTAAATCTAAAATCTAAAATCCAAAATCTAAAATCAATTAGGCAATTGTCGCCATCTTGACATCGCTATTAGCTAACAAATTTTGCAATTCATCAGCATCGACAGTTTCCTTGTCAACTAGCATATCTGCCAAGGCGTTCAGCACGTGGCGGTTGCCGACGAGCACGTCTTTAGCGCGTAGGTAAGCTTGCTCTACCAACAAGCGGACTTCATCGTCGATCGTAGCTGCGGTTTCTTCAGAAAAGTCCCGTTCGGCCATGATATCGCGACCCATGAACATATTCCCTTGTTGGCGACCGAGAGCTACAGGGCCTAGCCGATCGCTCATTCCGAAGCGAGTTACCATTTGGCGTGCTACTCTTGCCACTTGTTGCAAGTCATTGGAAGCGCCAGTTGTGACTTCTTCCTCACCGAAGACAATCTCTTCAGCAATGCGGCCGCCCAAGGCTACCGCCATTTGATTTTGCAAGTAAGAGCGAGAATACAAGCCAGAATCCATGCGATCTTCGCTAGGTGTGAACCAAGTCAAACCGCCAGCGCGGCCGCGGGGGATAATGCTGATTTTCTGTACGGGATCGTAGTCGGGCATCAGCGCACCGACTAAAGCGTGACCGGCTTCGTGGTAAGCTACTAAGGTTTTGCGTTTTTCGCTCATCACGCGGTCTTTCTTTTCGGGGCCGGCGAGGACGCGATCGATCGCATCGTTGACTTCATCCATCGAGACTTCGGTCAAATTGCGACGGGCTGCCAAAATTGCTGATTCGTTGAGCAAGTTAGCCAAATCCGCACCTGTGAAACCGGGTGTCCGGCGGGCGATTTTTTCCAAATCCACATCTTTTGACAAGGTTTTGCCGCGGGCGTGAACGTTGAGAATTTCCAGGCGGCCGGAGAAATCGGGGCGATCGACCACAACTTGGCGATCGAAGCGACCTGGACGTAGCAGCGCAGCATCCAGCACGTCGGGGCGGTTAGTAGCAGCAATCAAAATGATGCCAGTATTGCCTTCAAAACCGTCCATTTCGGTCAGTAACTGGTTCAGGGTTTGTTCCCGTTCATCGTTACCACCGCCCAAACCAGCTCCGCGCTGGCGGCCTACGGCGTCAATTTCATCAATAAATACGATACAAGGAGCGTTTGTTTTAGCTTGTTCAAACAAGTCGCGGACGCGGGAAGCACCGACACCGACGAACATTTCGACAAATTCCGAACCGGAAATGCTGAAGAAAGGAACACCTGCTTCTCCGGCGACTGCTTTGGCGAGCAAGGTTTTGCCTGTTCCGGGAGGGCCGACTAACAGCACGCCTTTGGGGATTTTAGCTCCGACTGCGGTGAAGCGATCGGCATTTTTCAGGAAGTCCACGACTTCAGCGAGTTCTAGCTTGGCTTGTTCGATGCCGGCTACGTCGCCGAAAGTCACCTGAGTTTGAGGCTCCATTTGGACTCTAGCTTTCGATTTGCCGAAGTTCATGGCTTGATTGCCGGGCCCGTTTTGGGCGCGCCGCACCAGGAAAAACAGTCCCACCAAGAGCAGGATCGGGAAGAACAGGCTGCTGAGGGCTTTTACCCAGAAGCCTTCGTCGTTTTGGGGCAGAACTGAAATATCTACCTTATTTTTGGTCAGGATGTTAATCAGTTCGGGGTCGTTAGGCAGGTTGACAATTACCTTGCTGCCGTCCTGAGCCGTTACGAGAGCTTTACTGCGATCGGAACTGATATTTATTTTGTCTACTCTGTTGCCTTCGACTTCCTGAATGAATTGGCTGTACTTCCAAACTTCCCGACTAGGGGGCTGTTTGTCAAAAAATGCAGTGGCTAGGGCAATGACTACAATAGCCAGCAGTGCGTACAGTCCAGCGTTTCTCCAGCGTTTATTCACCGAGGTCGATCCTCCTAATTATTTAGTCCCTGTGATTTGGGAATTTTTATTTATGTTCATCAATCTTAACGTATTTGTAACTTGTTTTTGTGTTGTCAGGAATCCCGGCAAGGGCGATCGCTCGTCTGAAGTAGTGGAAACCGAACTGCCCTGAAAGCCGTCAGGAGATGGGAGTGCTTTACTAAGGAGTCACATATAGCATAAATTAAAACTTGTCAAGCCTTTAGTCGAAGTAATCTTGAGGGGGCGGACTCCTGATAAGATCAGTCCTGGACGCACGGGTGGCCAGAAACCGGGTTTTTTTACGAAAATCCTTCGTTGGAGTCGCGAGATTAGGCAAAAAACCCGGTTTCTTTGGTAGGAATACGTCCAGGACTAAAGATATCTGAGTCAGGGCTGCATTGGTGTAGGATGTTCCTGTTTATTCACTCTTCATATATAACGATCGACCCTTGAGAAACCGTCTGAAGATTTCAAGACTCAGCATTAAAACAGTCTAGCCTACCCCATTGCCATCACTTGGCAACATTAAAAATTGAGTAAAGCGGGAGAGATATTCGGCCTTCCAATACAGACAGTCAATTAAACAACCTTGTAAGTTTAGATAATCAAAATGAAGTGCAATATTTGTGATTCTCCAACAAACAGCTTGGCTGCGGCTACGGTACTAAAAAAATATAACGTTGAGTATTTTCAATGCTCAAATTGTGGATTTGTTCAAACCGAGGAACCGTACTGGCTTGAGGAGGCTTATTCAGAAGCCATAGCTAGCAGCGACGTGGGAATGTTATCCAGAAGCACGATGTTCTCCACCGCAGCCAATAATATTATTTTTAATTTGTTTAATCACCGCGCTAATTTTTTAGACTACGGGGGCGGCTACGGTGTATTTGTTCGGATGATGAGAGATTTAGGATTTGATTTTTCATGGCATGATAAATATTGCAAAAATATATTTGCACAAGGCTTTGAAGCCGAGGCAAACAGCAGCTACCCCTACGAATTAGTCACAGCATTTGAAGTATTTGAGCATTTTGTTAACCCGCTGTCGGAGATCGAAAAAATCTTCAAATATTCTCGCAATATTTTATTCAGTACCAGATTGCTGCCAGCCAACAATCCCCAGCCCAGCGAATGGTGGTACTATGCCCTAGATGAAGGTCAGCACATTTCTATTTATACCACCAAGGCACTGTCTATAATTGCCGAAAAATTCAATTTAATTTTTTACTCTAACGGCGATTCTTTGCACCTCTTGACAGAAAAGGAAATCCCGCATCAACTTTTTCAAAGCTTATCATATTGCCAAGAGCCGGAATTAAAAAAAGCCTCATTACTCCAACATGATTACGAGGCAGCTTTGAGAAAAATTGCAGACACAGAGAAACGCAAATTAATGAAAAATCCAGCAGCCGTATCTCCTGAAAATTTAAAAAAGATTGTGATTGACGGCGTATTTTATCAGCTTAACAGCACCGGCATTGGTCGCGTCTGGACATCGCTGCTAGAAAACTGGGCAGAAAATGGTTTTGCTAAACAAATTCTAGTTCTTGACAGAGCGGGAACCGCCCCCAAAATTCCCGGCATCCAGTACCGGAATGTAGCCCGCTACGACTACAGCCAAACCGATGCAGACCGCCAAATGCTACAGCAAATCTGCGATGAAGAAAATGCAGACTTGTTTATTTCTACTTATTATACAACGCCTTTGTCAACGCGATCGGTATTCATGACCTATGACATGATTCCCGAGTTGATGGGACAAAATCTTGCTCATTCCGAGTGGAGAGAAAAGCATTCCGGTATCCGCCACGCCTCAGCCTACATAGCTATTTCAGCAAATACAGCCCGCGATTTAGTTAAGGTTTTTCCGCAGATATCCTCAGCTTCTGTAGCTGTAGCGCACTGCGGAATAGACGCCAATTTCTCGCCAGCCGATAGAGAAGAAATCGCAGGTTTTAAGTCAAAGTACGGCATTGCTAAACCCTATTTTCTTTTGGTAGGCGAGAGGGTAGGCTGGCATGGTTACAAGAATGGGATATTATTCTTCAAAGCCTTTTCTCAACTTGCCAATAAGTTTGACTTTGATCTAGTCTGCACAGGCGGCAAACCTGTATTAGAACCCGATCTGCAATTGTATTGTTCTGGAATCACTGTCCGCACGCTGCAACTAAGCGATAGCGAATTGAGAGTTGCTTATTCGGGTGCTGCGGTATTAGTTTATCCGTCGAAATATGAAGGCTTTGGATTGCCAGTCGTCGAAGCCATGGCTTGCGGTTGTCCAGTCATCACTTGTCCAAACGGTTCGATTCCAGAAGTAGCAGGAAAAGCAGCGGTTTATGTAGATGGCGATGATGTCAGCGGGCTTGTCAATGCTTTGCGGGAAATACAGAAGCCTGCTGTCCGCAACTCATTAATTGCGGCGGGGTTAGAGCAAGCTAAGAAGTTTTCCTGGTCGAAAATGGCTGCAACTGTTAGCTCTGTTTTGGTTCAAGTAGCTGAGCATTCCCTTCAACCGCAAGCCGATCCAGCCTTACAGAGCGAATTATCGAATTATGACACATCGCAGCCTGTCCCGTCAGCTTTCAAAGTATCTGCGATCGTTTCTACCTACAATTCCGAAAAATTTATTCGCGGCTGCTTGCAAGACTTGGTAGATCAAACGCTGTACAAACAAGGCGAACTGGAAATCATTGTAATTAACAGCAACTCCGAACAGAACGAAGGAGAAATTGCACGGGAGTTTCAATCGAGATATCCCAACATAATTTATTGCCGGATACCACAGCGAGAAACCATTTATGCAGCTTGGAATAGAGGAATCGAGATGTCGCGCGGCAGATACATTACTAATGCGAACGCCGACGACAGACACCGCCCCGACGCATTGGAAATCATGGCTAATTATTTGGACTCGCAACCAAAAACTGCTCTGGTTTACGGCGATCAATTAATTACGAATGTTGTTAATGATACCTGGGTTGCGACGCAAGCTCAAACGCGGTGGAATTGGCCGGACTTTTCCTATGGGGAACTGGAACGACGCTGCATCATGGGTTCTGCGCCAATGTGGAGAAAATCGCTACACGAAAAACACGGCTATTTCCGAGCAGAATTGACGGCGGCTGGCGATTACGAATTTTGGTTGCGGGTGGGAAAAACCGAAAATATGTTCCGCATCCCGGAAATAATTGGGCTTTACTACCACAACGAGCAAGGTTTAGAACATGGTTCAGGGCGATCGCAACAAGAAACGCTTAAGATATGGAATGAATACGGCATCATCCGCCGAGGTATCAAACCCGCCACTACCCTCCCCGTTGCAATCTCTCCGTCACAGCTAAACGCCATGCCCTACCGCACGCCCGAACCAGCACTCGTCAGCATCATCATCCCCTGCTACAACCACGCAAATCTACTCAGAGAAGCTGTAGAAAGTGTTGTCAATCAAACCTATCAAAATTGGGAGTGCATCATTGTCAACGACGGTAGCACCGATGATACCAGCAACTTCGCAAATTATTTAATTCAATTGTATCCTCAAAAAGCGCTGCGCCTCATCGACAAACCCAACACGGGGCCCGCTGATTCCAGAAATATTGGTGTTCAAAATTCCTCAGGAAAATTCATTTTATTCCTAGATGCTGATGATAAAATTCATCCCAAATTTCTAGAGGAGTGCGTTGAAGTTTTATCAGCGAAACCGGAGGTGGGTTTTGTCTATACAGATGTGCAGCACTTCGGAGCAAACTGCGATTTAGTCAACCACGGGGATTTTGACCCCAATAAATTTTTGAGAGACAATCAAGCCCCCGCTACTTCCTTATTTAGAAGAGAAATTTACGAGCAAGTTGGCGGCTTGAAAAAAGTGATGAAGCTGGGATGCGAAGATTGGGAATTTTGGATTTCTGCCTATGAAAAAGGCTGGTTAGGCGATCGTTTTCCTCAGCCTTATCTGTACTACAGGCAACATGGCGACGGCTCTAGCAGAACCCAAAAAATGGCGGGAGAACGCGAAAAGTTAGACTTGATGAGGGCTACAATTGTTCGCCTGCACTCTCAACTTTACAAACCCGAAGAAGTGCGTTGGTCAGAAAAAGTTTTGCAGCAACACGGTAACTTAATTGCTGATGAATTAGCTCAGCTTAATACACCCGAACAGTTTTTAGCTTCCCTTCCTCAATACTTGGGAGAGTATCAAAAAGACCAAACTAATCAAGTTGCTCTCGCTCATATCCGCCAACTGCGCCGACAACTTGCCGATTATTTTGTGAATCTGCCCGCAGAGCAACTAGAAAAATGCTACTCCGGTGAGGCAGGTAAGGCATATCAAATGCTGGTTAACAGCACGATCAAATATGAAGCAATCACAGATACTGAACAAAGTTTAATCGGTCAACTAGAAACACATCTATCCCAGGGAATTAAAACTCTGAAAGATGTTGGCTACTTACTAGCAGCCTCTCTCTACCGTCGTGCCGATCAGTTATTGCTAAAGTATGAAAATGCAGCTATACCCAATTGGTTTGTTAACGACTATCTGAAGTTTATGTTTGCCGCACCGACGCTCTTTCAAGAACTAGGAGAGGCTGACAATTATTGCCGCTACGTTCAGGGATGGGTTAGTTACGTGCACCGCAATATATTCCAAAACCAAAATTCACAAATTTGGCAGGACATCGCCTGGTTTTTCACTCAAACTGCTAACTTTATCCCTTTGTATTTCAATAGCGAAAACCTCAAGCAAGTCTACACCAAACGGGCAGAAATTATTGAATTTGCGATGAAAAATCGCGGGGCTGCCATTGATTGCATTTTTCCGGCGAGGCCTGCAAACAGACAGAAAATTCGCGTCGGAGTTCTGACTAAGCATTTCGGGGCGATGACGGAAACTTTCGCGACTTTGCCTGCTTTTGAATATCTCAACCGAGATCAGTTTGAAATTATTTTGTATGCTATCAATTTGGATGGTAATAAATTAGAACAGTATTGCCAGAGTCGCGCGGATAGGCTGGTGCAATTGCCGAGTGATTTGCCAAGTCAAGTTCAGGCTATCCGCGCTGATGACTTAGATATTCTGTTGGTTGCTACGAATATTACTGCTGTCACTCATCCGATTAGTTTGCTGGCGCAGCATCGATTGGCGCGGGTACAAACTACTTGTTTTAATTCTCCTGTGACTACGGGAATGCGCCACGTTGACTATTATATTGCTGGCAAGTTGATGGAACCTGGCATTGAGGGACGCGCGCATTATCGCGAGGAATTAGCAACTATTGACGGCTTGGGTTGCTGTTTTAGCTATACTCTGGAACCCTATACTCCTAATGTTCAACTGACTAGAAATAGCCTGGGGATTTCTGAGGAATCGGTTGTGTTTGTTTCGAGCGCTAATTTGTATAAGTTGGTGCCGGAGTTAAGGGAAACTTGGGCGAAGATTCTGGCGGCTGTTCCTAATTCTATCCTGTTTTTAATGCCTTTTGGCCCTAGCTGGACTAATTATTATCCTGGGGCGGCTTTTGTGAATAATATGCAAGGGATTTTTGCGAAGTATGGGATTGATAGTAAGCGTTTGCGGGTGGTGAAGGCTTTGCCGAATCGTGCGGATGTTAAGGAAGTTTTGAAGTTGGGTGATGTTTATTTGGATTCTTACCCCTATGCGGGGACTACTTCTCTTGTGGATCCGCTGGAGGTGGGATTACCGACTGTTGTCAGGGATGGTGATACTTTACGATCGCGCATGGGAGCAGCAGTGGTACGATCGCTCTTGATGCCCGATTTAATCGCCCGTGACGAGGCATCCTACATTCAGCTAGCCGTCAATCTCGCCACAAACCCGCAACTGCGGCAGCAAAAACGCCAGGAAATTCAGGAAAAAATGCAGGGCAATCCCGCCTGTTTTGACAGTGTGGCATACTCGGGGGCGATCGCGAAACTATTCCAAGAACTCTTTAGCAACTGGCAAACTAGCCACCTAGAAGCCTCGCGCAGCTTGCAGGATAGCATTCCCAAACAGCCAGACTTGGGTGAGAAACTCTTGCATAACGTCCAGCTTTACCAAAGAAACTCATCAAACATCTCAGCAATATCCGAACTCCGCCAAATCCGCAAACAAATCGCTGATTTCTGGCTAAATGTTCCCACCGAAAACCTAGAAGCCACCTATAAAAGTGCTGCCGGGAAAAGCTATCAAATGCTGCTGCACAGCTACTTTCAACATCAAGCGATGATGGAAGGCGAACAAATATTTTTGCAGCAACTAACCCAGATTAGCAAAGGATTAGTCCATCCTAAAGCTGTCAACGCCTTGCTCGCAGCAATGCTATATTTCCCGCCGGGAACCATGCGGATTCCCGACGCTCGCAACCGCTTGCCGCACTGGTTAATCGGCGATTACGAACAAGTTTTTGAAACAGAAGATACCGTCGAGAAGGAGTCAAGTTCTGACTTACTCGCTCAATACATTCAATCCCCGCAATTTGCAAATCAACTATTAGGATGCGTCAATCTTTACCGGATCGATCCGTCAGACGAATCGGTAGTTTTGGAACTCCGCCAAATCCGCAAACAACTGGCTGATTTTTGGCTAATTGTTCCCACAGAAAAACTAGAAAATGTTTACCGAGGGGAAGTTCGCAAAGCATATCAAGCAATACTTAGCTGCGGCTTGCAAGCCAAATCAATGACTGAAGCCGAACACAACTTTTTGCAGCAAGTGACCGAAATTAGCAAAGGGTTAGTGCATCCTCAAGCTATCAATGCTTTGCTGGGTGGAATGCTGTACTTTGTACCAGGAAAAATGCGGGTTGCTGACGCTCACACCCGCTTGCCACACTGGTTGATTGACGATTACGAAAAAATCTTTGAAATCCCATTCGCGGACAATCAACAAACGATTGTCAACCAAGATTATCTCCCGCAGTTTATCAATCAATTAACTGCTGCGGTGAATCTTTATGAAATTGACCCGACGGCGGAAATGGTAATAGCAGATTTGCGGGAAATTCGCAAGCAAATTGCTGATGTGTGGCTGAAGGTTTCCGGCGAACAACTTGAACTTTTGTACCGGAGCGATTTCGGTAAAGGTTACAAGGCAATGCTCGGGAGCGGATTTATTAACGAGCCGCTTACTGATACTGAACGTGCTGTTTTGAATTCGTTGGTGGGTGAGTTGAGTAAAGGGTTTGGAATGCCTCAGGCTGTGAATTATTTGTTGGCGGCGAGGCTGTTTTGTCGCGCTGGACAGTTGCAAGTTCAGGATGCGGATAGTTGTTTGCCTGAATGGTTGTTTGAGGATTACGAGCAGTTTGTTGGGGGTGCGATCGAGCTTGCTGTGAAGTAAACGGCTCTACAGCAGATTGCAGGTGCATGGAGTACAATTTAAATCTTAAGCACCTGCGAAACTCGTTGACAAACTGTCGCTGCTGCACTAAAACCCTAACCAACCTCGGAGAGATTTCTCCAGTCGCTCAGCATCAGAATCTGCTAATTTGCCAATCGTTCTTACAACTAAGCTTTCATGTACTGTATACAAACCTAGCTTGACTGCTGTAGCCACATTTAACCCTGCTATTGACCATTCAGCGAGTACGAACTCACCCTCAATTAAGGATGCAGTTTTGCTTGTCAATGGCACAATCATAATGTCTTGAGATACGTGTGGCGCACTCACAACAATTGCTGGTCTTACCTTAGAACTAGACAAGTTTGAAAAGGGATATCTAACCAAAATTATGTCATTTTTAGAGTAGCTGGGCATAGATATCATCCTCAGTATTATCCCAAACTGTATCTAGTGATGTTTGACTGGCTTGAAGCCAAAACTCAGCTTCTTCATCAGGTAAAACTGTTACTAATACTTTTGCCCCTTCGGGTAACTCTGATAACTCTAGCAGTTCAATTTTTCCTTGTCGAACAGTAGCCCAAAGTGTTTTCAGCATATCCACCTCATAAACTGTGCTTTACGCAATTTGCAGATTTTTGATACATTGTCGCACAATTACAACCTAAAACACATAGATCGAGGAAGTATTTAAGCCTGATTTAGGATTAATTCAAGACGAGTTCTGGATGTTGCGGCTCAAACAAAGGGCGAGTTACCTGACGCAGCAGCACTGTTTCTAAACTACCTTCTACTACATCTGCTGCTTCTATTTCTAATTCGCCCCACAAAAATCGATCGCCTTTATTTGGAATTTTACCGAAATTGTGGATCGCGAATCCGGCGATTGTTTGGTACGCTTGGTTGGTTGGCAGGTTTAACCCGAGTTTTTCGTTAACTGCTGTTACTTCCCAGACGCCGGAAATTAGGGCTGAATGAGCGTCTTTTTCAATCAGAGTTGCTTCGGAAGCTGGTAGCAGCGATTCTGACTGTTTACTGGTAATCCAACCTGTCAGCAGCCGCACCGTACCGTTGAGAATTGCTAGCAGCGGCCAGAGTATTTTCGAGCAGATTTCGAGGGCGGGCATCAGTAACAAAGCTGTGCGTTCTGGGGCGTGGGTTGCTAATACTTTGGGGATGAGTTCTCCTAATACTATCTCGATGTATGTAACGAAGATGAAAGCTACGGGAACTGCGATCGAATGCGCCGTCAGCATCGCGGGAAAATGACCGATCGGCAATTTGTCGATCCAGGGCTCGATCCAGTGTACAGTCGCACCCTCGCCCAACCATCCCAACAGCAGACTTCCGGCTGTTGTGCCTGTTTGAGTCACCGACAGGTAATGCGGTATGTTGTTCTGCGCTTGATGGACGAGTTCGGCGGTTTTCGCGTTTGGGCGATCGCGCAACTGGGCGAGTTGACGGATTTGATGGCGATCGGCTGATACTAATGCTAGTTCTGACGCCACAAAAAACGCGATTAAAAGTGTTAAGCCCAGCAACATTGCTAATCTCAGCAGTGTTTCGGCGACTTCTATTTCCAGACAAGTAAGGTTATTCAAGATAGATATCTAATCTGATAGATGTTTAGGTTAATCATTTCATCTTAGCTTGCAATTCAGATAGATTGACGGCTCCACATATCGGATATCCGCACTACGGGTCTTCGTAAGGTGTGCATTGCACACCCTACAAATAGATAAAAAAAGCAATTTGCCATCCATAAATCTATCTTCTGGCCGACGAGAAAAAACTCATAACATATTACAATGCCTTTGTGAAGCATAAGTATAAGGAAACCAAAGGTAGTGAACTTAAAAACAGTCATATCGCTGCTAAAACAAACTTTTACTGAATGGCAAGAAGATAAAGCACCAACCCTAGCCGCCGCCCTAGCCTATTACACAGTTTTTTCCCTCGCCCCGCTGCTAATTATCGTAATTGCGATCGTCGGTTTAGTCTTTGGTGCAGACGCAGCCCAAGGTCAAATCGTCGCCCAACTCCAAAGTTTAATCGGCAAAGATGGCGCTCAAACTGTCCAAGAACTAATCCTTAAAGCTTCCGAACCCAAGTCGGGAATGATTGCTACTATAGTTGGTCTCGCTACACTTTTGTGGGGCGCTTCCAATGTATTTACTAACCTCAAAGAAGCTCTCAATACTATTTGGAATGTTTCACCGCCTCCGGGACGCGGCATTTGGGGATTTTTGCAAGACCGCGTATTGTCTTTTGCGATGATTTTAGGCATCGGTTTTTTACTGCTAGTATCTTTAGTCCTTAGCGCCATTTTAGCTGCCGTCAGCTATTGGTTGAACGGCTGGTTGCAGTTACCTGTTGGTATTTGGCAGATTGTGGACTTTGCTATCTCGTTTGGCGTAGTTACGCTGCTTTTTGCCTTAATTTACAAACTTTTGCCCGATGTCGATCTTGCCTGGAATGATGTTTGGATCGGCGCCGCCATCACCTCAATGCTGTTTACGATCGGCAAATCCCTAATAGGAGTTTACCTGGGAGGTAGCGGTATTGCCTCTACCTACGGTGCTGCTGGATCGTTCGTAATTATCCTGCTTTGGATTAATTATTCCGCTCAAATTCTGTTCTTAGGTGCCGAGTTTACCCAAGTTTGGGCTAACCGATACGGCTCTCGAATGCGAGGTTCGCGAAATAATACCCTGCACAGCGAAAAGGGGGAATCCTCCACACGCAAACATCGAAAAAATTCTTAACATTTGACAATTGGGAAATTTGAGGTTAAAGTCTATCCCCGGCTTTGATAAAAGCAAGAGCGAAGCAGCCAGAAAGCGGAAGGCGGAAGGAAATAAAAATTTTGAAGGCAATAATTTATCTTTCTCTTCGAGCGCCATGTCAAATTCTGTCTTTGGGAAGATTTACTTCTGCTTTCTCCACAGTTCAAATTATTTATCGCGACAGGTGAAAATTTTACCTCCGACTGACTGGATCGGCTCGAACAGCAAGCTGAAAGCTGGTTCGAGTTTGACAACTGCTCAAATCCGGGAAATTATCTTCACCCTCGTTCATTTCCATTTAGATTATCTAGAGTTTTAGCTGCTGCTGGTCTCTGTCAGCAGAAGGAAGTCGTTTGTCAATTTTTCCAGTGAAATTATCCCTGAGGGATGATTTATCGATCGCCTATTTTGACTTTAATAACAATTAGCAGCTACATTTCATTCCCCGCGCAGTAGCCAAAATCGCACATTAATCGGCTTTCAACAGTTGACAGTTGACAGTTGACAGTTGACAGTTGACCCCAAGAGAGCAACGTCTACCTAAAAGGAAAAGGATTGGAGTAATGAATAGTCTGATTTTAATTTCTCCCTCACTCGTGTTCCGGCTTTCAACCAATTCTTTCTGGTAAGTTTTTTTAAATTTTGGTAAACAATCATGATTTCATTAACAAAAAAACGCATCGCCCTGATCTCGGTACACGGCGATCCGGCTGTGGAAATTGGCAAAGAAGAAGCGGGCGGGCAAAACGTTTACGTGCGTCAAGTAGGAGAATCTTTGGCGAAACAAGGATGGCAAGTTGATATGTTCACCCGCTCATCCGATCGCGAACAAGCAAGCATTGTCCAGCACAGCCCCAATTGCCGGACAATTCGCCTCGTAGCAGGGCCGCAAGAATTTATTCCCCGCGATGCACTTTACGGATATTTGCCAATTTTTGTTCGCGAATTTCAGAAGTTTCAGTTAGAGTCAGGCTTTCAATATCCCTTAGTTCACACGAATTACTGGCTGTCTTCTTGGGTGGGAATGGCGTTGAAAAAATCGCAACCCCTGCGACAAGTTCATACTTACCATTCTTTGGCAGCAGTAAAATATAAGTCGGTTTCGACAATTCCGATGATTGCCAAAACCAGGCTGCACGTGGAAAAAACTCTTCTGGAAACAGCCGATCGCGTGGTGGCTACCAGTCCCCAAGAAAAAGAGCACATGAGGTCTCTGGTGTCCTCAAAAGGCAATATAGACATCATTCCCTGCGGTACCGACACTCAGCAGTTTGGGTCGATCGCGCGATCGGAGGCCCGCCGCCAGTTGGGAATAGCGCCAGAAACCAAAGTGGTGTTGTACGTCGGCCGTTTTGACCCGCGCAAGGGCATCGAAACCTTAGTCCGCGCCGTCAGTCTGTCGGCGCTGCGAGGCAAAGGGGATTTAAAACTGATCGTTGGCGGTGGCTGGCGCGAGGGGGAATGCGACGGAAAAGAGCGCGATCGTATCGGCAGCATCGTTGAAGAATTAGGCTTAAGCGACATTACCAGCTTTCCCGGCGGCTTGAGCCGAGACATTCTCCCCGCCTACTACGCAGCCGCCGATGTCTGCGTCGTTCCCAGCCACTACGAACCCTTCGGTTTAGTCGCCATTGAAGCGATGGCCTGCCGCACGCCCGTAGTCGCCTCCGACGTGGGAGGGCTGAAATATACCGTAGTGCCGCGAGAAACCGGTTTGCTGGCGCCGCCGAAAAATGAAGCAGCCTTTGCAAGTGCGATCGATCGGCTGTTAGTTGACTCAGTATGGCGCCAGCAACTCGGACAAGCAGGCAGAATGCGCGTCCAAGCCAATTTCAGTTGGGACGGTGTGGCCTCCCAACTCGGTCAACTTTACACTCAACTGCTCGAAAAAGTGGCGATGAAACTTGACCCCGTGAGCGCTTAGTAGTATCACTTAGTATGGTTGAAGCCTGTTTCCCTCGATCCCTATCCATCTCATCTATAAACTGGGAACCTTCAACTATAAGTGATATGAGGAGGTACTCTTGTACGCATCAGAACATCTGGGAAGACATCTGCTTCGTATGTCCGACCAAGAGCTAATTCGTCTGTGGGTAAACCGCAAATCTACCCCCAGCAAGCGCTTTAGCTGGCAGGCCGCCAACGGTTTTCAACTGTTTGTAGAAAAACCTTTGGCAGAAGTGACTCTGACAGATATCCAGACTTTCGCCGCAGCGATGAGGGCTCGCAAAGTTCCACCCCGTTTCTACAAGCAAACCTTGCTAGCTCTAAAATCGCTGTTCGCCTTCGGCCAGCAAACCGGAATCTTGCCCGCAGCTATCCCCCTCTACGCGTGGCCGGTGCGAGAGCACAGCCAGCAGTACAAACAACTCCGTTTGAGGCTGGGGTGGGGTTTGTGCATTTGTTTGTGCTTTTTTTTGGGTAGAATGACCCCAAAACTTTGGGGGCAAACAGTCTCGGCAGAAATGTCGCCACCTCCAAAACGCCTGACTGCCTCGGCAGAAAGCTCGCCGGCTTCGGCATCAGAAGCGTTGCCGAAAGTTGCAACTGACGAGCCACCAGACAAAGGAGATCGGAACGACGATAACGAGGATAATATTGAGCGCGATCGGGTAAAAGCATTTCTCGACACCATCGCCAGCGCCGAAGGCACCGCTGCTGCCGATGGCTACCACACCCAGTACACAGGAACCAAATTTGCCAGTTTCAGCGACCATCCCAGGGAAATGAGATGTGGCCGCCGCTACGGCAAAAAACTCTGTTCCGACGCTGCGGGGCGGTATCAGTTTCTCAGCACAACTTGGGACAGATTCGCCAAAAAATTCGGTGTCAAGGATTTCAGTCCAGAAAATCAAGACCTAATGGCTATAGAGTTAATTCGAGAACGAGGTGCATTAGAAGATATAAAAGCGGGTCGATTGGAGCCAGCAGTCAGAAAACTCGCTTACATCTGGCCTTCTTTTCGGCGTTTTGGCGGTTCCGTGGACTCGTCGCTGCCCAAACTCGAAAAAATGTATCGGCACAATTTAGGGATTTATCGCCCAGGATTGGTTGTTAGCAATTAGTTGACAGTCCGAGGACGAGTTGGAATTTGCGATTTTGGATAAAATTTTGAGTTCCAAAATTCAAATTTGGGGAGTTATGGGTGATGTCTATTTTTGGGGAAACTAGAGGGAAGAATGAGCAATTTCCATTACCTATTATCAATATAATTTATCTGTCAACTGTCAACTGTCAACTGTCAACTGTCAACTGTTTAAGCTAATTTTCCATCTTCCATGTTAACGATGCGATCGGCAATATCCAAAATTCGGTTATCGTGGGTCACTAACAAAATAGTACAACCTTGCTCTTTAGCAAGTTTCTGCATCAAATTGACCACTTCGCGCCCGGATTTGCTGTCCAGGGCGGCTGTCGGTTCATCAGCTAAGACAATTTGCGGGCGACTAACTAAGGCACGGGCGATCGCAATTCTTTGTTTTTGTCCGCCCGACAAGTCATCGGGATAATAGTTCAGCCTATCTTCTAGTCCTACTAATTCTAGCATTTGCCCAGAGCGATCGCGCATTTCGACACGGGACAAATTGCCGTGAACTTCCAAACCCATTTGGACATTTTGCAGCGCCGTCAAACTGCGGTGCAAGTTGTGGGCTTGGAAAATATAGCCAATGTTACGCCGCGTCTTTACTAATTTATCTTGGCTGGCATTGCACATCTCTTGACCGAGAATTTTCAGACTGCCAGATTGACCCGATCGCAATCCGCCAATCAATGTCAAAAGCGTGGTTTTTCCCGAACCGGAAGGCCCGGTCATCAGGACAATTTCACCTGCATATATTTCTAGGTTGATATCAAAAAGTACCTGTTTTTGCAGTTGACCTTGACCAAAGTAGTGGTCGAGTTTGTGCATGGAAATTACAGGCTCGGAAATCTGTAGGTTGGTGGTTGTGGGGTTAACAAGAGTGGATTTCATAAGTTAAGGATTCGGATTTTTTTAACCACAGAGGGCGCAGAGAACACAGAGAAAGATCAGAGAGAGATGAATAATTGGGATTAAAAAATGTCGGCGGGGTCGGCTGCTTGCAGTTTACGAGTGGCAATAGCTCCTGAAATACTGCACATAACCATGTTCAAAATTAATACTGCTAATGCTCGACCTATGGTCATGTATAAGGGTAAATTTGTAGCTTGACGAGTCACATGATATAGTGCTACAGAGACTCCTACTCCAGGTAAAAAACCGAGGACAGAAAGAATAATAGCTTCTTCAAAAACAATGCCGAGCAAGTAAATATTGCGGTAGCCCATTGCTTTGAAAGTAGCGTATTCTGCCATATGGTCGCTGACATCGGTTGACAGAACTTGATAAACGATAATTACTCCTACTACGAAACCCATCGCTACACCCAAGTTAAAGACAAAGCCGATCGCAGTATTTTTAGCCCAATAATTTTTCTCGAACTCGATAAATTCTTGTTTGGTCAAAACCTTGACATCCGACGGCAAATATGCTTTTAAAACTTGTTGGACTTGCAGCGAGTCGGCACCGGGTTGCAGTTGAATTAATCCGGCATTTACGCTTGCAGAATCCTGTCGGGGAAACAGGCGTAGATAATTTTGATCGCTGGTGATTAAAGCTCCGTCAGCGGCAAAAGATGCTCCAACTGTAAATAAACCGCCGATCGCAATTGTGCGCCGATCGATCTCAGTTTTAACAGATTGTCCCTGATTAATTTGGGCGATAGACCCTTGATAATCTCCCCTTGAAGCTCGGTCAAATAACACAGTATCCGGCAATTTAATCAAGTTCAAATTTTTGTTGACTTCTGGCAGGTCAAATGCAGGGCGATCGGGATTAAATCCCAACACCATAATCGACGTTTCCTGCCTAGTTTCGGGATTTTTCCAGTTGGCAATTTTCACGTAAAGTGGATCGGCTGATTTCACACCAGGTACATTCATCGCCTGATATAATCTGCGTCTTGGGAAAGAAGATAAATTCAGCAAATTCCGGCCTTGGGGATTCATCAAAACTAAGTCTGTTTGCAAAGTTTGGTGCAGGCGCGTATTGCTACTGTAAAGCGCATTTTGAAATCCCAACTGCATGAACATCAAAACGTCAGCAAAAGCAATTCCTGCTACTGCAACCGCCATTCGTCCTTTGTCGTGACTCAGTTGCAACCATCCGAGAGGAGTTCTGTTTCTTAACTGTTGTAAAGGTTTAATTAGTCCAATCATATCTCTCTTCTCTTCCTCTGTTTTCTCTGTGTCCTCTGCGCTCTCTGCGGTTAAAAAAATCTTAATTCTTAATTCCCGCCGATCGCAACTTTGACTTGCAAATTGGTCAATCCCGCTACTTTCTGACTGGAAGCGGCATCCAAACGCACTTTCACTTCCACAATTCGAGCATCAATATTCGCAGAAGGATCGGTGTTAACAATGTTTTGCCGCTGCACCTGCAAACCGATATATTCTACTTTTCCCTGCAATTCGCCCTGGAAAGAATCGCTAGTAATTTTGGCTGGCTGTCCAATCCGTACTTTGTCCACATCGCTTTGGTAGATTTCAGCCACCGCCAGCATTTCGCGAGTTTGTCCAAGTTCGACAATGCCATCGTTTCCCACTTTTTCCCCAGGATACGTGTGAATTTTCAGGACTTGAGCATCTCTGGGAGCGTGGATGTAAGCTAGAGCTAAATTGGCTTTGGCTTGTTTGGCGGCGGCTTGGGCGGAACCGACTTCGGCGGCGGCTGCTTCTATGTCAACGGGGCGCACTTCGGCGATGCGATCGAGATTTGCTTCCGCTTCGCCGATTTGCTGCTGTCGAGATTCCTGAATTTGGCTGAGTTTCGCTTGCGCTTCATTAATTTGTTGTTGGCGAGATTGCTGAATTTGATTCAGTTTGGCTTGCGCTTCGTTAATTTGTTGTTGGCGAGATTGCTGAATTTGATTCAGTTTGGCTTTTCCTTCGTTGAGTTGCTGTTGGGCTGTTTCGGTGGCGAGGGTTTTGCTGTCGCTAGTTGAGGCAGAAATTGCTCCTTGTTGGTACAGTTGCGAGTAGCGTCGCTGTTCGTTTGTAGCGTTGCGGAGTTCGGCTTCTATGCGAGCAATTGCTGCTTGTTGGGTTTGAATTTCCCCTTGCTGTTCGGCTTTTAGGCGCGCAATGGTGGCTTGTTGGGCTGTAATTTCGGTGCTGCGATCGACTTCTAAGCGAGCAACGATCGCCTGTTGCGCTGCGATCTCGTTACTGCGATCGGCTTCTAAGCGGCCAATAGTGGCTTTCTGGGCTTGAATTTCGCCATTTTTGGCTCCTGCTTTCACTTTTGCGAGATTTGCCTGGGAAACGCGTACTTGTTGTTGAGCTTGGTCAAAGGCTGCTTGCTGGCGATCGCGATTGTCGAGAATTGCGATCGTCTCACCTGTTTTCACTCTGTCTCCTTCTTTTACCAGGAGTCGATCGATCCTGCTTCCATCCGCCGCCCCAGATCCCGAAACTTTAATCACTTCTCCCCTCGGTTCCAATCGCCCCAAAGCTGTCACTGTGGTTAATTGGGATGCTGCGACGGCTGCTGCTGCGGTTGCTGCGTTGGGATCGGGAAGGCGCGATCGCCAGATCGTGTAACCAGTAGTTCCCCCAGCCGCCAGAGTGAAGAACGCTGCTACAACTAGGAGTTGTTTAACTAAGGGTGAATTGGAAGATAAGCTTTCTGCTGTTAATCGGTGTACCATGACACACCTCATGATTTGGGTAGGTAAAAACTAAACGGTTTAGTTCATACTTGAATACTAAACCGTTCAGTATAATGATGTCAATACCCGAAGCAAAAATTACAGAAACCAGAGATGGCCAGGACAAAACCAATCGAACCCGACGGAACATTAGGTGACAAAAGCGAGCAAATCCTGCAAGGTGCGATGCAAGAATTTTTAACCCACGGCTACGCGGGTACGAGTATGGACAAGGTAGCCAAGACGGGGGGAGTTTCCAAAGCCACGGTTTACAGCTACTTTCAAGATAAGGAGGGATTGTTTGCAGCCTTGGTGCAGTGGCTGGCGCGAAAAAAAGTCCATTTTACAATTCTGGATGAAGAACCCGCCGTAGCGCTGCGATTCATTGCCACAACTATATTGGATCAGGCGACGCACGAACCCGAATTTCTCAATTTCGTCAGGCTAGTGATTGCGGAGTCGGGGCGTTTTCCCCAGCTAGCGCAGACTTTTGTGAGAAACTTAGCTAAACCGGGTATCGATCGGCTGACTGAATATTTAACATTGCATCCAGAGTTAAAATTGTCCGATCCGGAGGCGACGGCGCGGATTTTTATTGGCTCTCTGGTATATTTCCAGTTAACGCAGGAGATGATGCACGGTAAAGATATTATGCCCATGGAGCGCGATCGAGCGATCGACGCTCTGCTGCACTTGATTTTGCCTGCGGAGTTAAATTCCTAGTGCGATCGAATGTTGATGGGAAGATGGGTGATGGGGTTAATTTTTGAGGTTTTGAGTAGTCGCTTTGGGAGTATCTCAGTTTAGCATTTCATAGTGCGAGCGGGGACGCTCGCTAGCCTTGCACCGATCGCGAGCGGGGACGCTCGCACTATAATAAAAATGCTTTTTTCAAAAAAGAGATGCTCCCGTCGCTTTCCCTCTCCCTTTCCCCCATCATTTGAGCTTTCAAACTTTGCTGTCAACTGTCAACTGTCAACTGTCAACCAACCTTTCCCTCAATTCAGCATCCGATAACTGTGGCAGTTGTTCTACAAACAATGTCAATTCTGCGATCGGCAAAGCCAATAAATTAGTCACGGCCTGGGGCCGAATCTCCTCCAAGTTAGTAACAAACATTTTCAATACACTTTCAGCTAACAACTTGACCGCTTCTTGCCGCCCCGATTCATCGACTGTCAGCATCGATATTGCCAGCAACAAAACCGTAAAATCCGCAGCAAACAACTTGGATATTGGAGATAGAAAAACAGTCATTTTCGGGCTTAATTCTCCAAATCGAACTCGCAGAAAATTTTCCAAGATTAACCGCTGTTGTTCTTGTCTGCCTCGTTCTAGCCCTCGTTCTAGCCCTTGTTCCAGTCCTCGTTCTAGCCCTCGTTCTAGCCCTTGTTCTAATCCTTCTTCCCTAGCTTGTTGCTGTGCAGCTTGTATTTGTTCTCGAAAAAGTGGTGCAATCGCCATAATTAACTCCCGCTCTTCTGGCTCTAATTTCTGTGGGATATCAGCTACTAAATTTGACTGTAACCGATACAATAATTCTAGCGCAGTAATCCGCAACGGATCGTCCGTTGCTAAAACGCTCATTTGGGCGATCGCCCTTTCCTGCACTTTCCCTTTGCCCAAAATCCTCAACCACAGAGTTTCGGGAGTTTCTGGCAACTGGTGAATCACCACAATTGCCGATTCCCAATGCCCCGGCAAAAAATAAATTCCTTCAACCCAATTTTGCGAGTTCGGTATCGCACCAAAACCCTCTACCAATGCTTTCGATGCTGTAGGTGTTAAAATCCACAGTCTGGGCAACTCAGCATCATCAGAGGGAGTATTTTTTCTTTTAGCCCCCCGCTGCAATTCACCTCGCAAATTCCACAGCTTAATGATACAGCTAATCGCCTCGACCACATTTACTGGATTGCGAAACGGTTCAAAAATAGCAGTTGTACCAGCCATTTTTCCCAACAATCCTAGATTTTCGGAGTATTCGGGAATTGGGGTACCAGGAGTGAAGTAAACATCGATTTCTCGGACTTCGCTTGTCACATCGCGACCGACATTCACCGTACCGATCGGCGACAGCAATTCTTCCAGAAATTCTTTAGCAAAGCGATCGTGAATAAATCGCGTCATATAATTAAGACAATTTTTTATGAGTTGATTTTAGCATATTTCCAAGATATTTATTAAGCGAATTTCAACTTGAAACACTAAATAAATTCTTGAGTCTTTTTCTCACCCAATCTACAGGATTTACCTCATCTTCTTCTTGTACATCTACCAATTCCATTTCTCGCAGTTGCTGCTGTTTCTCCTTTAGTTCTTCATGTTTGACTATTTCTTGAATAATCCGTTCGGATAAATCTGGCCGTTCTAAAATCTTTTGTAATCCTTCTTTATTGATAGCAAACACAATAGTTTCTTCCAAAGCTTTCACCGAAGTAGTTCTAGGAATTCCCAGTATCAAAGAAAGTGTGCCAAAAAACTTGCCCCTACCCAGATGAGTCAGTTCCTTATCAGTTGCTGCGATAAACACTTCTACTGAACCAGAAAGAATCATATAAAAAGCATCTCCTGGGTCGTTTTCTCGGAACAAAAATTCTTGCGATTGCAGCCGTTGCCGATAGCCAACTTCCATGAGTTGTCGCAATTCTATATCGTTCAAAGTTTCAAAGTATTTTACCTGTCGCAACAAACTACTGAGGGAAGATAACTGTTTGCTTTCCTCTCCAACAAAAAGCATTCTTTTTGCGAGTTTATTAGATGTTTTGACATTGAATGGAAAATTGATTTCCTCCTGGCGAAAATGATACTCGATCGCAAAATTTAAAGAACTTTTAATAACTTCTCGATCCGTTGGTCGATCGGTCCACACTAAAAGTTCAAATTTAAAGCAATCATTGCCAAACTCGGCAAATAATACTTTCGGATTGGGTTCGTACAATACTCCTGCTTCTGTATAAGCAATGTTTAAAAGAGTTTCTGTTACTAACAGCGGGTCACTATTTCCGTCTACTTTTATCGAAAGTCGCAGGCAAAGTGTCGAATTTTCGTAACTCCTATTAACAATTTTGTTGCTAATCATATTACTGTTGGGAACTATGACGCTGGAGTCGTCGTTGGTTTTGATAATAGTCGATCGAATCGAGATTTTTTTGACTACTCCCATCAATCCTTCTAATTCCACGAAGTCTCCCACTTTGACAGGTCGATCTAAAAGCAGCGTTAGTCCGCTGACAAAATTGGTGGTTAAATCTTGTATTCCGAAACCAATTCCTACTCCCAATCCGCCCGCAATTACTGCAAAAGAAGCAAGGTTAAATCCTATTCCTTGGATCGCAATTATCACTCCCAGTGCTATGATTAAATAGCGCAAAATAACTGCTATGGCTTCCTGATTCCCCTCATCAATTCCTAGTTTTACGAGCAAGCGCTCTTTCAGAAAATCAGTAAAAGTTCGCGATACGATCAGCACAATCATGAATGATATTATCAGTTCCAGAAGCGATCGCAGCGATACAGAATTTTCCCCTATCTTAAATAAGGTTGCTGTAAAGAGCTGGAAAAGATTAGTCAGTAGTTCTTGGGGTACTGTATTCATTCTTATTTCAGAAAAATATTTGTATAACCAGCATTAAACCAGCTTGTAGTAAGGACTCAAGTCCTTAGTCCCAAGTTAGACAAAAAAGGAATGAAGTCCTGACTACAAACTTTTATTAATTTCTCGCCGATCGCGCGGGCGACAGGGTGTTCCCGTGCAAACAAAGCCGGCTGGCATATTTTCAAACACGCTGCTGCGAGCTCCGATTAAGGCATTTGCACCGATCGCAACACCAGGGCCAATGAAACAGTCGGCGGCAATCCAAACGCCGTTATTAATGATAACAGATGCTGTTATTAACCCAAAGGCTGGGTCTTGGGGGTCGTGAGTGCCGGTGCAGAGGTAACTTTTTTGAGAAATGACGCAGTGTTTGCCGATCGCAATTCGATCCAAACTGTACAATACAACATCATCTCCGATCCAACTATAATCACCGATTTCAATTTTCCAGGGATAGGTAAAACGAGCCGTAGGGCGGATAATTACCCCAAAACCTATTTTCGCACCAAATAACCGCAACAACGCGCTTCTGATGCTATTACAAGGATGTGGAGTGAGGGGAAATGCGATCGCCTGCACCAACCACCAAAGCAAAATTAGCCAACCACGTCTTCCGCGATCGAAATTTGATTGGTTGTACAGCCGCAAATCAATTAAAGATTCGCCTGTTAAAATATTTGGTTGGTTGTCGCCAATTGGACGATCGTTGATTTCAGGATTTGGGGAATTTGCGATCGGATGCGGCGGTTCCGGGTCGGGACTTGGCGTATAATGAGTCATCTAATGTTTGATTGAAAATCGAGTTTAGCTGTAAGGATTGCTGCATGATATTTCCAGTTGGGGACAATTTTAACCCTGAAAACACCAAGAATCTCGCACAATGCGACAATCCCAATCCCAGAATTGCCAAAGTGCGACTTTTACAAACAGCTTTGGTACTGCTTAGTAGCTTTTTTGTAGCAGAGTTAATCGCCGCCATCAACTCTCACAGTTTATCCCTATTGGCAGATGCTGGTCATGTTTTGTCTGATGTAGCAGCTTTAGCGATCACATTAACTGCGACTTGGTACTCGTCAGTAAAAAGAAGTAAATCGGTGGATTGCGCGATCGCGCGATCGGCAATTCCTGCACGGGGAGAAATCATAGCAGCCTTAGTTAATAGTATCAGTTTAGTAGCGATCGCGCTTTGGATTGCAGCAGAGTCGATCGCCCGTTTGCAGTCCCCAACCCCCGAAGTAGAAGGACTCCCGATGTTAATTACCGCAATAGTCGGTTTAAGCATCAACTCAATCAATGCTTGCTGCTTGCATTCCTGCTGTCACGGCGACTTGAACCTCAAAAGCGCCTTTTTGCACGCCGTTGCCGATATTTTTTCGTCGGTTGGAGTAATTTTAGCTGCGATCGCCGTAGCGTGGCTGCATTGGAATTGGGCTGACGGATTAATCAGCTTGCTAGTATCGGTATCAATAATTTTACTAACCCTACCATTGCTAATTGAAAGCATCCAGTTGCTGCTAGGAAATGTATCAGCAATATCCGCAATTCAACAACCTTGTGATTGCGAAATAGTGAGCGCCGAAAAATTGCTGTTCCCGTCCCTCGAAGAACTAATCAAATAATATCTCCTCATCTGCGTTCATCAGCGTATATCTGCCACCATCTGCGGTCAAAAATACCAATTAATTAATTGAGCAATTTCTTTTGTAACCTTATGCTAGAATTTCATCACCAATCATATTGGTTATATACTAAAAGCAGACGGTACTCGGATACCACTAAACTACGGTGAAATAAAGATTAAGAAAACCACAGGTAAATATCATGTCATACCTCGCACAAGACCCCGCACAAGCTACTAAAATCAGTTCGGAATCAGAGCAAGAGACTGAGTGGGAGTTTGCGGAAATTTGGGCTGACACTCTGATCTCTCCTCCTTATATCCTGATGTTAGTTAAGGAAAAATCAGGAAGTTTTTGCATTCATAATCCGGCACAAAACTATAAAGTTATTTTTTCTAGTGATAATTACGAAGCTGCTAAAATGTGGCTGCTAGAGGATGAATATGAGCGTTTGAATAGTCGCATTTTACAAGAAGTATAAAGGGACTCGCGCACCATCTTTAGAAACCGGGTTTTTTCCCATCTCTTCGCCTGTCACCAAATATTCTCGCAAAAACCCGGTTTCTGGCACTCGTGCACGATCATGAATGAAAACCGCGCCAAAGCCTAATTCATTTAGACGGTTTAGAAGGTTCGGGACTTATAATTAACAATTGATCGCCTGATTGACTTTGTTGAATGGCAATCACTAGCGGGCGAGCTTTCTGTTTTTTTTGCTGTTCTGTTGTTAAATCTGGAAACAAATAAATCCAGTTTCCTCTCTCCAAAAGCAACCGCCAAACTCTAGGTTCTTTTGGGTTATTGATATCAGTATAATCTCTTTTGCTCAAATCTGTAAATCGACCTATATCGCCGATCGCTTTAAATTCTTTTGAATTGAGTCGAAGGCTAACATCATCTGGTTTTCTGCCTAAAGCAATGTTATCTTTCTTGGCGATTAAAGTGACGGCAGGTAAAGTCGAAGTTTCGCCTGCATCGCGTCGGGCATCGACAATACCTTGGTTGCGAGCAGACCAAAACAATGTTAGCAATACCAAACTAACGATAATAATTTCGTTGACGAGAGATCGCACCAATTTGATCGAGCTAAATCGATTTATATTAAATTGTTGCCAAGACATCAATGGGTGATAAAGCCACGGAGTTCTTGTTACACGAGCCGAGGAAGAAAACCTGATAACTATCCAATTGACTATAGCATAAACTTTCCTATTTACAATATCAAATAACCACAAAATGTGGTAAATTGCTAGAGCTGTTAGCAGAAGCACCAGTAAACTTTTGAGTGTCGTCCAGGGGTTAGCTAAAAAAACCTGAATCGGTACTATAAAAAACGATTCTACTGGTAAATCGAGGGTCATTACCTCTAGCTGAAAGTAGTAAAAATAAGACCAGCGATAAATCCAGCCCGTGAAAAACAAAGCTGTACCAAGCAAGCCAACAATACTGGCAAAGTTACCTAAAATATTCGGTTCTGGAGTCGGTGGAGGAGGCGGGGGAGTCGGTTGGGGAGAGGCAGTCACGGAATTACCTTTAAAAAATGTACGGAATTACCTTCAACAGAGGTGAACTAAAATTTTATAACGGTAGCGGAGTTAACGCTTACCATTGAAGGGGGTTTAGGGAGACTATGAAACGCAACACACTTTCATTTCTAATTGTAACACTTTTTACAGTAACAACGGGTATGGCAGCACAAGTTAATGCTGCCAGCCAGCCAGTCCAGAAACAGAATTTGGCATCCGTACAAGCACAATCTAACGCTAGCCAGACAGTACCCATAAAATTACTGACGCAAGCACAAATTGTGATGAAAGGGGGGGACAAAAGAGACGGTCAAGTTGTAAAAATTGATCAGAAAGTGCAAAAATTATGGATACAGGCATCGGGCCAACAGCGATCGATCCCCTTGAACCAAATTGATAAAATCATGTTTCCCAAAAGTACGCCGCCGCCTATCAGCAATCGGGGGCTAGTTATGCGGTCTGGTAAATTCAAATGGAATGGCATTCCCATGAATGCTTTTGAGCTGAAAGATGCTGCTAAAGGTCAAGCTGTGGTGAAATTGGGGCCGCCTGTCGTTAATCGGGAGCAATTGCAGTACATTTTGGAAATACAAAAAGACAGGCAAATTGTCGTCGATGAAATTCGATTTAATGTGCAAAAAAAGACGATGACAATTTTAGCGACTCCTATCCGCAGGACTTAATTCATGCAGATTGAAACCGCGTCTACACAAAAAATGTCCGCGCAACGCGAGACTAATACAAAATTCGGCTGAAATATCCCGTTTATTTCTTAGTCTGCGGAGGCAGACTTCGTTTTTGTAGCTGCGGTTTCAACCGCAGAATCACTAACTACCGACGGCGACAGAGTAGGCTCAGATTCTGCCACATTCAACTGACCGCCGCAAGAGCGCAATTCGTACAGTTTTGCATTAATTTGATACTCATACTGACTCAATAACCTTGCATAAATATAGCCAGCTTTTCCATCCAAAAAGCCGAGCTGAATAAAGTAAAATAAAATAAATCTGAGGAGTGGTTTCAAAGGCAGCCGCACCCAAACTTTTTTGAGAAATCGCTTCCGCTGCACTGCATCTCCAAATAAGTGAGCGCCAATAGTGCCGCTGTCATCGCGCCCTTCAATAATATTGTAATAAACGCGGGCTTCCCAATTTGAATATCTGTTGTGCCGTTCTATCCAATGAAATAAATCGCGATAATCCTCGTGGATCATATCATGTTTTAAGTAGCCGACTTGACCTGCTAAAATGACGTGTTCGTGAACTTCGTTGTCACCTGTGTTGGGGACGGATTCAGTGCCGAGATTTTCGTAACGGCCTTTTTGATGCTTGAACAAACGCAAATTCCAGTCGGGATATCGGCCGCCGTAACGCAGCCATTGACCTAAAAAGAAGACTTTGCGGTTGAGGTAGTAGCCGTCAAAATTCGGATCGGCGATCGCCCGCGCGATTTCGTCCCAAAGTTCCGGGGGGATGCGCTCGTCGCAATCGACAATTAATACCCATTCGTTGCGAAAGGGCAGGTTGTCCAAAGACCAATTTTTCTTTTTCGGCCAGCGGTTGTCGAAGTAGAATTGTACTACTTTGGCACCGCTACTGATGGCAATTTCTACCGTGCGATCGCTGCTTTGGGAATCAACCATGAAAACTTCATCTGCCCTGGCAATGCTGGCCAGACACGCAGGTAGATTAAGTTCTTCGTCTTTTGCCGGAATGAGAACTGAAACCGGAATCTTTGATGAACTAGATGTCATAATCGAGTGCTTGAACCTGAATGCGGTCGAGTTATTGTGGATGAAGTGCGATCGGCCTTTTATAGCGCCGACGACTTTAACAGCGAGGGATATTGCCTATAGCCTAATGCCTGCTGGTCGATTTCGGTGGAAAGATCAGGCCCTGAAGGGCTGCACTTAAATAACCGATTTGACCCCAAGCAAAAACGAAATTTTCAAAGCGCAGCCCTGGATCTCTAATGTATTTAAAAGACTTGTATACACCCCTCAGTATTCTTTCACCGCCCCGTCCAAGCTGAGCAATACCTGCTCGATCGGACAATTGTTCCCGATAACACTCGCTGATGCCTTGCCACCAACCGCGATCGAGAAACCAAGCTTGCTTGAGCCTTTCTACAGCCACATTGTGCAGAACCAGGGCCTCGGGCAGATAAACCACTTGCCAGCCTAACTCTAATGCTAATTCTGTCGCGCGCAATTCTTCATTTGACAGCAACTTTGTGCCGACTCTACCGAGTTTGACATCGAAGCCACCAATTTGTTCGAGAAAAGCACGCCGGATCGAGTAGTTTACACCCCTGGGAGTCAAACCGGCAGCAGTTACGTACTGGCAAGTATCCCCTAAATCGTAAACTCCCAAGTTTTGGGCCAATCCGGGCGATAGCCATTTGGGTGCACAGACTCCACAAGGCCACAGCAAGTTAACTTTGCCGCCGGCTACGGCTAGTTTTTGATTGCTTTGATAGGCGGCGTGCAGCACCCTGAGCCAATTCGGCTCAGCAATAGCGTCGTCGTCGAGATAAGCTAATATTTCGCTGCGAGCTTCCTTGGCGCCGGTGTTCCGCGCTACTGACAGACCGATTTTGGGTTCCCAGACATACTTGAGGCGGCAGTCGGAGAGTCTTGCTTCTACCACCTCGCGAGTGCTTGTCGTGGTACTTTTGGGGCTGGCATAATCGTTAGAACCGTTATCCACTACTACTACTTCAAAGTTATCGGGAAAATCTTGTACCAGCAAGCTGTCGATCGCCCCAGCTAAATAGCTGGCGCGATTGTGAGTGCAAATTATGGCTGATATCTGAGGTTTGGGCATGGGGCATGGGGCATTGGGCATTGGGAAGAAGGCCCGCGCAGGGCATTGGGCATTGGGGATAGTCTCTATTTTTTGCTTCTTTTCTTCTCTCTGCAAATTGGTAAGGGCGTAACTCACTTGCTGGAAAACGGCTATGTTGGGAAATTTGATGTAGTTATTCTGATATTGTCCTATCAATGCTATTATCGCCTAAAAATCATTGGTAATCAAACAAATAACTAATAACCAGCAACCAATAACCAGCAACCAATAACCAGTAACCAGTAACCAATAACCAATAACCAGTAACCAGTAACCAATAACCAGTAACCAATAACCCTTCGACCCTTCGACTACGCTCAGGGAACCGCAAATAACCAATAACCCTTCGACCCTTCGACTACGCTCAGGGAACCGCAAATAACCAATAACCAATAACAAATAACCAATAACCAATGACTAAAATAATCTTAGTAACTGGGCCGGCTCGAAGTGGTAAAAGTGAATGGGCCGAAACTCTGGCTGCTGCTTCGGGAAAACAAGTAATCTATGTGGCTACTGGCATGGTTGATGAAACAGATTTGGAGTGGCTGCGCCGCCTCGAACAACACCGAAATCGCCGCCCGGTTCATTGGAAAACTCTAGAAGTGCCGATCGACTTACCGACATTTGTCCGCACTGGTAAACCATCGGATTGCTTGTTAATTGATTCCCTCGGAACTTGGACGGCGAATCTTTTAGAACAAGAAGCCACACTGTGGACTGCTGCACAGCAAGATTTGCTAGCGAGTTTGAAGTCAACTGCGGCCGATGCAATTTTTGTAGGAGAGGAAACAGGATGGGGTGTTGTGCCTGCTTATCCGGCGGGGCGGCTGTTTCGCGATCGCCTCGGCACACTCGTCCGTCAAATCGGGGCGATCGCCGATACTGTTTATCTCGCCACCGGAGGTTACGCCTTGAACCTGTCCGCTTTGGGTACGCCACTACCGCCCGCCAAGAATTAACAGACGGAAGCGCGATCGACTTTTAGAGCAAAAAGCTCGGTTTGCCCGCAGACAATTTTAACTAAAAATCAGCTATAATTATAATTAAGCTCGAAAACTCAAAAATCACATCAATCACTCCAAAAAAATACTCCATCGGGCAACCAGCACAACAATTTGACACCTAAAATAGTCGGCTTTTGAAAGAATGTCAAATATCAAATGTCTCTTGAGATAGAGATCAAATTTAAAGTTTAAAGTCTAAAATTACCAATGAATTGCAGGATTGAGTAAAAGCTATGGCATCAGAAAGTGAAGTCAGAAAATATATTGCTTACTGGTTTCAGTTAGGCAAAAAAGTATTTATTCGCAACGGTTCCGAAGCGCTGCTACCAAAATCGGTAATTGCGGGCGATCGCTACAGCAGGGAATTTGAAGAATGCTGGCAAAAAATCATCTCCTCCGACAGCGGAGACTCCTACCTGCAAGGCACCAACGAAACAATCGCCGAACTGCTGACACCAGCATGGGAAATCAGTCCCTGTGCGCGCTGCGCCATGCCCGTACCGTTGCGCGATGCTGGAATGCCGCCGGAGTTGTGTCCCTGTAACGACTTAGCCAACTGGCCCGATACCGAAATGCCCCGACCCCGATCGCCCGTCAGCACCAAATCGCAACTTTCAAGCATTCGCGATCGACTCCTCAGAACCGGCAGGGAGTGAAAATCGCGATAGGAGGGGAATCGGAGAGGGGGTGGCCAGAAATGGGGTTTTTCGCCA
Organism: Oscillatoriales cyanobacterium; assembly: GCA_004292955.1. Lineage (GTDB taxonomy): Bacteria > Cyanobacteriota > Cyanobacteriia > Cyanobacteriales > Microcoleaceae > Microcoleus. The sequence continues at coordinate 180,418 of RDXX01000019.1, read as the reverse complement.
AAACAAGCGTTACAACCTTAGATACTCCACTAAAAAACCCGGTTTCTTTAGTCCTTTGCCAACTGACAACTGTCAACTGCCAACTGTCAACTGTCAACTGTCAACTGCCAACTGACTAACCAATTCGGTTTTCTCTATCTCACAATAGTGGCGAGAAGGCCACAAATTGTTACAATGTCTTTACAATGCTTCACACTAGGTCTGAGTTTATGGATGTCAAGACGGTATCGCCAGCCTCCCCGCCAACTTACTCAAATTCAGGGACTCACACTGCAATCGGCAATCTCAAAGAGGTAGAAACAGTTCCCCTGCAAGCAGTACAAGTAGAAATAGAAAGTCCCGCAGCGACTCCCGAACCGCTCAAATCAGCCAAAGATATCGCCTATGAGTTGGCCGGAGAAGCTGTGCGCTACGATCCAGTTGCGATCGCAGCCCAATACAAAAATCGCCCCCTGCAAGTCTGGAAAAGGCTGTTGAGCGTTGTTTGGACATTTTTTAGCTTCGCCTTCAGTTTGTGGTTTGACGGCAAAACAGGCCGCGTCGCCAAGAACCAAAAACGTCGCGCCGCCCGACTCAGAGACATTCTCGCCCAACTCGGCCCAGCTTTCATCAAAATCGGACAAGCACTTTCAACTCGCCCCGACTTAGTACCGCCGGTATATTTAGAAGAACTAACCACGCTGCAAGACCAATTACCAGCGTTTCCCAACGAAGTAGCATATCAATTTATACAAGAAGAATTGGGCGCACACCCCAAGGATATTTACGCCGAAATCACCGCAGATCCGATCGCAGCAGCATCCCTCGGACAAGTCTACAAAGGCAAACTCAAAACCGGCGAAACCGTCGCCATCAAAGTGCAACGACCCGGTTTAGCCGAAAACATCGGCTTAGATATTTACATCCTGCGGCGCGTCGCAGTTTGGGCGCAAAACAACTTCAAAATCATTCGCAGCGACCTCGCCGGAATTATGGACGAGTTGGGCGAGCGCATTTACGAAGAAATGGACTACACCCACGAAGGACACAATGCCGAACGCTTCGCCGAACTCTACGGGAATCTGAAGGATATTTACGTTCCCAAAATCTACTGGGAATATACCCGCCGCCGCGTCTTGACCATGGAGTGGATTACCGGCATCAAACTCACTAATTTAGAAGCCGTCAAGGCTCAAGGAATTGACGCTCCTTACTTAATTGAAGTGGGGGTGCAGTGTTCTCTCAGACAGCTTCTAGAACACGGTTTCTTTCACGCTGACCCGCATCCCGGCAATCTTTTGGCAACTCCTGACGGTCAGTTGGCTTATCTCGATTTCGGGATGATGAGCGAAGTCAAACCTTATCAGCGGTACGGCTTGTTGGAAGCTGTGGTGCATTTGGTAAACCGCGACTTTGAAGGTTTGGCCAGAGATTACGTGAAGTTGGAGTTTTTAACGCCAGACACGGATTTGACGCCAATTATTCCGGCTTTGGCTGGGGTGTTTAACAATGCTTTGGGTGCTAGCGTTGCCGAACTCAATTTCAAAAGCATTACTGACGAACTTTCGGCGGTGATGTACGAGTATCCTTTCCGAGTTCCCGCTTACTATGCTTTGATTATTCGATCGCTCGTTACGCTAGAAGGGATTGCCATTAATGTCGATCCAGAATTCAAAGTGCTGAGTAAAGCTTATCCTTACGTAGCAAAACGGCTGTTGAGCGACCCTGCACCGGAATTGAGAGCATCCCTGCAAGATTTATTGTTCAAACAAGGCGAATTCCGCTGGAATCGCTTAGAAAACTTGCTGAACAATGCCCGCGAAAGCGACGATTACGATGTGAGCAAAATCCTCAACCAAGCGTTAGAGTATTTATTTTCTCAAAGAGGAGATTATATTCGCGATCGGATTGTTGCTGAATTGGTGAAAAGTCTCGACACACTTTCGAGCAATGCTGTTGCTAACGCCAAAGCAGTCGTCGGCGAATGGTTTGGAGTCAAAGCAAATCAACCTGTAGTTTCACAAACCGAACAAAAAAACCTCGAACACATCAAGCGGATTTGGGATATTTTGCAATCAACTCCGGGTTTTGACGGCATGAAAGTATTGCAACTACTGCCGCAATTATTAGTGAAACCAGAAGTGCAGAATATGGGCCAGCAAGTCGTCGGCGGTTTAGCTCAAAGAGCAGTTGCTAGATTAATTCGCGAGTTTTTACTTTCCGAAAAACCGGCAGCTATTCCTGAAAATGGCAGCTATCCTCATACTTCGCCTCAATTGTCTTTGCCGGCGGCGAAGTAGTTAGATCGGGAGTTGGGAACCGCAGATGTTAGCGGATGAATACGGATGAACGCAGATGAAATGATATCAATTCCGGCTGCACCGTCAGGTGATGTTGACTGTAGACTGTAGACTGTTAACTGTTGACGGTTTAAACAATACCGATGCAACCGGAAACGATATCAGCTCATAGTGCGATCGTAAAAAAAAGAAAGTCCAGGCGCAACAATCAGATAAAAAAAGGTACGTAGTTGCGCTTAAGCGCTGTTCTATCTATGAAAGTCCAGGCGCAACAATCAGATAAAAAAAGGTACGTAGTTGCGCTTAAGATCTGTTCTATCTATGAAAGTCCAGGCGCAACAATCAGATAAAAAAGGTACGTAGTTGCGCTTAAGCGCTCTTATCTTATATACAAGAGTTCGGACAGTTTTAGCTTTGATATAGTGTCCGAAACCATTACTGGCTATGTAGTGGACTATTTTTTTAAGGTTTAAGTCGATCGCACTCGTTGCTTAAAATGCGTTAAAAATGGCAGGGCTTCCTCGCCATCGGCTTACAGGGCCGTTAAAAAACTGTCCGAACTATTTTTTTCAGAAAATAAACAAATTTATTGAATTAACCGCGCAACAATCGCCCTGCTTGTGCGTGCGCTATCATGGAAGGATTCACAGAAAAGCCTCGATGGGGAGTCAACCTATGCAAGCAATCCTTTTAAGCCGTGAAGAAGTTGCGAAACGTGCCAAGCAATTGTATGAAAGCACCATCCGCGAAAAGGTAGAAGTGGAAAAGAACATCGGCAAGATGGTAATCATCGACATTGAGACAGGTGATTATGAAGTCGATAAAACTGGATTGCAAGCCTCCCGTAACCTTAGCAAGAAGCACCCAAACGCTAGACTATTTGGTATTCGTATTGGATATAACGTTGCTGTCTCATTTGGTGGTGTCATGGAGCGTGTATACAAGTGATTTCTGGGATTGTGACAAATAGACACGCAACTGTAACGCTGACTTTCTTGCTACCGAATGGCTCAAGCCTCCCTATTGAGTTTGTGATAGATACAGGCTTCACTGGGGAATTATGTCTTCCTCTAGAAGCTGTTTTATTGATGGGCTTAACCTTTAGACACGACACTCCTGCAAATTTGGCAGATAACAGTGAAGTCTTGCTACCAATTCACGAAGCGATCGTCCTTTGGGATGGTGAAGAGCGAGAAGTCCTTGTCATTGCGACAGGAAGGCGACCTTTACTTGGAACTTCCTTGCTGGATGAGCAAGAACTTGTTATTCAGTTTACAGAAGGTGGGTTGGTGACGATCGATGAATTGTAGTTGTTCTCAAGGTTGCAAGTACGCGCGATCGAAGCTATTAAAATTGCGTAAGTTTACAAGATCGTGTCACTTTTTTTTGCCGACAGGGCGATCGGGGTGGTTGATTCTTGGAGTTAAAATCAAAGCAGACAACAAGCTGTTGAGAATGTTCGGAGTTTAAACCGCAGATATGCGAGATAAACCAACTAGGAATAGTCTTGTACCGCATCTGCGACACAATTATAAGTTAGGTAGCTTGATCATCTGGCTAGAGCAGTACGGTAAACTCACTTGTTGAGAGTAAAACATAATAGGTGAATGTTAGTGGCGCTTTTCAGTCGGCTCCTAAGTCTCAATACAGGTAGTATTCCGCTAGAAGATTTCTTCACTGAGTTGGTCGCTTACCTCTTCAGTACAGACAAGGAAATTCTCTATTCTTGGCTCAATAATTTAAACTTATTAGATACAAACATTTATTTGGATGCCTATGTTTCAACACAGAGGGAGTTTGAGCCTCTTGATGGTCATCGTTTAGCTAGCCGCCCAGATATCTTAATTGAGCTAGTAGATACTAAAAGTCGTAGCATCATCTTTGTCGAAAGTAAGATTGGCTCTCAGGAAGGCTACGAGCAGCTTTCAAGGTATGCCGAGATTTTGCATGGAATTTCCGGGTTCCAGCACAAATTTCTTTTGTACATTACTCGTGATTTCGATCCAAAAGATCAAAAATATATTTTCAAGAATATTTCTCAATCTACCGTTCAGTTCAGGCAATTGAGATGGCATCAGTTCTATCGATTTTTGAAATCTCAGGCAGATACGATGCTTGTTCAAGAAATTATGACATTTATGGGTGAGTATCGCATGGCACATAACAATCAGTTCTCTTCTATTGACGTGATTGCGTTAGCAAATTTCACAAAATCACTAAAACTTATGGAAGAGACAATGTGGGAAGAAGTCAGTCAGCGCTTTAAGAAAGTTCTGGGAGCAATTGGGCAAAGGTCTACAGCTCTTACCCAGATGCAAAGGCATGGGCGATATTTAATGACTGCCGAAATGTCAAGTGGAAGATGGTGGTGTGGTCTAGGCTTTATTCTAAAGACATCACATTTAACTGATTACCCAATAGTACGTCTCGTACTTGAAGTAAATCCTAATTCACCGCGTCGAGCAGAAATTATTGAAGCGATGAAAGATATTTGCGAACAGTACGGTTGGAAGGGTTATAACTTAGATAGCTCAAAAGACTGGGCAGGAATAGTTCGAGACAAAAGTTTACAGGACTTTCTTTCTGAAGAAGACCATGTGGTAGCTATCAAAAGATTTTTCCTGCACGCACTAGATGAGTTAGAAATGATCAAAGATCGGTATTCAAAACTTCCTTGGGTAGCAATTCAAGGCAATGAAGAAAGCTCTGATGATACGTTGCCAGCTACCTAACAAATCGCTTGGAGCGGACTGCATGCAAAAAACCCGGTTTCTTCAAGAAACCGGGTTTTTCTCTATTCGATCGCCCTCAACTAAACCTACAATTACTTCACGGTAGAAGTGCCAGTCAAACTGCTATTCCCTAGTAGATTGATTGGACTTGCAGCCGGAGTAATTAATAGGCTGTTGTCCTTACCAGCAGTATTCGCAGTTGGAATAATCGAACTACTAGCAATCGTGCCAGTCAAAGGCAGAATGGGCTGAGTTTGAGCGCTGGTGAGAGAAGTCAACAAGCTCTTTGTGTCGTAGACGAGGATGTCATCGTCGGTTTCGCTAAAGGTCTTCATGGTTGGGATTGAACCGCCATTTAACAAGATGTCATTCGTGGTAGTTTTCGCAGACGTTGCTGTTGCAGTAGCTGAATTAGTACCTGTTGTCAATGGTTGCAGACTTGCTGGTGCAGTAGTCGTGGCAGTTGACAGAGTAATTGGTGCGGTAGTTGTACCGGTTGGCAGAGTAATTGGTGCAGTAGTCGTGCTTTTTGGCTGACTAATTGGTGCAGCAGTCGTGCTTAATAAGCCAGTGCTAGAACTCGTATTGACCGCACTCATAACATTGTCGCTATCCAGTGTTTCGCCTGTCAAAATATCCACAGGTGAGGGAGTATTGAAAGCTGCGGGAAGCGCGCCTCCGGGAGTGATGGAGACAAAGCGAGAACTGTCAACTGTTTTGGCTTGAGTATCTTTCAACCAAGCTAAATGTTCGCCGGTGCCTGCGATGCTGATCAAGGCATCGTTAGTATAATTTTCGCCGCCTTGAACGATTTGCAATTGGTCAAAGGTGAGGTCTTGGGTGAGTCCGAGGTAATCGCGATCGCCCTGGAAGTAGAATATATGATCTAGTCCCGAACTTGGTGCTAGTACAAATATGTCGGAACTACTGCCTCCAATCAAGGTATCTTGACCATTTCCGCCCTTGAGCACGTTGTTGCCTTCGCCGCCGTAGAGACTGTCATCGCCATCGTTACCATTGAGGCTGTCGTTACCGCTGTTGCCGTTTAAGAAGTCGTTGCCATTACCGCCATCGAGGGTGTCATTGCTGCTGCCGCCATCGAGACTGTCATCGCCTTCGTTACCCAAGAGGTTGTCGCTGCCAGCTTCCCCGGTTAGCAAGTCGTTGCCGCAACCGCCGTCGAGGGTGTCTTTACCGGCACCTCCCAGCATCGTGTCGTCGTCGCATTCGCCGAACATCAAGTCGTCGCCGTTGCCTCCGCCCATGAAGTCGTTGCCACCACCACCTGTGAGGGTGTCGTCGCCGGAATCGCCGGTGAGGGTGTCGTCGCCGGAGTCGCCGAAAACCATGTCGTTACTGGCGCCGCCGTCCATCATGTCGGTTTCGTCGCCGCCGTAGAGGGTGTCTTCTCCGACTTCGCCCAAAATCGTGTCTTGCCCTTGACTGCCAAATATCAAGTCGTTGCCGGCACCTCCGAACAGTTTGTCGTCATCGATGCCACCGTCAATTTTGTCGTTGCCGGCACCTCCAATTAATTGGTCGTTTCCGGTACCGCCGAAGAGTTCATCGTTGCCAGCGCCGCCGTCGATGGTGTCGTAGCCGGAACCGCCGTCGATTTTGTCTTCGCCTGCTTCTCCAAAAATCAGGTCATCGTCTTCGTTGCCCCAAATGTTGTCGTTGCCAGCGCCACCGTAAATTGAGTCGTTGCCTGCTTGAGCCCAAATGTTGTCGTTGCCGTCACCGCCGAGAATTGAGTCTGCGCCAGAACCGCCATCGATGTTGTCGTCTCCGACTTGTCCGAGGAGGGTGTCGGCTGCATCTCCGCCGTAGATTTGGTCGTTGCCACGGCCGCCGTCGATGAAATCTCGGTCTTCGCGGCCGTAGAGTTCGTCGTCGCCGTCGTTGCCCCACAGGGTGTCATTGCCGGTACCTGCATCGAGGAAGTCGTTGTCGTCGTTACCTTCGATGCTGTCGTTGCCGGATTGACCGAAAATGCGATCGCTCCCTTCTCCGCCTGCTAAAGTATCGTTGTTAGCGCCGCCGTCGATGTAGTCGTCGCCGCTGTTGCCGTCAGCGAAGTCGTTGCCGTCATTTCCGTAAATTCGATCGCGCCCTTGGCCTCCAGTCATGCTATCGTCGTCTGCACCACCTTCTAAGTAGTCGTCGCCATTGTTACCGGAGAGGGTATCTTTGCCGATTTGACCGAAAAGTCGATCGGCCCCATCGCCACCATCGAGGCTGTCATTGCCCGATTCACCCCACAGTTGGTCATCTCCGGTTTGTCCTAACAGCGTATCGTCGTTATCTCCACCCCACAGTTGGTCGTTATCGTCATTGCCTTCTAACAAGTCATTGCCTTGGCGGCCGTATAATTTATCACGGCCGTCGTTGCCGGAGAGAGTATCGTTTTCAGTACCGCCGTCTACGATGTCGTCACCGCTACCGCCAGCGAGAGTATCGCGACCGGCTTCTCCTAACAGGCTGTCATTGTCTTCGCCACCATCGAGGGTGTCGTCGCCGCTACCGCCGAACAGGGTATCAGTGCCCGATTCTCCCTGCAAGATATCAGCGTCATCGCCTCCCCACAGGGTGTCGCTATCGTCGCCACCGAACAGGGTATCGAGGCCTGCTTGACCGTAAATGCGATCGCGCCCTTCGTTCCCCTGAAGCAAATCGTTGCCCAAACCGCCGTCAACTATGTCATCGCCGCGATTGCCGATAACCGTGTCATCACCGACTTGTCCGAACAGACTGTCATTATTATCACCACCATCCAGAATGTCGTTACCGTCGCCGCCTTCGAGGGTGTCATTTTCAGTACCGCCGTCGAGAGAGTCGTTGCCGAGTTCGCCAAACAGCCGGTCTGTTCCCGAATTGCCTTCCAGGATGTCATCGCCACCGAAGCCGTACAGAGTGTCGCTGTCAGCTTGACCGAGAAGGGTATCGTTGCCTTCGCCTCCCAACAGCGAGTCATCGCTATTGCCACCTTCTAATAAATCGCTGCCAGCTTCGCCGAACAGAGTATCTTTGCCGTCGCCACCGTAGAGGGAATCGTTGCCATCGCCAGCTTTGAGGCTGTCGTTGCCGTTTTCGCCGTAGAGGTAATCGTCGCCAGTTTGGGCTAATAACGTGTCATCGTCTTGACCACCCCAGAGATAGTCGTTGCCACTTCCGGCATCGAGAATGTCTTTGCCGTCACCGCCGTAGAGGGAATCGTTGCCTTCTGCGGCTAAGAGTGAGTCGTTGCCACCTTCGCCGTAGAGGTAGTCATCGCCAGCTTTGGCTAATAAGGTGTCATCATCTTGACCACCCCACAGATAGTCGTTGCCGATTCCAGCATCGAGAATGTCTTTGCCGTCGCCACCGTAAAGACTGTCGTTGCCTTCGGCTGCATCGAGGATGTCGTTGCCACCTTCACCGTAGAGATAGTCATCGCCAGCTTTGGCGTATAAAGTATCGTCGTCTTGGCCACCCCAGAGGTAATCGTTGCCAATTCCGGCATCGAGAATATCTTTGCCATCGCCACCGTAAAGACTGTCGTTGCCTTCTGCTGCATCGAGGATGTCGTTGCCACCTTCGCCAAATAGATTGTCGTCGCCAGCTTTGCCTAATAAGGTGTCGTCGCCTTGACCTCCATAAAGTTGGTCGTTGCCAATTCCGGCATCAAGAATGTCTTTGCCGTCACCGCCGTAGAGACTATCGTTGCCTTCGGCTGCATCGAGGGTGTCGTCGCCCGCTTCACCGTAGAGGTTGTCGTCGCCTTCTTTGCCGAGGAGGATGTCGGCATCGTCGCCGCCGTAGAGTTGGTCGTTGCCGAGGCCTGCATTCAGGGTGTCTTTGCCGGTGCCACCGTAGAGGTAATCGTTGCCAGTTCCGGCATCTAGGGTGTCATCGCCTGCATCGCCTCTGAGAGTGTCGTTGCCGGCTTCGCCGATGAGGGTGTCTTTTTCGTCGCCGCCGGAGAGTTCGTCGTCGCCGGTGCCGCCGTAGATTAGGTCGGTGTCTCCTTCTCCGTAGAGTTTGTCGTTTTCGCCTTCGCCGTAGATGGTGTCTTTGTCTGCGCCACCGTAGATGTAGTCGTCGCCAGCGCCGCCGTAGAGTAGGTCTTTGCCTGTTTCGCCAAAAATCGTGTCGTTGCCTCTTCCAGCGTCTCCGGCAACGGTGTCGTCATCGCTACCGGCGTAGATTAAGTCGTCGGCATCGCCACCTCGGATGTAGTCTCGACCGGCTTCACCGTATAGGGTGTCTCGGTCTTGGTTGCCGTAGATGCTGTCGCCACCTTCGCCACCGTAGATTAAGTCGTCGCCGAATTCGCCGTAGAGTTTGTCGTCGCCGCCGAGTCCGTAAATGCGATCGTTCCCAGCATCGCCGGTGATAACATTAACCGTATCGTCGCCGGTAATATTATCGTCATGGCGAGAACCGACGACGTTTTCAATGCTAGTAATTTTGTCTTGGTCTCCCCAGCCGTCGGTAGCATCGCCTGTTTTTAAGTTGACAGTAACGCCATTGGGGTCGCGGCGGTAGCTGAGAATGTCGATGCCTTCTCCGCCGTAAAATGAGTCATTGCCAGCATTGCCAATTAATAAATCGTTGCCTTCTAATGCCCAAATTCGGTTATCTTTTTCGTTGCCAATTAAGATGTCTTCAAAGCGAGTACCGATGATATCTTCTAAGTTTCTCAAAGCATCGGTATTACCAAAACCGTCTTTACCAGTACCAGCAGCAATTTCAAAGTCGCGTTCGAGTTCGGTGTAATATTCGCTGGGATTGACATCGGTGACGAATTCTTTGAAACGTTGCTTGGTATTTGTTTCGTAGTCGCTATTTTCGTCAATATTAACGATAACGCCACGGGGAGAATTGATGTAATTAACGAGATCGACTCCTTCACCGCCGTCAATTAAATCATCGCCGATTTCTCCGATTAACGAGTCATTGCCAGTACCGCCAAATAATTCATCGTTTCCAGCGTTGCCGTTGAGAGTATCGTCGCCGGCTTGGCCTAAAAGTACGTCGTCATCGAGGCCGCCAAAAAGCGTATCTTTGCCGTCGCCACCATCGATGAAGTCTTGGCCTTGACTGCCGAAAAGATTGTCATCGCCAGCTTGTCCGTAAATATCATCGTCATCGGCCCCGCCATCAATGATGTCTTGGCCGTCGCCGCCTTCTAGCCAGTCATTGTCTTCATTGCCTTGGATAACATCGTTGCCAGCTTGTCCGTAAATTCTGTCATCTCCGGTATTGCCGAACAGCAAGTCTTGGCCGTTGCCACCATCGATGAAGTCGTCGCCGGCGTTGCCTTCTATGGTGTCGCTGCCATCTTGTCCGTAGAGGATGTCGTTGCCTTCGTTGCCTTGGATGCTGTCGCGGCCGCTGCCACCTTCGGCGTAGTCTTCGCCGGTGTTGCCTTGGATGATGTCGTTGCCGGATTGGCCGTAGAGTTTGTCATCGCCGCTGCCTCCAATGAGGACATCGTTGTCGCTACCGCCGTCTAGGATATCGTCGCCATCTTCACCGTAAAGTAAGTCGTTGCCAGCTTCGCCGTAGAGTAAGTCGGCATTTAATCCACCGTAAAGTTTGTCTTCGTCTTCGCCACCATATAAAGTGTCGTTTCCGGCTTCTCCTCTTAACACATCATCGCCTTGTTCCCCGCGCAGTTCGTCTTCACCATCGCCACCATACAACGAATCATTTTCGGTACCACCGTAGAGAAAGTCGTTGCCGTTTTCTCCTCGAAGTTCATCGGCACCTTGTTCGCCACGAAGTTCATCTTCACCATCGCCACCGTAGAGGAAGTCATTTTCGCTACCGCCGTAGAGAAAGTCGTTGCCGTTTTCTCCTCGGAGGTCATCCGCGCCTTGTTCGCCGCGAAGTTCGTCTTCGCCATCGCCACCGTAGAGGAAGTCATTTTCGCTACCGCCGTAGAGAGTGTCGTTGCCAACTTCTCCTCTTAATTCGTCGCTGCCTTCTTCCCCTCGGAGGTCGTCATTGTCATCGCCACCGTAAGCTGTGTCATTATCAGTGCCACCGTAGAATGTATCGTCTCCTTTTTGTCCCCAAAAAAGGTCATTTCCGCCTTGGCCATAGAAGATATCCCTGTAGTCACCGCCAGTCATTGTGTCATTGAAATTTGAGCCACTGATGATTTCGATATTTCCCAGAACATCTTCTGTTCCAAAGCCATCCTGAACTTTGTAAACATCGGAAGCAGCAACTTTATCAGTCCAAACATTAATTCCGCTTTGACTGGAAGAGTAATCAGAAGTATCAGTTCCTTCGCCACCATCCAAAAAGTCGTAACCAGAAGCACCTATTAGTCGGTCATTTCCACCTTTAGCGCTAATAACATCATTACCTTCGTTACCACGAAATGTTTCGGAAATTTCGTTCCCCTCTACCCAGTCACCATAGATAGAGCCATCCGTACCAGATGATGAAAGTGGAGAGAAGTAATAACCTTTGGGATTGAAGGTGTTAAAAGAGTTTATTAAATCTTTTCTGACATCTTCTCTTTCTAAATATTTCCCAAGATTGTGATCTCCTCCCAAACCCCATATTACTCCAGTGAAAGACATTATCACCCTTTGTGTCTTAAGAAAATGCTCGAGTTTACTTTGATTAGATTGTGTTCCTCCTAACCGAAGATTAGTAACTGGATCGCCACCATTTTTGTACAGTTCTGAAATCTTAAACCCAGTTGAAGCAGGAGATATATAGTCTGTGGGTGAACCAACTGAAATGACCTTAATTCGATTTTTATCCGAGCTACTGAGTCCTGACATTAAAGCATCTTCAACAAAGTAATTACCTTGAGAATGAGCTACTATAATTAGCGAATGTTCTGGAGTGGCAAGAAAATTAGTCGCATCTCCTACCCACCCCTGACCAATATTTACGCTATTGCTTGCTTTTGAAGGAACATCAGACATGAATTGAGCGAAAGATTCCAGTAAGTCATTAGGTACAGAAGAGGAATCAACAGTGTACTGAGATGGAAAAACTGTGTTATTTTCTAGGGCCTGATTAAATTCCGTCCAATTTCCATATTTATTGACAAATCTAGCTACTTCGCTGGCTTCATAGTCAGTAATTTCACTCATCAAAACATGAGAAGAATTTGCAAGAGCCGTCAAATCTTTAGCATTGATATTGTCCAGCCACTCTTGACTACCAAAATTTACTTCTGCATCCCACTTATCAAGAGCGGGCTGAAAAATAAGCGGAGATATTTTTCGATGAAAACTCTTATAGGTATCTAAAAGTTGTCCTAATTGTCCTAGTATAGAAGAGGATGAAGAGGTTGGATTATAAACAGGTTTGAACTCTCTTAAGCCAGGTTTGAACTCTATTGAGTTTGGATGATTTGTGAGAGTCAGTTTATCATTAGCATCTTTGCCATTAGCAAAATCAGATTCAGAAGTCAAAATTCCGTTGATGAATACAATACGAGTTTTGTTGCGTTCATTAATAATCCCCTGATAAGCTGAGTCGAATTCAAAATTAGCAGTAGCCATGATTTTTATCCTCGCGTGGTAGATACAATGTGTTCTGAAAATTGACAAAGCGACTCTATCGACAAGCCCGATCGCACTTCTGCACTCTCGAACTGCCGTAGATCCGTCATTTACCCAAACTGAAGTCTCGCGAAATACGATGTTCGATCGGGAAGTTACGGGCGATCGCACTTTTGAATAAATCTCAACAAGTGCGATGGCTACGCCCCGGCTTACGCCTACGCAGTTCGTAATTTCCCTTCTGTTTATTTATCAGGGTGAACTCAGTGGTTTTATGCAAAACTCTCAAGTTTTTTTTGAAAGTTTTGCGAAAACTGGGTGAAAGTACGGAACAACGGGTGTTTTGGGGGTTTGAGGTTTGACCTCGTTGCCTTTTTGTTGTTCCTGTTTACTTATCAGGGTGAGCTCGGTGGTTTTATGCAAAAATCTCAAGTTTTTTTTGTAAACTTTGGCAAACACTGGGTAAAAGTACGGAAGGATGGGTGTTTGCGGGGTTTTAGGGGCGATCGATTGAGGACTCACGCATGGGCCCAGAAACCGGGTTTTTTTGCGGAAACTTCGCCGTAGTCGAAAAATTTGGTAAAAACCCGGTTTCTTTGGTTAAAGTGCGTAAATCCTCTCGCGCCCAGGCCCAGAAACCGGGTTTCTCTGATATTTTTCGCCTCCCCACCGGATTTTACGCAGAAACCCGGTTTCTCAATTCTGACGCGCTAACCCCAAAAACCGGGTTTATTTGGTGAGAGTTCATAAGTTTCAACAAAAATTCACATTTAATTTCACAGCAAAACCTACCGCACCGCAAGACTTTCAACCATCAGCCACAAAAAACTTTCAGAATTTCGCATAAAACGATCGAACTCACCCTGATAAATAAGTGTAGGAACAAAGTTGCGGCCGCACTTCACTATGAACGATCAATCCCACCCCTCCGAGGGGGAAGACCACTCATCCGACGACTCCGATCCTGTTGGGGACTCAGGAAAATCTCGAAATTGCGATCGCAAACTTCTCTATCAAGAGTTAGACAGCCTTGTCACCCTAATTAGGGAGGAGGCCTCGAATTCTTGGAAGCTAAAACGTTTGTTGAATCAGCTTGTGACTAAAATGAAAAACTCGGGCCTGATCTGGAAAGACAAGGTACCTTACTATGAAGATGCTGTCCAAGAACAGTGGGAGTTTTTCTATAGCAATTTGTGCGAATCCCGCACCGGCACTCAGTACGATCGCGATCGGGGTAATGTCATAACTTGGTTCAATTATTATTTGAAGCGACGGCTGCAAAATTGGGCGGTGAGGGTAGATCGAGAAAATAGCAGGAGAGACGATCGACAACTTGTTTTAGAAGACGGAACTGCGATCGATCGAATAGAGACTTTACCTGCTGAGGATGACAGTCATACAGTCGAATGTATTCAATTATTTGAACACGTCAAAAACTGGATCGAAACTAATCCTGATGGGATATTAAACGAGTACATTCGAGGGCGGAAAGATCTGACTTGTCAAGTTATATTGAGAAGCAGAGCATCTGGTAAAGATTTTACCACAATAGCAACGGAGTTTGGCTGTGCTTATCCTACAATATATAGCTTTTACCGAAAGAAATGTCGGCCTCATTTGCAACAATTTCGAGAAGACAGTGGCTATTAATCATACAAGGAGTTAAAATCGGGAAATGAAGAACAATACTACTACAACCCAATCATTGCCAATGCCAATTACCCAAAAGGCAATTCATCTAGCATGGCAATTTGCTTGCGAACACCAACACCCGCAAAAAGTTGAACAGATTTATCTCAACACTTTGGCTGTGTTGGTAGTTGCCGATTATTTTAAAATATTAGATATTGAAACTGATTTAACTCAATGCGATAGCTGGAATCCAGTTATTCGCCTGTTTGAGAATGTGGCAGATTTATATGTTAAAGGCTTGGGCAAAATTGAGTGTTGTCCAATTAGGGCTGAACACAAACAAGGAGAAAATGGCAATCAAAATTCTGGTATAAATTTACCTGAAATCTGCCGCGTTCCTACCGAAGCTAGGGAGGAACGTATTGGTTATATTGTAGTAGAAATTGATGAGGATGAAAAGGAAGCAAGATTGCTGGGATTTTCTCCGACGGCGGATTCAGGTGAATTAGTATTGAGAGATTTACATCCTCTGGATGACTTCTTGCTTCACCTTGAAAGAATCTATGAATCTAAAGTCGATCTGCGTCAGTGGTTGGAGAATATATTTACATCGGATTGGGAGTCTGTTGAATCGATATTCGATCCGCAGCCCGAGACTGAACCGACTGAGATTGAAAATCCGGTAAAATCTAATTTACGCAATTGGTTAAAGAATGTTGCAGAAACAAGTTGGCAGAAAATTGAGGAAGGTAAACAAAATTTAGAAGAGCTCATTTTTCCTGATGAAAACCCAGCTTTTGTATTCCGATCAGGTGGTAATTCCAGATCGGAAGATACTTTACGCGGACATCAAAGCAGTATCGATATGTTTCCCGAAGCTGATATCGTGCGGGCAAAGTTGATTGATTTGGGAATGCGTTTGGGTAGGACAACTGTTGCGTTGTTGGTGGGGATTGCCGAAGATAGCGATCGCGCTGTCAGAGTTCACGTTCAGTTGCATCCGGCGATCGGCGATCGTTACTTGCCAACCAATATTAAATTGTCCTTAATCTCTGATCTAGGAGAAAATTTACATGAAGTAAAATCAACTGTTCAGAATAAGTGCATTTTGCTCAACGATTTTTACGTAGACCCAGAAGAAAGCTTTACTATTCGAGTAGCTTTAGATGATTTTACCATAACAGAAAATTTTGTGGTATGATACTTTGATTAACTGCAATGACATCCAATTTATGAGCAGTACAGTTATCTTGGCTTTGGGATCGGGAGATTTTCAAAAAGGTTTTTCTTGCGTGACAGCGGAGTTTAAAAAACAAGGAGAAACTGTCGCTAAATATTTAGGAAGCTTGCTGCCAGCACCTGAGGTTGACGAGTTGCACAAAAGGTGGAAAGTTAGTTGTCGCGCCACCCAACATCACAGAAGCAGTTCTCGAATCAAAATCAAGCCTGCGGGCAAAACAAATATCTCTGAAGACAAGCCTAATATTATATATGAAGGTTTGAAAAAAGAGATGAACAAGTGGTTGAGTGCTGATGAGTTTTACAGAAAAATAGAGGTAAAACTCAGAACAGAAATTAGCAACCGAGACGAATTAGTTGAAATATTTTTAGAATGCAATAACTCTGAGATTTGGCAGTTGCCTTGGGATGTGTGGCAGTTTCGCGAAGACTACAATAACTGTGAAATTATCGGCAGTTCCCCTGAATACAAAAAAACTCCCCAAGAGGCAATGATAGGGGGAATACCTCTAGGTTCGCGAGGCAGAATTTTATGTGTTTTAGGCAACAGCCAGGGAATTGATGTCAGCAAAGATGCAACGGAAATCACAAAATATCTGGGCGATAGCTGCGACTTACAATTTCTTCAAGAACCAAATTCCCAAGAGTTACGCAACCAGTTATTTGATGACAAAGGCTGGCAAGTTTTATTTTATGCGGGGCACAGCGATAGCGATATCAATGGTGCCAACGGATTGCTATATATAAATCAAGAAGTTGCAGACAATACTGTCACCGTACAAGACTTTAAAGAAGGTCTCAAACGAGCTATTGTCAAAGGATTGGAATTACTAATTTTTAATTCTTGTTCGAGCATGGGTATAGCAGCAGATTTAGTCACAGAAGGTATTTCTTTGCCATCAGTGATTGTGATGCGGGCGCCAATCCCGGATTTTATTGCTCAGGAATTTGTGAAGTCTTTGTTTAGATATTTAGCCCTCAAAGAACCTCTATTTTTAGCAGTACGAAAAGCTAAGAATGATTTACTGCGCTATGAAAATCAATTTCCTGGCGCGAGTGGCATACCAATGCTTTGCCAGCATCCAACTTTTGAGGGATTAAAATTATTAGAATTAAAGTGCGATCGCCCTTTCGCTGCACCGACAGATGATGTAGCCCCGGTGAAGCGAAGCTATCCCGTAGGGAATCGCCCAAACCACCCGCAATTTACGATTCCAACTAAATTTATGCAGCGTACCAGCATCAGTTTAGCTGGTTTGGCGATCGGCTATCCACTCATCGGCCCGCATCTGGCATCTGCGATCAACACATTTGGGATAGAAAACCACCGCAACAATCAATTTTTAATCGCGAAAGTTTCATACAATTTAGCTGCATCAATCAATCCTACTAACGGCGAGTCTTCCTATAACTTATCTTTGCTGTGCGATCAATTAAATGAAGACGAGTGTGCGCGAGAAGCAATGAAACAAGCAGTCTGGCGAGGACTTCCAGAAGCTTATGCTCAAATATCTCGATCGCTAATTATCAAAAACAAACCTGAATCCGCTTTAAAAGTAATCGGAATGTGTTTAGAACAAACTCAATTTGATGGAGTAAAATCAGCTTGTTTTAAGAATCGCGGCTGGGTGCGATTGAATCAAAAGCGATACGACGCAGCGGAAACCGACTTAAGAAAAGCAATATCTCTCAGCAATAAGACTCCAGAAGCTCAATGTCTTTTAGCGCAGGTACTGGAAGCTAAAGGGAAACCACAAGAAGCACTCACACATTGGCAAGAAACACTGAAATCTGCCAATCCCAGCATACCAGAACAAGATGAATGTATCCAAATGGCAAAGGAACGTTTACCAATAATAGGAAAAAGTCAATGAAAAAACAGACGACTGTTGTTATGGGTGCAAGCGCGATCGCATTTACGTTGATTGCGATCGATATTTTGCCTCATCCCCACTTCGGAATTGACGCCAATTTATCCAAAATATCCGCCAACAATCCGATAATTTCCCCAGCAATCGCAGCAACGACAAGAATACCCAACGGACAAATCCTAAATATTAGCGGTGAAGTGCAACTACAGCGTCAAGATGGCAGAAATATTCGCCCCAGCGCGGGTACGCCGATTTATCCGGGTGACAAACTGCAAACTTCACAAACCGGACAAATTACGATTCAATGTGCAGATTTAGGAATTAAGTCAATTAAGGCGGGTGACAATCAATTAAATAGCTGTTTGTTGGCTAGCGAAAAGTCGAAGGATGAGTGCAATAAAAATTTAATTAGATGTCCCGATCGCGGCGACGATCAAATTGTTTGGAACAAGGCGCCAATTCCTTATATAATCAGTCCGAGGCGGACGAAATTGTTAGGAAATAAGCCAATTTTGCGCTGGAATCCGGTTGCGGGTGCGACTAGCTATAGGTTGAGCATTCTCGAAAATAAAACGAAGTTAAATTGGGAAATGACGGTTAACGGTACTGAGGCGGTGTATCCGGGGGAACCGGCGCTGAAACCGGGTTTTAAGTACAGGTTGATTGTGGAGGCGAATACGGGGGTTTCTTCGGAAAGTCCTCTCGGGGAGGGGGATACAGAGTTTCGAGTGTTGGATGAGAAGGAGGTGGAAGGGGTTAAGGAGGCTGTACGGACGATCGAGCAACAAGTACCGAATGCAGCGAGTCAGAAATTGGCGATCGCACAGATATATCGTAGCGCCAACTTGATTGCCGAAGCAATAGAAATCCTAGAAAGCTTACCAGCAGCGGGAGTTGAGACACCGCCCATCTACCGCACGTTGGGAGAAATGTATCAAGGGCGATCGCAACTAATGCCGCAGGCTAAATTCTACTATTTAAAGGCGATTAGTACAGCAAAACCGGACGATATCGAAGAGCTAACAGAGGCGCGCTACGGTTTGGGAGAAGTCCATTCATCTATGAGGGAGAATCTGGAAGCGATGCAGTATTTGAAGTTGGCAAAAGAGGGATATCAAACTTTGGGAGATGTGCAGATGGTAGAAAAAATAGGGAAGCAGTTGCAAGATGTGCAAAGGAGAGAAGAAAGGAAATAGTAATGGGTTTGGAGATGAATTATCGGTCAATTTGCAATGTCGCAATAACCCAAATTCGTAGGGGCGGGTTCGCCATTAATTCTGTCACCAACAAACAATCTCAAAAACCCGCCCCCACCCAACCAATAACCCCCGAAAACCTCCCTGCCACATGGTTAAATTCAATGTATTCTTAATGATGATAAAATATTCTTTATCGTATTTTATGCCCAAATTCGTAGGGGCGGGTTCGCCATTAATTCTGTCACCAACAAACAATCTCAAAAACCCGCCCCAACCCAACCAATAACCCCCAAAAATCTCCCCGCCACATGGTTAAATTCAATGTATTGTTAATTTTTGGGCTGGGTGGGGGCGGGTTTTTATAATTGTCGTTGGGTGTCATATATTTCGGTGAACCCGCCCCTACAGGATTGTGATACAATATTCGATATTGTGTTGATTACAAAAAATATGAAATACAATCCCAATATTCATCATCGTCGTTCTATTCGTCTCCCCGGATATGATTACAGCCAACCTGGTGCATATTTTGTGACAAGTTGTATTTGGCAACGTCAGTGTTTATTAGGTGACATTGAAGAACAAAATATGCTATTAAGCCGTTACGGTGAAGTCGTCAAATTTAATTGGTTTAATCTCAAGACAGTATATCCTCATATAGAATTAGATTCTTTTGTCATTATGCCGAATCATTTTCATGGAATCATCATCATAGAAAATCAGGATAAACGTCATGGGTTATCGGAAATTGTGAGAGGTTTTAAAACATTTTCTTCCAGTCGTATCAATCAACTACGCCGTGTTTCAGGAATCCAGGTATGGCAAAGGGGTTATTACGAACATATTATTCGCGATGAGACAACGTTTGCCAAAATTCAGGAATATATTATCAACAATCCGTATAAGTGGGAAACCGATGAAATGTACCCATCTAAAAAGTTTTGCAATTCCAAGAGAATCAATATTAAATTAGACAGTAAAAATGTATTATTGATGAATTTACGATCTTAAAAACAGAATTCGTAAGGGCGGGTTCGCCAGCGAAGTTGTCACTCACAAACAATCTCAAAAACCCGCCCAACCCAACCAATAAGCCCCAAAAACCTCCCCGCTACATGGTTGAATTCAATGTATTCTTAATTTCTGGGTGGGTGGGGGCGGGTTTTTATAATTGTCGTTGGGTGTCATATAATTCGGTGAACCCGCCCCTACAGGATGGTGATAAAATATTCTTTATCGTATTTTATGCCCAAATTCGTAGGGGCGGGTTCGCCACCGAATTTGTCACTCACAAACTATCTCAAAAACCCGCCCCAACCCAACCAATAACCCCCAAAAACCTCCCCGCCACATGGTTAAATTCAATGTATTCTTAATTTTTGGGCTGGGTGGGGGCGGGTTTTTATAATTGTCGTTGGGTATCATATATTTCGGCGAACCCGCCCCTACAGGATTGTCCTGATATTGATTGTCAATTAATTTATTATCATCATATCATCTACTAACAAAAACCATGAAATCAGCGGACAAAAACAATCTATTTTTCCTAACATTCCTCTCCTTCAGCACCTTAGCAACTTGGGAAACAGGACTTTTCACCCCATCCCAAATAGCCACAGCCCAAATCACCCCCGACACTGACGGCACGAATACTCAAATCACCCCCAGTGGCAACCAATTTAACATCCAAGGCGGCCAACAATCCAGCGACGGTACAAATCTATTTCACAGTTTCCAACAATTTGGTTTAACTCAAGGACAAACTGCTAACTTTATCTCAAATTCCAACATCCGCAATATTTTAGGGCGAGTTGTCGGCGGCGATGCTTCCATAATTAACGGCTTAATTCAAGTTACGGGCGGCAATGCCAACTTATTTTTAATGAATCCGGCGGGGATTGTTTTCGGTGCAAATTCCAGCTTAAATGTTCCCGGTTCTTTCACCGCAACGACTGCGACAGGAATTGGTTTCGGCAATAACTGGTTTAATGCTGTTGGTACGAATAATTATGCACAATTAGTCGGAAGTCCGAACAGTTTTGCTTTTACAAATCTACAGCCGGGAGCAATTATCAATTTAGGTAGTTTGGCTGTGAAACAGGGACAGAGTTTAACTTTGTTGGGCGGCACGATTGTGAGTACGGGACAACTTGCTGCACCGGGAGGCAATATTACGATTGCTGCGGTTCCGGGTGAGAATTTAGTCAGAATTAGCCAACCGGGAAATCTGTTAAGTTTGGAGATTCAACCGCAATCTATGGCTGGTAGTTTGCCTCAAACTTGGGTGTTGCCAGTTACATCTTTGCCACAGTTGTTGACGGGTGAAGGGATAAGTGTAAGAGAAGTGACAGTTAATTCTCAAGGAGACGTAGTATTAACTGGTTCGACGACTCAATTAAAAAATGGAGATGCTTTTTTCAACGGAACTATTAGTACGTTATCTACAACTGATAAAATCAACAGTGGCTCCGTACTTTTACAGGCTCTCGGTAATATTATTACAACAGATATTAATACTAAATGGTTCGGTGCATTAGGCAGGGGAAATTCAGGCAATATCACTATTACCAGCACAGCAGGAGGCATAAACACTACTGCTGGCACTTTATCTAGTTATTCGTATAATGGCAATGCTGGTAATATAACACTCAATGCTCAACAAAATATTGTCACTGCTAGTTTAGAATCAGCACTAGATCAATATGTCACTGGTTATGTCAAAACAGGAAACTCTGGTAATATTTCGATTACTAGCACGGGAGGCTCCATCGATACCAGTGCTGGAGGTTTAGACAGTAGAGCAAATAATG
The DNA here is from genome assembly GCA_004292955.1 of Oscillatoriales cyanobacterium. Taxonomy (GTDB): domain Bacteria; phylum Cyanobacteriota; class Cyanobacteriia; order Cyanobacteriales; family Microcoleaceae; genus Microcoleus. Next base: position 159,139 of record RDXX01000019.1, on the reverse strand, counting down.
GTAATGCCGGTTCCGTTACTCTACAAGCTAAGAATAATATTACTACTGCTGAGATAATAACTCTTCTCTTGGGCGGGACAAGTGGCAATAGTGGCAATATTTCGATCGTAAGTACAGAAGGAAGCATAAATCTTAATGGTGGTAGCTTACATAATAAAAATTCTCAACCAGATAATTTTGCTTACAAATTAGATACAGGAATTACATTCGGAAAAGGAGGTTCTATTTATCTAGAAGCTAAAAATGATATTACAACTGGCATAATTTATACTAGAGTCACTAATAATGGCGTAGGGATTAGCGGCAATATTTCTATTTTAAGTCGAACAGGAAATATTAATCTCAGTGGTACACAGATATCAACCAATTCTGACAATAATAACGGTGGTGTAATCAGATTGGAGGCTAATGGCAATATTAATGGTTATCAAATTTCTACGACTGGTAGGCAAGAAGGTGGTGCAATAAGTCTCAAGAGTGGTGGTTCGATCAATTTGGATTCGCTCAATGCCGATGGTGAAAACAGCAAAGGTGGAAATATTACGGTTCAAGCTCAAAATGGTATTCAAATATCACCGGGTAATCCAATTTTTTCTCGTTCTTCTGGGGGAAATGGTGGTAATATCACATTATTTAATACTAATCAAAATATAAGCATTGGTAGTGCAAATACCGAGTCTAAATCACAAGGTGGCAATATTGACATTACTAATACCAATGGTAATATCAATACAAATCAATTGGTTGCCGGTGCTTATGTACCTGCTTCTCCCCCATTCACAACTCAAACGGGTGGTAATATTAATGTAAGTGCTGGCGGCAATATTACTACTACTATTGTTGCGTCACAAGCTCAGCAACAAAGCGGTTCAATAAATCTTAATAGTAATGGTTCTATAAATACTCAAAATCTGTTTACTGTAGGTAATAATAATGGTGGAAATATTACTCTAAAAAGTGGCACTACGATCAATACCACTGCTGGACTGATCAATGCAATGGGTGGTAATAATGGCGGTAATATTTCCCTCGAAGCCACCGGCAATATCAATACAGGCGGAATTGGCAGCGCTCTATTATTAAGCGGATTTAACGCTAATAGTGGTAATCTTCGCATTCAAAGCGGCGGTAATGTTAACACAACTGCTGGCCCAATTTTTACTGCGGCAGCCAATGGTAGAGGTGGAAATGTAGCCATAGATGCTAAAGGAACTATGGCGACTTCTACTATCAATTCCCGCACTTTTTCTACCAATACTAATGTGATTGGTGGCAATATCGATCTCACGGCAAAGGAATCAATTACTGCGGCGGGAAATATCGAGACTAACCGCAATAATATTACATTTAATGCTCCGTTAAGATTGGCGAATGACCTGTCTGTAAAAATCTCTGGTACAGGTGATATTACTTGTAAGTCTACAGTTGACGGGCCTTACAATCTGACGGTTAAACCTGATACGGGAATGGCTCAATTTTTCGCTCCTATCGGTAACGTGACTCCTCTCAACAGCGTCAAAATTGAAAATGATATTACAAGAACGACTGTCGCAATCAATATTTCTACAACTAATAATATTACCACGCAAAATATTACTTCTCCGTTGGGAATTTCTTTGTACAGTGAGAAGGGAGCAATTCAAACGGGGAATCTTAATTCTAGTTCCTCTACTAATGGTGGAAATATTAGTCTAAATGCTGGTGGCAATATTACTGTTAATCAAATTGACAGTCAGAGCATGGGTAATGGTAGAGGTGGAGATATCTATGTTTGGACTGAAAAGTTTTTTCGATCAATCAATTCTTTTTCAGATAGAAATGGGGTTGCTGCTAGCATTTCGTCTGCTGGAGATGCTGGGGATAAAGGCGGTACAATTTTGCTGCGTCACGGCGGTAATGGACTGACGCCTTTTATTGTTGGCGATTCAACAACTAATGGAACTGCTGGTGCTATTACTCGGGGAAATGGCACGTCTTCACAAATTTTGTCTGGTAATAGATATTTTTATACATACAAACAGGATACAGAAAAGATTGAAATTCGATCGACCCCAGAGCCTCAGCCATCACCTACACCGACTCCTTCAGCAACGCCGACTCCTGCGACTGCAACTACTCCAGCGACTGCACCTGCAACTACTCCAGCGACTGCGCCTGCAACTACTCCAGCGACTGCGCCTGCAACTACTCCAGCGACTGCACCTGCAACTACGCCTGCAACTACTCCAGCGACTGCGCCTGCAACTACTCCAGCGACTGCGCCTGCAACTACTCCAGCGACTGCGCCTGCAACTACTCCAGCGACTGCGCCAACAACCGCACCAACTCCCGCACCTTTACTTATACCCAGACGCCAGCCACCACAGGGTTTATCCCCCGCCGCAACTCCCACCCCAACACCGGAAAGCCCGATCGCAACTCCCACCCCAACACCCGATCGCCCGATCGCAACTCCCACCCCAACACCCGAAATCCCATCCCAAACACCCGCAATCTCGATCGCAACCCCAACCCCATCCCCAACACCCGAACCCCCGCCGATCGACCTTTCCCCCATCCAAGAACTGCTAAACACCAATTTCTTCACGCTTCCGCCCCGCACAACCCGCACACAGCCCTCAGCCCCAACAATACCAAGCGCGAGCGATCGCATACCCGCCGCACCCACAATTCCCCCGATCGCCCAACTCACCGCCCCGATCGCACCTCCAAGCTCGATCGCACCTCCAAGTGCGATCGCACCTCCAAGTGCGATCGCACCCAATCCAACACCCGCACCCCTACAATCGCCTTACAATCCGCCTGTAGCAGCAATTCCACCTGTAATTGCACCCTCTTTCTCTCCCATTCCCGCACCCATTCCCCCAGCCGCAGTAGCACCCGCCCAAAGCGAAAATCCGCAACAAGATTTAGCTTATTTAATTGGCGATTCATTAGGAGCAAAAACCACTATCACCCCAAATCCTGAAACCGGAATCCAAACTTTTAATTGGGCATTTAATAATCCCCAAAACAATTTCTCTCTCACACCACCGCCTATTCAAAAAACAGCAGAGATCACTTTAATAACGCCTCCAGAAAACCCGCCAGAAAACCCGCCACCGCCAAGCTCTTCTCTTTCTGAAAAACCCGACGGATGGATAGTCTTAAAACCTACTCCTGCGCCTACTATTGAGCCACCCGTTGAGGCGATCGAGCCTAATTCCTTGACAAGCATTCCCGAAACTACTCCGCCGCCAACTCCAGCACCCGCACCAATTCCAGCTCCAGCACCCGCACCAATTCCAACTCCCGCACCCGCACCAATTCCAACTCCCGCACCCGCACCAATTCCAACTCCAGCACCAACTCCAGCAGCCGAAACTCCCCCACCCGCAAATATTCCCAATCTTTTTCCCTTAGAAATTAGCAGATTTAGCGTTGAACAAGCTTTAGATCAAGGCAATGCTGATGAGGCTATTGCCTTAATCGATAAACTCTTTGAACAAGACTATGAAAACTACTTTAAAGAAGATTTTACTGACAAAAGAGTCAATGTTGAGTATATCAGAGAAACTCTGAAAACAATTAAGACAGAAACCGGAAAACAAGCCGTAATCGTTTATGCCTTCGCCAGTCTCGAATCATTGTCGCTAATATTAGTAGTTCCCGAAGGCCCTCCAATTCTGAAATCTATTAAAGTCAATCGTGTAAACTTGAATAAAATCGTAAATGAATTTCAAAAAAATATCTCAAATCCAGATAGTCTTGAAGATAAAGACTTGGCAAATGCGAAGCAACTTTATGATTTATTTGTTGAGCCAATTTCTAAAGAATTAGCAGAATTAAATATAGATACGCTAGTTTTTTCCTTCGATGCAGGTTTGCGACAATTGCCCATAGCAGCTTTCTACGATGGCGAACATTTTTTAGTAGAAAAGTACAGCCTCGGCTCAATTCCCAGTGTCAGCTTGACTAGCACTAATTATGAAAGCTTAAAAAACGCTCAAGTTTTAGCGATGGGTGCTTCCCAATTCCCCCATACTAATAAACCAAAGTTGCCTGCGGTGCCGATCGAATTATCTGCGATCGCCGGTACCAGAAGCAACAGCCAAAATGCTGGTGAATTACCGCTGTGGCGCGGCCGCTTTTTTCTCAATCAAGATTTTACCGTGGAAAATCTCACCAAACAGCGGCGGCAGCAACAGGCTTTTGAGATTGTTCACCTAGCTACTCACGCCAGCTTCCCGCAACATCAAAACGGACGCAAGGAGGCTGAAATTGACCTGTGGAACCGCTCTTTGGCTCTGGATAAATTTCGGTTGGCGAAGTGGTACGATCGCAGGCAAGTACAGTTATTGGTGTTGAGTGCGTGCGAAACTGCGATCGGCAATAGTGACGCAGAAATGGGTTTTGCTGGACTGGCAGTCCGCAGCGGTGTAAAATCAGCTTTGGCGAGTTTGTGGAAAGTTAATGATTTTGCGACTTTGGGGCTGATGACTGAGTTTTATGCTAATTTGCGATCGACTCCCATTAAGGCTGAAGCCCTCAGACAAGCTCAACTGGCGATGATTCGCAAACAGGTCGCGATTAAAGATGGTAAGTTGGTGGGGAGTCAAAAAAGGGCGATCGATCTTACTCGGGCCGGACAAGTACCAAATTCAGATTTATCTCATCCCAAATTTTGGGCCGGATTTACACTAATTGGCAGTCCTTGGTAATCAGCTAGCGCGCATCTAATTTTAATACCAAATTGTCAAAAAATCTTTTTTGCAAAAATGAGATGCTCCAGGCCAAACGTAAAACTAAACTCTTTAGCCAAGCAAAAACCATGAGCAACTTTACTAAAATATTCAAGTCAAAAGATAAATCCTCAATCACCTTGAGTTTAGAGGAATCCGTCGCGGCGATCGCACTTGTCGCAGCGGAGGCTAATTCCCCTGACGCCGATGCAGATATCTTAGAAAGCATACTTTGGGATTCAGAAATATTTGCTGAATTCTCGGAAGATGATATGTCAGAAATGTTTCAACATTTGGCAAATATTATCGCGGAAGATGGTTTGGGAGGATTATTTAATACCGCCCATGAATCACTTCCAAATGAGGTGGTTTTGGATACTTTTGCCATTGTCGTAGCAATGTTTGTCGTAGATGATGAAGTGTCGAAAAAGCACCGGGATTTTCTCAAGGAATTTCAAGAAGTATTAGGTGTAGACGATGAGGAAGCCGAAGAAATTATCGGGGATGTAATTGCTGCATACTCCCACCTAGAAATCGAAGAGGCTGATTTCGATTTAGAAGAGGAGCCGTTGTACCTGTCTGCTAAACGCAATTTTACTGTCTCAATTCCAGTTGACAAGCAACGAGGCGGTAGGATTGATGATGGAGAAGGCTATGTTGCATTTTCTGATGGCTTTGGTGTTTTGCTGAAAATTGATTATTTCCAGACGGCTAGCGAAGTGGAAAAATTAATCGAGTCAGCGGGCGAATGGGCTTATCTTACTTCGTTTCTTAACAAGTTTATTGACGATCAAATTCTCGCTAAATTTGCTGATTCTAAGTTGCTCTACACTGAATATTTAGAAGATGAAGAAGCTTATTTTGCAGTGGTCGATTTACCGGGGAGTGCAACTCTCAGCGTGCAAGAAAAAGATGCCGCAGCTACTAAAGTGGATGCTTACCGGGGATTTATGGCTTTTATAGTTGACGATTTTTGCTACACGGTAAGTTGTCAGCGAGTTTATCAGGCTAAGGATGAATTGGGTTCTCTTGAGTCGGAGGTTGAGGGCATTATGAACAAGATTTTTGACTTTATTGAGACGATCGAATTTTCTGAGGGCGAATAAACATGATTTATAGCGGATTGAGGGAAAGATTAAGTATTGATGAATCAATCGCTCAATCGCTCAATCAAAAATTTCTGTAGGGTGCGTCGCCAGGGAGATTTGCGCTTGAATGCTAAAGATTTACCGAGGCGACACACCCGAAGAAACTTCTAGATATTAGAGTAGAGGTTTTTTGCATTGACACTCTCAGCGCTCTTCGCGACTGAGATTCTTAAGAAATTTCGTTCTTAATATCCCTATTGCTAGGGTTCCTGGGCGCAATCCTATTGCCAAAAAATGGCAGGCTGCTATCCTTGCCTTTGGGCAAGCTCCTCAAGCGTTTAAGGGGCTCGGGCCCTTGGTAACGCGAGAGTCCCCGCGTACCTTTAATATATGGTAGGCATTTGCTTCCCAGGTTTACACCTGTGTATCCATCCCAATAAGAGAGTGTAACGGCAAAAGACCTTTTTACACTGCTAAAAATGTTAAGAATTAAGAAAAATTCACGGCGGTTAAAACCGCCCGTGCCACTTTCATCTCAGGTCTAAAGACTCAGAGTTTTCCGCTTGCCGAACTTTTTTTATAAAATAGTGCGATCGAGAATTCGGCTGTTTTGACCAATTCTCGATCGCACTTCCAACTCAAATCACTCAACCGCAGTCGAGAGATAGCAGCAATTAGTGGGCCCTTGCGACTAATTAGTAGTCTGAGCTTCCACCAATCTTTGCTTGAGTTCTTCCAAAGCGCTCGCCCAGCGCGGATCTGGCTGCACCGAACCGGAATCAGCACTCGAAACCGTTGTTGTTGACTGATTGCGGCGAGACTTGTTGTTATCACCGCGACGGCGATTGCTTTTGCTAGAACCGCCACCTCCACCTTGGGTAGGAGGAGCCGAGCGCTGCTGTTGCTGCGGTGCAGGGACTGGCTGCGACGGCGACGATGATGCCAACTGCGGGGCAGCAGGCGATGATGACTGTTGCTGATCGTCTTCGCCCTTCTCAGATTTACCCTTAGAGCGGGGTAAGGCCTTCTCTATTTTCAGGGGGTTTTCTTTGAACATCAAGCCGTTGTATTTCTCAATAACTTGATCTGCTTGTTCGTCGGTTAGCACCGTCACAAAGCCAAATCCTCTGCATTTACCAGTTTTGCGATCTGTAATTACCTTTGTGGTAACAGATTCGCCTTCGGGTGCAAAAACTTCTTGCAATTCTAGGCGATCGAGTTCCTTCGGTAGATTACCAACATAAAGACGAATAGACATGAAAAATTCCTCCAGATTGGGATTTTAATTAGTTTGCTCGAACAAAATTACCTGAAGTCAAATCAATATTGACCGCAGGGAAACACCGCATAACCACAGAATTTGCACATTCCTCCCACCAACCTTGACAGCTCCCCCCACCTTTTAGAACAAAAAGATGATTTACTCTGATCGTGCCGGAACTGAACCGCCAATGCAGAGAGCTTTTAAATCTCAGGTTGTTGTGTAAACTTTTAGTCATCACTCAAATGTTTAGGCTATTGGCTGTTCTGTATTACTTGCTTCCGGTTTTGATTCAGAATGTTTATAGCCAGCGCCGTGTAGAAATTTATGTCCAAGGATGTCAATTGCGAGCGATCGGAATGCCAGTATTCAGTCTAATACAGTGAGGGAGAAAATCGCTAACATTTTTTCAGCCAGTAATCTTACCTCACTTCTAATCTCGCTCCTAATGTTGAGGACTACTCACTTACCCGGTATCCCTCAAATCGGGCCCGGCAGCGTCCGACCATTCTTTAAAGGTATCACAGCCTTGGTAACAGAGCTAGTTATTTAGCAAGATTTCATGCTGTATTGAACGAAAACCGTATCTGAATCACTTTTCTGAATTCATTCCGCAGAGCTAAATTCGCTGTCGAAAAAAAACAGCCGACAGGCGGCTGGCTGAACTTGCTGTGTTGGGAGGTTGACAATTTTTACGCAATGCCTTATCGATTTTAGCCAATTGAAGTTATTGCGCTATTTGGTTCAATCCGATTCATGTAAACAAATGTAACAGAGTGTTGGCAAAAAAGCAACTTTTCTTTACGAAGGGTTGACAGTTGACAGTTGTCCGGCTGGGGGTTGTCCGTCACATTCCATAAAGGTACGTTGTTGCGCTTCAGCGCTCTTTCATATAGACAAGAGCGCTGAAGCGCAACAACGTACCTTGTCTCATCTTCCGCCTTGGATAATGATGTACGCGCCCCAAACAGCAGCAGCAAAGGCCAAAATCGCAGACCAAATCGGATGTCCGCTGTCACTAACGAGTCCTTCTTGACTGCGGAGAGTTTCTAGGTCGATCGCCACAGTAGCACCCCGACGCAGCCAACCAGTCGCCACAACCGGTTTTCCGATCAAATCGGTAGGGCGAGTCGTCTGTTTGAGCAAAAATGGGTACAAAGAGCCGATCGGGCCAATCATCGAAACATAGTGCAACCTCACCAAACCCGTCGCCGTTTGCAAAATCAAATCCTGTCCCAGCCAATTGTCAATACCAGGTCTACCCAAAAGTTGCCCGGAAAGGCGCACAGGTTGAGCATCTAGCGGTAGAGTTTTCGAGTTTGACAAAATTTCTAGTAAACTTGGTGAAGTGGTTTCTCGTGGCGTAATGTCGGGGAAAAAATAGTTAATCCGCATCAAAGTACCGAGACAAAATCCGATCGGCAAACAGCCCCAAAGAATCGATCGATCGCCCAAAAGCCAATCCAATTGCCAAATACTCGTCTTGGAAAACAGCCAGCTAACCATCCACAGCAGTGCAACAATCCCCAGACTCATCGGAATCCCAAAAAACGGCGCACCTTGTAAAAATAGTTTTGAGTCTTTAAATTCGAGTATGGATTTAAACAGAGATAATTTTCCTGTTTTGGGTTTTTCCGGCGACAGACTCGCCAAATCTAACTCAGTCTCCAGTTTCCAGAATTGAGCGTAGAGTTCCAACAGCTTGAAACGCTCTCCCATCAAAGGATGCGTGTTATTAACCGTCAAAAGAGCGCGTTCCGGGTTGCTGACATCCCACAGCAAAATCTGTTTTAGGGGCGCGCGTAATGCAGCGCCACCAAAGGTTACAGCTTGTGCGACGCCGACGGGTAACAATAAATCGAAACTTTCGAGGAAAAAGCTGGTTTGTTTTTGCTGTTCGATATTTGCAGCAATGCCGATCGCAATTTTAGTCAGTGCTCGCGTCAAACCGTTGGGATTTCCGGTAATTTCTGCGGAAGTGCGATCGCTAAAATATACTCTACGGCGCGACAACCACAACATCGGCCAACGCAGTAATTTATAAATTCCGTAACTGGTAGCAGAAATTGCGGCGGTGACAACTCTCACAGTACGACGCAAAAAGTCGATCGTCATTAAATCGCACAACCGCTCGCCCCAGTATGCAGTCTGCCAATATATAAGGTAAGGAATCTGAAGCACCAACATCGCCAGCGACATCGGCGCAAAATCCCAGTGAGAAATATGCGCCAACTCCCGCGCGAAAATAGTGGCAATTTCATCATCCGTCAATTGATCTAACAGCCCTTGACTGACAGCAATCCGAGCAAAACGGGGCAAACAGCCGTAACTGAAAGCTACAGGAACATTGAGCGGTAAGAGTTTCAGTACAGGCGTTGGCATATTTTGCTTGGTGCCAAAACTGCGGAGTACGCGCGTCGCTTCCTTGCTGTGCTTGGATAAAACTGAGCCGCGCAGGGTTTCGATACCGCAAAAAAGTTTTAGCAGGGCGTCTGTCAGCCAGGGAGAAGATGCCAAAAGCAATCCGAAAAGAATCTGGAGGAAGGGAGTTGGATCTCGGTAAAAAAGCTGAATTGGCTGAAAAATTGGCAATCTAGTAAATATGTAAAGCTGAACTAATAGAGCATTGATGTTTGTCAGCAGGAATTGTAGGACTAATCGGGCTAGAAAAAATAGGGCGATCGCACTTCCAACTGCTTCGATCCGAAAATTCAGCAACTTTAGCGGTTTGAGGGGGCGCGGACTTTTGGTGCGCCCCGCTTGGCGCCAAGTAAGTTCGTAGGTATCTGGGGTGGCGAATCCGGGGATATCTGTTGGGGAACCGGAACTGTTTTCGCCGCTAGTTTCTGTATCGGTTGCGGTTGTTGTAGGGGCGGTGTCCCCGTGCTCGCCCTCTTGTGTCGGGTGAATCGGCGGTTTGGGGGGTGGAGGTGGCGGTGAAATATGTGTGGATTTGGTGTTTGCTGGGGCGTTAGTCGGCTCTAAGGGTGAAAATCCGGTTTTTTTGTCTGCGGTTGGTCGAGCGCCCTTAAGCGTTTCCTTCCGCGATTCCGTTGCTGAATCAAAGGCGACAAAGCCGGTTTCTGGTGTAGTTTCCGGTGGTTTTGGGGGGGTTAATTCTTTTAAAGTGCGATCGGCCCAGGTTTTGATTTGGGTGTTGGGGATGTTGGTGAGGGAAGTGCAAAGGGCGATCGCGCTTTTGAGATTTCCGGTTGCTTTGTACGCCACGACTAATCCCATTTGGGCGCGGATTCCGGGCGGTTGATTTGCTGCGGTTTGGCTGACGGATTCTAAAAGGGCGATCGCGCTTTGGTAATCCTTTTGTTTCAAAGCAGCTAACCCAGCCTCTAGAGACTGTTTCAGAGATGAATCCGCCGAATTTTGATTGTTTGGAGATGCCATAACTGTGATTGCGATCGCGTCTTGTCTAAGATAACCTCACCCGAAGGCAATTCGGCAACTATCAATCTACGGGATGTCACGGATCTTGAGGGAAGATGGCCGAGGTATCCAATGAACATATTTTCCTTAAAACGAGTGGGATGGGCTTCTAGCCCGTCCCGTATTTTCCTTAAAACAATGAGTGGGATGGGCTTCTAGCCCGTCCCAAATCTAAAAAATAAATACAGTATAATTTATCAAATCAGGCTTAAATACTTTTATTTCTTCAGTCCGCGAAGGCGGACTTTGTTCGTGTAGTCGCGATTTCAAAAGAGACTGTTGGCGAATCAAGAAAGGGTTTCACCCATCACCCCTCAAAAAGGTGTTTCTGGACTAAATATCTAATTGACCATGTAGCTGTTAACTACAAATAGCGAACGCAAATACTGACTTCCAGAGGTGAGGGGTGACGCCCCATGAATTCGCCAACAGTCTCTGGTGATAGGGAAATTGATATTTTTTCAGCTTGCATTATCTTAGCAATTGGTAATTACAAAGATTCTTTATTAAGAATCGCACAATACCCACAAAAAGTCGATCGCGATCGCAGAAACTGGGTTTTTTATAGTCGCGTGGAGCCTGAGAAACCGGGTTTCTTTGGAAAATCTCATGAGGATGCGTAAATTATCGTAGAAACCCGGTTTCTTGGATGGTGGGGCGATCGCATGGGCTAGAATGAGTCAAATGTGTCGAGCGCAATTTGGCAGGGCTGGCAATGCAAACCCTACATTGTCTCTAATTTGCTACAGAGTAGCTAACTCTGAGGACTCCTTTCTGGGATTTAATTTTAGTCACTTCTACTTCTCTCAACGTGCCAAGAGACTTAGGATGTGTCCCGCCACATGAGACAGCAGGAAAATCTCCGATGGCAATCTTGCGACTGCCGTAAGGATCGCCCTTAACTTGTACAGGTATATCTTCAAAGATTGCCTCTGCCAAATCGGATTTTAAGCTTTCCTGAACCTTTTCAATGGGTGGTAGAGTCCCTGAAAATTCAACTCGTGCTTGTCCTGGCCAATGATGCCCTCCAGTTGCTTGCAAATCGGGGAAACTTTTCTCAATTAATGCTGCAATCAAATGACCTGCAACATGGTGATTGGAATGAATCAAACGATTGTTGATATCGATTGAAATATTTACCTCCTGCCCAACTTCGAGATTTCCGAAATCTGAAACGTAATGATCGACATAGTTATCAGAATGAGAGGCATGAGTGACAAGAACATTGTCAATCAACCCAATGTCAGATTTTTGTCCGCCCCCTTGAGCGTGAAAAATAGTTCGATCGAGGCGAATAATCCGTTGCTCGCCATTAATCAATTCAACAATCTTTGCAGTTGCTTCCGAAAGGTCTGAGTCTTCTAGGTACAGCTTAAGAGTGGTCACAATGAAAACCTCTAAATTAAAGTGTAAAAAACAGTAGTCATTAGCTCCAGTAAGAGAGCGGACAATTGAAAGAACGAAAACCAATAAAGCAAGAGCTACTCAAGCGTCCGCCAACACCAACACGCGATACCGAATGAAGATACCGCGAGTTAAACAGTATTAGATCGCCAATCTCTGGTTGAATTTCAAGCTTAGGAGGGCCAATCTTTTCAGGGTCAAATCCGTAGGCGTCTTCACGACGGCAATGTGATAAATTTTCGGGAAGCATAGAAGCATCCCATAATAACAAGCGACCTCCTGACTCTGGCATATTGAGGTAAACGTTTGCCGCAAGCTGAATCCGAATTTCTCTTGCGCGTGGATTGAAATTGGAATCCTCTTGAATATTGTCATTGTGAGGGAAAATGTAAGACCCTTCTTTAAGAAGACGAGTCAAGCCGACAAACATAGGTAAACCATCAATATTTTCGAGATGTGCTCCGGCGGGCCACACTTCGTCTAAGTTAAGTCGCAGTCGATCGATTGGTGAATAGTAAGGATCGAAAATTTCTCGAATTTCTCGAATGTTGTATCCAGCTTGGGCGTAGTATTGCTGCCAATGTACTGGGTCGTTGTGTGTTTCGTAATAGGAAAGACGATCGCGACCAATCTCTGCCGCACCAACAGTTGAATAGACTCCCATTCGTTCTTCACTAGACAACCGTTCTTGAACTCGTTGACAGAAAATCTCAGGATAGTAATGACGAACTCGAATAGCAAGCAATTGACCTTTTATGAGAGATAGAATTGCCTCAGAGTTAAGCACTGTTTCTAAATTTAAAAAACCATCTTCACCTGTCTTTGTTTCTGTAGTTTGTGCCAGCATGACCAGATTCCTTTAAGAAGTGTATAGTTTGGATTGGTTTGAGCCTAAGTGTTAGATACAAGAATTGCGGGGAGTAAGAACTTTGCTGTTAACAAAGTTTCTTGCTCGATTACGTTCTACGATATAGACTTATTTTTTAATGAGCTAGTCTTTTTTGTATCAACTTTCAAGAACACTATTAATACTTTCCGATCGCCCTATTAACACTTTGAATACAAAAAAAATATGTTGAGATACCTAATATCCGCAATTGATAAGGGTTGTGGTCTTGTTAGAGATCGGGTGACTAGCTAAAAAGCGCATGAGTCTTTTTTGAACTAAAAAGTATCATTTGGTGTTTCGTTGCCATGAAGCGATCGCACAAAGGTCAAACTTGTTTTACCAAAAACCTTGTAATGGCAACTGTTTTGACGCTACACTAAACCAACGTTAAAAAGTATCTTTTGGTATATGGCCGACGATCGCACAGCAATGGTCAATTGGGTCAAAAAAGCTTTGTCAGCTTTTCAAAATCGTCCTTTAACTGATGCCCAGTGCAGTCTGATCGATCAGTTTTTGCAGGGCAAGACGATCGAGAATGCTGCGAAGGATAGCGGTTACAGTGTCATCCATGCCAAACGAGTCAGCGCGGACATCGGTGAGGCGATCGCCCTGGAAATGGGAGAATCGAAGCGAATCAATAAGTCCTCCTGGCTGCCCAAGATTCGGGACTATTTGCGACAGCAGCCAGAGTCCGATTTTGTAGATGCTGAAGGGTCGATCGCACATCCCTCAATACCAAACCAGAATTTTGTGGGACGGGAAAGGGCGATCGCCCCTTCTATACCAGATCGTCAAGCTTTACGGCAGCTTCCATATTGCAACTTTTTAAATCAGAATAACGAATTTATTGGTCGCGAGACTGAACTCAAAGATTTACTAAAATTTATTTCACTCAATTACCGCGCGCCAATTATTACTGTAGATGGCATCGGTGGCGTTGGCAAAACTGCATTGGTATTAGAAGCAGCTTATCGTTGTTGGGAAGCTAAGCACGGTACTCAGACAGATACAAGCATCATATTTGATGCAATTATAATTACTTCAGCTAAGGCTGATTATCTGTTTTCCACTGGTATAGTGCCGCGACTTCAGAGACATAATAACCTTCAGGATATTTTCAGACAGATCGCATCTACTTTAGATGACCCAAGCATTACTCAGGCTGCACCGGAAGAGCAACTAAACCGAGTCTATCAAAGCCTTGGCAGGCAAAAAACTTTGCTCATTGTCGATAATCTAGAGGCAATAGCTGACAAAAACGAGGTTTTAGCTTTTTTGTCTGACCTACCGCCAAGTACCAAAGCAGTTATCACTACCCGCCAACAGGTTGTAATGTATGCTTCTATGCGTCTTGACTGCTTGCCAGAAGAAGACAGTCTGCGACTCATTCAGCAACAAATCATCGAAAAAGGAGTGACGCTGAGCGACGATCGGGCAAGGCAGCTTTACAAGCGTTTTGGAGGGGTTCCCATCGCTATTATTTATGCGATCGGTCAGATTGCAAGTGGTTATTCTCTAGAAACTTTATTAGATAGATCGAGTCCACTTCCTGAAGATTTAGCGCGCTTTTGCTTTGAGGGTTCGGTTCAACCACTCAGAGGGCAAACCGCTCACAAATTGTTGATGTCCTTGGCTATTTTTCACGAAGCGCCCGTCTGGGATGCTGTGGTTGAGGTGGCTGGACTAAAAGCAGATCCTATTGCTGTAAATAGAGGATTAGCTCAGCTTCAACAACTATCCCTGGTGCGTCAGCGAGAAGGACGATATGAAATGGTGTCTCTTAACCGCGAGTATGCTTTAGCAGAAATTGCTGGTTATTCAGATTTTGAGAAAGAAGCGCGAGAACGGTGGATAAAGTGGTATTTAAACTTGGCAGAAAAACACGGACAGTTTTTTTGGCAAGAATGGCATATTGAATATGACGTTATACAGGATGAGCAGGGAAATCTGTTAGATGTGCTTCACTGGTGTGCAAATCAAGAACGCTATACCGATGTTAAAAATTTATGCCGAAACTTACACTATTATACAAATGCCTACGGTTATTGGGAAGACCGTCTATTTTGGATGAACTGGTTGATTAGCGCATCAGAGCGACGTGGTGACTGGTCAACTGCTGTGTATGCAATGTCAGAAAAAGCCTGGACATTGCTGTTAATCGGAGGACAAAAGAACTTAGAAATAGCTCATAAAATTTTGACGAAAGCATGGGAGCTACGGGATCGTGCAGACATAATTGTTCAAAATAACTTAAGTGAGTATATTGCCTATATTTGCATCGAAAATAAGAAGTATGAAGAAGCGCATATTTGGTTAAATGTAAAAGAAGATATTTTAAATAAAGCCGATCTTGATAAACGAGAATATCTTCCTCATTGGATGATTGTCCCCTATTACCAAGCGAAAATTTACTATAAAATAGGAGATCATCACCGAGCTAAACTACTATATCTTAAACTATTTGAAGAATCTCAAAAAATTGATTTTCAAAGAGGAATCATCGCTGCTCAGCAGGGGCTGGCTGCTATTGCAATAGTACATAAAGAGCTCGATGAAGCTGAAAAACTTTTGAATACAGGCTTACCTGTAGCTGAGCGAACTAAGCATAAAAAGCGTACTGCTTGCTACCAACGTTTGTTTTGTTTTTTAGAGGAATCGCGGGGAAATTTTGAGAAAGCCTCCGAATGGGCGACTAAGGCATTAGATGGCTTTAATCGCCTTGGGATGACAGGGGAAGCGGAAGAAATGTGTTCATTGCTCAATTCCTTGAAATCGAAAACCATCTTATAAAGTAGACCAAAGAAACCGGGTTTTTACCAAATCTTTCGACTGCGACGAAGTATTCTCAAAAAAACCCGGTTTCTGGACTCCCATGCGTAATTCCTACTAAACCAAAGCCTGTCGCTGAGCCTCCAACAATTCCTGAATCCCAGTTTCTGCCAAATCCAAAATTTGATTTAACTGACTCCGACTAAAACTTCCCTCCTCCGCAGTTCCCTGAATTTCAATAATGTCCAAATCTCCATTCATTACCACATTACAATCAATTTCCGCCGCCACATCTTCCAGATAATTCAAGTCTAAAAACGGCTCGCCTTCCAAAAGTCCCACAGACACGGCCGCCACTTGGCGAATCAAAGGCGATCGCACTAAATCACCTTTTTGCACCAACTTATTCAAAGCATCAGCCACAGCCACAAACGCGCCATTGATAGAAGTCGTGCGAGTCCCAGCATCCGCTTGCAACACATCAGCATCTACAATAATCGTTCGATCGCCCAAAAGTTCCATATCCAAGCACGATCGCAAACTCCGGCCAATCAACCGCTGAATCTCTTGAGTGCGCCCCGATAACTTCATAAACTCCCGCTCTTGTCGCTGCGGCGTAGAGCCTGGTAACATCCGGTACTCCGCCGTCAGCCAACCTTTGCCGGTATTCTCCAGAAACCTAGGTACTCCTGGCTTAATCGTAACGCTGCACAGTACCTGAGTGTCGCCGCTTTTCGCGAGCACTGAACCGCTGGCAAATTTGTTGAATTCGCGATCGAAACTAATCGGACGAAGTTGATTTGGTTGTCTACCGTCGGCACGTTTTATGGACATAAAATGGGAATGGGGAATTGGGAATGGGGAATTGGGAATGGGGAATTGGGAATTGGGAATTGGGAATTGGTGTCAATTTAACTTCTAAGCCAGTTACAGACTGCGGTTTAACTATTAAACCTAGATCCCCCCTAGCCCCCCTTAAGAAGGGGGGGACAGGAACCTTCTCAAAGTCCCCCTTCTTAAGGGGGATTTAGGGGGATCTAGACTGAGGTAACAACTAGATTTCTCAAGGCTTTCAGTCTTAACTTGACACTCCTTGGGCATCGGGCATTGGTTTTTTGCCAACAAATAACAAATAACAGCTAACAACTAACTATTAACCATTTTAAGAATATCCTGCTGCACTTCTTCGGGAGATCGATCGCCATTAATAGTTAACAGCTTGTTCCGATGTTCGTAATACTCTAAAATCGGAATAGTGCATTCCTCGTACAAATCGAGCCGGCGCTGCAAAATTTCTGGCTCATCGTCCGATCGATCGCGTTCGATCGATCGACTCAGCAACACCTCAGTCGGAACCTTCAACCAAACCGCCCAATCTAGCTCCTGCGCCAAATCGTCTAACAAAAAATCCAATTCCTCAGCTTGAAAAGCCGTTCGCGGATATCCCTCCAACACCCAGCCATTAAAAACATCCCACAGCAGCAGCCGGCGGCCGATAAATCGAATCAAAATTTCATCGGGAACTAACTCGCCTTTTTCCACATAAGACACGGCCAACTTGCCCAAGTCTGTCTCACCTGCGATTTCCGCACGCAGAATGTCCCCTACTGCCAGCAAAGGAATGCTCAAATTGTCGCACAATAGTTGTGCTTGAGTTCCCTTTCCCGCTCCTGGCCCTCCCAGAATCACCAATCTCACAGTGCCTGCTCCTAGTGCCACGACATTCAAATTCTATGCGATCTGTACCTTTTATTGACAATCCTGGAGCCACCAAGACTCTCATCACCCGGGTTTTTGGATCTATAACTTCATAACTGTCGGCTTCCCTGCTATATTTCGCTAAAAAAGCAGGCTTCTGCACAAGTGCTTGCTTGAGTTCAAAATCTAATTGACGGCTCCGAATGCTACTGCCGCTAGCTTTTGACAATTTGTATATCTAGCGTTCGATCGGATCTGCGATCGGCCAAGTACACTATATATTGTTAAGCAGGCTCCAGCCACGTGCAGCTCGGAGCAGCAGTCAAGACTTAGTTACTAATTAAATATTGCCCTATGGTTGCTCAGTTACAAACCCCTAAACTCAATTTGACCCACAGCTTGCCCTACACAGTTAAAGGGCTGGTGCAAGTTTTTACAGGCCCGCACCGCTGCTTTTTTACAAATGTTATGGCTCAAGCCCTGAGAATTGCAGGACAGGGATCTCCGGTGTTGGCAGTGCAGTTCCTCAAAGGGGGAATCAATCAAGGGCATCAACATCCCGTGCGACTCGGGCAAAATTTAGATTGGGTGCGGTGCGATTTGCCCCGCTGCATTGAGAATGCGGATTTAGATGAGATCGAAACGCGATCGATCGCACAATTGTGGGAGTACGTTCAAAATGCGGTGCTCTCCGGCAGTTACGCCTTAGTTATTCTCGACGAGTTGAGTTTGGCGGTCAATTTAGGTTTGATTCGGGAGACAGAAGTGCTCGCATTGATTGACAACAAGCCGCACGATTTGGATATTATTTTGACTGGGCCCTCGATGCCGCCAGCAATTTTGGATGTTGCCGACCAAGTTACTGAAATTCGTCGCAGTTAACGACAATAAACAAGATTGCCTGAGTCTTTTTAATCAAAATTTCGGACGGGCGGGACGCCCATTCCACAAGCAAAAAAATTGTGTGTGGGATGGGCGTCTCGCCCGTCTTAGGTATTTTTGCAATATATCTAATGATTTTAGTTGCGATCGCCCGCGCGTGCGATCGCAATTTTTATGTATTTTTTTATGTAAATTTTTATTAGCTCAAAAAAAGAGGCGACCGCTGAGTTCGCGCGAGCGATCGCACGCTACTAAACTAAGGAATAGAAATTAAATAATTTACACATATTTGTGGGATGGGCGTCCCGCCCGTCTTTCCGGGACGGGCGGGACGCCCATCCCACAAGAACAATCAAAAATGTAAGTTATTTAATTTTCATTCCTAAGCAGCAATATTACGCTGGAACTACCGGATCGAACACAACAGTTAACCGGTCGGCCGGAACCATCCGCTTCAGAATTTGCAAGTGACCGTCTGCATCAGACCAACTACGAAACTGACCCACAACCACCTTTTCCACATTCGGAAGCGATCGAACTACAGTCCACGGCTTGAGACGTTTTTCTTGCAACATAATAGAGAAATCTCCTGCATAAATTAGAGCCAAAGCCCGCCCTAATACTTTTCTACGGGTAAGGACTGATCTGTTGGTTCGTAAACTTGCCCTTCTCTCAAAACATATCACAAGAAAAATGGTTTCGCACTATATCTGATTTTCGGTTTTTTTTTATAGCCTTTCCCAAAAAAGTGAGGTACGTTGTTGGGCTTGGGCCCTCTTGATTTAGTGGTCATATAAGCTGTCAGTCATACCTCATCTTTTTGAGAAAGGCTATACCTAATTTCTACACAACATATCGCCAAGCTATACTCAGCAGCTACCTAGATCGATCGCCTGTAGGTAAGTCCAGGGAAGAAACCAAGAACGCGAAAGAATTTGATATTTTTGCGCCATTGATTGAAATATACAATTCCCATTCGGCACAGATTCTTAAAAAATGAAATAAAAATTTGTTAACTCTTTAAATAATTACCAGAAATAATTGGTTAAAAGCCTCTCCGTTTTAGCGATAAATTAAGATCAGACTATTCATTACTCCAATCCTCTTCCTTCCAGGTAGAGGCTGCCCTCAACTGTCCCAGGTCAACTGTCCCAGGTCAACTGTCCCAGGTCAACTGTCCCAGGTCAACTGTCAACTGAATGAACACCTTTGTCATGATTCGCCTCTTTTTTCCCTGTTGACCGTTCTTCCTTCTTCCGACTTCCATCCGACTAAATCCTTTACATCCGTTACATCCGTTACATCCGTCGAGCGAATCCGTTGCCGAACTTCCCTCTTCCGACTTCCATCCGTTACATCCATTACAGCATCCGTTGCCGAACTTCCCTCTTCCTACAAATCTCGCCGCGACAGCAGAAACCAGATCCCACCCAAGCCCAAAACACCACACAAAACCCCACCTTCCCACCCAAAAACAGTCCCTCCCGGCAAATGTCCCGGCAAAGCCTTAGAAGTAAAATTCAGTTCAGAATAGTATACCCACTGACCGTTAACTCGCCAGCCCACTCGATCGCCAAACTTCTCCCAAACATCAGCATCATAAACACCAGCCTTTCCCCCCGACTTGACCCAAAAACCCTTTTGTACAGAAAAACCGAACCTCCGGTGGCTGTGTCGCACCCAAAGTTGGTCAATCGTCTGCAAATCCTTAGCGGGAAACTTCCTAATATCTTCCTCACTCAAATAACCCCTCGAAACTTGCTGCATCACTTCCAGCATTTTCACAGAAGTTTCCTCATCAGCACCACGCCAATTTTTAGCAGCCAGCAGCCTTTCCAACTGAGAATAATCAATCCCTTTTTCCGACTCTAAATTCACAGAAACAATCGGATTTTTAGTTACAGGTTGAGTCGGCAAAGAAGGACTAAGAACAGTTGCCTGCTGCAACTTAGAATCTGGTGGAACAACAACAGCAGCAGGTTTTAAAATCTCAAAAACTTCCAGAGAAGACTTGTAGCGGTCTTTGACATATTCCTGAATCAACTTATCCAAAATCTGACCTAGATCCTGGCTAATTTTTGTTCCTTTCGGCAAAGCCTCCCTCCAAAGCCAGCGACCTTCGAGCGGGTCGTAAAGGTCATCGTGAATGTCCCCGTAGATATCCAAATAAGGCATCACAGAAGTCAGCAAGCGAATGCAAGTCACCCCCAAACTATAAAGGTCGCTAGCAGGAACAGCCCTACCGTGCCGCTGTTCTAGCGCCGCATAACCCGGAGTTCCCAACTTCGTGCCCGTTTTGGTTGGAGCATCAGTTACTACCTGTTTGGAAACCCCAAAATCTATCAGCACCAACTTGCGATCGCGATTGCGGCGGATCACATTCTCAGGCTTAATATCCCGGTGAATCACATTGCGCTCGTGAACAAAATTCAGCAAAGGCAACAAATCTAACAGCAGTTCCCTAGTTTTAAGTTCGCTATAAGCACCATACTTTTCTAACTCATCCTTTAAATTATTCCCATCAATAAACTCCTGCACCAAATACAAACGCCCATCTTCCTCAAAATAAGAAATTAGCTGAGGAATTTGTGGGTGCTTCAGTTCGTAAAGCCGCCTTGCCTCTTGTTCAAACAGTCGGACATACTTTTTAAAATGAGCCGGCTTCCGCTGAAATTCCTGCGGCGGCGACAACTGTTTGATAACGCAAAGTTCCTCAAACTTTCCATGATTGACAGCTCGAAAAGTCCTGCCAAATCCTCCATCGCGCAGCGGTTCGGTTGCTGCATAAAGGTCTTTTAGCAACAGTTTGGAACCACAATTAAGACAATACTTTGTGCCTGGTGGGTTCTGACGCTTGTCTTTTGGGCAATCGAGATTAAGGCAGTATGTCATATATTAAAAAAATGCGAACAAAATTATACTCAGGGTGTCATTTTATTCAAGAGTCCGATCGCTAGCTGGTTTTTGTGGAGGCGAGAACCCGAACCTTACGGAGGTTGCAGCCACCCTCGCACTTGCTCGGAAGCGCTCTCGCCAGACTGCCCCTGAGCAAGTATACCTCTCTTGAGGGTTTGACCTCAAACTCGAAGTCCAAATCTAACCTTAAACTGCGATCGGTGCAAGAGATTTGATTTCGCGGTCAAACAGCCAGCAGATTAAACAAAAATAGTAATTTATTACCAGACCAGTTAGCTCTGCAACGCCGAAAAAAAACTTAGGATTCTGCCTGAGATATAATTTTATTGCCAGAGAGAAGCAGACTAACGGGAGCTGCTGCTACCGTCAAGTTCGATCGACCTTAATATTTTACAAGTATAAAATTTTACTCAACCCGGCAAAATCAACAATCCCAAACTACCTAAATTTCCCCTGGTTCAAATAAATACTAGCTTACTCGATCGCAATCCGATCGCAACCCGACAGTTAGCCAGTTTAAGCTGTTTCCTTTTTTCCAGCTATTACCAGTTACAGTTATTTCGCTCCGTCTACTTATTTAGGAAATGCCAGTGACACCAAAACTACAGCCATCTCTAACTGAAAACTCCCGTAAAGAATCACCCAAAGTACCCTGGTTCGAGCGGTTCATTGCACTGGTCGCACTAGGAAATTTAAGCCTAGTATTATTTGATATAACTTATGTTCCCGCCCGAAATTTCTACTTCCGGCAACTACCGGTTCTCACCCAAATATACGACCCATTCAAAGGAATTCAACCCCACCGAGACACCCAGAAATATCTAGAAACCTTAGAAGAATTAAAAAAACAAGTAGTGCAAACAGGCTTGCCATCTCCTCAAGTAGCAGCCAAATTGCAGGAAATAAACACTCTGAGCGCGAACATGATCGACGAAGATCCGTTTCGAGTAGCATCAAAAAGTGGGTCCTTAGAAAAAATTAAAGACCGGATGCGCGATCGCACGCCGAATCCGCAGCAATCAGCAAAACAATCATTCAAAACATTCTGGAGCCAAGAGTATTTAAACAAACAAGGCTGGCAACAAGAAATCACTTGGTTTGACGCCAAAATCAAGCCGTTAATCGCCACCAACTATTACCGCACGATCGGAGAAAATGGGGAATTTACAGACAACTTCTGGCAAATCGACCTGCCATTTATTGCCATATTTGCGATCGAATTTCTAGCCCGCACCTACTTCATCAGCCGCCGCCACCGCAGTGTCAGTTGGCGGCAAGCCATGCTCTGGCGGTGGTACGACATCTTTTTGTTCCTCCCCTTCTGGCGCCTGTTGCGAGTATTACCCGTCACCATTCGCATCCACCAAGCCAAAATGCCCGATCTCCAACCCATACGCGCCCAAATCAGCCGAGGTTTTGTCGCCAACTTCGCGCAAGAATTGACAGAAGTAGTAGTAATTCAGCTCATCAATCAGATGCAACAATCAATTACCAGTGGCGAACTAGCAAAACAACTTTTCCAAACTCAAAAACAGCGATATTTAGACATTAATAATATCAACGAAATAGAAGCAATCGCCAGCCGTTTAGTCCAAGTAACCGTTTACAAAGTCCTGCCTCAACTCCAGCCAGATTTAGAAGATCTACTCCGGTACAATATAGAAATATTTCTCAAACAATCCCCAATTTATCAAGGCTTCCAGCAAGTACCCGGACTCGGAAACCTTCCCGCACAGCTAGCTTCACAATTAGTTGCAGAACTGTCAAAATTAGCCACCCTCGGCCCGCAAAATGCCTACGAAGCCTTCAAAATCGCTAGCGAAGATCCTCAAGGCATCCAACTCTCAAACCAGCTCGTCCAACATTTCGCACAAGCTTTAGGAAGCGAACTCCAACAGCAGCAAACTTGGCAAGAAATACAACTATTGCTGTGCGACTTCTTAGAAGAGTTTAAAATCAACTACATTCAGCGGTTGAGCGAAGAAGACTTCGAGAAAATCCTCGAACAAGCCAAACAACTGCAACAGATAGCTCCGCGTTAGGTTGAAATTTCAATTTTACAAACGCTGCAACACTTTAATTATCGAATCGTTTGTAATTTCGGCTAATAGTTTGCCATCAGGACTGACGACTAAACGACTCATTTGCTCTGGCTCTGGATCCAAAACTGCTTCTAGCTCGGCTGTTTGTAGATTCCATACTGTCAGTCCCTTCGGCGTACTACCAATTATAAAATCACGACTGAGGGTTATACTAAATGGTCTAAATATCTCACGAGAAAAGCTTTTTTTGCCTTGATTTTTCCTGTTTTTAAATCCGATAAGCTGTTACGCATTTAAACCACTAACTATCCCGATCCGGGTGCGTCACTCGTGAACACTGACTATACATGGGAAACGCCTGAAAACTGACGCACCCTACAATACCATTTTAAATGCGTAACAGCTTATTTGCAGATCGAAAGATCTTTTTCCTGTTTTTTTGATACTAACTAGGGCTTGCTGAATAAAAGTAGAAAGTTTGCCAGATAAGGGGTTTAAGCTTTTTTTGCTTGAAAAAGTGCAAGTTATAGGATTATAGAGGCTCAAAACCCTTGCAATGAAAGTTGTTAGTTTCTGGCTCAATTTGGGAATGCAAGCAATAAACCTACTATTTTTTAAGCTGTGTAGCCTCGTTTTTCCACTACGTACACTTTTTCAGCAAGCCCTAACTAGGGTCTGCCCATCTGGACTAATGTCATCAAAATGGGTGCGAAGGAGTGAAAAATTGCAATAGGGAGACTTGACTGCATCATGGGAACAGTACATCCGTCTGTGTTGAACAAAAGGGAAGACTTCCCAAGGATCATCTCCCAGAAGAATTAGAGTGGTGGCTGCCAGAATCCATAAGGCTATGCGTTTCCAGTTCCCGGACTTGAAAATTTTCATTAGGTTTCTCCATAACTTCAGAAGCGAACCGTAAATTCTGAGACTTCGCCTCAAATTTTCATCAAATTTTTATTTGGGCCTGACATTCTACCTGGAGAAGGTTCACAACTTGCGGGGTGAGGAATAGATTGCTCTTGGGAGGAGTGGCTGTTTCATCACACCGGTTTGCTAAATGTCAGGAGGAAATTTTTATGCTATCGAAATCATTGCAGTTAAATTCGTTATCGATCGCCCGCTACGGGTCTAGTTTTGTTTTGGGATTAATGTTGTGTACGGCTTCGGCTCCGGTGCTAGCCCACGTTGGGCATAACAGCGAGTTTGCAGGTGGCGATGCGGCTAAGATTATGCAGCCGATCGAAGTTGATACCAGTAAAGCAACCGCATTGGGAATTAAGACAGAGGCGATCGCTCCTACTCCCGATGGAGGTATTCTGAAAGTTCCCAGCACCAGCTTGGTTGATGCCAATGGGCAAAAGCTCGTCTACATCCAGGAAGGAACAACCTACAAACCGATCTCAGTTCAGATTGGTAGCGACTCTGGAGATGTGGTGGAAATTAAAGAAGGCAATCTAGCTTCGGGAAATCAGATTGTAACGCAGGGGGCAACACTCTTGTACTCCGAGGCATTGCGAGGTAAACCGCAAGCAGAAGCGCAGGCATCACCCGCTACATCGCAGGCATCACC
The DNA here is from genome assembly GCA_004292955.1 of Oscillatoriales cyanobacterium. Classification (GTDB taxonomy): domain Bacteria; phylum Cyanobacteriota; class Cyanobacteriia; order Cyanobacteriales; family Microcoleaceae; genus Microcoleus. The sequence goes on along the minus strand of RDXX01000019.1, from coordinate 134,458 downwards.
CGCTATATCGCAAGCATCACCCGCTACATCGCAAGCATCACCCGCTACATCGCAAGTAGAAGCGCAGCCTGCTCAAGGATCGTCACCTTTGATGTGGGTGGGAGGCGCAGGAGTTTTACTGGTGGGTGGATTCGCCGTTTTTGCCTTAAAAGGTCAGGGCAAGTAGAGATTCAAAAACCAAGATTTTTGGTTGTTGTCGATCGCGACTGAGTAAACCTCTCTACTCCGTCTCCTAAAAGCTTGCCTAATGCTATCCAAATTTCATTTTTATGTTAAACGTCATCCCCAAATGGTCTATTGCTCAACGATGGTTAGTGGTGTTCGGGGCGATCGCCCTGACCATCTGGAGCCTGTATACAGTAAGTCGAATGCCCCTCGACGTATTGCCCAACTTTGCGCCACCTCAAGTAGAAGTACAAACCGAAGCCCCCGGTCTTGCACCGGAAGCAGTAGAATCCTTGGTGACGTTACCACTAGAAAGTGCAGTCAACGGCACGCCAGGAGTTGAAGTCGTCCGTACATCGTCAGCCGTAGGAATTTCTGTATTGCGGGTGGTGTTTAAATGGGGCACCGACCCCTATCAAGCTCGTCAACTCGTGGCAGAGCGATTGCAGGACGCGCAAGACCGATTACCCGAAGGGATCGGTACACCGCAGATATCGCCCTTAGCTCCCCCCATCGGGACGGTGATTCAGTATGCGTTCACGTCTGACACTACATCAATCATGGAAGTGCGACGTTTGGTGGATGGCAAAATCAACAATCGCTTGCTAGCAGTTCCGGGCGTATCGCAAGTGCTAGTCTACGGCGGAGACGTGCAGCAGTTTCAAGTCATTGCTAATCCAGAAAAACTTAAGGCGTTGAAGGTTTCTCTTCAGGAAGTCGTCAAGGCGGCAAACGAAGCAAATGCTAAAACCGCCGGTGGATTGTTGATTGACCCCGATCGCGAATTGGTGATTCGAGGCGAGGGACAAATCCAGACGATCGCAGATTTGCAAAAAGCAGTCGTCAAGGTGCAGGAAGGGAAAACCATTCTACTGCGGGATGTGGCAGAGGTGAAGATTGGAGCTGCACTAGCGCGAGGCGATGCCAGTTGGAATCGTCAACGCGCTGTGGTGGTGATGGTGAACAAGCAACCGTTGGTAGATAGTCCCACCGTCACCAAAGCCATCATCGAGGCGATGGAGGAAATTAAACCGGGCTTACCCCAGGATGTGAAGGCGAATGTCACTTTCCGGCAAGATGCCTACATTGACGCATCGGTTGGTAATGTGCGATCGGCATTGATCGAAGGCAGTTTGATTGTCGCAGCCATCCTGATTCCGTTTCTGATGAACTGGCGCACTCTCTCCGTCTGTTTGCTGGATTTCTTTCTCTCGCTGCTGTTGTCACTTTTGGTGTGTTCCTGGATCGGGCTGGAACTCAACACTATGACCCTTGGCGGATTGGTAGTGGCGATCGGGACAGCAGTGGATGATGCGATCGTCTACTGCGAAAATACCTACCGTCGCTTGCGGGAAAATCGCCTCTCGCCACATCCCAAGCCACCAATGGATGTGATTTTTGAGGGTTCTCAGGAGGTGCGCGAGTCGCTGATTGGAGCCACGTTAATTGGGATTATCGTCTTTTCACCGATTTTCACACTTTCTGGCGTGGAAGGGCGCATCTTCACCCCAATGGGCATTGCCTACTTGGTGGTAGTAGTCATCTCCAGCCTGGAATCGCTGATTGTCTCCCCTGCACTGTGTGCCATTCTGTTGCCCCACAGACGGATGCAGACGACAGAACCCTTCCTAGCACTGTTTTCCAAGCGAGTTTACCATCCGTTGCTAAAGTGGGCGATGCGTCGCTCTACCTTGATTTTAGGATTAGCTACAGCGTCAATGGTGGCGTCGATGCTGATTGTGCCGACATTAGGACGAGATTTTCTGCCAACGTTCCAGGAACGATCGCTGATGAATGCGATCGCCCTTTATCCCGGTTCCTCACTGGAAGCAACCAATCGCGTCGGGTTAGCGATTCAAACTGCGCTGAAGGATGACCCCCGGTTTGAATCAGTACAACTGCGATCGGGCCGTGCTCCAGGCGATCCAGATGCAGCATCGGTGAACTTGGCACACTTGGACGTGGAACTGAGTGAAGCAGCGATGAAAAACCGTCCTGCGGCGATTCAAGCTTTGCGGGAAGTATTGGGTCAGTTTCCGGGAGTTGCCGGCAATGTCGGTGGATTTATCAGTCACAGGATGGATGAAGTGTTGTCGGGGGTGAGAAGTGCGATCGCCATTAAAGTATTTGGCAACGACTTACAAGAACTCCGCCGCATTGGAGAACAAATCGAAACGACAATGAAAGACGTGAAGGGATTGGTAGACCTTCAGCTTGAGCCCCAAATTCCGATCCGTCAAGTACAAATTCAATTTAACCGAGATGCAGCCGCCCGCTACGGATTGACGATCGCCCAATTGTCAGATTTCACCGAAACAGCCCTGAATGGACGAGTGGTTGGTCAAGTGCCCGATGGTCAACAGTTGGTCGATGTGCTGGTTTGGGTCAACGAATCGGCCCGTCGCAATCTCAACACGATTCGCAACCTCCAAGTTAATACCCCAACTAATCAAATCATCCCGCTTTCGGAAGTGGCAAAGGTTGACTTTGGCAAGGGCCCGAACACGATTAATCGGGAAAACGTCTCTCGTTTAATTGTGGTTTCAGCCAACGTACAGGGACGCGATGTTGGTTCGGTTGTTGATGATATTCGCGCCAAAGTTAAGCAATCGGTGCAACTGCCCCAAGGCTACTATATTCAGTACGGCGGACAGTATGAGTCGGAACAACGGGCTGCTCAAAACTTCCTAATTTTCGGAATATTAGCGGTGGTGGCGATCGCAGTATTGATGTACTTCACGGTAAAATCCGTTCCGGCGATGCTGATGGTGATGGTCAATTTACCATTGGCACTGGTTGGCGGTGTCATCTCAGTGCTGCTAACGGGTGGCGTTCTCTCTGTTCCTTCAATGGTCGGCTTTGTGACCTTGTTTGGTGTGGCGACGCGCAATGGATTGCTGCTGGTAGACAACTACAACACCAAACTTGCCGAAGGAATGCCACTTTCGGAAGTAATTGTAGAAGGTTCGATGGAACGGTTGCTGGCGATTCTGATGACAGCACTCACCTCGGCATTGGGGATGATTCCCTTGGTTTTAAGCGGTGGCGCCGGTAAGGAATTGTTGCAACCATTGGCGATCGTCGTCCTCGGCGGACTCTTTACCTCAACCGCTCTCACTCTACTGGTTCTACCTGCATTGTATGCTCGATTTGGCAAGTTTCTGATCCCTAAACGGATGATGGAAACAACCGAGTTGAGAAACTATGGTATTGAGCAGACAGCAACGAAAGAAGTAGGCTAATAACAGTTAACAGTTAACAGTTAACAGTTGACTGTTAACTCAGTTAACTATTTAAACAATACCGATGCAACCGGAAACAATATGATATCAAATCCGGTAGCATCGTCCTGTATTCATCTCCCTATTCTCTCTGTGTCCTCTGCGCCCTCTGCGGTAAAAACATTCCGATCCAAAATGTTGGATAAATTTCGAGAATTCGTATATGTTTGTTAGTAAAAAAGTATTGGACGAGATAGCGATAAAATGAGAATTCTGCTGGCGGAAGACGAACCCGATTTAGGTGCGATCGTACAACGCACCTTGAGCCGCGAAAAGTACCTGGTGGATTGGGTGCAGGATGGCACAACTGCTTGGAACTATCTGGAAGACCAATGGACAGAGTACACGATCGCCATTTTTGACTGGTTGCTACCGGGAATTTCTGGCGTCGAACTGTGCCAACGTTTGCGCCGGCAGAATAATCCTTTACCAGTTTTGATGTTGACGGCAAAAGATCGCACGGAGGATATGGTGGCTGGGCTGGATGCTGGGGCTGATGACTATCTGATGAAACCGTTCGTTAAAGCGGAGTTGTTAGCCCGGTTGCGGGCACTCCAGCGACGGGGACGGAGTTTGTCGCCGGAACAGTCGCCCCATTTTAATTCTGACCAACTTGAGGCGGGGCGATTGCGGCTTAATTATACTAAATCAACCATCTCCACTACCGATGATGGGGAACAACAAACGGTGATTCCTCTGACGGCTAATGAGTTTCGGTTACTGGAATATTTCATGCAGCACCCGAATCAAATCCTCACGCGCGATCGACTTTTGAATCGTTTGTGGGACGTGGATGCTGACCCGATGAGCAATGTAGTTGCTGCCAGAATTCGTCTGTTGCGTCGCAAGCTGGCAGATTATGGCTGTGATGGGATGATTGAAACGGTTCATGGATTCGGTTATCGCTTGAACAAGTTATGACGCTAGCGGTTGAAAGAAACTGTTGGCGAATTCACCGAGGGCGTCACCCCTCACCTCTGGGAGGCAATATTTCCGTTCACTATTGGTAGTTAAGTAGAAGGAAGAAGGAAGAAGGAAGAAGGAAGAAGGAAGAATGCTTATAGAGCAAGTTTTCTAGCCATCGAGATCTTATGTTTAATTAGGTGGACTTACTTAACAGCTATTCGGAAACCCGAATTATATAACAATCAGCATAAAAACATCAGTAGAACACCATAACAATGGTGATTGCTAACAACCTTTCGCTCAGAGGTTTTGCACTGAAAATACCATCTCAGCCAAGATATTTTTCAGTTTTTCTGAATTGAAAAAAGCCAGATATTGAGTTGTGAATGATGGAGGCATCAACTCTAACAAGGTCAACTGTCAACTGTCAACTGTCAACTGTCAACTGTCAACTGTCAACTGTCAACTGTCAACTGTCAACTGTCAACTGTCAACTGTCAACTGTCAACTGCTATAATATGCACTCGAACAAGCTATTTAACCGCACGCGCTGGCAACTCGCAGGTTGGTATGCGATCGTGATAGGTCTGTTGTTAGGTATCTGCGGTGTTGCAGCATATCAGGTTTTGTTTCACACCCAGCGATATATCCTCCAGCAAAAACTACAGGACTTAGCCGGAACGCTGCATGACAGTATCGAACCTGAATTACAACAACCGGGACAGATTTCATCCAGCTTGAAAACTATTTTGCCCGGTTTGTGTTTATCGAATGAAAACTGTTATTTTTCAAGCAATGACGGCGCGCGACATACTGCTAGAGTGTTTCAGCAGGAGGGCTATTATCTCCGCTTTTTAAACGAATCTGGACGTGTTTTGGCGACGAGTGGAGAGCAGCCAAATGTATTAAAACGTTTTGCGCCAAAGGAGTTTTGGCAGGTTCTGAATTGTTCTAAGGGCGATCGCTTTTATCAAATTTCTCTATTACTGAGAACCAACAGCGGTTTGCCTTGGGGTTATCTGCAAATTGGGCGATCGCTCAAAGAATGGGATGCTTATCTTAACACCTTGCGACTGTTCCTGTTTTTAGGCTTACCTTTTGCGATGCTGTTAGTGGGAGGAGCGAGTTGGTGGTTAGCGGGAGTAGCGATGCAACCAATTTATCAGTCCTATCGCCAGATGCAACAATTCACCTCCGATGCTGCTCATGAATTGCGAACGCCTCTCGCTGTGATCCAGAGTACAGTTGAGGATACTCGTCTTGCTGAAGACTTACCAGAGGTTAATCAAAACCTGGATATTATCGAACGACAAAACATCCGTCTCTCCAGGTTAGTCAAAGATTTACTGTTCATTTGTCGCATTGAACAACAACAGATTTCGACTCAATTGCAGCCTTGCTCTCTCAACGATCTGATCGGCGATTTAGTAGAGGAACTTGCAGGTTTGGCAATGATAGCTGATGTACATTTGAAGTTAGAAATTCGTGCCTCACAAGCCACTATGATTCTTGGGGATGAAGTCCAACTTTACCGTATGGTAACGAACTTAATTACCAACGCCATTCACTACACTCCCCCAGGAGGACTAATCTTTGCCATCCTCGATCGCACTGACAAGGAAGCCCTAATTCAAGTTCAAGATACGGGTGTTGGTATCGCTCCAGCCGAACAAACGCGAATTTTCGATCGTTTCTATCGAGTCCAGAGCGATCGCTCTAGAGCCACAGGAGGGGCAGGATTAGGGCTATCGATTGCGAGTGCGATCGTAGTGGCTCATCAAGGCAGCATTCAAGTTGAGAGCGAGTTGGGCAAAGGCAGTACATTTACAATCCGTCTGCCGCTTAAATAGAAACGAAGTCTCTACAGAATCTTAGCCACTTTAGCCCCATCGAGTGTCAACGGGCGGGCGATCGAGCTAAACTGAGAACTGAGGAGAACTTCGATCAGAGCTCGCCCTCAAACTTCTTGGAAGAAATTGTTTTACCTTGGAGTGGGTCAAGCCCACTTTTTTTGTTGCATTAGTCGCAGACAAAAGGCTTAGAGCATCATACTTGCAAGTTCAAGACTAGGGTGACAGTGACGCAACAGCGTCATCCTGAGCGCGTTAGCCTGCCGGCAGGCATAGGTAGAAGGCTCTGATGTATAAGGCAGAATTTCAACCCCACAAGCTCATCCTCGGGCTTGAAAAATCTGACATCTTTTTCTTCACTAGGCAAATAAGAGGGCTTGCACCCTCAAATCTTGCGGTCAAAACCAGCTCAAAGCAAAGCAATTTCAACACCTGATTTTTCCTTGCCCGTATCCGAGTTCAGGAGTTTTAGTTTAAGTATTCGATATGACTCATCCCCTAATCCCACAAATCATTGACTTAGCTACCCCCGTTGCAGAAACACTGGGATTGGAAGTAGTGGGAGCAGTGTTTCACACCAACCAAAATCCTCCCGTCTTGCGGGTAGACATCCGTAACGTCCAGCAAGACACCGGTTTAGCCGACTGCGAGCGGATGAGTACAGCCCTGGAAGTCGAGTTAGAGGCATCCGACATCATCCCCGACGCCTACGTGCTAGAGATTTCCAGTCCCGGAATATCCCGATTGCTCAGCAGCGATCGAGAATTCATTACTTTTAAAGGTTTCCCCGTCACACTCACAGCCACCGAACCCGACTCGCGAATCAAAGAGTGGAAAGGACTACTTGTGGGCAGGGATGAAACAACGGTTTATCTCAATCTAAAAGGGCGACAGGTTAAAATTCCCCGCCCTCAGATTGTCAAAGTTGAACTAGACGAAGGTAAGGAGTAAAAAAGGGGAATTTTGAATTTTGAGTTGTAGGGGCCGTACCCCCGTGTCTGCCCGATTTGAGTTTTGAGATTGCCTCGCAGGAAGCTAAAAATGCTTCGCTGCGAGTTAATTTTTAAGAATCACATCTTTAGCCACAGGGTTGAAGTAGAACAACCAATAAATTGTTGCAGCACCCAGATACCCTAATGCTATCTTTGTAACTCATCAATCATCAGTTATCACTTTTTTCAACAATTACCGACTGTCAATTACCAATCATCTATTTCCGATCGCAAGTTACGTATTGTCACATCAAAAAAAGGAGTGTTTTATATGTCAATGGTTCCCCTGCGCGGACTCAAAGAAATGATCGAAGGTATTAGCAAAGAGCGAAATTTACCCAAACACGCCGTCCAAGCAGCATTGCGAGAAGCCCTGCTTAAAGGATACGAACGCTACCGCCGCACCCAAAAACTCGACCACTTCAGCGAAGAATACTTCGACAATTTTGATGTAGAATTAGACGCAGAACAAGAAGGTTTTCGCGTTTTAGCTAACAAAACTATTGTCGAAGAAGTCGTCAATCCCGATCACGAAATAGCACTTTCTGAAGTACAAGAAGTAGCCACAGAAGCTCAGCCTGGGAGCATCGTACTCGTAGATGTAACACCCGATCAAAAAGAATTTGGTCGCATGGCAGCCATCCAGACCAAACAAGTCCTGGCTCAAAAACTGCGCGACCAACAGCGCAAAATGATTCAAGAAGAGTTTAAAGATTTAGAAGAAACTGTTCTTCAAGCAAGAGTGCTCAGGTTTGAGAGGCAGTCGGTAATTTTGGCAGTTACCAGCAGCTTCGGTCAGCCGGAAGTAGATGCCGAACTCCCCAAACGCGAACAGTTGCCTAACGACAATTACCGTGCGAACGCTACATTCAAGGTTTATCTCAAAAAAGTAGGCGAAGGTTCTACTAGAGGGCCGCAGTTACTTGTTTCTAGAGCAGACGCCGGTTTGGTGGTTTACCTGTTTGCTAACGAAGTACCAGAAATAGAAGATGGGGTGGTGAGGATTGTCGCCGTAGCTAGGGAGGCAAATCCGCCCTCCCGGCACGTCGGCCCTCGGACTAAAATAGCAGTAGATACTCTCGATCGCGATGTAGACCCCGTAGGAGCCTGCATCGGGGCGCGGGGATCGCGAATTCAGGTAGTAGTCAACGAATTGCGCGGCGAAAAAATAGACGTGATCCGCTGGTCTCCAGATCCTGCAACCTATATTGCTAACGCTCTGAGTCCAGCTAGAGTAGATGAAGTGCGTTTGGTTGCCCCAGAAGGGAGGCGCGCTCACATTTTGGTCGCGGAAGACCAACTGAGTCTTGCCATTGGTAAAGAAGGTCAGAACGTCCGCCTCGCAGCCCGCCTGACCGGTTGGAAAATCGATATCAAAGATATTGCTAAGTACGATCGCGACGCCGAAGACAGCAAACTGGCAGCAGAAGCAAGCAGGCTCGAAGAACTAGCAGGCGACGACTACGACGAAGAGGAAGGATCCGGCTACGACGGCGACGAGGAAACGGCAGAATTTGAGCAAGAGGAGCCAGCCACGGACGAAACCGCAGCCACAGTCTAAACACTGTGACATTCACTTTTATGTTTCTGGCACGGGAGACAAGGAGGACAATTCCCCTATTCCCCCCTCTCCCACTCTCTCAACTCTCCCGGAATCACTAGAAATGAAACCGAACTACCGGTGTTGCACAAGTTGTCGAAAAATAGCTCCTAAGGAAGCTTTTTGGCGAGTAGTCAGGCTCTATCCTTCTCATCAGGTACAATTAGATCGCGGCCTCGGTCGTTCCGCTTACCTTTGTCCGGCGAGCCAATGCCTCAAAGCAGCTCAGAAAAAAAATCGACTTGGGCGATCGCTCAAAGCGCCTGTGTCTGACGAACTGTACCAAACACTTTGGCAGCGTTTAGCCACATCTGACTGTACATCTGACTCGGAATCGATCGGGCACCAAACCGACAATAGTTCGGCCTCGACTGTATAAACCCTCTTGGCAGCCCTACCAGTAATTACCGGTAGCGCCAGCTCTAAAACCCCGATCCGATCTGCCCACCAGTCTGGAAAGATTTGTGTCAGATTAGATAAGGGTAGGGTACTAGCAGAGGTATCCTCAAGGTGGAAAGACAAACTTTAAAGATTGATTTGTGGCAGTTGCCAAAATTCAGACTTGACAGTTCTCGCTTTCCCAAAAAAAACTTGAGAATTCTCCAACCGCAGACTTCAGCGAATTGCATCTTTTAGATAAAATTGCTGAGCGAGTACCAAAACCCCGATTCTTGACACTGAATCAATCACAGCGAATGATGTCGTCATTAGAACAAAAAATCAAAATGTAAAAACTGGTTGGCACAAAAGAGGGCAGAGTGGATGAACAACGGCAAAGTAAGAATTTACGAATTATCACGGGAACTAAATTTGGATAATAAAGACATCTTGGCAGTTTGCGAGCGGCTCAATATTTCAGTAAAGAGCCACAGCAGCACAATTACAGAATCTGAAGCAGAGCGCATTCGCAAAACGGCGGAAAAATACGTAGCCAGCCACTCTACCCCCGGCAAGCCAGCTCCCCCCGAAAGAGCAGCAGCGCCATCTAGAGAATCTGGCCCTCATCCTAACGACCAACAAAAAAAGCAGCAAATTTTAGAAATACGCAGTCCAAAAGTACGGCCGGCTGGTGCTTCGTCCCAGCCCGCAGGCAACGAGGAGCAAAAAAACCAGCCTGGGGCCACCGTGGCCACTCCTCCCAAATCGCCAGCCTCTCAACAACTCCAGCCTCCAGCTAAACCAAATATCAATCGACCTGTACTCTCGAAGCCAAATGTCGCTGGAGCGGCGGCAGCTTCAGAAACAAGCTCGGAAACTGTAGGTGCGATCGCCCCGGAAACAAGCTCCCAGGCTCAAGCACCTGCGACACCTCAACCGCCGTCAGAAAAGGCTCCAGAACGCACCCCCCGCCCGCCGGTCGCCCCTCCAGCGCCGCCAGCAGGGGCAAAACTCACGTCGCCACCAGTCAGAGCGGCGTCCGAGCAGGCTGGCCGCAACCCACAAACTCTGGGAAACAAGCCGGTACTGAAACTGGCCAGAACCGATCAAGACCAATCAGAACAGGGAGAAACTCTGGAAGCGCCGGCGAAACCGAGCCGCCCCAGCAGACCTGCACCATCCGGTAGCGACGCTCAAAGACCTCGCCCAGGTGCTGGTGGGCCAGTGAAAACAGCACTTGCCGATCGACCGCAGCAGGGCGGCCCGCGCCGGAGCCTTGCCCCCGCAACGTCAGCCGCTGGGTTGCGTAGCCGGGGCGGTGACATTTCTGCCACCGGAGAAGACGCAGACGATGACGGAGACGATACGTCGTTGTTGCTGGATACTCTTCTCCTTCCCAAGCCGACTCTGCCAAAGCCAGCCAAAAAGACACAGGTCATTTGGGAAGAAGATGATGACGAAAACTCAGATGCTGCCAAAGCTGCCAAAGCAGCCAAGGCCAAAAATCGTCGCCTCAAACCCATAGACGAGGATGACGATGACTTAGAAAATGGCTTGGATATGCCAGCACCAGTCACCGTCAGCCTGTCTCTAGCCCGCCCAGCTAAGGCGAAGACACAAGCAGCACCCAAGTCAACACCAACTCCGGGCGCACCCGGTAGCAGCGGCAAAAATAAGAGACCGGGCCCTTCTCACGATAAAAGCTCTTCTGGTTCTTCCGGGGGACGCGGCAACCGGGGCAAAACAGCCGAAGCTAAGGTAGAACGTCCAGAAAAGCTGCTGCTGAGCAGACCGATGACCGTTCAAGAACTAGCAGTTACCTTGGCTGTTCCCGAAACCGAAATTATTAAGAGGCTGTTCTCTAAAGGTATTGCGGTCAACATTACCGAAACCCTGGACATTCCAGCGGTGAGAATGGTAGCCGAAGAAATGGGCGTAGAGGTAGAAACCCCAGAAATAGAAGAGCCAGCTACCAAAATCATCGAGATGATCGATGAGGCAGATTTGGAATACCTCCAGCGCCGTCCGCCAGTGGTAACGATTATGGGCCACGTGGATCACGGCAAAACTACTTTGCTAGACTCGATCCGCAAAACCAAGGTCGCTCAGGGAGAAGCTGGGGGTATTACCCAGCACATCGGTGCTTACCACGTGGATGTGGTACACGAAGGCAAGAGCCAGCAGGTGGTATTTTTGGATACGCCCGGTCACGAAGCCTTTACAGCTATGCGGGCTCGCGGTACGCGGGTGACAGACATTGCCATCTTGGTGGTGGCGGCGGACGACGGCGTGCGACCCCAGACAATTGAAGCTATCAGCCACGCGAAAGCGGCGAAAGTGCCAATTGTCGTGGCTATCAATAAAGTTGACAAGGAGGGCGCTCAGCCGGAACGGGTGAAGCAAGAGCTTACTGAGTACGGCTTGGTCGCAGATGACTGGGGCGGCGATGTGACGATGGTTCCAGTCAGCGCTATCCGAGGGGAAAACCTCGATACGCTGTTGGAAATGATTCTGACAGTCGCGGAAATGGAAGACCTCAACGCTAACCCGAACCGAGCGGCTAAGGGTACTGTAATTGAAGCTCACCTCGACAAGGCAAGGGGGCCAGTGGCAACTCTGCTGGTGCAAAATGGCACGCTGCGAGTGGGCGATATTGTGGTCGCAGGCTCTGCTCTGGGCAAGGTGCGGGCGATGATCGACGATCGCGGCGATCGCGTAGACCAAGCAAGTCCATCCTTCGCTGTGGAAGTGCTGGGGCTGCGGGAAGTACCGCAAGCTGGAGATGAGTTTGATGTCTTCGCTAACGAAAAAGAAGCAGCGGCGATCGCCAGCGGAAGAGCTACATCCCAAAGAGATTCGCGTCTACTTCAAGGTGGTCGGATCAGCCTCAGTGGCTTCTCTCAACAAGCTAAGGAAGGCGTTCTTAAGGAACTCAACTTGATCTTGAAGGCAGATGTCCAAGGCTCCCTGGAAGCCATTGTCGGTTCTCTGACCCAACTTCCTCAAAAAGAAGTTCAACTCCGATTGCTGCTATCTGCTCCTGGGGAAATCACAGAAACGGATATTGACCTGGCCTCCGCTAGTAATGCTGTGATTATCGGGTTCAATACTACTCTCGCCACCGGCGCTCGCCAAGCAGCCGACCAAGCGGGCGTAGACGTGCGGGAATACAGCATCATCTACAAACTCTTGGATGATATTCAAGGGGCGATGGAAGGACTGCTGGAACCCGAACTGGTGGAAGAACCTCTGGGTAAGGTGGAAGTGCGCGCTGTCTTCGCGATCGGTCGGGGGGCTGTGGCTGGATGCTACGTACTCGAAGGCAAGGTCATCCGCAACTGTAAGGTGCGGGTGCGCCGGGGCAACAATGTCGTTTACGAAGGTGTCCTTGACTCCCTCAAACGGATGAAGGAAGATGCCAAGGAAGTCAATACTGGCTATGAATGCGGTATTTCCTTGAGCGGGTTTAGCGACTGGGCGGAAGGCGATATTATTGAAGCCTACCGGATGGTTACTAAGCGCCGCACGCTATCTCAATAGTTTTGAGTTGTGAGTGTTGAGTTGGAAGAGAATTTTTGAGTGAAGGCAACTTGCATTGCCGATCGCTCCCAACTATTCTCTTCACTCAATACTCCCAAACTCATCGGACAGTTGACAGTTGACAGTTGACAGTTGGCAGTTGGCAGTTGGCAGTTGGCCGTTGGCAGTTGGCAGAATGAAATTCCTAATCGTCTTTACCCTTGCTGAAAATTCAAAATTTGCTCGCTCAAATAAGAATTACCGAAAGAAACCCGATTTCTGCTCGTAAGTCCTCGGTTTGATCGCTAAATATTTACTCCTCGCACCGGGTTTTAGAGTCAAGAGTGCGTCCAAGAATCTCAAAATTCAAAAGTCAAAACTCATATAGCAGTTCGATCGAAAAATGAGGTACGCTTGGGGTTTTCGGTAATCAGTAATCGGTAATCACCGAAAAGCTTGCGGTTCAAAAGCTGGTGCCGTGCCAATTACCAATTACCAATTACTAATTACCAATTACCAGACATACCTCATCTATTTTAGAAAGGCTATCATTCATAACTAATAATTAATTAAAGTGCGTTCTTTTTGGTCAGATCCTTTCTTGTGGATTCACCTTTCTGGGGTGGCTGCATTGCCGCTTTTCCTGGGACTGTGCTTGCTGGGACTCGCAGTGGGTTCTCCCACGCTCTCTGTCTGGTTAGAAGTGTTTTTAGTGGCTGTAGCAGGTATTGTTCCTGTGCTGTGGATGCAATGGTTCCGCCCTTTTTACATTTTTAGTATTTTAGTCGTGGCCGTGAAACCGCAGAATTTAACTTCTGTGCAGCAGCAGATGCTGACTCGGTTTAAAACTAAATTAAATCAAGGAATTGCTCTTTTTATCGCTGTTTTGCTGGCAGTAATTTTGTGGCAGCTATATCGATTTGCTCCCCTTGCTGCTGGGGTGGCTCCCTTTCCTCCTTCCTGGCGGTGGGCTGGGTTGTTGTTGGCAGTTGCTGCTTTTTTAGCTAGCAATTTGTTTTTGCAGGTGTCTGCTAGTGTGATGGCTGTTTTGCTGACGCCGGAATCAGAATTTGCAGCGACAAAGCCTCATGTATTAGAAAACATTAGGCAGGATTTTACGATCGCACCTTGGCAAGTCGATCGACTTTTGCCAGCTTTTGCGGGCGAGACAACTGTCACTCCGGCTGCACCCGCAGAGTCAATGCCACCAGCAGAAGGCATCAAGAATGCGTCATCCAGCAGTACAGTCAACTCAGAACCTGCGGACACCAACGGCCCTACATCCCTAACCCAACAGTCGATCGAAAAGTGAAATAAAAAATTAATATCGACATAATTGTAGTTTAAGCTACTTTATTTGCGACAGATGTATGCAGTAAAAAAAATAGGTAATGCTCCGGCTCAGATAAAGATTATTAATACTCTTAATATTTAATATTTAATCGCAGGTTGTGGCTATTTTATATTGGCTATTTGGAGAAAAGAATCTATAATAGAGAGAGTCAAGGTAAGCTTTCAATCCTTACAGGGAATTCAAACAGAGGTATAACAATATGGCGAATTATCTACCGATCGCACAAGAACCTCAAGCCGCAGAGCCGATCGAGCTGTGCGAAGATTCTGAAATCTGGGGCAGCCTCAAATCCGCGATCGGGGCAAGTTCAGGGTTTCAACGCTGGCAGCTAGAACTCAATTTTGAGAGTCAACAGCAAAATTTCACCATCGATCAGCAGGTTCGATCCTATCTGCGGGAAACTTTAGAAACTTTGGCTTACTGAGCGTAGCAAAACCAGAGATTGTCATAGTTTGTGAAATTCAACGTCAAATTCCGCCCTATCCCCTCCAATATGCTATGGGAGTTAACTCTCAACTTCGGAGTTCAAATTGCAGGGGAGAGTATTTCTCCTACATAAGATTTATCTCAAGCGAACCAGAGTAAAGGGAAATCGGCAAATGCTTCGTTGTAACGCTGCCAAATTTGCTTCCGGCGCTGCAATTAGGGGGCGACTTGTTTGAGTTGATGAATGCCGATCGCAGCTTGCAGATCCATCATATTGTATTTAAAACCGATTTCCACCACTTGATAGTGCTTGTAACCCGAGTCGCCGAAGCGATTCCAAGCATCTTTGCTCATACCGTGCAGCGCTAAAATTTTCAGCCTGTTAGCGTCTTCTTGACGGCGGGCGAGAATCATGCCTCCTTCACCCGTGGTGATGTTTTTGGTGACATAAAAGCTGAAGCATCCAAAGTCACCAAATGTGCCTGCTTTCTTTCCCTTGTACTCTGTTTCGATCGCGTGAGCGCAGTCTTCAATCAACTTCAAATTGTGACGGCTAGCAATCTCACACAGCGCATCCATATCGCAGGGACAACCGGCGAAGTGAACCGGTAAAATTGCTTTAATTCTCGAAGTTATTTTAGCTTCGACTTCAGCCGGGTTAATATTCATTGTCACCGGATCTACATCTGCCAGTATCGGTGTTGCTCCGGGGTGGACGATCGCATTAACTGTAGCGCAAAAAGTCATCGGAGTAGTAATGACTTAATCCCCGGGTTTTACCGAAGCAGCGAGGATGCTCAAGTGCAGTGCCACCGTACAAGAGTTGACTGCGATCGCGTGTTCGGAATCCTTGTAAGCTTTGAAGCCATTTTGAAAAGTCATGACTTTCGGGCCTGTACCCAACCAACCTGTTTTCATGGTTGAGACCACTTCTTGAATTTCCGCATCTTCGATCGCCGGAGCGCCAAAAACCAAGAAACGGTCTTTTGAACGAATAGGATTGTTATTCATGTTGGTAGTTTTATTCAATTCAGTAAATAGAGCTGATGGAGTGAAACTCTACTACCCTGAAATTTTCGATGACCCTAAAAATTGTGATTTTATTTGATTTGAGATGCTGTCAATTAATCCTGTTTCTTAACCCTGTGTATCTTTAACTTGTTTAGTCAAGAATTTTAGGGAATTCGTTGCCTAATAACACCTGTCATAGCACGAGATTAAATGACAGGCTGTTTTTCTGCAAGTCCCTAACTTTGATATGATTGCTCTATCCTAAGCCACATCAGTTGACAGTTGACAGTTGACAGTTGACAGTTTGAGAGCGACCTCTACCCTTAAGTCCGAGGATTGGAGTAATGAATAGTCTGATTTTCATTTCTCCCCGCTCCGGCTTGGGGCTTTCAACCAATTCTTTCTGGTAAAAGGTCTTGCCTGCATTTTTTTGCGAAATATTCCTTAACGAATAAACAGTTATACGGAGAGTATATTCATTTTTTTAGTAAACTATCGAACATCGATTCCGAGACTTCTTTGAGAGTCAAGTTCTACAGTTTTAAATTTGAGATTTGAGAATTGGGAATGACTGATTCTCGTCATGTTGGGAGTTTGCCAGCAGTTACATTGTTTTACAGTCGGGTTAAAAATCAGGCAAGTTTTGCACAAATCTAGTGTGACTGCGCTGTAATTTATGTAGCTTTAGAAAAATTGTGCGATCGCACAAATCAACCGCTGCTCACAAAATCCCCTACAATCTAGGCAGGCGAATCTTGTTTAAAATGTCTTGCAGCCGTTCTGAAGCGCCACCAAATTGTTCAGACAAAGCTACAAGTTTGCCGTAAGCTTCAACTAAGCGATCGCCCTCAACATTAACCTCTGGAGCAGGATAATTCTTCATCGCTTCCAGCAGCGTAATCTCGTTATCATTAGTTGCCGACAGCACCAAGGCCTCGCGCAAAGCTTCTCGATTTGCTTTCCCAGAAGGAGTGCGAATTACCTGACCCACTTCATCGAGAATTATTTCCCCAACTTTACTGTTGAGCGTCCGATCCAACAAGCTTTGACTAACTTTCACCGGTCTCATCAGACTGCGGCGAACCACTTCCGGGTCTTTTTTTGCCTTTCCCAGCAGCATTTCTAACCCGGGTGACATTTTCCCAGTTTCTGCAAAAATTTCTAATTCGCTGACTGGTAAAGTCATTCGGATCGCACTGTATTTTAGCACTACCTTTTCGGCCGCCGCCGCCACACTGCTGTAAAGTACGATTCCCACACCTGCGGCTAAAAATAACGTCCACCGCCCTTTGCAAAATGACTTGCTCATAGTAAAATATTCCAACTTTTTTGTCTAATTAGACTTTGACACATTTGGCAATCACCCGCTCCTAGCAAAATACCCAACGCCAACTCTTCTATCAGTGAAGGCTGGCGCTGGGCTTAAATTTATTTAATATATTTAGGGTCTTTATGAAAGCTGACCCCAATTGAACGAGTTAGAAGCGGTTTATGATTAGGATCTTTAAATTTGCTGACCCCAATTGAACCCACCTACCTATAATGACAGGGATCGATCGCAAACCAGGGTTTCGTAATACTTTCTTTATAATTATAACTTTTCCTTGCCTCAGATATCTTTTTGTGTAGATTTGTAAACCTTTGTTACTTCGACTTGGGCGATCGTGCTGCGGCGCGTTGCTCCAGGCGAAACAGGAACACCATCAGAGCCACGACTCCGACTTGGAGGGCAAAATTGGGTAAAGCAGAGCCAATTTCCCGGCCCGAGGCAATTTTCGCGAGGAAAACTACACCGCCGATAAAGCCCGAAGCGCCACAAGCTACGTACACAAACTGTCGCAGAGGCCGGTAGGGAGTGGCCATTTCTGCGGTTAAACGCTCGTATTGTTGGCGGCTGAGGTTGCGCGGGTTTTTTGGGATGTAAGGGCGATCGTCAGAATTTGGGGCTGCCATAAATTTAGAGAATAGGTGAATTAGGATACTTGACAAAAAACTCGGTTGCAGGTATAATTATATGCTGCAAAATACTGCCCAAAAACCAAATTTTTGTGACTGGTGTGTCAGTCCAATGAATATTAGGTAGGGTACAACAAATATCTCACAAGTTCCGGAATAAATCATCGCTGAATCAACATCACAACTGTCTGCAAACAGCCGACAAAAACGCCCAAAATCCCTCCTAAATTGACAATTCCCTGCAACTCGCTTTTGACAATTCCCTGAATTGCTAGCTCCAACTCTTCGGGAGAAGTGCCTTTTACTCGATCGATAATTACCTGGTCGATATTCAAAATCGGGATAGCCTGAGCTACAATATTTTCTAAATCCCGCTCTAGATAGCGATCTAACACCAAAGCCAGTTCTTTGCTCACAATTTCTAGGGAAGCGCTCATCACCGCTGAAGTTTGCAATCGATTGAGAATCAACCGCGAAATATTTTCCCAGTCAATAGATTTGCTCAACCCGTCAAGTACCTCTGTACCCCGCTCTTGAACGTAGCTGCGAACACTGTCGCGCATAGTTTTTCGCAATTGTCTCACCGTCGAAACCGGTAAGTTTTGCATCGACAAATTTTGCAGCCATTCCTGAAGTCGCCCGCGAATTCCCAAAGAAACAGTTAATTCTGCTAACCGCTGATTTGTGACTTGTCTGTCATCCAGACAAAAAGTCCGCAGCCGAGTTAAAGTGTTACGCAAACCAAACAAATTGGCTACTACCCAATAAGTGCCGCTGGTTTTTTCTCGAAATCCTTCGTCGATGATCGAAATATTGCGATCGGTCAAAAAGTCAATCAAAGCCTGCCGCAGCACTTCTGGCGGTATTACTACCTGCAACAGCCAATCAGACAACTGACCAGCTTGAGAGTCAGTTAGCTGAATTTCCAGCAAAACTTGGTCAAAAATTTGATTTAGCTGAGCTTCTAAAAAATCTTCCCGGCGCGCCAAAACTTTGAGAATTCGCGGCACAGATTCCCCGAGCAAGTCTCGCAGAATGTTAGCAAGAATTTTAGCAGTTTTTTGCTCTGTGTCTGCCTTTACTTGATCCAGGGCCAACTGCAACAGCCAGAGAATTACTGACTGCATCCGCTCAGTTTGAAGGAGGCGGCGCGCCAAGTTTTGCAGTTCCTGCGGCGTCAGCAGCGAACCCATGATTGTGTCGGAAATTCGCTTAGCCAAGCGCTCTTGGTTGCGGGGAATCAAGCCGGGAGTGAAAGGCAACTGCCGCCCTTTGATGTAAATAGCTCGATAGGGGCGGAACAGCATTTTGATAGCTATATCGTTAGTGAAATAGCCAATAATTCCTCCCACTACAGGCGGGGCTAACAACAGCCAAAGTTCAGAGGGATTCATCAATTATTGGGAAATTGGGAATTGGGCATGGGGCATTGGTTATTAGTTATTAGTTATTAGTTATTAGTTATTGGTTATCGGAAAATGGAACAACAAGTAACAAGTAACAAGTAACAAGTAACAAATAACTAATAGCAACTGTCAACTGTCAACTGTCAACTGTCAACTGACTAACACCAATACTCCCATCATAGCTCCGGCAATGGGATAGTGGGTGGCGGTGGCAAATCCGGCTTGGCGGGCGATCGCGACTTGCTGCTCGCCGATCGGGAATTTTTCTAAACTAGGATTAATGTAGGCATATTCTTGAGTCATGCCAAATTGCTGAGCAATGGGAACCACGAGAGTATCTAGATAAAACTGCTGAAAGCTCCGCATCAGGGAATTGCTGGGGCGGTGGAGGTCGAGAATAGCAGCCTTTGCGCCCGGTTTGAGGACGCGGTGCAATTCCTGAAGACTGCGGGGGATATCCGTCACGTTACGCAAGCCGTAACCCATGGTGGCGCAGTCGAAGTAATTGTCGGCAAAAGGCAAGTCTAGGGCGTCAGCTTCTACCCAGGTAATGGGACTTGCAGGAGTGAGAAAAGGTCGATCGCGCTTACCTGCAACGGCCAATTGTTCAGCAGAAAAATCTACTCCAAATACCGAACCGGTAGGCCCTGCTTGTTTTGCCAGCAGCAAAGCTATATCGCCGCTGCCGCAGCACAAGTCTAAACAAGTATTTCCGGGGCCCGCACAGCTCCATTGCACCGTCATTTGCTTCCAAATCCGGTGCTGCCCCAAGCTTAACCAGTCGTTCAATTGGTTGTAAACTGGTGCAATTCGATTAAATATAGTTTTAATTTCTTCTGCGTTATTAGTCATTTGTGATTAGTTATTAGTTATTGGTTATTTGTGATTAGTTATTAGTTATTAGTTATTTGTTTGTTACGAATGACTGTTGACTGTTGACTACTAACAACTGACCACTGCTTTCCTAACAACTGTCAACTGTCAACTGTCAACTGTCAACTAATTAATCACCCTGAAAACTCGTCAATACCAAAGCAACTTGTTGAGCGGCGAGGTGAACTGTTGTGAGTTCGTCGGGGCGCAGGGAACAAGGTTGCTTCCACTGAAGGGATATCAGGGCGATCGATCGACCTTTGTGAATCACCGGAACAGCCAAGTGAGCTTGAATGCCAGATTTTTGGTAGTGTGGCAGACTCGCTAGGGCTGCGTCGCTGGCAATATTCACAGCACCCTGAATAGCTTGAGAGGAAATCGCTTCTAGAACCAGAGGGTCATCTGCCAGCCAATTTTCCACAGTTTTACCGCTGGTGTGAGTGCCTTGAGCCGGCATTAAAGCAGTGCCTTCGACCAGTTGCAAAATGCAAATATCAGCCAAAAAATTATCGCTCACAGCAATAGCAATTGGGTCTAAAGTTGCTTCCAGACTCGGATAATCCACAGCGGTTTGCATGATGGTTGCTAACAGTTGTATTTGATTTTGGGCGCGATGCAATTCCTCAGTCCGCTGCTTGAGAACTTCATAAGTCTCGGCCGCCTTTTGCACCACCATTTTCAATTCGTTCGGGTCCCAAGGCTTGGTGATATACTTGTAAACCTGTCCGGAGTTAATCGCATCCACCAAGTCTTCAATATCCGTAAAACCAGTCAAAATAATTCTGACCGTATTCGGAAACTGCGGCACGGTTTTGCTGAGAAATTCCGTTCCCTTCATTTCTGGCATCCGCTGGTCGGAAATGATGACGGCGACCTCGCCCTCAATGGCGAGGACTTCCAAGGCGCGAATCCCGCTCTCAGCTTTGAGCACGTTAAAATCTCGTCGAAAAGTGCGGTAGAGTAAATCCAGATTGTCTGGTTCATCGTCTACTACCAGCATTTTGGGTTTTTTTGGTCGGTGTAGTGTCATGAGCTGGCGTTTAATTTGATCGAGCTCTGGAATGGCATTATCCATAACAATACGATAAACTCCCCTTTGTAAATTTAGGCGAGCAACTATTCTGTAACAATAGTCTCATAACTCCCTTACCATAAATCTATCGCTCTCCCGCGACACGAGCCTTGCTAGTATCCAATTACACATAACTCAACGCTGATTTTTGATTCAATTATGACTGATACACCGCAAGATTCTTCCCCTTCTAAACCTGCACCCTCCACTGATGCTGTGGATGTGGAAAAGTTAATTCGATCGCTCCGCCGCAAGGAAGGCACCTGGGTAGAGTGGGGACAAGCCTGCACGGCACTGTTGCAAGCGGGCTGCAACTCTCAGCAGATTTTTGAACAAACTGGTTTTGAGCCTATTCAACAAAATCAGGTCGGCGTTGCAGCACAAGTTTACACCAGCATGGTCAATGCTGGTGCTTCGGATGAAGTTCGATCGCACTTTCTGCGGAAAGGTAGTGATATTTTATACGAGTTTCGGATTCTCTCGCAAGCAGAGCGAGCCGGAGCGGCAGCTTTGATGTTGGCCCACAATTTGGATGTTGATGATTCCCGCCAAGTTGCTAAGGCGATGAAGGAGTTTTCGCACTTCGGGAGTCTCCCGCAGGGGTTCACAGACACTCCTGGGGATGCTGTAGCTTACCAGTGTTGGCAGTTGGCGAGACAAAAAAGCGATTTGCAAGAGCGATCGCGCTTAATTGCTCGCGGTTTAAAATTAGCTAGCAGCCAAACTGCTAGGGCGCAAATCGAGCAATTGTTGGTGGATTTTACTGTAGTTCCGAGACGGGAAGCGCCTCGTTTACCAGTTTACAGGCTCGATACCGAGGAACAACTGCCTCGGATTGTCCCGGTTGTAGGCAAATTGCCGCTTTCTACGTCAGATTTGCTGGCAGTGCCTTTGCCGGAGGAAATCGAGCCGTTTCGCATGGTAAAATTTTCCGGAGCTGGAGCTTGGGTGGCGATTCCCGGATGGCAGGTAATTTTGAACGCGGAAGATCCGGTGGCGGTTTTGGAAATGAGCGATCGACTGCCGGTGCCGCTGCAAGGTAAAGTTGAAGAAGTTTTGATTATTGCCGATCGCGCCCAAAGACAGTGGGATGCTGAGAGTTATTTCCTCGCCGATAACGGGGGGAATCTAGAATTGCAGTGGTTTGAAACATCCCCGCAGTTGTCGATTTTGGGGCGAGTTGTTTTGGTGATGCGTCCGAAGAAGATTGTGGATGAAGATTATACCAAAGATGGATGGCAAATTGACGATTAGTCAGTTGGCAGTTGACAGTTGGCAGTTGACAGTTGGCAGTTGACAGTTGACAGTTGACAGTTGACAGTTGACAGTTGACAGTTGACAGTCATTGGTAGGGTGTGTCGCGAGCGAAAATTCCTAAACAAAGATTGACAATCTCACCGCGACGCACCTTATATTATCTGCGATTCTGAATTTGGGCAGGAGTTGCACAACTGTTACATTAAATAAAAAAAAAGGTACGTAGTTGCGCTTTAGCGCTCTTTCATAGATATACGCAAAGAGCGCTGAAGCGCAACTACGTACCTAAAGATTAAATCCCATAAAAGTAACTGTTGCGTTCAGAAGTGCTGGGAATGATATCAAGTGCGATCGCAATATTTCGGCGTTTGGTGCCTCGCTACCTAATGACAAGTAAGAGTAAGAGGGCGGGCACGGGGGCACCGCCCCTACCAATGCCCAATGCCCAATGCCCAATGCCCGATGCCCGATGCCCCATGACTAATTTGTAGCAGGCGGTTTCGGTTCTTGAACTTTCGGAACTGAATGCTGTTTCTTAAATCGAATTATACCATAAGTCGCCGCCCCAATTACTACGAAATAAGGACTGTAAGCCAACAGCCAAATGCCCAAAGCAAACAAACCTAAAGTTAATTCGCCCACAGAATGAGTCGCTTGTCCCCAAGTTTCCTGCACCCGCAAGCCGAGAGAAGGTTCCGGTTCTTGCTGGGCCGAGACTGCTGCTTCTAGAGTTAAACTAATAGTCGAATAGGCTACTTGATTCCGCAAACTTTTTAACTGAGCGTCGATGCGCTCGATCGACTCCCGAATCGTACTCAACTGCTGAGAAGCTTTGAGTACGTCGCCAACAGAGCCGGATCGCTCCATAATTTTTAACACAACTTCCTCGGATTTTCGCAGGTTGCGGAGCCTAGCCTCGCTGTCAACTAATTGATCGCTAACATCCTCAGCCGTCAGCCCTCGGTTTTCGACACTTCCGAGTTTTGTTAAAGCATTTAAAGTAGTTTCTAACTTTTCTTGAGGTACCCGAATCTGCATAGTTGCGGTTTGGCGCACGCTAGAATCCGGCGGCTTTTGGTTTTGGAAAGCCAAGATATCGCCTTGCTGTTTTTTCACAATCTCGGTGACAGATTTAGTGCTGTTGTCAATAGATTTGACAACTACACTGAGTTCGGCTTTTTTAATCAGTTGGGGAGCAGTTGCTGGAGTTTCTGCGGCTGGTTTTTTTGCGGTGTCAGCAGCAACTTTTGACGCTGCGCCTCCGGGTGTGCTTACAGGTGCGGGTTCGGATTGGGGAGCAGATGCGGCAATTTGCTTTTCGGCGCTGCGGGATGAAGCAAAGCCGTTTGTGGAGCCGCTGGGGGAGGAAGTTGCACAGCTTGGTAAAGCAATGGCTGAGGATAAAGTTAAGAATGCTACAACTGCAAAGCGAGTTGTGCTGTTGTTGGCTGGGTTTGGCTGGTGTGGTGGAAAATTGGTTTTGAGGTGAGTTTTCATTGGGGATTTTTCCTATAAAAAGGCTTGGGTATTGAATTTTATGCTGGTTTTAATTTAAGCTCGCATAGATAGGGTTTGTTGAGCCGATACCAAAATGGAAACGGTAGAGTTAAACAGTTGACAGTTGACAGTTGACAGTTGACAGCGAAGTGATAAGAGCGGAGATTTAAACTCCGTTCTTATCACAATCTGCCTTCATGCTGGGGCTTCAAACCCTTGCTATTCGGTGAATTTTTGGGGATTTTTAACCGCAGATAAACGCGGATAAACGCGGATGTAATTATGACTGATGAATTTGATACTGATTTTAGTCGATCGACTGTCGAGATCGATCGCCCGAACAGCACTTTCTCCGAGTTAGATCCCGCCGCGCTTTTGGCTGCCGCTTGCGGTAAAATTCGCGACAGCTTGCGTGCGGGCCAGCACGAGATGGCGGATTGGGCGGGCGGCCCCCTTGCGGTTTCGGCGGTTCCAGGGGCCGGGAAGTCTACAGGAATGGCTGCTGCGTCGGCAATTGCGATCGCCCGCAACCGACTTAACAACCGCCGTCAGTTAATTGTGGTGACGTTTACGCGATCGGCTGCTGCTAATATTAAAGCTAAAATTCGGGAAAGATTGGCACAATTGTCTTTATACCAAGGCGGTTTTGCCGTACACACTTTGCACGGTTTAGCTTTAAATATTGCGATGCGCCATCCCGATTTGTCGGGTTTAAATCTCGAAAATTCGACGTTAGTCACTCCAACTCAAAGTCACCGCTTAATTCGCACTTGTGTAGAACTTTGGATCGCGGAAAATCCGCGCCGATATCAAGTTTTGTTGGAAGGACAGCAATTTGATGGAGAAGAAACGGAGAGATTGCGGCGACAATCGGTTTTGCGGACAGAGATTTTGCCGCAGTTAGCTAAAACTGTGATTCACGAGGCGAAATCTTCGGGTTTGTCTCCCGAAGAGTTATTAAAAATGGGCGATATTAATTCTGGCGATGGTTATGAAATTTTAGCGGTAGCCGACGGTTTATATCAAAAATATCAGGCTTTGTTGAGAAGCCGGGAATTCATCGATTATGACGAGATGATTTTAGCAGCTTTGCGGGTGTTGGAAAATCCGGGCGCCAGGGCGATGGAACAAAAGCAAGTATTTGCCGTGTTTGAGGATGAAGCGCAAGACTCGACACCTTTACAGACTGAGCTTTTGAAAATATTAGCTCAAGATCCCGATCGTCCTAATTCACCTCCTAATTTTATCAGAGTTGGCGACCCAAATCAAGCAATTAATTCTACCTTTACTCCCGCCGATCCGATTTATTTTAACCAATTCTGTGACGAATGCGAAGTTGAAAACAAGTTGGCGACAATGGACGGTGCAGGCCGCAGTAGCCAGATCATTATTGATGCAGCTAACTTTATGTTGCAATGGGTAAACCGCTCAGAATTAGCGGGAACCGAACAGCCTTTTCGATCCCAAACTATCAAGCCAGTTCCCAGCGATGACCCGCAGCAAAATGCCAATCCTGCCCCCATAGGTCGAGGCTTAGAATTGCATACTCCCCGCGATATTTACCAGACAGTTGAGTTAATTGGAAAGCGGGTAATTGAGTTAGTAGAGGAATTTTTACCTGCGGATTTTGTCTGGGAAAGTCACGAGCAAAATATTCAATCGGGCAGTGAATCGAGGGATGAAGAAAATCGCCCTAAATTGCCAGTAGAAAATCTAAAATCAATGGCTGTTTTAGTGCGGGAAAACAAACAAGGCAAGTTTATCAAAGAAGTCCTAGAAAATCCGGAAAAACACGGATTGAGCTGCGATTTACGCAAATACGGGATTAAAATTGAGGATGTCGGGGAACGAGACAGACATTCTCAAGTACCTTGGGAAATATTAACATTGCTGCAATTTCTCGATCGCCCGCACTCACCAGACTACCTGAAAGCAGCCTTAAAGATTTTGAGCGATCGACAACTCATCCCCAAACAAGACTACAATGCCTTTGCCACCAGCCCCGAACAATTCCTCTACCCAGGCCCGCTAGACCCCCAGCAGTCAGATCCAGTCCGCAAATGCCGTTATTTTTGCTGCGGTTTGCTGCAAGCACGTTTAGAACTGCCGCCCTACCAAATCATCTCATTCTTAGCCTTAGCCCTGCAATACGACCAAACAGAATTAGCCACCGCCGACAAATTAGCAGAACGGGTAGCAATCCAAACAGCCGGTAACAATTCAATGAGCAATATTTTGGGAGTGCTGGGCGAAATTGTTAGTTCAGAAAGATTTGAGCCTGTAGATGCAGATGACAAAATAGAAGAACGCTACACCAGCAAAGGTCAACTAACAATTATTACCATGCACAAAGCTAAAGGATTAGATTGGGATTGTGTATTTTTACCATTTTTGCACGACCAAACAATCCCCGGAAGTTTGCGAGTTTTGCCACAAACTAGATTTTTAGGAGATTTCACTTTAGCTGAAGTAGCGAGAGCTCAAATTCGAGCAAGTTTGCACGAAAAACATCCTTTACCAAATCTGGGCGAAGCGTGGGAACAAGCAGGTTATTTGAAAACAGCAGAAGAGTTTCGATTGCTATATGTAGCAATGACGCGGGCCAAAAGTTTGCTGTGGATGGCCGCGGCGAAGAAAGGGCCTTTTACTTGGAACAAACCCGAGAATTTGCGCAATTTCCGGGAAATGTGATGTTGTAAAATAGATTTTTGGAACGAACCGCGAACTCCGCAAACTTGGAGAACAAAAGCTCGATCAAAAAAACATCCTTGGTCGAGTTTATTGAGTCCGAAATTTGGTACAATGCCAACAATTTCTCTCAAAAACTTCCCTTTTCTTCCTCTGCGTTCTCTGCGCCGCAATTTCCGGGAAATGTGATGTTGTAAAATAGATTTTTGGAACGAACCGCGAACTCCGCAAACTTGGAGAACAAAAGCTCGATCAAAAAAACATCCTTAGTCGAGTTTATTGAGTCCGGAATTTGGTACAATGCCAACAATTTCTCTCAAAAACTTCTCTTTTCTTCCTCTGCGTTCTCTGCGCCCTCTGCGGTTAAAAAAAATCTCATTCACAAATCAAATAAAATTGGACTAAAACTCCCTATGCCTAACCCAGAAATTCGCACAGCTAACGTCACAATTCCCAATAGAGATTTGCAAATCGCGGCTTACCTAGCCCAACCCGCCGCCGCAGGGCAATTTCCCGCTGTGATCGTGATTCAAGAAATCTTTGGCGTCAACGCACACATCCGCGAAGTTACAGAAAGAATAGCAAAGGAAGGATATGTGGCGATCGCCCCAGCCATCTACCAGCGCCAAGCCCCCGGCTTTGAAACCGGCTACACGCCCGAAGATATCAAAATCGGCAGACAATACAAAGAACAAACTACCGCATCCCAACTGCTGAGCGACATCCAAGCCGCCATCGATTACCTCAAAACCTTACCATCCGTCAAACAGCAAGGTTTTGGCTGTATCGGTTTCTGCTTTGGCGGACACGTCGCCTACCTCGCGGCGACTTTGCCCGAAATCAAGGCTACAGCGTCGTTCTACGGCGCTGGTATCGCCACTCTCACCCCCGGGGGCGGATCTCCCACGATCGATCGCACAGCGGACATTAAAGGTACTCTCTACGCCTTTTACGGCACTCAAGACGCCAGCATTCCCAAAGAACAAGTTGACCAAATTGTCGCAGAATTGCAAAAACACAGAATTCCTTACCGAATTTTCAGCTACAATGCCGATCATGGCTTCTTCTGCGACCATCGCGGCAGTTTCAACGCTACCGCAGCAGCCGAATCGTGGGTGCAAGTGAAGCAGCTATTTCAACACGAACTTCAACCAGCTTAGAGAGTGGAAGATGAGAGAGAGGGGAGAGGGGGAGAGTGGGAGAGTGGGGGAACATCTTGCTTCTTGCTTCAACAACTGACAACTGTCAACTGACAACTGACAACTGTCAACTGACAACTAATTTACTGATAACTGACAACTAAACTGACATGAATTCCAAATCTACAGGTTCTCAAAGCGCAAAAGCATCTTTTTCAATGGATGATTTTGCTAAAGCCCTCGAACAGCACAATTATGAGTTCCAGAAGGGACAAGTAGTGCGCGGCAAAGTGTTCGAGTATGACTCAAATGGCGCGTATGTTGATATCGGCGGCAAGTCTTCGGCTTTTTTGCCGATCGAAGAGGCTGCTTTGAGAACGGTAACGGATTTGTCGGAAGTCGTTCCGCTAGACGAGGAACGGGAATTTTTAATTATCCGCGAACAAGATGCAGACGGCCAAGTTACTCTGTCTCTGAAACAGTTACAAATTCAGCAAGCTTGGGAAGATTTAGTTGCTTTGCAGGAAACTGGTAAAGTGCTTCAGGTGCGGGTTTCTGGGGCGAATAAGGGCGGCGTGACGGTGGATGTTGAGGGAATGCGCGGTTTTATTCCCCGATCGCACTTAGCCCAACGCGATAACATAGAATCGCTAATTGGTCAATCTTTGACCGTGAATTTCTTGGAAGTCGATCGCGAACGAGAAAAACTCGTACTTTCCCAGCGGATGGCCACTCAATCTTCTGCCTTAAATCAGTTGCAAATCGGTCAATTAGTGGAAGGAACAGTCAGCAGCATCAAGCCTTTTGGCGTGTTTGTGGATTTGGAAGGAGTTAGCGGTTTGCTGCACATCAAGCAAGTCAGCCAAAAATATATTGAGAACCTCGGACAAGTTTTCACCCCCGGCCAACCCCTGAAAGCCGTGGTAGTTGACCTCGATCAAAGTCGCGGTCGAATTTCGCTTTCTACTCGGGTACTCGAAAATTATCCAGGGGAAATGGTGGATAAAATGGCGGATGTCATGGATACCGCAGAAGAGCGATCGGAACGTGCTAGAAAAACTCTTTCTTAGGTTTTGACAATTGTACTCGTTTACTCGTTTTCACGCTAACCCTGAAAACGAGTAAACGAGGGAGGCGAAAATTATGAAAACTTGGGCGAAGGTATGTAGTTGCGCTTCAGCGCTCTTTATATATATATATGTTGATCGAGAGCAAGGTATGTAGTTGCGCTTCAGCGCTCTTGATTATATATATTTATCAAGAGCAATGTGCGATCGGACAAGGTATGTAGTTGCGCTTTAGCGCTCTTTATATATTATAATCAAGAGCGCTCAAGCGCAACTACGTACCTTTCGGAGCGCTCAAGCGCAACTACGTACCTTTCGGAGCGCTCAAGCGCAACTACGTACCTATTAAGAGTGCTCAAGCGCAACTACGTACCTATTAAGAGTGCTCAACGACAACTTCCATTAAACAGTTTTAGCCGCAGTCGAACTTGTTTCAGTCTCAGCCTGTGCTTGCACCGTCCAAGCATTTTCCATATCTAGCGCTTGTTTCGCCTGATAAACTGGTAAGTCAAACCAGAAAGTCGTGCCCACATTAACTTCGCTAACTAAATTAATTTTAGTGTGGTGCTTGTCAATAATGTTTCTGACAATCGAAAGACCTAATCCCGTGCCTTCTAGAGTGTGGACTCGGTTTTCTACCCGGAAAAAGCGATCGAAAATTGCCTGCTGATCTTCGGGATCTATGCCAATCCCGGTATCAGAAATTTCGATCCGCACCACCGGAAAATGGCTGGTATTTGGTGGAAATTTGTGGGTTCCGGATGCGCCGTCTTCGCGTGGATGAGCATCCGACTCTAGGAAATAGGCTCGAATTGCCACCTTACCACCGGACTCGGTAAATTTTAAGGCATTTCCTACTAAATTTGCAAATACTTGCAGCAGCAAATCGTAATGACCTAAAGCTGGCGGCAAACAGGGGTCAACTTCTTGCTCTAATTCGATGCCTTTATCCCTGGCATTTAACTGATAAGTTCGCAGAGTTTGTTCGACAGCTTGGGGGAGGTCAACAGCGTCCAATTGATAAATTCGGCAGGATTCTAGGCGCGATAAGTCTAACACGTCGTTGACTAAACGAGTGAGGCGATCGGTTTCTCGATTGGCAATTTCTAGAAATTCCCGGCGTTCGCTTTCTAGAAGGTCTTCTCCGTACTCGTGGAGAGTTTCGATAAAAGATTTGATATTAAATAAAGGGGTTCTCAATTCGTGAGAAACATTGCTGATAAAATTGCTTTTAGCCTCATTTAGTTCGACTTCGCGAGTGATGTCCTGCACTGTCATGGCAATGCCTTTGAGACTGTCTCGGTACTGTCCGGAACCTTGATGCTTCGAGGTTTGCTCGTAGAATGTGCACTCGATCGCGTTCGGGCGTTTTGACTCGGTACAGGTATTTTCCTCGTCGCGCACGCAGCTTTTGCACAGCGGTTCGGTGCCCGGGGCTTTGTGGAGAATTACGGTGGTTAGCAGAATCCGAATTGTGCGGTTGACTGGTTCGCTCAGAGTAATCCGAAATTCGCCGCCTTCGCGATCGCCCGCAGCGATTTCGTGCAGGGGTCTTGCTAACTCGCGCTGCACTTCCGCAGGTAAAATATTGACGACGTTAATGCCGATCGCATTTTTACCTTCCCATCCAAAAATCCGCCTCCCCGTCGGGTTGACTAAAATCACCTGCAAATTTGCATCCAGCAACAGCGCCCCATCAGCAATAGTTGAAACCAAAGTTTCTAGTTTCGCTTTTTCCGCTGTCAACTCTTCAATATTTTGTTCTTCATAACTCTCTAATTTCTCGGCCATCTCGTTAAAACTGCCGATCAACTCGCCCAATTCTCCCCCCAAAGGCAGGTCAACTCGCTGCTTAAAATTCCCGCCCGCGATATTTTTGACCCCAAATACTAATTGTTTGATCGGGTGAGTAATTGTCAGCGCATTAAATACAGCGCCCAAAATCACCATCACCCAAATCGTGACAAATACTGCTAAAGTAACATCCCTGGTTAGATTTGAAGAGATAACTGCTGCGGGATTGGGGTTAATGCCGATCGCCAAAACGCCTAAATACTTGTCCTCGTGAATTAGCGGCACAAATACGTCAGTAACTTCTCCGTCTGGCGTCAAGTGCTGCCGCACCAAAGGCAAAGAAGTTAAATTTCTCGCCTCAATGTCGGCGATAAAATTATCCGGGAGTTTAATTTGGCGGCGCAGTGTCAGGGAAGTTTGCACCTCAGATTCCGAGAAAGGTATCCCCAGAAAAATATCTCCTGCTTCGTCGCCGTACAGCATATAGCGGACGCTGGAGGTGCTGCTATAAAATTGGCGGGAAAAACGGGCTACTTCGGAGCGATCGTTTTTTGCAATCAACGGCGCCACATTTGCCGCCAAGAGCAGACCGAGGTCGCGGCCGTAGCGAGTATCGTTAAGTCTGGCGTCTAGTTGGATAGTATTCACAGCCCAAAAAGTCAGGCCGCTCATAATTAACGAAACTACGAGGGTAGCACCGGCCATCAGGCGAGTCTGGAGGGTAAAATCCGACCACCAGCGGGCAATAATTTCTCCGATTTTGTTTAGTATGGCCAGCATTTGAGCAGTTCACCAGTTGAATATTAAAAGGAAGATTAATTGAGTTTGTGGTCGATCGATTTTTCTGTCGCGACTTGTCCGCTACTGCCACCGCAGATGTGCCAAACTTTATTGTGGCACTTCTACCTTGAAATTGCTCTGCTTTTGGGCGGCCAAAACCTCTATCCTCCGGGGTTTTAATTCTATCTTCTGCTTGGGGGAGTTCTAGTATCCCCAGCGTGTCGAGCTTTCGGATAGCAGCGGCCACAGCAGGCCGCAATTCCTAATTTCGATCGACACTGGGCTCGACACTGGGCTCGACACTGGGCTCGACACTGGGCTCGACACTGGGCTCGACACTGGGCTCGACATTTTGAGGGGCCAGCGCTCGAAGGCCGATATCCCGGCGGCAGTAAACCCCTTCAAATTGGATGCAATCAACTGCTGCATAAGCTTTAGAGATAGCTTGTTCCAAAGTTTCTGCAACCGCCGTGACGCCCAAAACGCGGCCGCCCTCGGTCACTAACTGCTGCTGCTTCAACTGAGTGCCGGCGTGAAACACTTCTGCACCTTTGGCTTCAGCTTCCTCGATACCTGTAATAACTTTGCCTTTTTGATAATTTCCGGGATAGCCCCCAGAAGCTAAAACCACGCAAACAGAAGCCCCAGACTTCCAGCGAATGTTGGAATATTCACCCAGACGCTGCTGACAACAAGCAAACACCAAATCTTCCAGGGGAGTTTCCAAGAGGGACAAAACCGCTTGAGTTTCGGGATCTCCAAAACGACAGTTGAATTCTAAGACTTGAAGTTCTCTTTTCGGTGTAATCATTAAACCTGCGTAGAGGACGCCCCGGTAATCGATGTTGCGCTTTTGTAGCGCAGCGAGGGTAGGTTCAAGAATTTCTGCTTGAATCCTGTCCATTAGTTTGGGCGAGACAATTGGCGCTGGGGCGTAGGCTCCCATACCGCCGGTATTGGCTCCCTTGTCGCCTTCGCCAATGGCTTTGTGGTCTTGAGCTGCCAGCAGCGGTTCTACTGTGATACCGTCGGTGAGGGCGAGAATAGAGACTTCTTGACCGGTTACATATTCTTCGACGACGACTCGGAGGTTGTCGGTGCCGAATTCGCCTCTAAAAATGGTGTTGATGGCGCTGTGAGCCATTTTGACGGTGGTAGCAACGGTGACTCCTTTGCCTGAGGCGAGTCCGTCTGCTTTGATGACTATGGGTACTCCTTGTTCCACAACATATGCTTTGGCTGCTTCTGCGCCTGTAAATACGGCAGCTTTGGGTGTTGGGATTTGTGCTTCCAGCATCAATTCTTTGGCCCAGGATTTGCTGGATTCAATTTGGGCGCCGGCTTTGTTGGGGCCGAAAATCATCAGTTTTCGCTGTTGGAAGTAGTCAACGATGCCTAGCGATAGGGGCAATTCCGGGCCGACGATGACGAGTCCGATGTTGTTCACCATCACAAAGCGTTCTATGCCTTGGAAGTCGTCGATGTTGAGCGACAGATTTTGACAGCCTTTTGTGGTAGCTGTGCCGCCGTTGCCCGGAACGCAGAATACTTGTTTAATCCGCGTAGATTCTAGCAGTTTTTTTGCGATCGCGTGTTCGCGACCTCCGTTCCCCACAACCAAAACTTTCACAGTATCCTCACCTATAAATTTTGTTCCCTGAATGTCGCATTTTCAGTGTTTGCACCTGTCTATCTGCTTTTTGCAGTGCTGTCAATTATGCCATGCTTGGCGAATCGTGAATTGCTAGATGTGGCACTTTTCTGGAGGAGTGGGGAGCGATCGCTATTTGCCGGCATCCTGGGATCGTGCAATAATTCAAGACTTTCGCCGTCGATTTTTTCTAGGTTCTGCCTCGATTAAATCGTGCAATTAGCTAAAAAAAATTGCTTTTAAATATTCAATATTTCTCATACATTCGGCTACAAATAGCGATAAAATAAACAAGTTGATACCAGGAATTTTACTCACATGAAATCTAATCAAACCGCTGCGAGTTCGCCTGCCAAATTGAAGCGGGTGGGCGTTGTCGGCGGCGGTCAGCTAGCTTGGATGATGGGAGAAGCTGCTAGCGCGCTGGGTATTGAATTGGTAGTCCAAACTCCTAATGGTGATGACCCGGCAGTTTCTGCTGCTGTGGGTGCTGTTTTGGGGGCTGTTGATGATGTTTTGGCTACGGCTTATTTGGCGGATGGCTGCGATGTTATTACTTTTGAAAATGAGTTTGTGGATTTGGATGGTTTGCGAACGCTAGAACAGCAAGGTGTGTTATTTCAGCCGAGTTTGTCGTCGCTTTCTCCTTTGTTGGATAAGTACGTGCAGCGCTGTTATTTACAAAGGTTGGGTTTGCCAACTCCCAGGTTTTGGGCGCCAGATAGTATGGCGGATTTGGATTTAGATTTGTTGCAGGAACCCCAGGGAAGGCAGATTGGAGCAGGGGCTGTGGGGCATGAACCTATGTGCGGGGAAGTTGCGATCGACAATTTAGCAATTTCTGTTTCCGACAGCACACAGATAGAACAAAACTCGGAATCTGGGCCTAGAGATTTTCCCTTTGTCGTCAAAGTTCGCCGCCACGGTTACGACGGCCAAGGTACTTTTATTGTTAAGGATCGCGAGAGTTTTGAGTCAATTAGCGCTACACTTAAAGGTCAGTCTTTGCTGGTAGAAGAGTTTGTGCCGTTCGATCGCGAGTTGGCTGCGATCGCAGCTCGATCGGTAACTGGTGAAATAGCGATTTACCCGATCGTGGAAACTCAACAGCAAAATCAGGTTTGTCGTGTAGTGATTGCCCCCGCCGATATTAGTTTAGAGGTGCAAACCGAAGCTTGTGCGATCGCCCGTACTCTCCTCAACAGCTTAGAAGCCGTCGGCGTATTCGGCATTGAATTATTTTTAACCGCCGACAATAAGCTGTTAGTCAATGAAATTGCTCCCCGCACCCACAACTCGGGACACTTTACAATCGATGCTTGCAAAACTTCACAATTTGAACAGCATTTGCGCGCAGTTTGTCAACTGCCTTTAGGTAATTGCGATCTAAAATGTGCAGGTGCTGTGATGGTAAATTTGCTGGGCTACGAGTCTGCGGAGTCAGATTATTTAGAGAAACGAAAACAACTGGCACAAATTAGCGGCGCTTTTGTACATTGGTATGGTAAGAAAGTATCCCGCCCTGGCAGGAAACTGGGTCACGTTACTGTCCTCTTCGACGGGGACTTGGGGGAGAATGAAGGAAAGTCGGCTAGTGCGATCGCTCAAACCATTGAATCTATCTGGTATGGAAGTTAAATTGCTCGAAGAGTTGCCAAAATCGAGTTAGTTGCTGTATGTTAACTACCAGCCGGGAAGTCTAAGGGTATATTTAGAGGGGATTAATCTCAATTGCTGCGCGAAGTACCCCGTTGGGAATTACTCCTTGGGATGAAAGGCTCGTCGGGTGTAGATACCGAAACCGACAATTATTCTTTTATACCCCTTGATGATCTGGAAATACTCTGATACTATATTAACAAGTGGGGGTGGAACTACCTCACTATAAAAAGCCTTTGAAAAAAAGGAAAAAGAAGCCTGCGGTCTAACTGTACTCAGTTGACAGTCAGGTTTGTTCACATAAAGGTTCTACTGCGACGTTGGTGACTGCCAATAATGTTTTTTTGATCTATAACTCTTAACTCTCGGGAATCAAGATGTTTGGACAGCAGTAAACTGGGCTTGTACCCAGAAACTTTAAGTCCGAGCCAACGGTGCCCACCTGGTAAAATACCAGGTCAAAAGCTGAGGTAAGACGGCGTTGCGGTGAACCCTTAAAATATTGATTGAGATAGGCGCTAATATGGCTGGCCTATTTTTTTTATTGGGAATTGGGAATTGGGAATTGGGAATTGGGAATTGGGAATTGGGAATTGGGAATTGGGAATTGGGAATTGGGAATTGGGAATTGCATAAGTCCTATGATTATTAGTTTCGATCGCAAATAACACATAAATACTGACTACCGACTACTGACTACTGACTACTGACTACTGACTTCTTCTCAACCTTCCCGTACCATCCAGACAAGCATCGACAAAATTGTCTCGACAGGAGGAAACGGATAATCACTGACATCAATAGTCACAACTTGCCCTTCGAGCTTCATAAATCTCCAAGCAGTGCCGGTAGTTACTGAACCGTAAATAATCGGAATTGAATTATTGTTAATTTCATTAAATCTTTGAGCCGCCACCATTTCAGCAATGCACTGTCCTAAACCGCTGTTAATGTTATCTCGCTTCGCTTCTACTAGCATAACAGCAGGTGCTTCTATCTCAAATTGCTCAGGAGAGCGACTGATTAAAAAATCGCAAACTCCGTTTAATCCCGCTGCGGTATCCACGGTGAAATCGGTGCCGGAAAATACGCTGATTTGGCGGTTCAGCAACCGTTTGACTTCCAAAAGTGCGGGGGCGATAATTAGTTCTGATTTAGCTTTTTCGGTTCCTACTGCGATCGCCCAAGGCACTGTATCTGCCAACAAACCTGCTAAAATAGCACTGGGTGCGATCGGCTCAACTTCCGGCAAAAAACGCCCGCCTTCAACTGCGGTCAATCCGAAGCTTTGCTTAACCTTTCGCAGTGTAAAATCGCTGTATGCCATGATTTTGATTTCAAATTTAATCAGATGCTATATTAACATCAATAAAAATGGTGCTTTCAATGCCCTACAGTGAATTCACACTCAGAAAAGCTAAACGCGATTTCGGCTTAACTACCGTAGAAGCAGGCAGATTTTTGCCACCAACCGAACCCATCGAGCCTAGTGTATATTTAACTGAATCCCTCATTGAAGGATTGCCGCTTGCTACAGCGACGGGTTCTGAAAAAGCGCGATCAGAACTGATTATTAGTCCTATTTTAGTCGAAGTCCGCAAGATTTTACAGCGGCAAGTGAGTCTATTTTCGGGAGAAGATTTTACTGTAGAGCCGGAGTTGGGATTGAGTGGTATCTGCGATTTTTTAATTAGTCGTTCTCCCGAACAAATATTAATCGAAGCACCAGCAATTGTGATTGTTGAAGCGAAAAAAGCCGATTTAAAAATGGGATTGGGACAGTGCGCGGCCGAGATGGTAGCAGCTCAAAAGTTTAATGAAATCAACAATATTGCGATCGGCACAATCTACGGAAGTGTCAGTAGTGGCACTGCTTGGAGATTTTTGAAGTTGGAGGCAAAAACTCTGACAATTGACCTCAATGACTATCCTGTGCCGCCTGTGGAACCTTTGCTGGGGATGTTGGTTTGGATGGTTCGCGATGGTTAGGGCGATCGGCTTTAAGTTGAATTTTAAATTAATTGCGATCGCCCCTTGCCATTCACAGTTCGCTCTGCTATTCTCTAAAAAAGACCGATAAGTCGGTTAGCGCCATAAAAATGTCAAAAGCTCAAGAAACCAGAGAAAAAATTCTCAGGGAAGCCGCAGCACTGTTCAATCAGTACGGCTACTCAGGTTCTTCTATGTCTGACATCATGCGCGTTACAGGCTTGCAAAAAGGAGGAATTTACAACCATTTCAAGAGCAAAGATGAGTTAGCCCTGCAAGCTTTTGACTTTGCGGCTGAATGTATGCGCCGACAATATCTCGGGGCTTTGAAAGGAAAACGTCATGCGGTCGATCGGCTAAAAGCTGTTATATCTTTATTTAGCACGTTTGCCGAAAATCCTCCAATTCCAGGCGGCTGTCCCCTGTTAAATACAGCAGTTGAAAGCGATGATGCTCATCCAGCTTTGCGTCAGCGGGTACAAATAGCAATGGATGGTTGGCGCGCTTTGATTTGCAAAATTATTAACAAAGGAATTGCTAAAGGCGAAGTTCGAGAAAATGTCGAAGCCGATGTAGTCGCAACTATTGTGATTTCAACCCTGGAAGGAGCCGTGATGATGAGTAAACTTTATGGGGATGCAATTCATGTCAAAAGAGCAATTGAGCATTTGCACGGATATCTCGACAGTCAACTTTAGAACCGAATAATTTTTTTGTTATCAAACAGACCTTTCGGTCTCAAGAGAGCAATTTCTCCTCGTTACTAGGCTCTGCCTCCAATTTTCCTCCCCAATCGAGGCAGTTTTTCAATTATTAAAAATAGACTGAGAGTACCCAAAATGCAAGCATCCAGCGAACAGAAAAGACCTTTGGAAATAGAATTAAGCTTTCCCGTACAAACTTACGATATCGACTTTGCGGGAATCGTTAGCAATATTGTTTATATCCGCTGGTTGGAAGACTTGCGGATCGCACTTGCTGATGCTTATTTTCCAGTACAGAAAATGCTGGAAAACGGTGTGGCTCCAATGCTGGTGAAAACAGCAATTGAATACAAGCAGCCGATTAATATTTTCGATAAACCAACTGGGAAAATTTGGATGAGTAAAATGAAATCGCTGAAGTGGATGATGGATGCTGAAATAATTGTAGCTGGGAAAGTCGCTGCTATCGCCCAACAATCTGGTTGTTTTATTGAACTATCAACTCGCAAACCAGTGCCGATTCCATCTGAGTTTTCTCAAGCATATTTGGCTCAACAGTAAATCGATAAATTTTCACACAAAATACTTTTTGTAGTCAGGAGTTTAGTCCTTAAATTTTACGCCGATCGTCCGAAATAATACCAATACCAAACTGCAAATATTTACAAATCTCAATTACTTTATGAATCATTCAACAATTGCCAATACCGAAGTTATCCGCCTCATCACCATCCCCATCAGTCACTACTGCGAAAAAGTGCGGTGGGCCCTTGACTTGCTAAAAATTCCCTACATTGAAGAAAGACACGTACCACCTTTTCACCGATCGGCCACCAGCAAAAACGGAGGTAGCAGCGTTCCTGTTTTAGTTACCAAATCTGGCAATTTTACAGATTCAACAGATATTTTGCATTACCTCGATACAATCAGTTCATCAGGTCAGTATTTGTATCCGACAAATGTAGAAATGCGCCAAGAAGTCGAAGCACTTGAAGAGTTATTTGATGCTAGACTGGGAGAATATACTCGCAATTGGGGATATTTTTATCGATCGGGCGATCGCAAAACAATGCGAAGAGCTTGGTGCAACAGTACCCCCGTACTTGAGCGAATAGGGTTTGAAATAGCCTTTCCGTTGATTAGCGCCAAAGTGCGGCAAGTCTACAACATAACAGCAGATTCCGCCGCCAGTTCGCTGCAAGGAATCAAAGAAATTTTTGAGATTGTCGATCGAAGATTAGCAGGTGGCAAAACCTATTTAGTAGGCGATACAATATCCGCAGCCGACATAACTTTTGCAGCGCTGGCGGCTCCGGTTTTGCTGCCGTCGGAACATCCGGTTTCGGTAGCGAAAATTGAAGAATTGCCGATCGAAATGGCAGCAGTAATTAAAGAATTGCAGTCAACTGCCGCCGGAGTTTACGCCCTCCGCTTGTATCGCGATCAGCGCCGAGTTCAGTCATCCCATCCCGATCGTCGCAAATCCAGCTTGCAGAAAGTAGCAGAAACGTGATACAGTTGAAGCTTGTGTCCAAATAACACCACTCCATGCCAAAACTCAAAACTCGCAAAGCAGCCGCAAAGCGCTTTAGAGCGACCGGCAGCGGAAAAATTGTGCGCCGCAAAGCTTACAAAAGCCACTTGCTTTCACACAAAAGTTCAGCTCGCAAAAGCCGTCTCTCTAAGCTGGTCGTCATCGATGAGACCAATGATGGTAACGTGCGGTTAATGCTTCCATACTTGTAAAGTTTAACGGAAATTCAAAGATGACACGGGTAAAACGCGGTAATGTCGCCAGAGCGCGCCGCAAAAAAATTCTCAAATTAGCCAAGGGTTTCCGCGGGGCACAGTCCAAACAGTTCCGCACAGCTAACCAACGGGTGATGCAAGCCCTGCGAAATGGTTATCGCGATCGCAAAAAACGCAAACGCGATTTCCGCCGCCTGTGGATTGCTCGGATCAATGCTGCATCGCGCCAACACGGCACGAGCTACAGCAGACTGATCGGCAACATGAAGAAAGCCAATATCGAAATCAACCGCAAAATGCTGGCACAAATGGCAATCATTGACCCCGCAACATTCGGTAAAGTCGTGGAAATGGCAAATCGAGCCGGATCGTGAAAGCTTGAATAGTTTTCAGACAGAAGAAAGCAGAAGTAGGAAAGATTTAGCTATCTGCCAGAGAAGGAAAACTCCTGATAAATCTAGGAGGTTGAGACTCATTTTCCTTCTTTGTTCTTACTTCTGGATTCTTGATTTTTCAGAAATCGCGATCGGGCTAGTCGATCGCCATTTTCGTGTTTTTATATAGTTGCCAAGGCAAATCTCACAGATTGCTAGCGGATTAAAATAAATAAAACCTTCCACAAACCAACTAACATAAAAAAACATGGATAGTAATTTGCTGATTGTTTACCTGTCAGTTTTGCTGGCTATACTCGGTAGCACTTCCTGGTTTGTTGTGCGCCAGATTTTCAAAACTCGGAAGCTGGAAATGTCCTTGGAACGCTTAGAAAATAAGCTGACCATAGAAAAAGGAACAGCACAGGAATACTACGAGTTAGGCAGTATCTATGTAGATAAGAAACTTTACTCCCAGGCGATCGTACTATTTCAAAAAGCTCTGAAAAGCCAAGAATTAGCAGGCGAAGAAGATCTAGCATTTCTTTACAACGCCCTAGGTTTTGCCCACTTCGGCCAAGAACAGTACGACATCGCGATCCGTCAGTACAAAGAAGCCCTGAAGTTGCAGCCCGACTACGTTACATCTCTCAACAATCTCGGTCACGCCTATGAGCGCAAGAAATTAACAGCTCAAGCCTTGGAAATGTACGAACAAGCTCTCACCTGCGATCCAGAAAATGCCACTGCTAAAAAGCGAGTAGAGTCCCTCAGGAAGCGTTTGGTAATCTATAATTGAGGGCCGGTGTTACGAGCAATACAGATCCCGCAAACCTGGTTTCATTCAGAAACCGGGTTTTTTCTTCCCATAATCAAAGAGACTAGACTATCGAACACCTTAATGCGTTAGTTTTTAAGAACAGGAATTCACCTAATGCGAGCGATCGCAGGCGATCCCAACAGTTTAAACTACTGTCAAGATCGAAGCAGTGCCTGCAACATCGGTCAGTCCTAAACAATTGAAGGAGGAGAACGTAGTGACATCAATTCTCGTTGTCGAAGATTCGTGGTTGACTCGCAGGGTGATCTGCAAAATCCTGCGAGCAGAAGGATACGAGACTTGGGAAGCATCGAGCGGCCCGGAAGCTCTGGAACTTCTGGCCGCTAAGACCCCAAACTGTATGCTCTTAGATTTGCTGATGCCAGAAATGGAAGGTCGCGAAGTCCTGCAAGCCATGCGCGATCGAGGATATAACATTCCAGTCATCGTCATTACCGCAGATATTCAAGCAACCACCAAATCCGAATGCATGGAACTCGGAGCCCTGGCAGTAATTCACAAAATGCCCAACTCAGACGAACTAATCGGGTGGATCAAAAAAGCTCTCAGTGCCAGCGAGGAGAGCGCCCCATGAAATTAAGCGCTCGACAGCTCGATGCTTTGCAGGAACTCGTCAACATCGGGATCGGTCAAGCAGCAGGGATTTTGAACGACATGATCGAATCTCCCATTCGCTTGCAAATTCCCTACCTCCAAATCCTGTCTCCAGCCGACGTGCAAACAGAATTAGAGCAGCACCTCAACGGCGAACAAATTTCCGCCGTCCAGCTCAAATTTACTGGTTCCTTTGGAGGCATTGCCCAGCTAGTCTTTCCCACCAACAGTGCGGCCACGCTCGTGACCATGCTGACTGGGGAAGAAGCTGGAACTCACGACCTGGATTCGGTCAAAATTGGTACGCTGAGTGAAGTAGGAAATATTGTAATCAACGGGGTCATGGGTGCAATCAGCAACGTACTTCAGCAGCGCCTGAACTACTCAATTCCCAATTACACGGAAGGGACGATCGCGACTTTGCTCACATCTGGCGGTTTGGCTGCTGATACAGTGGTTTTATTAGCCCAAACCCGTTTCATTATTGAAAGGCTTCACATTGAAGGAGATATCATCCTCATTTTCAATGTCAGTTCCTTTGACGCCTTGTTGGCTGCGATCAATCAACTTGCCGGGGGTCTATGATCGAGGAGAGCAAAACTATTGAGGAAAAGTTTGGAGTTCTCGACAGTGTACCAGTCGGCGCCTGCCTGCTGCGAGATGATTTTGTGGTGCTGTTTTGGAATGCCTGTCTGGAAGACTGGACGAAAATTGGGCGCGAGCAAATGTTGGGAACCAAGATCACAACTCATTTTCCTCACCTGAGCCAGCTCAAGTACGCAAATCGCTTCCAGCAAATCTTTGCAGGAGGCCCGCCAACAATTTTTTCTTCTCAAATTCACAAGCACCTGATTCCGGCAACTTGGCAAGAGGGCCAGCAGCGCATCCAGCAAACTACTGTGACGGCTGTCCCTGCACTTTCACCGGGCGTTGCAGAACTGAATATTCCCAACTTGATTCGATCGACTGTGGAGTTGGAACCAGATAGTATGGTGCGACAAGGAGATTCTGTTGGTGTCGCATTGCCGTCAAACTTTCGGGATTCAATTTCGCCTTACGGCTTTATCCCACCAAACTGCCAATCGTTTTACGCCCTGTTGGTAATACAAGACGTAACCGACCTCACCCACCGCATCCAAGCTTACCGCACGATGCGAGATCAAGCTTTGGAAGAAGTGGAAGTGCGCCAGCGGGTGGAAGCAGAATTGCGCGAGAGCCAGCATTTCATCCAGCAGATTGCCGATGTGGCGCCTTACTTACTCTACATTTACGACTTGACCGAACAGCGCAACGTCTATGTCAACGGTCAAGCTTCTAAGCTGCTAGGCTACACTCCCCAAGAAATTTTACAGATGCAAACAGCTTTGTATTCCAGTTTGGTGTACCCAGAAGATTTGCCGAGGCTATCCGCCCACCTGCAAAAATTTCCCTCAGTCGCAGACGGGCATATTTTGGAGTTGGACTATCGGCTCCAACACCGATCGGGCGAATGGCGCCACTTTCGCTGCCGCGATCAAGTGTTCGCCCGCACAGCAGAGGGGAAGCCCAAACAAATTTTCGGCACTGCTCAAGATATTACCGAGTACAAGCAGGCAGAAGAGGCGCTGCGACAACAAAACGAACGGGAACTGCTGATGGCGACGATTACTCAGCACATCCGCCAGTCTCTAGATTTGGGCGAAGTGCTCAGCACGACAGTGACAGAAGTGCGCCAGTTCCTTCAGGCCGATCGAGTGATGATCGTCCGCTTTAACCCCTGTACGGGCAGTCACTGCGCCACACCCCCGACGGGGGCGGTGACAGTGGAATCTGTAGCACTCAACTGTCGGCCGATGCTGGGAGAAACCCTGGAAAATTTCTGTTTTGACGAGTTCTATCTTGAAGCCTACCAACATCGGGCGATCCGACCGATCGCGGATGTCTCCGCCGCCGATTTGCCGCACGCTCAAATTGACTTGCTCGCACAATTTGAAGTCAGAGCTTATTTGGTAGTACCGCTAGTGCAAGGGGAGGAATTGTGGGGACTGCTGATGGCTCACCAGTGCAGTCCCCGACAGTGGATGCAGTTGGAAGTCGAGTTATTGTCTTCTCTGGCCACTCAGTTGGCGATCGCGATCAAACAAGCAGAACTCTACCAGCAGTTGCAAGCAGCCAACCTCAAGTTAGAGCGTTTAGCAACTTTAGACGAACTCACGCAGCTAGCAAACCGCCGTCGGTTCGATCAGTATTTAGACAGGGAGTGGCGCCGACAAGCGCGGGAACAAACACCTCTGTCCCTAATTTTGTGCGATATTGATTCTTTTAAAACTTATAACGATACCTACGGACATCCAAAGGGAGACGAGTGTTTGCGGCAAGTCGCCCAGGCGATCGGCAAAGCAATTAATCGCCCTGCCGATTTAGTAGCTCGCTACGGAGGCGAAGAATTTGCCGTTATTTTGCCGAATACGGCGAGTGAAGGGGCCGAGCTGGTAGCCGAACACATACAGCTCAAAATCGCAGCTTTACAGATTCCTCACGCTGGTTCTCAGGTGAGCAACTACGTCACTGTCAGTCTGGGGATAGCGACTATGGTTCCTATCTCTGAATCCGAAGCCTCTATGGTGATTGACGCAGCCGACGCAGCAGCGAGTACGGTTCCTGCATCTAAATCCCTAGCCTCGATATTGATTGACGCAGCCGACGCAGCGCTGTACCAAGCCAAAGATCTCGGGCGCGATCGCATCCAAGTTTACCAACCAGACCCTCCCACAGCCAAAACCAACGGCACAGCCCCTCCCGTGCGCCCGGTTGACTTTTCCCTACCCAATACTAATTTCCCCTCACCCACAAGCGCTTGACTTCTGCCAATATTTGTGAATTCGGAATAGACACTGACCCGAATCCGGCACTAATACCATTAAATATTTTAGATTAAATATTTTAAATTAAATATTTTAGAATGACTTATCACTATCAGGCT
The DNA here is from genome assembly GCA_004292955.1 of Oscillatoriales cyanobacterium. GTDB lineage: Bacteria > Cyanobacteriota > Cyanobacteriia > Cyanobacteriales > Microcoleaceae > Microcoleus. The sequence goes on along the minus strand of RDXX01000019.1, from coordinate 90,924 downwards.
TTCGAGCTTGCCTACAGTTACATTCTTTTTTTTACCGCTATAACTTCAACACCGGAGACATTTTTATTCTAGCATTTTGGAACCAGCTTTGGCAAGAAAAAGTCTCAAATACAATCAGTTTTTTCTGACAATTTTACTGACTTTATCACTTGTTTGACCGAGAATGATCCCAGTATAGATTAAAGTTTAATATCAAGTCCGCTGCCACCAAACTTGTATGGTAGGCTTCGATCGCAATTAGCAATAGAACAATGCCACCAATTAAAGAAAGTTAAACCAGGAATTAAGTCTTGACAGCGATGAAATAGTACCTTTTTGGCTACCAATCTTATAGCGTTCCAGCCAGATAGTATGGTACCAAGTGAGATCGATCGGGTCGGATTCCTAACCGTAGTTGCCTTCAACTTCTTCTACTGAAAGATGTGGTTCAACAACCAGACGCTTGACCATAATTGTACGATCGCACGCTCTTCACCACACCGCCATTATAGCCAGGACGGTGCGACCGGACTTGATATGAGTAAAATTCAAAAAAGTCAAAAGTAATAAAGCTTTCAGTAAAAACAAGATTTTTTACTTTTGACTTTTGACTTTTGACTTTTTAGCACATCGAGTATCAAACTCAAAACTCAAAACTCTTAAGGTGCTGCCGCCGCCCTGCGGTTGGCAACAATCAGATTTGCCTGGTACTCTGCCGCTTTTTGCTGAGCCTTTGAATGGTTGGGGCTAGTTGACGGCACGGCTCTCATAAGCTGAACCGCTTTCTGCCATTCGCTTGCTACCGCAATCCACTCTGCTTGAGATTGAGCCGTCTGTGCCAAAACTGCCGCCTTCTGAGCGTTGTTAACGCCTTCCCTCCAAGAGTCAGGCTTAGGCGCGGCGGCTTTTGGTGCAGGAGATGCTGCTTTTGGCGCAGGAGATGCTGCCTTGGGCGCAGGAGGTTTGGGAACAGGGCTCGCGGGCGTAGCAGCATTAGTGGGAGCGGCTTTTGGTGCAGTAGGAGATGCTGCCTGTGGGGCCTCGCCAGATGCGCTGGGAGATGGAGATGTGGCTTTAGACGCAGGAGATGTGGCTTTTTTGGGGGAGGGCGAAGCTGCTTCGGGGGCGCTCGGTTCAGGGTTCGAGCCGCCACCGAAGGGGAAATTTCCAGTCAAGTAAAGCGCTGCGATCGCCCCCAAAGGCACTAAGATACCCACAGGTATTGCCCATTTTGGGAATTGTTTTTTCGGAGGGGGGGCTACATCTTCGTCTTCGTCTTCCTCGTCGTCTTCCTCGTCGTCATCTGGATCGAATTGTCCCTCTTGATAATAGTCTTCGCCATCGGGTTCGACATCATCTAAACCTACAGAGTCGTCAGGCATTCCAGTATCCGAGGCATAAAGCATTGGATCTGCTGGCATCAGATCTATTTCATCTTCCCACGCAGGGGAGCCGTCACCTGTGCGACGCCCGTAAACTTTGACAGTGTGAATTGATTCGACTCCCAAATTCGTCATCCCGCTGCGGATGAAATCCACCAATGCCATTTGACTCGGTACTTTGCCTGACTCCAGAGTTATGTGGAGGCAGCCGTTGTCCCGCGTCACATCGGCGTTGATGCCTTTGGGTTTGAGTGTACGGTTGATGCTAGATGCGATCGCTTTTGGATCGCCCTGCTTCAGAAGTTCCCGCAGGTTCTGTTGTGTCATGGGTAGCGCTCTTTTTTTTGGGGGGGGTGGAGAGCCGGCAAATAATATTAATCGATCGGCGTTCGGCGGCGGACAATATTTATTTACCACATTAACTTCTACTGTGGCATTCTGAGATTATTTCTCGTAGCTATTGAGATTTTTGCGCGCGATCGGATATCCAGCATATATCCGATCGCGCAATTTGTTGTAAAAATTTACCAGAAAGAATTGGTTTAAAGCCCGCCCGCCCGATCGGGAGAAATTAAAAGAAGCCTATTCATTACTCCAATCCTTTTCCTTCCAGGTAGAGGTCGCCCTCAAACTGTCAACTGTCAACTGTCAACTGTCAACTGACTGAAAGTCACGGCCCGCTCCTGCTGGGCTGTCTCTCCTCACCGAAACAAGCTAGAAAGTTCTATTACTTTGGTTTGCAGGGTTGAGACTTCTTCCCGGCCCCGCTTTAAAGAAGCTTCTAACTCTAGCAGCAAAGGCAAACTTTTTTGTAGTTTTTCTAAGCTGGCGTTCTTGACTTCTTGGCGAAAATAGTATATTCGTTTCGGATTGCCGAGGTCTAGAGCTTGAGCAATTTTATCATCGCGATCGCCCGCTTGGATCATTGCCTTCACCCACAGCCAAATCCGAAACTTACCAGTCAAGCCCGCCACAATCCTCAAACCAGGTTCGCTCTGAGCCGTTAAGCCCGCCAATAACTCTAAAGCAGCGGAAGTCTTGCCCTCGCGAATCGCATCGGCTAGCTGGAAGGTATTCTGGGCGTTACAGTGCACCAGTGCAGCAACTTCCTCGGGGTTGAGAGGTTGACTGCGATTGCCGGCAAACAGCAGCAATTTTTCGAGTTCGCTGTATAGCCCGCGCGTATCGCTACCGATGGATTCGGCTAAAAGTTCGATCGCCGTGGCGGTCAATTTGACATTCATTTCGCCGGCGACTTGGCGCACCCGCTGGGCTAACTCTTTTTCATTCCAAGGCGGAATCGGTGAAAATTCTCGGAATTCGGCGGACTTGGCGATTAACTTGGTAGATTTGAGCCGGCTGTCGGGTTTTTTGACAGATGTCAGCAGCAATACGGTACTAGGGGAAATTACTGGCAGCGTCCGTTCCAATTGGGCTAAAAGTTCCGCAGAGCACTGCTGCGTTACAGTCGTATTTGCCAGCCAGACAAAACGGCTGCCGGTGCCGAAGGGTGGCGTTAAAGCTCGATCGAGTCCTTCAACCACAGCGTCGGGTCGATCGGCAACAATCTTGTCATAGTTAAAACTAGCCCAGTTGGGATCGAGGACAGAGGAGCGCAAACTTGTGACTGCTTGCGCGATCGCAAAGTCGTCTTCCCCCCAAAACAGGTAAATTGGCATATTTCAAGTTCAGCAGCCCAAAAAATCAGATTTGCACGATCCCGAAGTCCAACATATCCTGAATCAGACTCTTGATACAAAGTAAATGATTTTCTAGAAACTTCTTGAATAATTAGGTAAAAGCTGGTAGTGTAGATTGAGAAAAAAATGCTTTAGCGACTAAAACAGCTAAGACCATGGTCACTTTGAGTCATTATCATTTCCAGCAAATGTTGAAGCATCAAGCTGCTGTTAAATGGCAGTTTTGTAGTAGGCATAACGGAAGAATACACATCAAAAACCTGTTCAAAGTGTGGACATAAATTCAAATGGCGCTTTCAATATCCTGTTGAAAGCTTTGAGAGATACCTCCTTGACAGGAGAGCTTGCAGCTTTTTCTGTATTGCCATACACGGTAGTATCAGGCTTAGTCCTGGATTTGCCGGGTTAAATGTATCTGTTGAAAGCCCGCACCATAATATAAAATTTGGTGTGGCAGTATTTCACCGCGAGGAAATCAAGATTGGATGATACTTATCAAGCTTACGTAAATCGGGTGGCGCGAATGACGCTGCTGGACTCCTACAAGTCCCAGGTGGAACACATTCAGGAATCTCCAAAATTTAAGCCTGATGAAGCCGGTCACAGAACTCCTGTACCTTTTCCGGGTTATTCGGTGATTACGCCACCTGCGGGGGAAGATGCAGACAATACTGCACTTTATACTAATTTACACTCAGTCCAACAACGGCTATTGCAGGAAATCGCGGACGGTGCGATCGTAGCACTGCCTCCTGATAGCTTCCATTTAACCGTCGCCGATCTGATTTGGAGCAGCGCTTTTCGAGATGCCTCTGAGAAAAATCCAGAATTTGAGGGTCAACTGCGCGGGCGCATGAAAGATGGTTTTGCGGCCTGCAAACCCTTGGCGGGCGGCTCTCCCATACGCTGGACGGTGCTGGGGTTGATGGTGATGACTAGGGCTGTAGGTGTCTGTTTGGCACCGACGGACGAAAACTCTTACAAGCAAATTCTGGAGTTTCGTCGATCGATCTATCAAAATCCCGATTTAATTGCCTTGGGAATTGAACAGCAATATCATTTTACGGCACACATTACTCTGGCTTATTTTGGGGATACCGGGCCGAACCTAGACCGCGCTCATTTTTCTGCCCTGATGGCTGAGTTAAACGACCAATGGCTCGACACGCCCCAGGATCTGTGGGTGCACAAAGCCGAACTGCGGAAGTTTGACGATATGACTAGCTACGTGCGGCAACCGGATTGGCCTGTTTTTGAGTTTTGACCACGAAGGAAGAAGGAAGAAGGAAGAGGGAAGAGGGAAGAAGGAAGGAAGAGGGAAGAAGGAAGGAAGAGGGAAGAAGGAAGAAAGAGGTTCGAGCGAAGTTCGGCAACGAGCAAAGTACGGAATTTAACCGATACAAGCCAGAATTATGAGGAATCAAGGAAGATTTTCCCAATTCTTCCCCCTCTTCCCTCTCCCCCTCTCCCAATTCTTCCCCCTCTCCCCCTCTCCTCCTCTCCCCCCTCTCCCCCTCTCCCCCTCTCCTCTGTCCCAACCTTCAAAATACTGCTTATAAAATGCTTTAATTATTCTGACTTGACAACAAAATCAAGCAAAAAATTCATGAGAAACCAGGAAAAATCAGTAATTCTGGTTTTTTAATTTTTAATGCAAAAGTGACTGTACACGTTGTTGGTATTGGTTTAGATGGAGCTGCTGGGCTGAGCGAATCGGCGCGGCAGGTTGTAGAAATGGCCGCTCTGCTCATCGGGAGCGATCGGCATTTGAGCTATTTTCCCGAGCAATCCTGCGAGCGCTGGGCGTTGGAAGATTTAACCGAAGCAATTCTGGAAATTCGGCGTTGGTTGGCCGTAGATGCGAATTTAGAGCCAGATGCAGGGACTTTTTCGCCCCCCTCCACCCCCTCGCATCAACTGATTGTAATTTTAGTTGCCGGAGACCCGCTGTTCCACGGCTGGGGAAAGTTGCTCATTTCCCAACTGCCGCCGGATAAATTGACTTTTCACCCCCATGCAAGCTGCGTGCAGTTGGCCTTTAACCGCTTGCACATCCCTTGGCAGGATGCTCATTTTGTGGGTTCCCAGGGACGTTTTTTTGAGGAACTGACGGCAAAACTCAAGCTGGGTGTTGAGAAAATTGCGGTACTCGCAGACGAAACTCGCACTCCGGCGGCGATCGCAAGTTTGGTGAAAGCTCTGGATTTGCCCACACGCTACCAGTTTTGGGTTGGCGAAAATTTGGGTTCCGCCGAAGAGCGCGTGGGTTACAAGTCTCTGGAAGCTTTGCTGGGAGAGGATTTTGCCCCGCTGAGCGTAGTGGTGATGCTGCGGCACTCCCCGCCGATAGAAGCTTTGGATTTGGGAAAGTTGCCTTTGTTGGGTATTCCCGATGCAGCTTTTATCGGTTGTGGCGACAGGCCTGGTTTGACGGTTGAACGGGAAGTGCGGGTGTTGGTGTTGGCTCAATTGGCTTTGCAACCCGAACAAGTTGTCTGGGATGTGGGTGCTGGTAACGGTTCTGTGTCGATCGAGATTGCTCGTTTATTCCCGCAGTCCGAAGTATACGCGATCGAACAAACGGTTTCTGGCACTTCTGCGATCGAACTCAATTGTCGCCGTTTTGAGTTGCAAAATGTGTTTTCGATTCACGGAACCGCCCCGGAAATCTTGCACCGCTTGCGTCCGCCGCACCGGATTTTTATCGGTGGTAGCGGTGGAGGGTTGACTAAAATTTTGGGCGTTTGCGCTCTGCGGCTGCTCGCTGGAGGGTCGATCGTCCTAGCTTTGGATGTTTTTGAGGATATTGCTACTGTTTTAAGCTGGATTGGCGATCGGGTGCGCCGGGAACCGCACTGGAGTTACCGCATCGTGCAGGTGCAGTTATCGCGTTCTGTGTCTGCGGGCAGTTTGACTCGTTTTGATGCGTTGAATCCAATTTCGATTGTGACGATCGATCGACATTTGAATTAATTCTAGAATTTTAACCGCAGATGAACGCAGATGAACGCAGATGAATCGCTGCATAATATCCCGTCTTCTCGAAGGCTCGCACCTAATAATGGTGATTTTTCAGGACATGATATTATGATAGCTTAGATAATAGGTTTGCTCGCTGAGTAGACCAGGGTGCAATTTGATTAAATCAACTCAATGACCGCAGCAAATTAAATTAAATTAAGGTACTAGAATTGTGCAAATAAATCAGCTAGGGTTCCTATTTGTTGATGTTGTACTCTTGGCGATCGCCCTGATCGTTCTAATTCCGGTTGCAGTTCTATTCCTAGAATGCTGTGCAGCTTTCCTGTCCAGCTTTGGCGACACAGCGGAAACTCAAGAAGCCCGCCCCAAAGTAGCAGTTTTAATTCCCGCCTACAACGAAGCAGCAGGAATAGCCGCCACCATCTCCACTATATTGCCGCAGCTAACACCTCAAGACCGGCTGTTAGTGATTGCTGACAACTGCACCGACGCCACAGCAGAAATCGCCCGCAACAGCGGTGCAAGCGCGATCGAGCGCCACGACACAGAACGCAAGGGGAAGGGATACGCCCTAGATTTCGGCTTGCAGTCGATCGCCTCAGACCCCCCAGAAGTAATCATCATGGTTGACGCCGACTGCATTTGTCAGCCGGACGCGATCGATAAATTAGCCCGGGTAGCAATGGCAGAACAAAGGCCAGTCCAAGCAACATATTTAATGGAACAGCCGCCCAATCCTACCCCAAAAGATTCGATTTCTGCCTTAGCATTTCTAGTGAAAAACCTAGTCCGGCCGAGCGGATTAAAACAGTTAGGATTCCCGTCATTGCTAACAGGTACGGGCATGGCTTTTCCGTGGTTAATCATTCGAGATGTTCCCTTAGCCAGCAGCAATATCGTCGAAGATATGCAAATGAGCTTGGATTTGGCGATCGCCGGACATCCAACGGTATTCTGCCCCGAAGCCCGAGTCACCGGATGTTTGCCGCAGCAGGAACAAGTAGCTAAAACTCAAAGAACCAGATGGGAACACGGACACTTACAAACCTTGCTAACTCAAACTCCCAGGCTGGCGACAGCTTCGATCGAGCAACAGCGTTTTGACTTAATGGCGATCGCCCTCGACTTAGCCGTCCCTCCTCTATCCCTTTTAGTTGCTATCTGGCTAGCCACTTTTGCCGCCTCAATACTAGCAGCAATTATCGGAGCATCCGCGATTCCCGCCATATTATTAGGAGTACAAGGATTGCTAATTTTAGTTTCAATTGTCAGCGCTTGGGCAAAATTTGGGCGTGCCGACATTTCCGGCGCAACTCTATTATCTGTTCCTTTTTACATCCTGTGGAAAATCCCTTTGTATCTGGGTTTTATCCTGAAACGGCAAACTAAATGGGTACGCACGGAACGCGATGTTTAGTATTCGGTAATATTCCGTAGGGTGCGTCAGCCAAATAGTTGATGCAACTCGAAACTCTTGTTCCTGACGCACCTTAGGATGACGACTGTAAGTTATTTTTTGATCCGAGATTTGAAAGTATTAGATAAGCGTTGACGTAGCCGATCCGTTTGTTGCCCTATCAAAACACTCATCAAAACAATTCCCATCCCAATCAGTTGAATTGGCGTAAGTGTTTGGTGTAGTAAGACGAATCCCAGTAGTGTTGCTACTACAGGACTCATCAACCCTAGCGATGCCACAGCCGATGTTTTGAGTTTATCAATCCCCCGAAACCAAAGTGCATAAGCAACTCCAGTGCCGACTAAGCCCAGGTAAACGAAGCCCAATAGGTTAGTTGTTGAGATATGAGTTATTGGCCCTTCGATCGCTAGGGCGATCGGCAGCAGAACGATTCCACCAACTGTTAACTGCCATGCTGTAAAAACAAGTAGAGAAACTGGGCGTTTCCAACGTTTGACTAGCACCGTTCCCAGACCCATTGTTGCAGCTCCAGCGATCGCAGCAACAATGCCAATGCTATCAAGACGCGCATTAGGGCCCAGAACCAGCAACCCGACACCAATAAAGCCTGCGATCGCCACCACAATAGACAGCTTAGACGGTTTTTCATTCAATATTAACGAAGAAAATAATACGACTAATAAAGGTTGGATTGCGCCTGCCGTTGCAGCAACGCCACCCGGAAGGCGATAAGCAGCGACAAATAATAGTGCTTGAAAAATTCCGATATTGAGGCTACCCAAGAGCAGAATACGCCACCACCAAATACCTTTGGGCAGTTGTCTAAACCAGGCTGCTAGCAGAATACCGATGGGGAGCGATCGCAAAGCAGCCACTAATAGCGGATGGTTAGGGGGCAGGAGTTCAGTCGCTACAACATAAGTTGTTCCCCAGATCATCGGCGCCAGAGCAGTCAGCAGAATATCAGAGAGGCGAACAGTAGCTGTCTTCACAATTTTATCTTAACGTCAAGATACTTGATGCCAAGATTCTAGCATTTATCTTGATGTTAAGATGGTTGGCATCAAAATTTTTAGGTGAGTAGCATTTCAATGAATGCCGATCCAGTCGATGCGATTTTGGCTCAATGGCAAAGAGAGCGCCCTGACTTAGATGTGTCGCCAATGGGCATTATTGGTAGGATGGGGCGACTGACCAAATACTTAGAACGATCGCTTCAACAGACATTTTCCAACTTTGGCTTGAACGTTGGAGAATTTGATGTGTTGGCGACATTGCGCCGTTCTGGCCAACCGTACCAGCTTACGCCGACCGAGCTATTCAATACATTGATGGTTTCATCGGGTACGATGACGCATCGTATAGATCGCTTAGAACGGGCCGATCTTGTGAAGCGCATGGACGATCCGAGCGATCGCCGAGGGACGCTAATTCAGTTAACCGATAAAGGTTTCAACGCGATCGAGAAAGCTGTTGAGGCTCATGTTGCCAATGAGCATCGACTCCTTAGCGCTTTAGACGAAGCCGAACGTAAAGTTCTAGCTCAACTGCTGCGGAAGCTTTTAATTTCATTTGAGGAGTAGCGGTGACAGTAAAAAATCATTGCAGCGGATGCACAAAGTCTTTTTACTTCGTTGCAATCATACTTGTCACAATACAGAAATCGTTCAACTTAGCGAAATCCCAGATTTCTGTATCTGTTTTCTCTGCTAGCCCGTGAAATTCAACATGGCTAGCGTTAGGGAAAATATCAGCCAAGCGAGTAACTAATTTTCGGCTCAGATTTTGATCGAATAGTAGTTTCAAGCGACACTCACCGAAGCAACTAAACGACGATCGCGATCGGCGACAAACTCTAAACAGGCTCTAATATCTGTTTCTGTCAGTTCTGGGAAGTCGTCAATAATCTCAGTAATAGACATTCCAGAAGCCAGCCAGCCAAGAACATCGTAAACCGTAATTCGCATCCGACGAATGCAGGGCTTGCCACCACGCTTATCTGGCTCTATGGTGATGATATCGCGATAGCTCATAAAAAATATTTGGTAAGGTTTCAACCGCCTTGAATCCCCTTTCGGGGTTAGAGGGGTATGGTTGCCCCTCTGTGGAGATATGGTTGTCTCCGAATCCCTTTCGGGTAATGTTCGCTTGTCGGTCAATGTTATAAGGGCTTTTTCCGGCTAGCAGCACTGTTTCAGTGACCTTGAAACAGTTTAACTACTAGCGACAGGGCAGGGGACTAGCGTCGCATCCACAGGGTGTCGTGACCCAAATAACGTAGACCTGCGTGAGGTCTTAGGCTGGTCAGAATGGCTTACTTGATTTCTCTTGCAAGCCCAATCTCTTTAGAGTTGGGTTCCTGACGATACAGGTAAAGTGTTTGCATCTACATTATAGAAAAATATATCGGAAAATAAAAACAAAAAAATCTGAAGCTGGAAACTTCCAACTTCAGACTTTTACTAACTCCCCGGGTAGGATTTGAACCTACGACCAATCGGTTAACAGCCGATCGCTCTGCCACTGAGCTACCGAGGATTGCGTGGTTTTTGTCACCCACATTTACTAATAGTAGCTGAACTTAGAGGATTTGGCAAGGCCTTTGACAAACTTTTTTTCGATCGTACAGAAAGCGGGTTCCAGCAGCTAATGCAGCCCCATTCTCATTCTGGCGAGGCGCTGCTGCGATTCAGGATCGAGGGAATTCGACAGAAAGCGACTGGAGTTGTGTTTGCGGGATTTGTGCTGGCGCTCGCTGCGGCGGGCGGTGGATTCTACGTCAGCGGCTAGTTGTTCGGCGGACATCCATTCGGCACCGTAGCCGACTACGGTCAATTGCTGCGCTCGGTCTGAGGTGGCGACAATCATCCGCCCTTTGCCTTTGACCGATCGCAACTCGTAGCGCAAACTAGCACAAGACTTTTCAATATAAGTATCTGCCGTCTGACCGAAGTCAGTGTAGTGCACTGATAAATTTTTAGTAATAATTTCTTTAACGCTCGGAGTATCTCGATAGTGAGCGTCAAACACCAGTCTGGCCTCAAAATCTTGAACGGCGCTGTAGTTAACTAAAACCTCAATCAACTCGCGGCGGGCTGTTTCGAGTTCGTCGCGATCGCGCTTCTCTCGGAGTCGAGGCCAAAGTCCAATCATGTTATAGCCGTCTACAAGTAACACTGCTTGCGATATATAGGGTGACATGGTTCAAGGCTGAAGAGCTCCAGCAGATAGAGGACGTTATTTGCATTGTTCATCAAAGCTTTTGTTAAATCTTATTACAGATTGATGATTGATTGCTACCTCCGATCGCAATAATTAAACCCCCCAAATCCCGAAAAGCTTGGGATGTGGGGGGTGATACGATTTTCGATTTTCGATTTTCGATTTTTGATTAAAGAATCGGGAATGACTTGTCACATAAGGGTTTGGAGTTTGCTTGCAGTTGCATTCCTGTGGGAAATTGGTGTGGGATTTGTGCGATCGTCTTCTGCAAGCTTTGCTAGCGCGCGATCGATAAATTTTTCCGCTTACTCGACAGATTCCACGGATACGGGCGATGGCTTACGCCCCGCTTCGCTACGGACAACCGTCGGCAGAGATATTTTCTCCACCGCAGGAGTACAGCCCAGCCACTGCACCGACAAGTCCGCAAACTGCTGCGGGGCGCCACTCACGCAAAAACGAGTCGGCAGCGCAGCACCCGAATTTCGCAGCCCTAAAACCTCCAATTCTCTGGCAGCAGCAGCCACCACGCGCACCGCAGGATCGATTAAATTCACCCCAGCAGGCAAGAGCGATCGCAACACGGGAGCCAACAGGGGATAATGAGTGCAACCGTAAATCAGCGTATCAATTCGCTGCTGAATCAAAGGAGCCAAATATTCCCGAGCCACCTCAGAAGTATAAGGATCGTGAATCCGGTTTTGCTCCACCAGAGGCACAAAAGCCGGACAGCTAACCTGCCATACCCGACAAGAATCATCCATTTCCAAAATCGCATTTCGATAGGCATTGCTAGCAGCCGTAGCAGGAGTTGCGATCACCCCGATCCGCTTGCCTTGCTGCACCGCAGCCTGGGCCCCCGGCAGAATTACTCCCAGCACCGGAATATCAAACTCAGCCTGCACCATCTCCATCGCCAAAGCAGAACTGGTGTTGCAGGCCATAATCACCATTTTGACATCTTGTTCCACGAGCCAGGCCATAATTTCGCGGACAAAATGCACAATTTCCGACGCCGCCCGAGTGCCGTAAGGCAGTCTCGCCGTATCTCCAAAATAAAGTATTGATTCGTTGGGCAATTGTTTGTATAACTGCGTCAAAACAGTCAAACCGCCCACGCCACTGTCAAATATACCGATTCTTTGTTGTCTGGAGTCTGTTGTCATTTGTTAATAGTTAGTTGTCTGTTGTCTGTTGTCTGTTGTCTGTTGTCTGTTAACTGTTGGCAGGAAAGCAGGAAAGCAGTTGACAGGAAAGCAGTTGTCTGTTGTCATTTGTTAATCGTTTTCTGTGGCTAATAACAAATAACCAATAACATTAATCAACTGTCAACTGTCCACTGTCAACTGTCCACTGTCAACTGTCAACCGCCCATTATCTTTGTTGAAGATAATATAAAATGCCACGAGCGATCGAAGCCGCCATTTGACTCCGGTAAGCTGGATCGGAAAGTTTAGCAGCATCCTCAGCACCTGTGACAAAACCGACTTCCAGCAACACAGAAGGCATAGCACTCTTCCTCAAAACATAAAATCTCGCCTGCCGCACCCGACGGTCTTTCGCCCCCGTCCCATCCAAAATACTGGCGTGAATCACCCGGGCTAAATCTTCCCCGCTATCGAAATAATAAGTCTCAATCCCGCTAATATCCGGGCGACTCATGTTAATCGCGTTGGCGTGAATGCTGACAAACAAAGTAGCATTCACCCGTGATGCTAAAGAAACTCTCGGTTCTAGGTCAATTTCGCTGTCGTCAGTCCGAGTCATTACGGCTTGCACGCCCTGCTGTTCTAGCAGCCTTGCCACCTGATATGAGATATCTAAAACAATTTCCTTCTCCTGAATGCCCCCAATCCCGACGGCACCCGGATCGCGGCCGCCGTGGCCAGGATCGATCGCCACTACGAAACGACGGTTAGAACCTTGGGGCAAATCACCCGCTCCTATACTGCTTCTCGGCGGCAACGGCTGCGGATTTGGATCGCGAGTCAAAGGTGACTGCGCGCTAGCACTCGATCGCAACTGCAAAGACAGCATCTGCGGGTTAGGTCTCGTCACCCTGCCTACCTGTACCCCCGATCGCGGCTGCACCCAAATCACCACAGTCTCCGCGTCTTCCTGGCTGGCGGTAAACGATACAGGACTGTTGCCATCGAGCTGAGGAATTTGCCCCGCCAGAGAACTAGAAGCAAGCCGAATCCAGTAAGCTTTCGATGATTGATCCCACCCGCTGGTATAGGAGACTTGGCGGTCAGTTCTCACCACGAATTGCGTGCCGTTACTCGCTAAATCAATGGACTGAACTCTCGCTAAACTTCCTTGAGCTGGTCTCCCAACAGTTAGGGGTTGGGAGCGCGTCAGGATTGGCGGACTCGTGCCTCCTGGCGATAGCACAACCGAGCCAGAATTGCCGACAGAAGCGCGCCACTGAGTATTAGAACTCTTCATCCGCAAAGTTACGCGGGTAACGGGCGGATCTGTTGGCAATTGCCGGACTTCAATCTTGTCAACTCCGTGCTTGCCGTTAGTTTGAGGCTGTTGGCCGCCCGCGCCCGCAGCTAAAGTAGCTCCTTCAATATCGAGGGTGGCGATGTCCCCGGCTCGACTTTGTTGAAAATTAATTTGGGGGTTGCCACCGGCAGTACGGATCAAAAAACCGTCCGCCGTCACCTGAACGTTCTGAACTACCGTCGCTTCAGCAGATTTGGTTTCCGCTGCTGAAGGTTCAACCGATAATCTTTCTCCCCCTGGTTCTGAAATCGAATTTTGAGTTCCTCCGCGTACTGGTGCGGGCAAATCTACTGTCCACTCGCTGGCAGAAATGCCCCGAAATTTTACTTGCTGGGGGTCTAGAGTAAACCCGTCTTTGAGTTCGACGACTATTCTGGTGGTATCGTCGTCAAACTGTCCTACTCGCACAGATTCGATCGCCCCTGACAGCGGTTTGTTGACCGAGGGACTGCCCAGACTCGTCCCCGGTAAGTCGATTACCAATCGCGTGGGGTTGAAAATCAGTTGAGCCTTGGGTTGGACTCCCCCCTCTGTTCTAATGTAGAGCCGGTTCTCTGAAGCATCAAACCGCCAAGATTGCAGTCTAGCTGCTTCGGCGGCTCCGGCGAGCAAAAATACACTTAAGAAACTTGGTAGTAGCCAGTGGAATTTCACGACAGTTTTTTCCTCGTTTGCGTTACTGCTAAAAGCTGGAAGGGTGCTGCTTGCCCGAGTGGCTTTCAGCAGTTCGCCGCCAGCAGACCGGGGGCCAGGGGCCGTCAGTTGTTGGCTAAATGACTTTTTTATGCGTTAACTGGCCGCCAAATCCCCAATTATGACATTTTGGAACTTTCCTGCATACTTGGGGGCGATCGGTTATAAGCTGACTGAGAAATTGTTGGCACAAGGGAAGGTATTTATAGCAAAAGGAAGAAGGAAGTTCGGCAACGAGCACGCGATCGGGATTTTTAAAATGCGATCGGTTAGAAAACTTTAATTATCTATCGTCGCCAGAGAACTCAGAAGCAATAAAGTCAATGGTTTCAGCAATTCATAATATCCGGACGATCTGGTGCTGCTACTATTTATAGGAGCAATTAACCCTTATTTCTTGAAGTTAGAAGTTGAAATTTTACCAGAAAGAATTGGTTGAAAGCCGGAACCCCGATCGGGAGAATTTAAAATCAGACTATTCATTACTCCAATCCTCATCCTTCTAGGTAGAGGTCGCTCTCCTTCGGTCAACTGTCAACTGTCAACTGTCAACTGTCAACTGTTGAACGCTCTTCAAGGAATCTGTACGACGGGTCTTTAATGGATAGAGATAGTTACAGTAAGGGTAATAATCCGTTTGACAGTTGCATTGTCTTCTAACTTTTCATAGGCTACCTTGATAACTTAACAACCTACTTTCAGCATGATCAGGATTTCCCAGATTGAAATGACTTTTGAATGCAGCTAAATATTAGTTCCAGACCAACTGGCATATCCTTTTATAAAATCATTGTCTCTCACAGCTTGACATTGACATACAACTACATAGCGCCTCTTCCGTCTTTTTTTATGGCATTGTTACAGTCGGACATTTTGGGTAGTAATGGAAACTTAGTTGTTAGTTAGGTTTCCGGCATCGCTAATCTTAAACGATGATAGCCAGTCAATGCTGTTAACTGTAAATGGAGAATATTTTGTCTCACTTTGTTTGGTGCCTAATGCTTTGTCACCAACAGTCTTTGAGCGTATACGATCGACAGCCAAAGGATTGGTTGCTTGACGGGGGAAAAGTTTTGACCGGAGATATTGTTATCGCAGTTGTCAAGTTTTTGCGACACCAGAAACAATCGATCGGCTTCTGGCAAAAACCTGTGATTTGGTTTGATGACCTGCCTTTCGACTAACTGCATAACTCCCACGTATACTACCAGTTAGAGAAGATACAGTATCTTGGCGATTCTGTCAATCTCTAAATTGCTGAAAAAAGCGACCATAAAATTAAATAAATCAACTCACCTTAGCTGCAAAATTTCGATCGATCCAGTTCAAAATTGCTTCATTTACTTGTTCCGGGCATTCATCCTGGGGACAGTGGCCGGCATTGTCTAATTCAACTAGCTCTACATACTGGGGATTGCATTCGACAAATTGGTGGGGCCGGGCGAACCGAGGGGGAATCATCCGGTCTTGTTTGCCCCAAATTAACAGCATCGGGATTGTGGAATTTCGCAGTACAGTCTTGACACCGGGGCTGAATTGTGAACTGCCTACAGCTTTAAATACAGCGCAGAAGGTACGGGCTGCTCCCCGATCGCCCGCAGGCCCTGATAGAATGTCCACTAATTCGTCGGTAACAGATTCCGGGTTGGCGTAGGCAAAGCCGACCCAGCGGCGGACAACTGAAGGTTTGCGGACGAAAGCAAACAGAGGCCTGAGGATGAGCGGAGAAACAAACCAGCTTTCCACAGCTTCGATCGCGGGTAACAGCCATCCTGGCACCGCCTCGGCTCGCACAGAGGGGTCTGGGAGGCTAATCATCACCGTGCCGGCCACCATCTCCGGGTGAGCGGCGGCGGCGGCCAGACAAATCAGGGAACCGATCGAATTTCCTGCCAATACTACCGGCTCTCTGATAAAAGTCAGCCAAAAATCATACACTTGATCGACCCACAAAGACACAGAGTAGTTAACGGGAGCTTTTTGGGAAGCGCCAAAACCCAACAAATCCAAGGCGTAAACTGTATGTTTTTCGGCGAGGGGGCCGAGATTTTGACGCCAATGACCGATCGAAGCTCCAAACCCGTGCAGTAAAATAATTGGGGTGCTTGATGTGGCGGAGGCTATTGGTTTGGTAGCAGCATCTGGAAGATCGATCGCGCCTTGATTGTTCCCCAAAGCCGGCCGCAAATAGCTGTAGCGAGTTTGCCAACCGCGCCACACCCAGTCTCGTTGAGTTCCTACCCGTTGGTGCCAGTGCAGATAATTTGTCAATTTTGCCTCAGCTCGCAACATAAATTTACATTTGCTTATACCCATTCTACAAGGCAAATCAGGGGACTTGGGGAACGGAGCGGACTGGCTAGATTAGCTAATAAAAGCCGTTTTAGCTGATTTTTAACGATTTACCGGGAATTTGCGACCTTTTTACCATCAATCTGGCACGGGGGCGGGCGATCGTGTGTGAAGTTAAAATAAAACTAAGCAGAAACTTAGCCAGACTGAGTAGAATAACAGGTATTGTAAGAATTCATTTACGATAGTCCAAATATTCCCTAAGGCTTTAGCTGAGGGGAGAGAGGGCGCGGTAGTACGTCCGGTAAGGGTAACACCTTACAAAATAGCTCGATCGGACAAAATGAAAGATTGGTCGATCGAACCTGTAATTATCAAGAAGCTTCAATATTAAACTACTGATTGTAAAACCATTCATGCCTGTGATTGAAAGAAGACAAAATCGCAACCTACCCCAGATTAACGAAAATATTCGATACCCCAAAATCCGGGTGATCGATACCGACGGCGCGCAACTAGGGATATTGACACCCGCAGAAGCGCTGCGTCTGGCAGAAGAAAAAGAACTCGACCTCGTACTTGTCAGCGACAAAGCTGACCCGCCTGTATGTCGCGTCATGGACTACGGGAAGTACAAATTCGAGCAGGAAAAGAAAGCGCGAGAAGCTAAACGGAAGCAACACACTGCTGACGTGAAGGAAGTGAAGATGCGCTATAAAATTGAAGAACACGACTACCAAGTGCGCCTCAAACTAGCAGACCGCTTTATCAAATCTGGGGACAAAGTAAAAGCCACGATCATGTTCAGAGGTCGGGAAATCCAACACAGTAACCTAGCAGAGGACTTGCTCAAGCGCATGGCCACAGATTTGCAGGAAATCGCAGAGGTGCAGCAAGCGCCGAAAAAAGAAGGCCGCAGTATGATGATGCTGCTGTCGCCGAAAAAATAGTTATGAGCAATTAGTCATCAGTCATCAGTCATCAGTCAATAGTAATAGACTGGTGACGGTAGACTAATTGCCACGCCCCAAAAAGGATATAGGTTTCCGACTCTAGTCGTCGAGGGTCAAAACAAAAATTTTAGACCAAAGTTCCAGCTCCTAGATTCCATCTGTGGAGCAAATCTAAAATCGTTCGATGCTCGCGCTAGCCGAAGTCTAAAATCTAAAATCTAAAATCTAAAATCGGGATATCTACGCACTCTTAAGCATGGAAAATTTTCAAATCAGCGCTTGGGCGGGAGCAGGAAAAGGAGTGCTGCGATCGCTCAACCTGCGATCGGAAGAAGTAGAGCGAACCATACTGATGTTCCTCGTCTACACTCTAACCTCCGTCGGGCTGATCTGGCTGGAACTCAGCACGGTAGGTCTGTTTTTAGACGAATTCGGTGCGGACAAAATGCCATATATTTATATAGCCAGCGCCTTTATCGGTTCTGGTTTGGGATTTGTCTACTCGTGGCTGCAAAAAATCCTGCCGCTGAGACGCACCGTTGTAGTGGTTCTGGGAATGATGTCGGTACCGCTATTTTTGTTTAGATTCGGCATCGGCTACGAAAATACTAAGATAGCTGGCATCAGCATCGCTTTTATTACTATTTTTTTGATGTGGCTGTGGGTGGAAGCTTGCTATGTCCTCAACGACCTCAATACTTCCATTACTTCCAACCAACTGTTTAATATTAGAGAAATCAAGCGCACCTATCCGCTAGTCAGTAGTGGTTATCTAGTGGCTGGGGTAGTTAGCGGGTTTTCTCTGCCAGTTTTGCTCTATGTAGTCGGACTCAAAAACGTTACTCTAGTATCGGGGTTAATGGTGGCGACAGGCTCGCTGTTGCTGTACTACCTCACAGAAAAATACCGTCAAGCTTTCCCGGAAACGGCTCACTGGACAGATGACGAGGACGAAGACGACCAACAAGAATTTACCGCCCGCAAAATAACAGGCCCTCTCCAAAAATACGCCATACCTCTAGTTAGTTTTTTCGTCCTTGCAGAAGTCCTCTATGTGTTGGTAGATTTTCAATTCTACAGCCAGCTAGAATACCAAAATCCTGCGGACGGGGCTAGTGGGGCTAGCTGGATTGCTAGCTTTTTGGGGATTTACGAAGGTATACAAGGCTTGTTTCAAGTGGCGACTCAGTGGTTCGCTTCCAGTCGCTTGGTAGAACGAATTGGTGTGTTTGTGACGGCGATGATTTTGCCGGCGGGTATCGCTATTCTGGGCGTGCTGACGATAGGAGCATCCCTGGGCCAGCTAGTGTCTGTGTTCATCGGACTGATATTGCTGAGATTTCTGGACGAACTGCTGCACTACACGCTGTTGGAAACGGTGAGCCCGGTTTTGTTCCAACCGATTCCTGACAATATTCGATCGGGAATTCAAACTCTAGTCAACGGTGTGGGCGAACCTCTGTCCTGCGGTGTGACAGGAGTTGGCATCCTGATTATGCTGTGGGTGACAGACAAGGTACTTCCCCACCAAGACGAAAAAGACACACTATTTCATGACAACCAAAGCTTGGTATTCATCGGGGCGATCGTACTTTTGGCCCTGGTGTGGCTGTTTGTAGTCTGGCTGATCCGCTCTCAATACGTGGGTTTGTTGGTCAAAAGTGCTGAACGGGGGCGCTTGGGCGTCACCGATGTTGACCTGAAAGCTCTCAAACGCGCAGTGGTGGAAACTCTGGAAAAGCCGGGGGGCGAAGATGAAAAGCGCTCTTGTATAGAACTGCTGACGCAAATTGACCCGAAAAATGTCGGAGAAGTTTTGGCGCCGATCCTGGAAGTGTTACCTTCGGCTTTGCAGCGCCAGAGCTTGGAAACAATGCTGCAACACCCAAACCCGGAATATTTAGAAGCTGTACGGGCTCTATCGCAGCAATCCTTGCCGCCGGAGGTGCTGGCCTTGGCTTTGCGCTACATCTGGCTGACGGAGGCTGAACCGAATATCGACAGCTTGCGGCCTTATTTGCAGCCGAATGTCGATCCGGTAGTACGGGGTACGGCGGCTGCTTTAATTATGAGAAGGGGCGATCGCCAGCAAAAGGCAGAGGCTACTAATACGCTGCGCCAAATGCTTACCCACAAGATGGAACGAGAACGGGTGATGGGGACGCGGGCTCTGGGAGAGGCTGATTATTTGCAAGGACTGCGGCTGTATATTCCCAATCTGTTGCAAGATGAATCTCTGCGAGTGCGCTGCGCTCTGTTAGACGTGATTTCTTCTACTCATTCGGAAGAATATTATCCTTCGCTGCTGCGCGGACTCGGTTACAAATCGACTCGGGAAGCGGCTTTGCAGGCGATCGTCAAACTTCACAATGATGCGATTCCTTTGCTCGTCTATTTGGCTGAGGATATCCATAAGTCAGATTTGGTCAGATTGCAAGCTTGGACGGCTCTCGGTCAAATAGGGACTGTGGAGGCGATCGACATTTTGGTCAGCAATTTGATGACGGCTTGGGGAACTACCAGGCGCAACATCCTCCGCATCCTGTTGAAAATGCCATCGGAAGCGGGTATAGAAGGGATTCTAGACCGCATCGGCCGCAGCGGATTGGAAACTCTTATCGAACAGGAGTTGATGTTTATCGGTCAAATTTATGCAGCTATGGTGGATTTGTCTGGTGTAACAACCTATGGCAATTTTGCCGATCGAGATGCCAGCAGGGGTGCACCCGAGAACGATACGGCTCAATTGTTGCAGCGCGCTCTGGCGGGGTTGGAAGCTGATGCTAAGGAACGATGTTTTTTGCTGATGAAGTTTCTTTATCCGTTGGACACCGTACAAGCTGCTGCTTTCAACATTGCTTCTGGCCAACCTTCTTTGGTGGCTAGGGGATTGGAAATTCTCGACAATACTGTGGATATCGCTAAGAAGCGATCGCTGATCAATTTGTTGGATCAGCACTCGGAAAGAGAGAAATTGAGCAATCTCTCGGAATTAATGGTGTACAAACCTCTATCCCCGAGCGATCGTTTGCGCCGCTTACTGGAATTGCGCCATTTCCTTTCGGATTGGACTTTAGCTTGCTGTTTTCACTTGGCGAGGGAAGCGCGTTGGAGCCTTACCGCCCAACAAACTCTTGTCTGTCTGCAACACCCGACGGGTTTTGTCCGCGAAGCAGTGTTAGCCTATTTGAAAATAGCTTCACCGCGGGCTTTGCTCGAATTGTTGCCGAGGCTGCAAAATGACCCCGATAATTTGGTATCAGCTCAAGTTGAAGAGATGATGGCAGAGTTGGGTGCTGGGGGGAAAAGGTAAAGAAGGAAGAGGGAAGAAGGAAGAAGGAAGAAGGAAGAAGGAAGAAGGAAGAAGGAAGAAGGAAGAAGGAACAAAAAGAAACTATCTTCAATACCTAATTCCCAATACCTAATGCCCAATGCCCAATGCCCAATGCCCAATGCCCAATTCCCCTTCCTTTGTTAAAGTTTAAATTAATCACTGCATCGCATTATGTTAACTAGCGTCGAACGCCTATTGTTTGTCAGGGAAGTTCCGATTTTTAAGGAACTGCGGGATGATTTTCTTGTCCGTCTAGCATCGGTAATGGACGAACTTTCGTTTCCTTCTAAGCACAGGATTTTTACGGAAGGACAAGAAGGTCGATCGCTCTATATCTTGGTATCGGGTACGGTGCGGGTGCATATAGGCGATCGGGATTTGGCACAGTTGAAGGCGGGGGCTTGTTTCGGGGAAATGTCGCTATTTGATGCGGAACCTCGATCGGCTTCTATTTCGACTCTGGAACAATCGGAGTGTTTGATGCTGACTCAAATGCAGCTTTATGATGCGATCGATGAAACGCCGGGAATTGCTGTTAATATTATTCGCTTGCTGTCGCGCCGGATTCGCGAGTTGAATATCAAGTTGAATGCTAAAGAGGCGGTTATGCCACCGACAGATCCTGTGAGAGTTCCTGAAATGCGATGAATATTGGGAATCGGGAATTGGGAATTGGGAATTGGGAATTGGGAATTGGGAATTGCGGATAGTTTATTCCTTCTTCCTTCTTTCCTCTTCCTTCTTCCTTCTTCCTTCTTCCTTCTTCCTTCTGCTACGGGCTAGAAGCCCATCCCACAAAAATCTTTTTTCTTGTGGGATGGGCTTCTAGCCCGTCCCAAAATTTGGTTAAAAGGATTTTTGCAAGAGGTCTATTGAAGAAATCGGGTTGTTTAAAATCGATAATGAAGCGCGATTTGCTGTCTAAACTATTCGGAAAATAAAAGGGTAGCGGTAAGCTTCGTTTGGAGTTTGCAACACGTGGATAATAGCCATGATTGTCAGTCCCCAATGTAGGAGATAACCTAGCGGCACTAGGATAAACCCGGCAAGCCCAAAAGTCACCACAGTTAACGCCACAATCACAGCGCTGTACACCCATACATTCAAGTGAAAATTGATGGCTTCGGTGGCGTTTTCTTTGACAACGGGGTCATCAGATACTAACAATACAGCGATCGGCGCTCCGATCGATAAAACTAACGTGCTGAAAAAAATCGCCCCGTGACACACCAGTGATAGCAGCTTTCGCTTGTCGGAGTCGTACATATTACTTTGATTCCTTGACTTTAGTGATAATTTTACCTTTAATAGCAACTCTAGCACAGGCTATAATGGCGATCGGGTGATGATTCCCCTACCTATTTTGTGATGACAACAGAACTCGAAACTGAACTGCTAACTGCTGCCCGGCGCCGGCGCAACTTTGCTATTATCTCGCACCCTGACGCGGGGAAAACTACTTTGACAGAAAAGCTGCTGCTTTACGGAGGTGCAATTCACGAAGCAGGTTCTGTGAAAGCACGGCGGGCTCAGCGACACGCTACTTCTGACTGGATGGCGATGGAACAGCAGCGGGGAATTTCGATTACTTCTACTGTTTTGCAGTTTGAATATCAAAATTATCACATTAATCTGCTCGATACTCCCGGACACCAAGATTTTAGTGAAGATACTTATCGTACTCTGGCGGCTGCTGATAATGCGGTGATGCTTGAGGATGCTGCTAAGGGTTTGGAACCGCAAACTCGCAAGTTATTTGAAGTTTGTAAGTTGCGACGTTTGCCTATTTTTACTTTCTTTAATAAGCTCGATCGCCCTAGCAGAGATCCTTTGGATTTGTTGGACGAAATTGAGAAGGAATTGGGGTTGCAGACTTATCCGGTGAATTGGCCGATCGGTACGGGCGATCGCTTTAAAGGTGTTTTCGATCGCAGAGGGCGCAAAATTCACTTGTTCGAGCGGACTAAACACGGTTCTCGCGCTGCTGTTGATACGGTGATCGAATTGGGCGATCCGCGCATTGAGGATTTGTTGGAACAAGACCTTTACTATCAGCTCAAAGAAGAGTTGGAACTGTTGGATGAGTTGGGAACTGAACTCGATTTAGACTCCGTTCGCGCTGGGAAAATGACTCCCGTTTTCTTTGGTAGTGCGATGAGCAATTTTGGGGTCGAGCTGTTTTTGGATGCGTTTTTAGATTACGCCATGAAGCCGATCGCCCGCAACAGCAGCGCCGGGGAACTTCCGCCAACTTACGAAGATTTTACCGGGTTTGTGTTTAAGTTGCAAGCGAATATGGATCCGAGACATCGCGATCGCGTGGCGTTTATTCGCGTTTGTACCGGCAAGTTTGAAAAGGACATGAACGTCACTCACGCTCGGACTGGTAAAACGGTGCGTTTGTCAAGACCTCAAAAGTTATTTGCTCAGGATCGGGAGTCGATCGAGGTTGCGTATCCGGGCGATGTTATCGGTTTGAACAATCCGGGGGTTTTTGCGATCGGCGATACTATTTTCACCGGTCAAAAAGTCGAATATGAAGGGATTCCCTGTTTTTCGCCGGAACTTTTTGCCTTTTTGAGAAATCCGAATCCTTCTAAGTTTAAGCAGTTCCGCAAAGGTGTTTCGGAGTTGCAGGAAGAGGGCGCTGTGCAAATTATGTATTCGGTTGATGAGTCGAAACGCGAACCAATTTTGGCGGCTGTGGGACAGTTGCAATTTGAAGTGGTGCAGTTCCGAATGCAGTCGGAATATAATGTCGAAACTACGATCGATATGTTGCCTTACAGTGTAGCTCGTTGGGTAGATGGCGGTTGGGATGCGCTGGCCAAGGTGGGACGGCTGTTTAATACTGTGACGGTGAAGGATTGTTGGGGAAGGCCGGTTTTGTTATTTAGGAATGACTGGAATTGCCGTCAGGTGGAAGGTGAGCATCCTGTTTTGAGGTTAAATGCGATCGCGCCTGTGGTTTCTGGTTTGGCCGTTACCGCGGAGTGAGATTACCACGATTACCTTGAATGAAAGACAACCCTAGATTCGATCGAAATCTTCCGAGTGGCGATCGTTGACATAAGCGCGATCGCCTCCATCAACCCCAAGCAGTGCGAAGTGCAAGCAGATTTCGACATTCGGGGCGATCGAGTTTGATCGATCGCCCCCGGCTACGGCAAACTGATCGGTTTGTACGAATCCCGCAAACCAGAAACCTGGAAGCATCCAGTCACAAATTATTCCCTCACCTACCGCCGCTTGTTTGAATTAGAAGCGTGTCTGCTGGAAAAAGAAGGGTCGGGAGAAAGCGGTTTATTCGGTCAATTAATTGTGCGCTGAGGTGATAAAATGGCATAAGCAAAAAAACTGGTATCTAGTTTGCATCGCATTATGGTTGCTTTACCCGATCGCCTATTGATGAGCGCAGAAGAATACCTGACTTGGGAACCCACCCAAGAAGAGCGCTACGAGTATTGGGATGGCGAAGTCGTCGCTATGAGTGGCGGAACCCGCAATCACAATCGGATTACCTTCAACTTCTCCAAGGTTCTAGATGATGCCCTTGTCGATCGCCCTTGCGAGATGTACATGGCCGATGTCAAAGTCCAAGTGGAACCAGGACAAAAGTATTTTTATCCTGATGTTGTGGTAACTTGCGACGATCGCGATAACGATCCGCAATTGGTGCAATTTCCTTCCTTGATTGTCGAAGTTTTGTCACCTTCAACGGAAGCTTTGGATCGTGGCGCAAAATTTGCTAAATATCGCCAATTTTCAACGCTGCAAGAGTACGTCTTGGTGCAAGTCGAACAGCCCGGAGTAGAGCTGTTTCGGCGCAACGAACAAGGGCTGTGGGTGCTGTCGGAGTACGGTTTGGGCGATACTTTGCGACTGGAATCAGTGGATGTCGAAATTGCGATCGGCCAATTGTACCGCCAAATACAATTTTCTTAGTCTCGCGTTGCGCGGACATTGTTTGTGTAGCCACGAATTCCATTCGTCCTTTCTCTCTTTCTTTCTTTCTTTCTTTCTTAGTCCGCGGAGGCGGACATTGTTTGTGTAGCCGCGAATTCCATTCGCCGGGTATCCAACGGAAATTCACCCAATATTCACCCAATATTCACCCAATATTCACCAGATATTCCCCCTTTCTTCCTTACAAAACTTGCTTGGGGGCGATCGGAATTTCAATAATAAACTCAGTCCCCTCTCCAGGTGCAGAAACACAACTCAACTTTCCGCCATGAGAACTCACAACAATCGAGTGCGAAATCGATAATCCCAAACCAGTTCCCGAACCCACCGGCTTAGTTGTAAAAAACGGATCGAATATCTTGTGCAGCACCTCACTGCTCATCCCTGGCCCACTATCAGCCATTCTAATAATAGCAGAATTGCGATCGGTCACCTCCGTAGAAATTGTAATAGTAGGCTGTTTATGAGAGCTTTCCGGGCAATCTCTTGCCAACAGCAGCGCATCGATCGCATTTGTCAAAATATTCATAAATACCTGATTCAACTGCGACGCATAACAAGTAATTAACGGTAGCTTGCTGTAATTTTTAATCACCTCAATTCCCAAACGGCCACCTTCTTTTCTCAGGCGGGGTTGCAGCAACATCACTGTACTGTCTATGCCTTCATCGATATTAACCGACTTCATTTGCGCTTCATCCAGGCGCGAGAAATTCCGCAAACTCAACACAATATCCCGGATTCTTTCCGCTCCGACTTTCATAGAATCCAGCAGCTTTTGCAAATCTTCGCTCAAAAATTCCAGTTCAATTGTTTCTATTTCCTCGATGATTTCATCAGCAGGTTCGGGATAGTGCTGCTGGTAAAGCTCAATCAACTTCAGCAAGTCTTTCACGTAGTCGCTAGCTGGATTGAGATTGCCGTAGATAAAACTTACAGGGTTATTAATTTCGTGAGCAACACCAGCCACCATTTGCCCCAAACTCGACATTTTTTCAGTTTGAATTAATTGAGCTTGAGTTAGTTTCAGCTCCAGCAAAGTTTGTTCTAAACGCTCATTCTTGTCATTTAACTCATACGTCCGCTCTTGCACTTTCTGCTCCACAGAATTGTAAAGCAGAGCATTTTCCAAAGAAATAGCAACTTGCGAAGAAAGCAGCCTTAAAACTTCCAATCTATGCGCCGTAAAAGCCCCGAGTGTTAAATTGTTTTCTAAATAAAGAATCCCAATTAGTTTGCCTTGATTGACAATCGGCGTACACAAAAGAGATTTGAGCTGGTGTTTGGCGATGTAAGGATCGGCAGTAAATCGCCCCTCAGCCACAGCATTGCTCAACACCAAGTCCGAGCGAGTCCTTTCCACATAATTAATCACCGTAACAGGCAAATCCTGACATTCTTCCACAGGCGTAAATTGCAGCACTGCTACATCTTCAGCAATTACTGACGCTTTGGCAGAAATCAACAGTTTTTCATCTCTCACCAAAATTAAAAACCCGGATTGTGCGCCTGCGTTTTCGAGGGATATCCTCATCAAAGAAGCCAGCAATTTGTCTAGGACAATTTCGCTGGAAATTGCCAGAGATGCTTTCATTACAGTTGCTAAATCCAGCACTCTCGCATCGCTTCCAGTAGAAGTATGAATAGTTGTGGTAGTTTGATTGTTGTGAAAACTGCCGTTGAGCGGCGTCATTTCCCGCAACTGGGGATACTTCTGTTCTAAATCTTCAACTTTGCGGACTGCACCCCAGCGCAAGTAGCACGAGTGAGCTTCGCGCAAGTGGATTTTGGCATATTGATATTTGCCTTTACTCAACCAAAACTTGGCGGCTAGTTCGTTAGCGAGGGCTTCATTTTGGACAAACTCATTGTCTTGAGCTAAATTGATCGAGAAATCGTAAAGCTCTACAGCTTCTGAATCTTTCTTAGTAATTCTGGCTATTTCTGCTTGTACTAAAAGATACTTGTGCAGAAAGTTTTCACGACAGTTATCAGCCCAGATTTTCATCTGTTTTTGATTGGCTTCTAACTTTTCCAGATATTGTTTTTGCTTGCTTTTTGAAACATTGGGAAAAACGGCAGCTAAAACTAGAGAAAAGAAAAAATTCCACTCGGTAGCGGGTATCGCTCCGGTAATAAAAGATAGTTGCTTTTCTACTTCCAATGCTAGTTGTAGTGCTTCATTGAAGTTGCCATACCAGTACATTACCTGGCATTTGCGAATCTGGTAAAGGCAAAGCGAGTACAAATTTTGATGAGCTTGACAGTTTTGTACGTATTCAGCTTCGCTCATATCGTCGCTTTCAAAGACAAACTTGTCAACAGTGAGTTGGCTCAAGTTACGCAGTATCAGCTCCACTCCTAATAATGTATCGGTAACAAGCTGATTTTTGGTTTTTTGGCTGAACTGCAAATACCTGCTCGTGTCTGCCAGAATTTGCGATATTTCTTTGCCTTGAAAAAAGTAATTGGCTATGCGGTTGGATAGGATATAACCGGCATATTCTAAATCTCCTGATTCTAAAGCTGCTTGATATCCTTCATTACTGATTGCGTGTGCCTCTTTAATATGGTTGAACCAGTAATGAAAAATACTAACCAGCGAAGAACAAGCTCTGCACTTCAAGCCGATATTGCCAGATTTTTCACTCAAATTCAGCGATAGCATGGCAAATTGATACGCGGCTTTGTAATCTCCCGAAACAGCGTTTAAGAACATACCGTAGCCTGCGTAGCAGAGAGATGCTTCGGGTACTAAACCGTAGGTGAGAGAAAGATTGACTCCTTTTAAAACGCTGACTTTCCACAAGTCGGGATTGCTGAGGTAAGCTGATGTTAAGAAGTTGGTGATTAATTTGACTGCGACTTTTTTGTCGGGTACTGTCATTTCGGGAGCGTCAATCAGGGAAGCTATTTCTCTACCTGCTAAAAAGTTTGTGGCTGCTGCAAATTCTTCGGCTATGACTTTTTGCAGCCCGTCTAGCGGCAAGTCAATGCCCAGCAAGTTCAAGGCTTTGATTCCAGCTTTAACTGCTTCCTCGTATTTGGCTCGCAGGGTGTACTGCACGATCAGGAGGTTGTAAATTTCTACTTTTTCTAAAGGCGATCGCGCTTTTTGCAAAGTTATGTTGATAAATTCTTCTGAATGCTCGAAATAGCCGTTCAGATACTCAACGTTAGCGCGCTCCATGTGCAGAGCAAAGGCTAAATCGTAGTGGGAATCCCAGATATCGGCGGTTAAACCGTCCATACCTGCGGTTAAATACTGCAACGCAGCAACATAAGCAGTGGCATCTTTGGCTCTGCGGGCGGCGTCTAAATTCAGGGTTGCCAGTTCGATTAGTTCTCGCTCGTCTCGAATTAGCGATCGCGCTACATTCAAGTGATCGACTAACTCAAAGATTCTGTCAGCGCGATATTCAGCAGGAGTATTTTCGAGGATTTGCCTGCCGATTTTCAGGTGAACGTCTTTTTTTTGCGAATCATCAATTAAAGCATAAGCTGCTTGTTGTACGCGATCGTGCAAAAATTTATAATTGAGAATTAACAGCGGAAACAGCACGTAATCTAATGACTTGCTTTCCAATTCCGAAGTCGGCAGAATCAGCCCCGACTTAATCGCCGGCAACAGGTGAGAAAAAGTTTCCGACGCTTCTTTCTCATTAATTAAAGAAAGAGTATTTAAGTCAAATTCGTTGCCCAAACAAGCCACTAAACGCAAAACCTGCTGCGTTGAACTTGGCAGTTTTCTCAACTTCTGCACCATCAAATCTACTACATTGTCAGTGATAGCGCACTGCTCAATTTGAGTCATATCCCAATGCCAGCCGCCCTTGCTCCCCAACTGTGGCGGATGAAAAACTAGCAGATTTTCTTGATACAATGTTTGTAGGAATTGATTAACAAAAAAAGGATTGCCGTCTGTTTTACTGACAACCAGTTCAGCTAAGGGTTTGACCGATTTGCGATCGCTGTGCAAAGTCTCGGCAATCAAATGAGTGATGTTGTCCACCCCCAGCGGCGACAGAGCAATTTCATTAATGATGGCTTCCTGATTTCGCAGCGTCTCCACAGTCATCATTAAAGGATGAGTGGGACTGACTTCATTATCCCGATAAGCGCCAATTAAAAACAGATATTGTGTCGCTTCATCTGTCATCATCAATTCGATCAATTTGAGTGTAGCAGAATCAGCCCACTGCAAATCGTCGAGAAAAATTACCAGCGGATGTTCGGGCTGGCAAAATACGCGAATGAAATTTTGAAAGACTAAATTAAAGCGGTTGAGAGATTCCGTCGGCCCCAATTCAGCTACAGGAGACTGAGCTCCGACAATTAGTTCTACTTCGGGAATTACATCAATAATAATTTGCCCGTTTTGCCCGAAAGCAGTACGGAGTTTTTCGCGCCAAACTGCCAATTGAGCTTCGCTTTCAGTTAAGAGTTGTCGCACCAATTCCGAAAAGGCGCTAACAACTGCTGAGTAAGGAATAGTCCGCTTGTACTGGTCAAATTTTCCCCAAATAAAATAGCCGCGCCTGCGGGTAATAGGTTTGTCTAAAATCTTCACCATTGCAGATTTGCCAATGCCGGAATAACCAGCAATCAGCATCATCTCGCTGCGGGATTTATGCTGTCCTCTCGCGAGCACTGACAGGGAACTTTCTTTGCGCGATTTGCTCTCTTTCTTGATGACAGAAATTTGGGACTGTTCGATGCGGTAGGCTCGATTATTTGTTGCTGCTACCCGTTCAAATGCCGCTAAAAGAGTTTCAACTTCTCGCTGTCTGCCGTAAAGTTTTTGAGGAATTTGAAATTTGTCAGAAATATCTTGGCTGCCGAGAGCAAACTCGGAAATAACCCCAGATGTTTGCAACTGAAACAGACAGGATTCCAAATCCGCTTTCAGTCCCCAAGCACTTTGATAGCGATCCTCAGCCGCTTTTGCTAGCAATTTCATCACAATGTCTGAAATAGCTTGAGGAATTTCTGGTGAAAGTTCAGCGAGAGGTACTGGCTGTTTGGCGATGTGACAGTGAACTAACTCCATGGGATCGGTAGTGGTAAAAGGGAGCTGTCCTGCCAGGACTTCATAGAAGGTGACGCCAAGAGAATAAAAGTCCGTGCGGTAATCGATTACCCGGTTCATTCTGCCAGTTTGTTCCGGCGACATATAGGCTAAAGTCCCTTCTAAAAAGTTGGGATTTTTATTGGCAACGTTTTCCTGATTTGAGTCACTTGAGATGCTAAAATCTATGACTTTAACTTGTCCAGTCGCGGGATTAAAAACTATATTAGAGGGGTTTATATCTTTATGAATTACATTTTTTGCGTGAATCTCTCCCAAAGTTTCAGCAACTTTGATGGCTGTGGTCAAAAATCCCAAAGAGGTAAATTTTTGGGTAGCCATAAATATTTTTAAAGATTCGCCACCAAAATCTTCTAAAATCATTGCCAGACTATTTCTAACCTGCTGCAACCTGTGCATTTTAACAACTCCGTCGAGCTGGTTTAAGTTGGCAGTGATGTCATATTCCCGTTTGTATCTATTCAGTTCTTCGGGAGTCGGATAGTCTTCTTTGAGAATTTTGATAATAACAGGTTGGTTGTCTTGCTCGTTGCGGCCGCGGTAAACCAGGGAAGTGCTGCTTTCATAAATGAGAGCGAGAACTGCAACGCCGGGAATTGCCATCATAGTTGGTTCTCTCAAATTAGGTGTGCTTGTTGGTCAATATTACAGGACTTACGCGCGGCGGGCTAGAAACCCGGTTTCTTTGTTGGTAGTTGCTGACAATCTCAAGATTTTTTCCTATGAACCGGGTTTTTTCCGTAAATCCTATGTTATTCTTCATTATCACTCAAGAGCTATGTTTTGGGATGTGTGGGAAGACACGCCGTATCCAGCAAAGAGCTGTTGCTGACTTGCATGGGCCTGGGGCTTTTTCACCTCAGCAGTTAGGTAAACAAAAGCACAGATACAGGATTTGTGCAATGATTTGGTGTGGCGATCGATCGCACGGCTGACAAAAAAACAATCTCAGCTTTTAGGAGATTGCTTGAATTTAGCCTCGCATCTATGTTTTCGGTCAAATTACGCAAGTATTCACACTTCAATCAAACCGCTTCACTGTGCGACTGCTAACTACACGCCCGTCAGTCGATTTTCCATTTTTCGATTTGAGATTTAATTGCAGCGCTGTGAATCACCCGATTCCGAACTTAAGTGTAAAATTTTAATCTCTCCAGGATAGGAGTCGAGGGCTTGTATCCGTTTTAGAGCGAGTCATCTACGCACCGGCTGGAATAATAACCTTTAATCTCGGAGTTAAAAAATCGGCCTGTAGAATCAGCTTCTTGCAGAGATTCCCAAATTTCCGATTCTACGTCGCTGTATTGATAGACTGACCCGCTGCTAAATTCTATTTGCAAAACTTGATCCTCTTCATTGTATCCGATCGCGCTAGCCATTGCGGCTCTCCAGAACTTATGGTGATAATTTTATCTAATGCAAGAAACAAGCTAATACGCGATTTCTAAAATTATCAAAATTAGAAAAGCCATACCCTTGTCGCATAATTAACTTAATTTTATTATTAATTCCTTCCATCACTCCACTGGTTGTGCGATGAACAAAGTAGTTGCAGATACCTTCAAAATGATTCTCAATTGTTGATGCAGATTCTCTAAAAAATAATCGTGCATGATTTAGCCATTTTTTTAATTTTTCCTGCCCTTTTTTGACAGTTAAATTAGTTTCATATATTTCCCTAAAATCTTCCTTCATCTGATATGCAATCCTCAAACATTCTGATTTTTTTAAGATCAATTCTAATTTATCAAGCTGAAGAGGATTAAGAGCTTCCCCATTACTTAATAATAAATATTTACTACATCTATCTGTAATGCCTGCTGCTCTACGTAATTTATTTAAATCTCGATTTACCACTTTCATGACATGAAAACGGTCAATGACAATTTGAGCATTTGGAAATACTTCTTTGATAACTTTAGGGAATCCTCCCCACATATCAACACTCACTTCTTCAACTTGCTCACGAACCTCAACTGGTTGCTCCATAAGGACTTCAATGATTTCTTGCTGGCGGTGAGAGTCAATCATTTCAATCAAATCACCTTCAGAAATATCACTAACAACAGTCACAAACTTTCCTTGACCTTTCCGCATACTTATTTCATCCAAAGAGATTCGCTTAGCTGGCTTCCAAGTTGTTGTTTTTTTTTTGCTTAATTACTTGATCGAATATTCCTTTTATTTCGTCATAACTTAGTTGCTCTTCTCGCCCAATCTGTTCTATATTCGATTGTTTAACGCGCTCATAAATGTTTTGCTCATATCGTTGAGTATGCCTTCTTTTTTTGTCCAGAAAATGTATTTTTTCTGTGGGATATCGTTGGCAATTAGGACAGTAAAACTGCCGTCGTGGGATTTTTAAATAAACAGGACGACCAAAGACTGGCAAATCTCTTACTAAGATTGGTCGATTCTGATGCAATTGTTCGGTATAATTTTGACAGTGATGACAAACCATACCTTCTCCTACAATTCTCAGTCCTAAGAAAATTTTTCCCTCAATTTGAGTACAACTTTCAATCTTGACTCCAGGCAAGTCTAATATATAGTCTAAATAAAAGTCCATGACAGTAAATGTATTGTTTGTTACATTATACACCATAAAGTCAGGAGAGCCGCCATTGCCGAATCAACCGGCATCATAGCAATGGGTTCGTCGGCTGGGGCAATTTCTGTTAATTCAATACCGCCACTGAGTTCGGTAGAATCTGTATTGGCTATGAAATCAACCATGTGCAGGCCGTGCATTGCAGCTTCGGGTGCGGCAATTTCGATAAATTCGAGGCATTCCCCGCGATCGATCAACAGTCCTAGCTGGCCGTTAGAGTGACCGACTGCTAAGACATTGCTCAAGTCTATTTTGGATAGTTTCATGGGTTTTGTCAACAAGGATTTGTTTTACGTCAATATTTCCCGATCTTTGCAAGTTTCGGTGTCGAGGAAATAGTGGATTAATTAATAGTGTAGCCCGTATTGCCTAAAAAGTCAACTAACGTATCTTTTATGTGTAAAGTGTGCATTTAGCATCCTAATTTGGTATGATTTGTCTGTTGCTTAAGGAAATTAGACCTCTTCCACTCCTAAGCTTTCCTACCCTAAAATTATCTGCGTTTATCTGTATTTATCTGCCTGAAATCTGCGGTTTGTGTGTCGATCGCAGACTTATGCAAGAGCTGTATTGAGCAAGGTTCGCCATAAGCACCCGAGTTTGATAAGATGTGTCAGCTTCTTAACGAAACTTGACAATAAATTAAGAATTATTGCCATAAAACAAAGGTAAAGTTGTGGCAATGGCGAGTCAAAGCCCAACCAGCAAAAGCGTTTGAGGATTTTTCCCATCTGTAAATCTTCAGAAAGTTACTATTTCTAAAGGATTCATCTGGTGAGAAAATCTCAAACAACCTTAAAATTTAGCAGTAATCGCCCGATCGGGCAAATCTCAACCAGCATAAGGGAAAATACCTATGAAATTGGCTTATTGGATGTACGCAGGCCCAGCCCACATCGGCACTCTGCGCGTTGCGACTTCCTTCAAAAACGTCCACGCGATCATGCACGCACCGATTGGAGACGACTATTTTAACGTGATGCGATCGATGCTGGAGAGGGAACGGGACTTCACTCCGGTAACTACCAGCGTGGTTGACAGACACGTACTGGCGCGGGGCTCGCAGGAACGGGTGGTGGACAATATCACCCGCAAAGACAGAGAAGAGCACCCCGATTTAATTGTACTTACCCCGACTTGCACCTCCAGCATTCTGCAAGAAGACTTGGAAAACTTTGTTAACCGAGCTCAATTGGATGCCAAAGGCGATGTGATGCTGGCGGATGTTAACCATTATCGGTTTAACGAACTCCAAGCTGCCGATCGGACTTTGGATCAAATCGTCCAACTTTACATTAACAAAGCTCGCAAAAAAGGCGATTTGGAAGGTAAAAGCGAAAAACCATCGGTGAATATTATCGGTATGTCTACGCTGGGTTTCCACAACCAGCACGACTGCACCGAGTTGAAGCGTTTGATGGCAGATTTGGGAATCGAAGTCAACGAAGTTATTCCCGAAGGTGCTTCGGTTCACAACTTAAAAAGACTGCCGCGCGCTTGGTTTAACCTTGTTCCTTATCGGGAATTGGGGATGGCAGCCGGGGAGTATTTGCAAAAAGAATTCGGCACGCCGATGGTGGATATTACGCCGATGGGTGTGGTGGAAACTGCGCGCTGCATTCGGAAGATTCAGGAAGTTCTGAATGCTCAAGGTGCGGATGTTAATTATGAAGAGTTTATTGACCAACAAACGCGGTTTGTGTCTCAGGCTGCTTGGTTCTCAAGGTCGATCGACTGCCAAAACTTAACCGGCAAAAAAGCCGTCGTATTTGGCGATAATACGCACGCTGCGGCGATGACGAAGATTTTGGCTCGCGAGATGGGTATCCACGTTGTGTGGGCAGGAACCTACTGCAAACACGATGCTGATTGGTTCCGGGAAGAGGTAAAAGGATATTGCGATGAAGTGCTGGTGACGGAGGATCATGGGGCGATCGGGGATGCGATCGCCAAAGCCGAACCTTCGGCGATTTTCGGCACGCAGATGGAACGCCACGTGGGTAAAAGGCTTGATATTCCGTGCGGTGTGATTGCTGCGCCGATTCACGTGCAAAATTTCCCGATCGGCTACAAGCCATTTTTGGGCTATGAAGGCACAAATCAGTGCGTAGATTTGGTCTACAATTCCTTTACTTTGGGCATGGAAGACCACTTGCTAGAAATCTTCGGCGGCCACGATACTAAGGAAGTTATTACCAAGGGAATTTCGGCTGATTCTGATATGAATTGGACGAAGGACGGACAGGCAGAATTGAACAAAATCCCCGGTTTTGTGCGCGGGAAAGTCAAGCGGAATACTGAGAAGTTTGCTCGCGAGCGCGGTATTGCTCTAATTAATGCTGAGGTGTTGTACGCGGCCAAGGAAGCTGTCGGCGCGTAGTTACGCAGTACGGGGCATCTCTTGTAGATGCCCTTGCTTATTTATGAAATTTCAGATAAAATGACGGAAGATAGCAATCTACTTTGGACGAGCCGTTCATTCAATAATGTTCCAATACGCCTCACCAAAGAGCGATGGCAACATATCTTGAAAGAACACCCTGAAATGCAAGCTCAATATGAGCGAGTTTTAGAAACTTTAGAAAATCCCGATCTGATTCAAATAGATGACGTTACAGGCGGATTACTAGCCCTACGCTTCTATCCATTGATTCCCGAAAGTAGAAAATTTGTGGTAGTGGTGTATCTAGAAATAAATGATTCTGATGGATTTATCACAACAGCTTACCTCAGAAGACAGCCATCATCAAATAAGCGAATAATATGGACACAACAGTAAAAATTCTCGAAGACTCCACAAATATTACAGGTTTTTACGATAAGGAAGCGGATGTTCTCTATCTCTCGCTGGGAGAACCGCGAGAGGCTGTAGCTGTGGACATTAGCGATGGAGTTATCGCCCGCTATAATGAGGATAGTGAAACAATTGTCGGCATTACTTTAATTGGGTTGCGGCAGCGGGTATTGAAGGAATTAAATCGGAAACTGCACGTATTACCTCATCCAAATGGGTGGGCGGTGACTGAGGAAAATCTAGAGTCAAGTGAGAAGGTGTTTGCTACTCAGGAAGCAGCTTTTAAATATGCCGTTGGTTTGGCAAAAGCTCGATGGCTTGAGGTGGTAATTTATGATGAAAATGGGGAAGTTGAGGAAGTGATTAATCCCGCAATAGATGCCCTGTTGCAGCGTAGAAGTCGGGAGGAGTTTGAGTCTGGTAAACGTGAATGTTTGGAAAGTGTTTAGATGCAGGGAGGTAAAGTACGCCTATGAGGAAAATTGCTATAATAAAAAAACGTCGTAAAGAAATTGCTAGAAATGCTAGAGAAACCCTAGCTGCGTTCAAATCAGGGAATGTCAAGCGTGCCACTATAGAACAATTGAAAGCTGATTTACTCGGTAATTACGAATGACAGCTATTCAGTTTTGATTGATGATGCTTTGACGACTAAGACTCCACCAACATAATGAACCTCGCACTCTTCATCCGTATTAGCCGGTTCGCTGTTGCCAGTTTCATCGGGAGGCGAAACTACTTCCTGGTTTCTCCGCTGCCATAACAGGAAATCTGCAAAGTTGAGGATTTCTTGCAGTTCAATTTCCGAGAAGTTTTTCAGTTTTTCAACAAGTTTTTCTTGGATAGGTGTCACTGCTATTTTTTCCTTGCTTAACACGACCGCTAGATTCAGTTTAACATAAGGTCAGAGCGAGATCCCTTTTCCAGCAAGCGTGCGATCGGCTTAAATCGCGATAATTAGAGACAGTGCGATCGCTTCCCCATTTGCTATAATATC
The DNA here is from genome assembly GCA_004292955.1 of Oscillatoriales cyanobacterium. Classification (GTDB taxonomy): domain Bacteria; phylum Cyanobacteriota; class Cyanobacteriia; order Cyanobacteriales; family Microcoleaceae; genus Microcoleus. The sequence continues at coordinate 54,999 of RDXX01000019.1, read as the reverse complement.
AGATGAGCCAACCTTGCTCCGATCGATATTGCTACAAGAAAATTAGTCGATCACTATTTCAAGATTGTCGATCGCAACGCACCAGCTCGGTATCTGTGATAACTTTTTAGTCAGATTCATCTTCTGATATTGCTTGATACTCCAAAAGCTTTTCCCCTCTGATAATCCACAATTTACCTACAACTTCTGCGGCATCCAATCCGCGAATTAATATTTCTATTCCCGCTTGTAAATCTTGCGGTTTCGCTTGAGAAGGCAGACGCAGTAACACAATCCCACAATAATCAGAAGGATTGTAGCGGAGGCGATTGCCAAACCCCCTATCCAAAGTCACCAAACATCTACCTTCTCTCCGACAGATATCAATTAATAATTCATCCGGTGTTGAACTCAAATTTTGTTCTCGTACAGTCGCAACATCGTGGCCAGCCAAACGTAACATCGAAACAACGCGGATGCTGCCCAAATTTTCATCAAGTTTTAACTTCACTTTAAAACTACCTTTTTTTCACCCACAGGAATTTCGACATAACAATCTCTTGCCAACTCAGCCCCATAAGCAATACAAGCCAAAACGTCTTCTCGTTCAATTCCCGGATATTCCTCAAGCAATTCTTCCAAAGTCATGCCACTAGCAAGAAAGTCAAGAATCAGAGAAACCCAGATGCGATGGCCGCGAATACAGGGTTTGCCAAAGCAGATATTCGAGTCGATTGAGATCCGAGACAGTAAATTATTTTGAGTCATGTCTTTTCAATCCAAGATAAGCTTTGAGAGTGACTGGGATGACATTCTATCAACGCTGCTATCAGAACGGATGTATCAAATAAAACGTTCATTTTAGATAAATTTCCCGATTCTTTCTTCGCGCATATGGGGAATAATTGTATCCCAATTAATCAGTTCTTGATTTTTTATTGATGATGCTTTGACGACTAAGACTCCACCAACATAATAAACCTCGCACTCTTCATCCATATTAGCCGGTTCGCTGTTGCCAGTTTCATCGGGCGGCGAAACTACTTCCTGGTTTCTCCGCTGCCATAACAGGAAATCTGCAAAGTTGAGGATTTCTTGCAGTTCGATTTCCGAGAAATTTTTCAGTTTTTCAACAATTTTTGCTTGGATAGGTATCACGGCTATTTTTTCCTTGCTTAACACGACCGCCAGATTCAGTTTAACACGAACTAGGAGCGTGAAGCGAAGCTATCCCGTAGGTAATCGCCCTCACACCTCATTCTGATTATTGTCTTTTTCAACTTCCTCAAAATTCACTTTCTTATAAATAGCAGATAGAGGAACTTCTAGCTGAAACGAATTAAACACTAATCCGGTATCTTCCTCATCATACTCGGAATACAACCATCTTTTGTGCTCGGTTTTAGCATATTGCTCGACCTTAAAAGCTTGCTTAGTCTCAACTCCAGTTTATTGTCCTGAGCGCTACGTGAAAGCAATCGCAAAGACTTTGGCAATAATTGAGGATTCCTCAAATGGGTAAACAACCCGGACATGGTATGACTAATTTGCGCTGCCATCTGTGAGGTTAGCGCTGCGGATCTGACAAAAAAATGCGAAAACTCGGTCTGCAAGAAGTGATAACTTAACATAGCAGTTCTGTTTGATATGAGCTACCCTTGGTAATTGGCGAGCATTCGCCGAGCGCTTACCTATGTGAGGGAAACCATACTATAAGCTTTTCTGCTTTTAAATTGCATATTCGGCGCGCTGCTCAAAGCCGACGCCACAAGAATTTGATTGATTCTTGACACACAATTTAAATGTGCAACAGCTTACTTATCACAAAACTGCTGAAAAAAGTTAGCTTTGTTCGCGATCGGCAATCGATCGGATCCGATATGAATAACGAACGCAATTCACAGAAACAGGAAAACTACTTGCACCTCAATTGGCACAGATTTTTTGGCGAAGCGCGTACCCGGATTCTGCTCTGGTACGTTTTGTTAATGGCATTCTTCCTGTCCCTTTCTATTCCTGCAATTCGCCATCGCTTGTTTTTGCTGGTAGATGGGCGCGTCAATGCGGAGTTAGTTGAAGAAATTATCATATTTGATGAAGTGCTGGCTGCTGAATTTGACTCTAAAAACGGAGACGTAGAAAAACAATTAAAAGAAAAATACAGATCTCTTAAAACTTACTCGAATTCTCAAAAATTGTCGGCACTCTTGGATATTCACCTTTCCCGGCAAATCACTGAAGATGATACATTTCTCATCGCTATCATAGAAGGAAAATTTTATAGAGCCAGTTCCAAGGCACTGCCAAAACTGCTTCAGCCGGATTCGGAATTGGTAAAAAGTTGGGGAAAATTTAGCCAGTCAATTCGCGGCGAATACAAGGTCTCAGACAGTAGGGTTGGGAGCATTCTCTACGTTGCCAAACCTATTAATATTCAAGGCAAAACTGTGGGAGTATTCGTTGTGGCTCACCTGACTGCGGGGGAACGCCAAGAAGCACTGGAAGCTTTCCAAGTTATGATTGAGGTAATTTTGGTTGCCATGATCTTAGTTGCTTTGCTCGCTTGGATAGCTGCTGGAAAACTGCTGGCTCCTCTGCGCGTGCTAACAGCAACTGCTCGCACGATCGAAGAGTCGGATTTGACTCAGCGGATTGCAGTGGAAGGAAAAGGGGAAATTGCGGAACTGGCAACTACTTTTAATCAAATGATGGATCGGATTGAGGAATCTTTTGCTACCCAGCGCAATTTTATTAACGATGCGGGACACGAACTGCGCACTCCGATTACGATAATTCGGGGGCATTTGGAATTGATGGGCGACGATCCCCAGGAACAGCAAGAAACGATAGCGTTGGTGATGGACGAACTCGATCGCATGAGTCGATTTGTGGAGGATTTAGTGCTGCTGGCTAAGGCGGAACATCCAGATTTTTTACAGCTAGAAACTGTGGATATCGGCACGCTAACTGAGGAACTTTTTGCTAAAGCACAAGCCCTAGGAAATCGGAATTGGGAATTAGATGGTATAGCCTTATGTCGGATTGTTGCCGATCGCCAGCGCATTACTCAAGCTATGATGAATTTGGCTCAAAATGCCGTGCAGCACACGATTTATGAGGATTCGATCGCGATCGGATCTGTTGTTAGCGGCAGTAACGTGCGATTTTGGGTGCGCGATACTGGAGAAGGTATTGCCCCGATCGACCAACAGCGAATTTTTGATAGGTTTGCGAGGGCTGCAAACAGCCGCCGCCGTTCTGAAGGGGCTGGCTTGGGTTTGTCTATTGTCAGGGCGATCGCAGAAGCTCACGGTGGCAAAGTATATGTTAACAGTCAATTAGGTACTGGCTCGACTTTCGCTGTCGTTTTGCCGATCGATGAACCATCTGAATCTAGAAAGTAGCATCTAATTATACTGCTATCAACTCTCAACTCTTAACTCTCAACTCTTAACTCTCAACTCTTAACTCTCAACTCATGAGTAGAATTCTAATTGCTGAAGACGAACCCAGAATCGCTACTTTTATCGAAAAAGGTCTGCGATCGCACGGTTTTATGACTGCCGTTGCTGCTGATGCTCGCGATGCCTTAATAATGGTTATAGAAGGCGAATTCGATTTAATGATTCTCGATTTAGGACTCCCCGGCAAGGATGGATTGCAAATTCTTGAGGAATTGCGCGGACAGGGAGAAGAATTGCCGATTATTATCTTGAGCGGGCGCGATGATATTCAAACTAAAGTAGCCGGATTTGAGGGCGGTGCTGACGATTATTTAACTAAACCTTTCCGTTTTGAAGAGTTGTTGGTGCGGTTGCGCGCGCGCTTGCGCGGTCGGGAAGATCGCAGCATTTCAGAGGAAATGCTACTTAAAATTGGCAACATAACACTCGATTTGCGAACTCGAAAAGTGAAAGTGGACGATCGCACTATTGACTTGCCCGCCCGAGAATTTACCCTCGCAGAAACCTTCTTTCGCCATCCCGGACAGGTGATGAGTCGGGAACAGTTGTTGGATCGAGTTTGGGGTTACGATTACGATCCCGGTTCCAATATTGTCGATGTTTATGTTGGTTATTTGCGGAAGAAATTAGGCTCTAGTCTAATTGAAACTGTTCGCGGCATGGGGTATCGGCTGCGATCGTGAAAAAAATCTCATAATAATTTCACAATTTATTCATGGGAATTTGTCATAATTTAAAGGTTATAGGTGGCTTGTCATTTAATACAAAAATTATGTACCGAATTTTGATTGCGGAAGATGAAGTTAAAATCGCTGCTTTTATGGAGAAAGGCTTCAAAAAACAAGGATTTGCTACTGCGGTAGCGGAAAATGGCCCGCAAGCTCTGTCAATGGCAACAGAGAGCGAATTTGACCTATTATTGCTGGATTTGGGGTTGCCTGCGATCGACGGTATGACGGTACTCCGGGAACTGCGCAACCGAGGAGAACAGCGGCCGATTATTGTGGTAACAGCCCGTACTGACCGACAAGAATTGGTTTCGGCATTGGAATCTGGCGCTAGCGAATGCGTTACTAAGCCTTTTAGTTTCAATGACTTGCTCTTGCGGGTGCGATCGCACTTAAAAGAAACAAATTCTTGTCTGTCCCTGACCTAATTAATAAATTTCGGTAAAGTTCATAAATTTTTTCAACCTAACCAATGTAATTTTTGTTAGGCAATTCTCAGTGTAATTACTGAGACAACTTTGACATAATCCCCCTCACTGAGGGGGATTTTTGTGAGATTTTTGTTGTGTCATGTCCGATCGATTCCCGAACGCGCCCGCGATCGGGTTTGTAGTGAGGACTTCAGTCCTCAAAAAAAGAACTAGAGTCCTTACTGCGAACTAATCTTTTTGTCTTTCTCGAATGTGCGAATATTTTTTTCGCAAGCATCGGGCGGTTTCTCATTGTCGATCGGCCGTACCTATGTTACATATGCTACCAAATTAGCTGCCCAAATTCCCAATTTGTCAGTAAATCACCGGAGTTTCGTGAGAGTTTTCTCATCAAAGCTTCATGAAGACTTCATAAAGAATTGGGAAATTATATTTAGAAAGTCGTCATAAAACTTAAAGACACCCAAGGGCGATCGCAACTTACCCGAGAGGCTGTCCTCAACTTAACCCCATAGGAGAATTGCCCTCATGCGCGTTTGTGTCATCGGTACAGGATATGTTGGTCTGGTAACAGGAGCTTGCTTGGCAGAAATAGGACATCACGTAATCTGTATAGACAATAATGCTGAAAAAGTAGCCCTGATGCAGTCGGGAAAATCTCCAATTTTTGAACCCGGATTGACAGAAATCATGCACTCTGCGATGGAAAGCGGACTGCTGGAATTCACGACAGACTTAGCTGCTGGCGTGGAACACGGCGACATTTTGTTCATTGCTGTGGGTACTCCGGCTTTGCCAACCGGTGAAAGCGATACTCGCTATGTTGAAGCAGTGGCCCGCGGCATCGGAACTCATCTCAACGGCGGCTACAAAGTAATAGTAAATAAATCCACTGTTCCCATTGGTTCGGGAGATTGGGTGCGCGGGATCGTGCTCGATGGTGTTGCCGAAAGCCAGCAGACAATTGCAGGTTTTGATGTCGTCAGCAACCCGGAATTTTTACGGGAAGGTTCAGCAGTTGCCGATACTTTCAATCCCGATCGCATTGTTTTAGGTAGCAACAGCGAACGGGCGATCGAGTTGATGCAACAACTCTACACTCCAATTATAGAACGCAAATTTGCTGCCGCTCCTTCTTTGCCTCCCGTTCCCGTCGTCGTTACCGATTTGAGTTCGGCAGAAACGATCAAATACGCGGCTAATGCGTTTTTGGCAACTAAAATTAGTTTCATTAATGAAGTAGCAAATATTTGCGATCGAGTTGGTGCAGATGTTACTCAAGTAGCGAAAGGAATCGGACTCGACTCCCGCATCGGCAACAAATTTCTGCAAGCCGGCATCGGTTGGGGAGGTTCCTGTTTTCCCAAAGATGTTTCTGCTTTAATTCACACCGCCAGAGACTACGGTTACGAAGCTCAATTACTCAATGCTGCCGTCAGAACTAACGAATATCAGAGATTAATTGCGATCGAAAAACTCCAGCAAGTTCTGAAAATCCTCAAAGGCAAAACCATCGGATTATTAGGTTTAACATTCAAACCAGACACCGACGATATGCGCGATGCACCAGCTTTAGATTTGATTTTGCAACTCAATCGTTTGGGTGCCAAAGTCAAAGCCTACGACCCGATTATTTCCCCCGACAGCACGCATTCCAACCTGTCGCAAGTTACCCTAACTGCTGATGCCGAACAACTTGCCGATGGTTGCGATGCCTTAGTATTGGTGACAGATTGGCAAGAGTTTCGCAAGTTAAACTACAGCAAAATTGCCCGCCACATGGCCAATCCGATCGTCATCGACGGTCGCAATTTTCTCGACCCAGACCTTCTAGAAAAAGCTGGTTTTTATTACCTTGGCATCGGTCGTTCTGGTACGGGCAGCGTGCCAATTGCCAAAGAAAAAATTAATGCCAAAATTAATTATTCAGTCTCAGAAAATTCTTGCACTGTTCTTGCTTGAGCTTAGCAAACAGTTGACTGTTAGTTGCGCTCTTTTTCAACTAATGACTGATGACCAATGACTGCTGACTAAATTGAGGCACATTGACTATGAGACTGATGGTTTACTCCCACGACGCATTTGGTCTCGGCAACATCCGTAGAATGCTGACCATTTGCGAACATTTACTAAGTTCTATTCCCGAACTTTCCATTTTGGTAGTATCCGGTTCGCCGATGCTGCAAAGTTTTAGACTGCCGCCGAGACTTGACTACATCAAAATTCCCTGTTTGAATCGGGGCGAAAGTGGGGAAATATCAGTCAAATATTTGAAGACTGACATTTCTGAAACTATCAAAATGCGATCGGACTTGATTTTGATGGCAGCAATCAACTTTAAACCCGATGCTATTTTAGTCGATAAAAAGCCTTACGGCATCAAAAATGAGTTGGTGACAACACTTAAATTCTTGAAAAAACAGTTGCCGCAAACCAAACTTTTACTGCTGCTGCGCGACATTTTGGATGCACCAGAAAAGACAATTAGTGAGTGGCAAGAACACGGTTTTTACCAAGCAGTCGAGAAGTTTTACGACCAGATTTTGGTAGTCGGTATGCCGGAAGTATTTGATATTTGTCGCGAGTATCAATTTCCGCCGGCAGTTGCTCAAAAGGTGCGCTATTGCGGCTATATCCGCAAAGAACCGGGGTTGAAAAGTCGAGAAGCCAGACGGCAAGAATTGCAAGTACAAGAGTACGAACAGTTAGTTTTGGTGACACCGGGCGGCGGCGAAGATGGCTATCATGTCGTTGACACTTACTTAACAGGAGTGGCGCAACAAACAACAAAAAAAATTCGCAGCGTAATTATTTGCGGTTCGGAAATGCCCGCCGAACATCGAGAGCAACTTTATCAAAAAGCTGCGTTAAATCCTCAAGTTGAAATGTTGGATTTTACCGACGATTTGATGAGTTATATAGATGCAGCGGATGTCGTCGTTTGTATGAGCGGGTACAACACAATTACGGAAGTGCTTTCTTTGGGAAAAAGGACGATCGCAATTCCCAGAATAAAACCCGCTAGCGAGCAATTGATGCGAGCTGAAAAAATGTCTAAACTCGGTTTGCTGAAAATGATTCATCCCTGCGAAGTGACTCCAGAAAATTTGATGGATTTGCTTTTAACTAAATTAGAGAAAACTCTTTATTGCGCTGTGGCTCCCGGTTTAGATTTGGGTGGACTGCCGCGAATTTCTCATTATATTTCTCACCTGTTATCTAACCCGGTAACTTCCATTGAGTTCGATTTTTCAGCACTCAAGCCAAAGCCAATTGTCACTGTTCAATAAGGCAATCGACCATAATATCCAGCCGGGGCGGGTTTATTAGATCTCGGATTTGTACGGGAAATATTGGCGAACCCGCCCCTACAGGAAACAATGTAACTGTCAACTGTCAACTGTCAACTGTCAACTGTCAACTGTCAACTGTCAACTGTCAACTGTCAACTGTCAACTGTCAACTGTCAACTGCTATATATGTCTAAAAATCGCAAAACCGCAGGCTACCTGCTCAAAACTTACCCGAAACTTTCGGAAACTTTCATCTTGAATGAAATTCTGGAATTAGAACGTCAAGGAGTATCCTTGCACTTGTTTTCTCTCCGCAAACCGACGGATGAAAAAAATCATCCCGATGTGGATAAAGTCAAAGCTAGCGTTACTTACATTCCGACACTGCTGCCGAATTTCAGCTTTCAAGATTTAATTAGTTTGCTAAAAGTTCACGGGCGACTTTTGTCTCAAAGTCCGAGGCAATATTGGCAAGCGCTGCAATTTCACTTGCAGCGGCCGGAAAAGAAGCGCTGGAATGAATTTTTGCAAGCGGGATATTTGGCAGCAAAAATGCAGGAATTGGGACTTTCTCACCTGCAAGCACACTTTGCCAACATTCCGACAGCAACGACGGAAATCGCTAAGATTTTTGGCAATTTCTCTTACAATATCTTTGCTCACGCTAAGGATATTTACTTGACAGAACCGGAAGTGCTCGATCGCAGAATTAGCAGTGCAGAATTTGTACTTACCTGTACTGGATTCAATCACCGCTATTTGCGCTCTGTTTCCCAAAGCAACACGCCGATTTACTTGTCCTATCATGGCATCGATTTAACCCGCTTCACCTCAGCATTTGCCAAACACAAAACTGAAATTTCCTTGATTTTGAGCGTCGGTAGGTATTGCGAAAAAAAAGGATTTCCTTACTTGATCCAAGCTTGCCAGCAGTTGAAACAGCAAGGTTATAAATTTCAGTGCGACATCGTTGGTTACGGGCCTCTGCAAGCAGAACTCGAACAATTAATCGCCGATTTGGATGTAGCGGATGTTGTCTCTCTAGCCGGGAAAATGACTCAAGATGAGCTAGTCAAAGTATATCAGAGAGCAAGCATATTTGTGCTACCTTGTCAAGTCATGGAAAATGGCGATCGCGATGGAATTCCCAATGTTTTATTAGAAGCAATGGCAATGAAAATTCCGGTTGTTTCTACCGATATTTCTGGCATTAGCGAACTGGTAGAAAGCGGGGAAAATGGCTTTTTGGTTCCAGAAAAAAATCCGCCAGCTTTAGCCGAGGCTTTAGCAAAATTGCTAACTCAGCCTGAATTGATGGCGCAGTTTGGCAAAGCCGGAAGACAGCGGGTTTTGCAACAGTTTTCCCTGGAACGAAACGTGGGTGAAATTCGCGAATTGTTCGATGGACTCTTGAACTCAACTCAAGTAGAAAACCCGCAGCCAACAATAGAATTTACAGCAAAAGTAGAGGTAAAAGTCTGATGAAAAAGCTCATGTTTTACTGTCAGCACATCTTAGGTATCGGACACCTAGTCCGCAGTATGGAAATTGTGCGCGGTTTAGTTGCAGACTTCGAGATTTGTTTTGTCAACGGTGGAAAAGCGATTGCCGGATTTGAAATTCCTGCTGGAGTTGAAGTTGTGAATTTGCCTGCGATCGAAACCGATCCAGAATTTCAAAATCTTGCGGTTGTTGACGACAATCGCAGTCTTGAAGAAGTTCAAGACTTTAGGAAGGAGCGACTTTTAGAGATTTTCAACTTTTTTCAACCGGATATTTTGATGATCGAGTTATTTCCCTTTGGTAGGAGGCGGTTTTCTTTTGAGCTGATTCCACTTTTAGAACAAGTAAAAGCCAAAGGAAGAGTGACAAAAGTAGTTTGCAGTTTGCGGGATATTGTTGTCACCAAACAAGACCAAGAAAGGCATGAAGAAAAGATTTGTAAACTAATGAATCAATACTTCGATCTATTATTGATTCACGGCGATCGGCAATTTCAACCCTTGGAGGAAAGCTTCTCCCGAATTAGCGACTTAAACTGTCCAGTCCATTACACGGGATACGTGGTTCAGTCTTCGCCGGAAAATCCAGTCCTTAATGATGAGGACAAAGCTGCGATCGACTCCGACAAACCGCTAATCTTGGCGAGTATCGGCGGCGGTAGATTCGGACACGAACTGCTAGAGTCTTTAGTAGAAGCAGCTCCGATTTTGCAGCAGATTGTTCCCCATCAAATCCAGATATTTACGGGGCCGTTTTTTCCTGAAGCAAAGTTTGCTCAAATGCAGCTTTTGGTATCCACTCAACCCAACATTAACATTCAGCGATATACACCAAATCTGCTGACATACATGGAAAAAGCGGATATGTCTATTAGTATGGGAGGCTACAACACTACCATGAATATTTTGACAACTGGGGTGCGAGCCATGATGTTGCCATTTGTTGGAAATGGCGATCTCGAACAAACTATCAGAAGCCAAAAGCTGGAAAAATTGGGAATTTTAAACGTGATTCATCCAGCCGATTTAGAACCAAAAAAGTTGGCTCTCAAGATTGTGAAATGTTTGATGGAAACGCCAAATCCGGTGAGGTTTGACTTGCAGGGAGTAGATAAAACTGCTGTTTTCTTGAAAGCTTTACTGAAAGTACCGGCTGTTGCCGCATAAAATCCTTGGGAAATCTCGCTTTTACCTAAGTCTAGATCCCCCTAAATCCCCCTTAAGAAGGGGGACTTTGACTGCTTCCGGCCCCCCCCCTTCTTAAGGGGGGCTAGGGGGGATCGAAGCCCTGCATAAGCACAAAAATTATCAAATTGAGGAGTGAATTTAATGACAGTTAAAGTTTGTATTGCAAGTTTGGAATATCCGCCAGAAGTGGGTGGAGTGGGAGAGTCGGTACACCGAATTGCTCACATGATGTTGGATGCGGGATACGAAGTTCACGTTGCTGTTTTTCATTCCAAACAGCGGAAGTTTGTGGCCGGTGAACCCCAGCGGGCGAGGATCGAAACTGTCGATCGAGATGGTGTTTTGGTACACCGTTTGTATCCGCCTGTGCGATCGAGTGAGCCGATTATGCAGGATTTTTTGAGCGAGATTTATTCTCAATTAAAAAACTTGCATCAAAAATACAATTACAATCTGTTTCATGCTTTTTTTATCAATGAAACTGGTTTTATTACTACTTTGCTAGCCCGCGAACAAAATGTGCCGGTTATCAACAGCATTCGGGGTAGCGATTTGCACAAACATATTTTCAATGCCAAACAGCATGGCCAAACTGTTTGGATCTTAGAAAATTCGGATTGGGTAACGTTTGTTAGCCGCGATTTGCAAACGAGAGGCCGCATTTTAGCCCCCAGCATTCAGCACAAATCTTCGGCGTTTTGGAATTCGATCGGTGCGATCGACTTTACCCAACTGTCGGCTCCTGTTGTGCCCGGTGAATTGCGGGGCACTGTCATCGGCTCAGTTGGTCGTTTTCGCGACAAGAAGGGCATCGAATATTTGATGGAAGCTTGCGGCAAAATCAGCGCCGACGTTGATTTAACGCTGCTTTTAATCGGGGATTTTGCCGATCGCGAACGGGATTACTGGCAGCAAGAAGTGCAAAACAGCGGATTGGGCGATCGGCTGATTATCACTGGACTTGTCAGCCGAGAAACGGCCCTTGCTTACCTGCCAATTATCGATATTTTTGCCATTCCTTCCCTGCACGATGGCTGTCCCAACGCCATGTTAGAGGCAATGTTAGCAGGAAAGGCGATCGTGGGTACAAAGGTAGATGCGATCGGCGACATTCTGGAAAACGAGGTGGATGCACTGTTAGTCAATCCAGGTTCAGCAGCAGAATTAGCAGTTGCTTTGCGACAACTTGCCCTCAAACCCGAACTGCGACAAAAACTCGGCTTAGTTGCTAGAAAAAAGGCGATCGAACACCTAAATCCCGCTGTCGAACAAGCTAATTGGCAAACCGTTTATCAGGAAGTTTTAGAGTCATCCAAGCCAATTATCGCCACTAATAGTATCAGCCAAAAGTTTGCTCTTACTAACAGCATTTAATGGCAAATCTGAGTTTGTTTTTGCTTTGATTACTCGGCGATTGAAATCGCTACTACACAAACGAAGTCCGCCTGCGCGGACTGAAGAATAGGAGTTACCACTGTGATATCACCAAAAGTTACGATCGTTGTCTCACCCCGCGAACGTTTTAGTTACTCTCGCGAGTCTTTAGAAAGTCTGTACGAACATACAGAAACGCCGTTTTCCCTAATATATGTTGATGGCAACTCACCATCAATGATACAGCAATATTTGGAATTACAGGCAAAAGAAAAAGGCTTTCAACTATTGCGGACAGAAACTTATTTAGCGCCCAATGAAGCTAGAAATCTCGCTTTAGATCGAGTTGAAACTGAATACGTGCTGTTCATTGACAACGACGTTGTTGTCACTCCCGGCTGGCTCGATCGCCTTTTGGAATGTGCCACCGAAACCAAAGCCTCTGTCGTTTGTCCCCTCACCTGCATCGGCAATCCACTGCATGAAACCATCCATTTAGCGGGAGGAGAAGCGCGGATTGTCTTGGAACAAAAACCGGGCAAAACTAAAGTCAAGCGGAAGGTACATGAAAAACATCATTTCGTCAATCGTCCGGTGGCTGAAGTGCGCGAACAACTCCACAGAAGCCAGTGCGAATTTGCCGAATTTCACTGTATGTTAGTCCGCACCGAAATATTTACTCGCATCGGCAAACTAGATGAAGCGTTGCTGAGCACGCGCGAACACATTGATTTCTGCATGAGTGTGACGAATGCGGGCGGCACTATTTATTGCGAAACTGACTCGGTAGTTACTTACGTTCCTGGTCCGCTGCAATGGTCTGATTTTTCCTTTTTCATGCTACGCTGGAGCGATGCTTGGGAAGTGGCAAGTTTGGAACATTTCCGCACTAAATGGAATCTGACTGAAGACAAGTATTTCAAAAAGCGCTACAGCAGATTGGGACAGCGCCGCCATCAGGCGATTGTTCGACCTTTTGTACGCAAAATTGCCTTCGGAAATCGCAATCCGCTGTTGGAAAAAATGTTTATTTCAGTCGATCGCACAATCAACCGTTATATTACTTCTCGGTTCGATCGAACGGGCGATCGTAAAGTGGAAGTTAAGGTATTACAACCGGAGCGATCGCAGGTTTTGGAAGCAGCATCTTCTGTTTTGTAAGAATAGTCAAATTTGCTCTCCAGTAGTCCGCCAGGGGTTTAAACCCCTGCCTCAAAGCGAAAGTCCTCTAAAGAGGACTGAGAAGAATAATTTTCAACTCATTAGTCCTCTTCAGAGGACTTTAGCTATGAGCCAGGGAATTCATTCCCTGGCGGACTGTCGGATAAGCGAACTACCCAACCAATCTAGTTTTTTCAGCATCTATCAAAAGGGAGATAAAATTGCACAATTCATCATTTCAAGGACTCTAAAATGCCGGAAACTAAAAGTGTTAAAGAAACTATACCCGGACTGGGACGAATTATCCAAAAGTTCTGGCCACAGATTCGCCATCAAAAGGTTTTGCTTTTAATTTCATTTTTAGCACTAATCGCTGAAACGGCCTTTCGTTTGCTAGAACCTTGGCCTCTGAAAATAATCTTTGACTACATTCTGCTGTCGGGATTTGAAACCGCTTCTCAAACATTTCCAATTATTAGAAATCTCAGCACCATTGAGTTGTTAACAGTCATCGCTGTGGCAATTGTGGCGATCGCAGCTTTGCGGGCCGCTTGCGCTTATATTAGTACGATCGGCATGGCTTTAGCTGCTACTCACATCATGACCGAAATTCGGGGGACTCTTTACAGTCACTTGCAACGGCTTTCTTTGTCATTTCATAGTAAAGCTAAAAGTGGGGATTTAATTACCCGCGTTACCTACGATGTAGAGCGCATTCGTGAAGCTACTGTCACCGCAGCACTGCCACTATTTACCAATATTTTTACACTCACGGGAATGCTGGGGGTGATGCTGTGGATGAATTGGGAATTGGCGATAATTGCGATCGCAGTTTTTCCGCTATTTATCCTCGTTTCCGCTCACCTTTCCAAGCAGATTCAAAAAGTAGCTCGCAAGCAGCGCAAGCGCGAAGGAGCGATGGCCGCCACCGCCGCCGAAGCAATGGGTGCCATTAAAGTAGTGCAAGCTCTTTCGCTCCAAGGAATGTTAGAAAGTTCCTTTAATAAAGACAACCAAAAAAGCTTACATGAAGGAGCAGAATCGCAAAAACTAGCAGCGGGATTGGAGCGAACTGTAGAGATGTTGGTTGCAGTTGCAACAGCTATAATTTTATGGCGTGGCGTGCAATTAGTGCTGGATAAAATGGTTTCACCTGGGGAATTATTGGTATTCATTAATTACCTCAAAACAGCATTTAAACCGATGCGGCAGTTGGCAAAATATACCGCCCAAATTTCTAAAGCCACGGCTTCGGGAGAACGGATTATCGACCTCCTTGATACGGTACCCGAAATTCGCGATTTGCGGGGTACAGTGACAGCACCACGTTTCCGAGGTGGAGTTGAATTTAAAAATGTAATGTTTGCTTATGATGCGGAAAAAGTGATTTTGCAAAACATGAGTTTTCAAATAAAAGCAGGTCAGCAAGTTGCTTTAGTCGGGCCTTCTGGCGGTGGCAAATCGAGTTTAGTCAGTCTGTTACTTCGGCTTTACGATCCTGTGGAAGGAGGCATTTTAATTGATGGACATGACTTGCGCGAATACAAAGTTGATTCGTTGCGACAACAGATTAGTATCGTGTTACAAGAGAGTGTTTTGTTTGCTGTCAGCGTCAAGGATAATATTGCTTACGGATGTTTGAATGCAACTGATGCTGAAATTGAAGCGGCCTCCCGTTTGGCTAATGCTCACGATTTTATCGAAGCATTACCTCTCGGCTACGATACTATTTTAGGAGAACGAGGATCGACGCTTTCGGGGGGACAAAGGCAGCGAATTGCGATCGCTCGTGCGGCTGTGCGTCAATCTCCGATCGTCATTTTAGACGAACCGACAACTGGTTTAGACCAAGAAAACGAACGTGAGGTTAGCGAAGCCTTGGAAAGATTGACTCAGAATTGCACGACTTTTTGGATTACTCACAATTTGAAAGCAGCCGAACAAGCTGACACAATTCTGTATATTGAAGGTGGCAAAGTTTTGGAACAGGGTGCTCATTCTGAACTGCTACGTTTGGGCGACAAATACGCAGCAATGTATGCTGTACAATCTGCCGGCAATAATTTGCCGGATGAAGCGGATTCCTTTGCTATTTCCCGTTAATGCGTTCAACAGTTGACAGTTGACAGTTGACAGTTGACAGTTTGAGAGCAACTTCTACCTAAAAGGAAGAGGATTGGAGTAATGAATAGTCTGGTTTTTATGTCTCCCTCAAAGGGAGAGGCTTTCAACCAATTATTTTCGGTAAATGTGAATTTTCTATCTTGAATTATTGCCGTTTTTATTTTACTCATGGTTTCTCAATTTTCCGTAGTTATTCTAATTGCTTTGACGACAGCTACTCCGGTTTATGCCAGCGAGTTGGCTGAGATAGATGGCGATTTATCTTCTATCACTAATAGTCAAATTTCTCTCAATCAAGTTAGATCGGAGTCGGTGGTTGAAACTGCACAAATAGAATCATCGGTTGAAACTGCACAAATAGAATCATCGGTTGAAAACCCATCTACACCAATAGAATCATCGGTTGAAAACCCATCTACACAAATAGAATCGGCGGTTGAAACCGCACAAATAGAATCGGCGGTTGAAACCGCATCTACACAAACAAAGTCCACCTTCGTGGACTCAGAAATGAAGGAAACACGAAAGGATGAATCTTTAGCAAACATTACCTCCGTCTCCGAATTATCCGATGTTAAACCTACGGATTGGGCATTTCAAGCCCTTCAATCTTTGGTAGAACGTTACGGGTTAATTGTCGGATATCCCGATCGCACTTTTCGTGGCAATCGTGCTTTAACCCGCTACGAATTTGCCGCAGCTTTGAATGCAGCCCTCGATCGCCTAAATCAGCAAATTGGGACTAATACTGCTAATTTAATCACCCGCGAAGACTTGGAAATTCTGAGTAAACTGCAAACAGAATTCCAGGGAGAGTTGGCAAGTTTGCGGGGTAGAATCGAAACTTTGTCACAACGTTTAGATGCCGTGCAGCAATTTTCAACTACTACCAAATTGGAAGGAGAGGCGCTGTTAGGAGTTATTGGAGTTGAGGGAAATGAAAAGGCAGATGGTGAAGGTGATGTTGATAGTAATCTTACTTTTGGCTATCGAGTCAGATTGAATTTTGACACGAGTTTTACGGGGAAAGATCGACTCAGAACGAGACTGCAAGCTAACAACATTCCTAAAGTTAGCGACGCTGCGGGAACAGACATGGCTAATTTGAGTTTTCAAGGCGAAAGCAAAAATCAATTTGAACTCAGTCGATTAGAATATCGGTTTCCCATCAACAATCAAGCCGTAGTTTATGTGGAAGCTGTCGGCGGCAGTCTCAACGACTATACTGATACTCTTAATCCTAATTTAAGCGGCAGCAGTCGGGGTGCGGTATCCCGTTTTGGACAGCGAAATCCGATCTATCGTCACGGCGAAGGTAGCGGTGTTGGAGTGAGTTATGCTGTTAGTAAAAATGTTAGTTTAGATGTCGGATTTGTGGCTGATAAAGTAAATGATCCGGCAATTGGTTTCGGGAAAGCAGCTTATGGTGCGATCGCCCAATTAACTCTCCGTCCAACTAATAATATCGGAGTTGGTTTAACCTACGTCCGTTCTTATAATAGCCTGGATACGGGAACAGGGAGCGATCGGGCAAATGATCCTTTTGACGGCGAAAGCGATGCAATTGCAGCCAATTCCTTCGGCATTCAATCCACTGTCAAACTCAGTCGCCAAGTCACAGCCGGAGGTTGGGTGGGATATACCCGCGCCCAGGCCCTTGATTTGCGCGATCGACCTCAAGCTAGTATGTTTAACTGGGCGGTAACTTTAGCCTTCCCCAATTTGGGTTCAGAAGATAGTGTAGGAGGCATAGTTATAGGCCAACAACCTAAAGTAATAAACAGCGATTTTATCGAAGACGATCGAGAATATATCGACTCGGACACATCACTGCATTTAGAAGCATTTTATCGGAGGCAATTAACAGATAATCTAGCAGTAACTTTGGGTTTGTTGGCGATAACTAATCCAGAACATAACAGCAATAATGATCCAATTTACATCGGTACTTTACGCACAACTTTTAGTTTTTGAGAATAACCAATAAAAAAGTAAAAAACTTCCTTATTCCTTCTTCCTTCTTCCTTCATTACAATCATGAACAATACAACTCGCGTTATCCTCGTCCGTCACGGTCAAAGTATTTATAATCAGCAAGGACTTTATCAAGGCTGCTGCGACGATTCTTTCCTAACTGAAAAAGGTCGTTTAACCGCCTATCAAACAGGACTTTCTTTAAGCACCATTCCCATAGATTTTGTTTACAGCAGCCCACTTCAGCGCGCTAGAGAGACAACTAGCGAGATTTTAAGTGCGATCGCAACTATAGCCGACAGTCACCCAGAATTGCACATCCATGAAAACTTAAAAGAAATTGACTTACCCGCTTGGAATGGTTTATCATTCAAATACGTTCGAGAACACCTTGCTGAAGATTACCGCTGTTGGAGAGAACGCCCTCACGAATTTCAGATGTCTGCTGAAACTGAGGATAATTCCTCCGGTAGCAATTCAGTTACCACTTTAGTCAAACCACAAAATTTTCCAGTCCAAAATCTCTACCGCCAAGCTCAAAATTTTTGGGCTGATATTCTGCCAAAATATGCTGGTAAAACAATCTTAATTGTCACTCACGGCGGGACAATCAAAGCATTAATCAGTACCGCGATCGGGATGAAATGTCAAGACTTTCATACCCTACAGCAGTCTAATTGTGGGATTAGCATTCTGAGTTTTGTTGGTGCAGAATATCAGGCTGAATTAGAAGCGATGAATTTGACAAATCATTTAGGAGAAATTTTACCTAAACTGAAAGAAGGCAAACAAGGACTGCGTTTGTTGCTAGTACCCGCAGACAGTGAAAAAGACGTTTATATCGACAGTATTGCCAGAATTATCGAGAAAAGCCCTCTCAATTTTTGCCTTAACAGTGAGGGAGCCAATTCCGCACAAATGGCAGAAAAACTAATTCGATCGTGTTCCCAGCCCACAGTGCAGTTATCCATCTCAACCGAAAAATTCATGCAGACTTGGCATCAGACAATTTCTGGGCGATCGCGCGAAACTTCCTCTCTTTGTACCGGATTAGTTGTTGCCGAAATTGGCGAAATTCAGGGAGCATTAAATCAAGTTTTAGGCTTGCCAATTCAACAGGAATCTCTCAAGGTTCAACCCGGAACTATCAACATTTTACACTATCCTGCTTCCGCGAAATATCCTGTATTGCAAGCGATGAATCTCTCCGGTCAAATTAGTTAGAGATCCCTTGAAATTATTTCCATCACCAATTACCCACAATGAAAATTTTAGTCACAGGCGCAGCAGGCTTTATAGGGTACCATTTAGCCCAAAGATTATTGTCCCAAGGTGAACAGGTTTACGGTATAGACAACTTAAATGACTATTATGATGTCAATCTCAAAAAAGCGCGTTTGGCTCAACTCCAGCCGCATTCAGAATTTACTTTTCAGCAGTTAGATTTGAGCGATCGCACTTTAGTATCCCAACTCTTCCAAAATCAAACATTTGACCGAGTTGTCCACCTCGCAGCCCAAGCTGGTGTGCGCTATTCCCTGGAAAATCCCCATGCTTATGCAGACAGCAACCTAATGGGATTTTTGAATATCTTAGAAGGTTGTCGTCACAGCAAAATCAAACATTTAGTCTTTGCTTCTTCCAGTTCCGTTTATGGCAATAATACCAAGATTCCCTTTGCTGTTAGCGATAATGTGGATCATCCCATATCGCTTTACGCCGCCACAAAAAAAGCTAACGAATTGATGGCTCATTCCTACAGCCACTTGTACAACTTGCCAATGACGGGATTACGCTTTTTTACAGTGTATGGGGCTTGGGGACGACCGGATATGGCATATTTTAAGTTCGTAAAGGCGATCGCGGAAAACAAACCCATTGATGTTTACAATTTCGGCAAAATGCAGCGCGACTTCACTTATATTGATGATGTCATTGAAGGAGTTGTGCGAGTCATGGAAAAGCCTCCTCAATCCAATTCAGAAACATCAAGCACCGTTCCCTATAAAATTTACAATATTGGCAATAATTCCCCAGTGGAATTGCTGGCATTTATTGAAGTAGTTGAAACGGCAATGGGCAAAAAAGCGGTTAAAAATTTGTTACCAATGCAGCCTGGTGATGTACCTTCTACCTATGCAGATGTAGATGATTTGATGGCGGATGTAGGGTTTAAGCCTAGTACCCCGATAGAACAAGGCATCCATCAATTTGTAGAGTGGTATTTAGACTATTACGGCGGTGCAACCCCCAACTCGCACACTCAAAGTGTGACAAACATCAAATATCCGCCCGAGGGCGATCGTCTCGCCACAATTTAAGCAGAAAAAATATTCACTAATGCGTTTTTCAATTGAAGCGCATTAGTGTTCCCCTATTGTTTGAGTAAGATTTTTTTCCGATAAATCGCGCAAATTACTCAATTCCAAAGACTCTTGTTTGACGCGACAAGCCATAGATGCTAACTGCAAACTCATAAAAGCATTCAAATCTTCCAAATCCCACTTGGCTGAGGCAAAAAGATGCTGCATTTGATTTTCCGCTTCCAAACTTAGATAGCCAGCGGCAATAGCTTCCTGTACAACTTCACGAATCAGCAGGATCTAATTTTTCCTTACGAAATCGGATAGCAGTTAGTAGGGTGCGTCGCCACCCAAAATCTCTGACTTGCATATCGACAATCTGATAGCGACGCACCTATAGCGGTTCTCAAAAAAGTGAGGTATGCCCTATGCCCTATGCCCTATTCCCTATTCCCTATTCCCTATTCCCCGTTCTCACCTTTCTGAGAAAGGCTATATGCGATCCAAGATAAACAAACCAACACAAATTTTGTACTAAAATTATGTAAAAATGATATTAAAATACAGCCACATCGTATCAGCGAAGTAGTGTTTCCCGCACTCGGTTCGCCGATGACAGCAAGGCGTTTCCCCTTACTTTTAGGGCTGTCGCTGTTAGCACCGACATGAAGTTCAAACCTATTGTAAAAAATCACAAATTCACCTGCATTGTTGGACAATTGACCGAGTTTGGCATCGTCAATTTAATCTCCTGGTTAGATCCAGTTTCAGGATTGGGGATTGGTATGGTTTGCTTGGTTTGGCATATTTTCCAGGATATTAGAGAAGAAGACGAAGAAGACAGGGATAGTCACTCCAAATAGGTTCGTAGTAAGGACTTTAGTCCTCCGTTGGATCGTCGCAGCAAATTTCATGGGGTGCATTTTGGTTTGACAAATATGTGCGTAGTCCGTGGAATCAATCCCAAATCGAAAATCTAAAATCCTCTCTTCCCCCGAATTTATCCGTGGGGTCGCCTCTAAAATCTAAAATCTAAAATCTAAAATCTAAAATCGATTGACCTCCGTCAATATGAAATTATAACTAATAACTGATATGCGGTCATGCGATGCGAGAGTCCTCTTCAAAACCCAGATGCACCCATTTCATATCATCGCGGGCGGGAACTCTGAGAACCGCCTCTACAAATGTGAAATCTGCTGTATTAGCTTCCGAAAGGGCGATCGCACTTCTCATCAATGATATGCTTGAGCTAGGGATTAGGGCGCAATTAATGTGAATACCTTCAAACTTACTCATTCAAGACCAGAAGAGCGCAAACTACTTACTTGTTTACCAGCCTAAAGATGATAAATCGGAGTATTTAGCTCTAGCGGGTTACAACCAAGAAAATTGGCAAATTCTCAAGAGAGATATAATGGAAGCTGTAGAGGGTGCTGAAGTGGCAGAAGTTACCTCTACAGGTTGGGGTACTCGCTTTAAAGTCAAAATTCAGTGGTATGGCCCTAACAATCGATTAGTTAAAGTTGTTACTATCTGGCAACAAGATGAGGCATCCGAGATGGTTAAATTTATCACCCTTTATCCTGACAAGTCATAGGGAGGCTCAACAATGACAACAGCAACATTATTTCAGTGGGTAAGACTCAAGCAAGATATTCCTAATAGTCCAGTAAAGAAAGGGGACACAGGAGTTGTTTTAGATTATCTGCCACCCACGAACAAGCAGCCCGAATCTGGATATACTTTAGAAGTCTTTAAAAATGGTGAAACTTTAGATGTGATTTCTGTACCGATTTCTTGGGTGACACCGCTACCTGAAATTTGGGGAGATTCTCAGCACGCACCAACTGATATTAAGGTGAAGGCTCTAGATTAGGTAAAGAAGGGCGATTCACGATCGGGATAGCTACGCGGCACTTCCGAACCCAGATTCGCCCGCACCAAACAAGAAACCCTCCCCAACAAGGAGAAGGGAGGGTGAAAAAGAGAGTTAGAAATTTAAGTTTTTTCCGAATTAACAATAATGAGTCACATCCTCGCCGCACTCATCGGCCAAATAACACAAAGCACGAAAGCGCAGCCCCACCACTTGCTCGTAAAGCGGATTTAACTTGCACAGCGGCGGAATGTAAAATAAAGTGCGATCGCAAATTTTGACTTCCCGCTCAAACGGACACTGGCTGGGAATAAACTTGCACAGAAACCGAGCTAACTTTTGACTTTTAATTGCACTATTGTCAAGCCACTGTTTCAGCGGATTCAACAAGTCAAAGCGCGGCTTGTGGCCGTAAGGTTGAGGATTTGTAGCGACACTAACAGGGGTTTCTTCTTTGCCATGCCATACCCAAATTGGCAGAATTCGATCGGACTGTGTATTCTCAAATACGTTCATATTTCTCTGTTCCTCTTTTACAACGAGGTGCCAAGAACTCTTTGTAGAGCTTGTACGAGATTTTGTCTACAATAAGTACCTACAGCAGCTCGTTTTGCTTTACCGGATGAAACTTCTTGAATTAATGACTTGATCCGAGAAAAGTAGTTCCTGATTATTTTTGAGAGACGGTGTGCGATCGCAAAAGTGTCCTCATTGCCAGCCCAAGGATTTATCTATGGGGTAAAAACTCTGCCTTAAACCTTAAACCTTCAACCTTCAGTTAACTCTCCTTTTGTACTTCCTCTACGATAATGACGCATCGAGGTCAATAATTCCCTGCGTGAAAATGCGGAATTTTCAATCAAAGTTATAATAGTTTCAAATAAGCACGGCGCTGCAAAAAACCCTGAAACCCAGCGCCCACTGTCGCTGCGTGCGTGAATCGTAGCTATCCCGAGCGTGAATCGGCCAGAAACTCCTACAATTATAAATAATCGGCATTACCGCCCTCACCACCCATGAGCAACCCAGAAACCAAATCTATCACCCGCGAATTGCAAAGCCACGTCGCCATTCTCGGCGGCTTCGTCTCCCTCCTCTGGATTATTGAGATTCTCGATGTATTCATATTTCGAGGCGCGCTGAATTCCTACGGAGTCCGCCCCCGCAGCATCGACGGACTTGAAGGCATCCTATTCATGCCTTTTCTGCACGGCAGTTTTGCTCACTTAGCCGCCAATACCCTCCCGTTTCTGACATTTGGTTGGCTGATCATGCTGCAAGAAATTAGCGACTTTTTTGTTGTCAGTGCCGTTACTGTACTCATCAGCGGATTGGGAGTTTGGCTGACAGGCGCGCCCAATTCCGTGCACATTGGTGCCAGCGGATTAATCTTTGGTTACTTCGGATTTTTGCTATTGCGGGGCTTTTTTGAACGCAGTTTTACGTCTATTATGGTATCTTTAATTGTCGGTTT
Organism: Oscillatoriales cyanobacterium; assembly: GCA_004292955.1. Lineage (GTDB taxonomy): Bacteria > Cyanobacteriota > Cyanobacteriia > Cyanobacteriales > Microcoleaceae > Microcoleus. The sequence goes on along the minus strand of RDXX01000019.1, from coordinate 32,125 downwards.
CTTCTACGGCGGTTTAATCTGGGGAGTTTTGCCCTCGCAGCCTGGAGTTTCCTGGCAAGCGCATTTCTTTGGCTTTGTCGGCGGCGTATTAGCAGCTCAACTTTTGGGGCGGCAGAAACGGCAAATCAACTAGGATAAGACTTATGCTGCATCGTATTATGACCTTAGGTACGTTGTTGCGCTTCAGCGCTCATTGCTATAGAAAAGAGCGCTGAAGCGCAACTACGTACCTTACAATTGCATCCCGAAAAGTAAGACTAACTGCTTACTAATAATTCTACTTGCGCCGGCAAGCACACAGTAAAAACCGAACCGCCACCTAACTGGCTTTGAACTTGCATATCACCGCCCATCATCAAACAAAAGTGACGGCTAATAGTCAATCCCAAACCCGTGCCGCCGTACTTGCGCGTAGTTGAGGCGTCACCCTGCATAAAAGCTTGAAATAAATGCTGCATTTGTTCGGGGGGAATCCCAATACCAGTATCAGCTACGCGGAAAATTATTAAATCGGAAGGTTCTGCTATTTCTTGAGTTGTTAAGCTGTCATGTTTAACTCTTTCAATGGACAGGGTAATAGTCCCGCCTTCGGTAAATTTTGCTGCATTGCTCAGCAGGTTGAGCAATATTTGACGAGTTTTGGTAATGTCAGCATACATCACTCCCAAGTCATTAGCACAATTAACTTCAAATTTATTAAATTTTTTCTCTACCAAGGGTTCGGCAGTAGAAACTACCTCGTCAATTAAATTAACCGGGTTGAAAGTTTCTAAATAAAGTTCCATCCGCCCCGCTTCAATTTTAGAAATATCGAGAATGTCGCTAATTAAAGATAGCAAGTGTTTGCCGGCAGTTTGAATTTTGTGCAAGTCTGGGATAAAATCTTCGCAGCCCAAATCCTCGGCGTCTTCTTTGAGCATCTCGCTGTAACCGATAATGGCGTTGAGGGGAGTTCGCAATTCGTGGCTCATATTGGCTAAGAATGAGCTTTTGGCTTGGCTGGCTGCTTGAGCGGTTTGAGCGACTTGTTGGAATTCTTCTGCTAGTTTGCGTTGGGTAATGTCTTCGGCAATGCCGACTATACGGTAAATTTCTCCTGTTTCGTTGCGGACTGGAAAAGCCCGATCGCGCACCCAGCAAACTGAACCGTCGGATCGCACTACCCGATACTCCTCATCATAATCCCCCTGCACCTGTTTTTCAAAGGCAGCCTTAACGCGATCGCGATCGTCTCGGTGAATAGCATCCCAAAAAGCCTCCGGATGTGACAGCAAACTCCGATAGCTTAAATTCCATATTTTCTCGCAAGCAGGGCTCACATAAATTATGTGCTTTTGATTCGGTTCTCTAATCCAAAATACCTCATGAATATTTTCTGCCAACTGGCGAAACCGTTCCTCGCTGGCGCGCAACTGATCCACAGCACGGTGAAACTCTGTCACGTCTTGAACCAGCGATGCCACCCCAATTATACAGCCCTCAGCATCAACCAAAGTCGTATTGTACCACTCGCAAAGAATAATTTTGCCGTCCTTTCTAATGTTCTCGTTAATGCTACTAATTCCTCCTTGATTAGTGAGCAAAGTTATAGATAGTTGCCTGACATACTCCTTAGCATTTTCAGGAACTATGAGATCTACTCCGTGGCGTCCCATTGCTTCCAAGCGATTGAATCCAAAAATTCTTTCTGCTGACAAATTCCAGTCCGCAACTTCAAAATTGAGATTCCATTCGATCGCCCCCAAAGGAGTTTGATAGAGGTGAAAAGCGAGTTTTTCCTGAGATAGTTTCAGAGAGCGAATTAATTGAGTTTTATCAGCAATCGCAGCTTCCACCCGCTCTTCGAGAGTAGTAAACGACTCTTCCAATTGATCTGCCATCGTATTAAAAGAGCGAGCCAGGACACCCACCTCATCCTCCCGCTCTACAGACGCCATCAAGCGGGGATCTACCGCCATTGAGTCCCATTCTCCCCGCGACAAAGCCTCCGCAGCCTTGCTCAGACGATGAATTGGCATGACAATCCACCTCGAAGTCACACATCCTAGAGCCGTCGCCAGCACCAAAGCACCGAAACAGAGCAAAATTGTGTAGCGAGTATTGGCGTTAATCGCTTCCATAAAATCGGCTTCGGGAACCGCCACTACAATCAACCAATCGAGGCCCCTCCTGTCTGAGAAGGGCGTTACCTGTAGAAATTGCCGTTGACCGTCGATGGTAAAATCTAACTGCTGAGAGCTGTCAATCTTGCTCAAATGCCCGAAGCGTTGTGTCAAATAGCGGGCAGTCGATCGAATTAGAACATTTTTGCTATTCGCTGCCCCAATCCGTTGTGGAACGCCTTTGCTCACAATAAATGGCGCTTCTGGAGTTGAATTTGCAACCAATTCTCCAGACCTTTCGACAATAAAAGTTTGTCCTGATTTACCAATCTTCAGTTTTTCCAAAAATTGATGAATATCAGAGAGTGTCAAATCAGAACCAAGAATTCCAATCAGTTTATTATTCTTTCCGTAAACGGGTTGAGCAGCAGTAATTGCTAGTTTGGGAGTGTCAAAATAAGTATAAATTTTAGTCCATGTCGGCTTGCCAGCCCGCACCGGAGCTACATACCAAGGTCGGGTGCGAGGGTCGTAGTTAGGAGTAGTTTTTAAAAGCTTAGTTGCTTCGCCGAACTTAGACGGCGTGTAGCTGTGCAAATTATAGCCACTAGACTTATTAGAAATCCGAATTTGCAAATTGCCATCGTCAAGCCTTTCAACTCCCGTAAAAATTTTTTGTTCGGAGCCGAATTGAATGTAGCTAATTGTATTAAAGGTTTCGAGTTGTTTGGAGAAGTAGCTGAGTAAACTGGCTTCATCCTGCACGTTCAAAATACCCAGACGGATGGCATCGAGATTCAGTTGATTGATTTGGTGCGGCCTTTCGATATAACTATAAATGTGTTGCTGGATGCGCGATGTGACTTCGGCCCGCAGTTGCGCGGCAACATCGTTGACAGCTATGCGCCCGTGGCGCAGGGACAGCCACCCCGTCAGCCCCACCGCAGCGAAAGTCTGGATGGCAAAAGGCACTACAAGGACGAGGCGAATTGGCACTTGGCGCGACATTTTAAAAATATGGTCGCTCAGATGTCTGATTGGCATGATGAAGCAGAAATATTACGAACCCACAAAGTTTCGGTAAAGTACAACCTGATGAGCGCAGATTTTGAATGAGACCGTTTTCTGTGGCAGAGTGCTGTTAAAAACTGGGAATCTGCCGCTAGTAACTTAATTTTTAACGACTGCCACCGTTATCTTAGCGCGATCGCGTGCTTGGTCAGGGCGATCGAGATTAATGCAGTAAGTATAAGGAAGAAGGAAGAAGGAAGAAGGAAGAAGGAAGAAGGAAGAAGACAGACACAGCAAGCTTGAGCTTGATTCATATTTTATGTTTAATTAGGTGGATTTACTTATCACTCCTGGAATGAATGTAGGCGCTGATACTATTTGAGATTTTACATTTGAAATTGGGTAGTTTGCGATCGCACTCCCAGCATCAGAAACTGTTTTTTTTCTCGCGTCTACTTCATTGCATCCGCCAGATGCACTAAACAAGCAGGTTTCTGAGAGTCGGAGCGCGATCGCAAGTTATAAATATTTACAATAAATTCACTTGATATCTCCACAACAAGCTACTTTTGATAGAGCGCAACTTAATTCCGGCTGGGTAGAATAAGTATAGTAGGATGCAACTAGCGGAGGCATGGATGATGAACGCAGTTATTGCTACTCTTGGCACTGCTCTCGGACTGAGCTCAATTTTTATCGGTTTGACCCCGGCGGTTATCGCCCAACAAAGGCTGCAACCAGCGCCCCAAAATTCAGAAACGACTTTATCAGGAGATTCCCTCAGAACTGTGGAGGACAGAACCGTAGACTCGGACTACCAAAACTTGATTGGTGAACGAGAAACGGCGGCTAATGCTGCTATTCGGCAGCGCAGCTTGGGGGATACATTTCGCCTCAAAATCGGCCCCGAATTGGAATTTATCACTACTCCTTCCGACGCCCAGCGCCAAGGAAATCCCGTTCCTCTCCAACCCAACGACAGTGGTACAGGAGCTGGAGTTCAGCTTCAGCTAGGACTTTAGCAATTTTGAATGAATTGATGTCAAGCAAACGAGCGATCGCACAGCCCGATTTTTGAGGCTGGGAGTTCTTGTGACTGCGATCGCTCGTTTCTCTGAATTTTATCACAAGTTTTGTGCGGCTTGTATCACAGGAGAGTCTTTATTCTCAATCTACAATTGGGGCTATTAAACATCAGACGCATCCCAATTAGATACGTATCTTTACAATAGCGCATAAAACTGGCGGTGAAGGTCATGGGAAAGGCTCAACTAATCGATTATTTGCGGGGAGAGTTGGCGATATCGAATTCTGCGATCGCCGTTGCTCTGAGACACGATGAACAAGATGCCGGCCAACTGCCGATGGTTCTGTGGCAGTACGGGTTAGTTACCTTGGAACAGTTAGACCTGATTTTTGATTGGCTGGAAACTCAGTCGGCTTAATAATTTAAAATTCCGAATTTTAAAATATGGATATCTGATTCCAGATTTTTGAGAAATAAAGCTTACCAAAAGATTGGGTCTAGAACCCCGTCATTATAGGACGGCTTGAATTCAAAGTCTAAAGATTACTTTCCAATCAAGTTTATAGCTACAATTGCCCATAAGCGTCATAGAATAATTCCATGATTGTACTAGAGTTCAAGTTAAAAGGCAAGCCACAGCAATACCGGATCGTAGACGAAATGATCCGCACAGCTCAGTTTGTCCGAAACAAAGCTCTCAGATATTGGATCGACAATTCCAGAGTTAAGCTATCGGATTTATACAAACAATGCGCCATCATGGCGAAAGAGTTTGAATGGGCCGGAAAACTTAACTCAATGGCGCGTCAAGCTTCGGCTGAGCGTGCCATTTTTGCTATTCAACGTTTCTTTTCTAATTGCCAAGCTAAGAAACCAGGAAAAAAAGGATACCCACAATTCAAAAAACACACTCATTCCGTAGAATACAAAACTTCCGGATGGGCGATTTCCACCGACAAAAAATGTCTAACATTCACGGACGGTTTTGCGGCGGGTACCTTTAGGTTACTCGGTAGTCGAGACTTGCACTTCTATGCACCTACTGAGATTAAACGAGTCAGAGTAATTCGTCGAGCCGATGGTTACTACGCTCAGTTTTGCATCAATGTAGAGCGAACAGAAGAAATAGTTCCTACGGGGAAAACGATTGGCATAGATGTGGGATTGAACCATTTCTACACCGATAGTACAGGAGAAACAGTTCCAAATCCTCGGCATTTGCGTAAAAGTGAAAAAGCTTTAAAGCGGTTGCAGAAACGAGTTTCTCGGAAAAAGAAAGGTTCGAGTAATCGCAAGAAAGCGATAAATAAGTTAGGCAGAAAGCACTTAAAAGTCAGTAGGCAGCGTAAAGACTTCGCCATCAAGACGGCGTTGTGCGTAGTGAAATCTAACGATTTCGTAGCCTACGAAGACCTTCAGGTGAAAAATATGGTGAAGAACCATAAGCTTGCCAAATCAATTAGCGATGCAGCGTGGTCACAGTTTGCCCAATGGTTGCAATATTTTGGGAAAGTGTACGGTAAAACAGTAGTTGCTGTAGCACCTGGGTACACTTCCCAAGATTGCTCAAGTTGTGGCAATCGCGTTCAGAAATCCCTATCGGTCAGAACTCATATTTGCCTGTGCGGTGCGGTGTTAGACCGCGACCACAATGCAGCTTTGAATATTTTGGCTAAAGGATTGAAAGCCCGTGCAGGAATTAATTTAAATACGGTGGGGCACACCGGAATTAACGCTTGGGGACAGACCGACCTCTACCCATTGGTGGTGACATCAACGGGCAAGCCGACTGGTTGAACCAAGAATCCCTGCGCGTTCAAGCCGGGGAGTGTCAAACAAACGGTCGTCTAAATAAAAGTATAGGGTTGAGTGTTGAGGTTGAGGTTGAGGTTGATTTTTTACCTTTGGGTAAGATCTAAATATGCGATAGGGACACAGCACTGCTGTGTCCCTATTGCTATAACTCCAGACAGCATAAAACAAGCCCCAGCAACTTTTAGGTTTGCCGGGGCTTGTTCGATTGAATTTGGTGGCGGGAAGTGGATTTGAACCACTGACCTTCGGGTTATGAGCCCGACGAGCTACCAGGCTGCTCTATCCCGCGTCGCTGTCTGTCTATCTATTCTCAAAAATCAAACCCTGCATCCTCAAAGATTGCAGGGCTTGTTTCAAGTTGGTGGCGGGAAGTGGATTTGAACCACTGACCTTCGGGTTATGAGCCCGACGAGCTACCAGGCTGCTCTATCCCGCGTCGTTTTGTCTACTCTCTAATATAAACACATCTTTCTGGAAATTGCAACCCCTCAATCAAAAAAACTTTTGAGGTTGTGGTAGGGGTTGCTGAAATTGGCGAATAAGTGTCGATCTGATAGGGAGAGGGGGAGAGGGGGAGAGGGGAAGAGGGGGAGAGGGGGAGGGGATTTTTGATCTGGTTATCTAGATAGAGAATTGTAATGCGGAACAACTCAGAGCATCGAAACTTCGCCGACTACCTCCAAACGCTTAAAATCGCTGAGAGTCAGGTAAGTGTCCGAAAGAGTTTCGGCGATCGTCGCAGTAATCCAGCCCAACTGCTTGAGCAAGTGAATCGCCACAGCAAATTTAGCGCGCTTTCCTCCATCAGTTACCTTAATTGCCAAACCCATACCTTCGCCAACCCGGCCAATACACTGAACCCCTTCAGCACCGGATTTGCTCACCAATTCGCCTTGAGTCAAGCGCATCAGTTCCGTGTCAAATCTCCCCTCACCAGCAACCATCATCGGGTGATGAGTCATAGCGCGGACAATCCGCTCCATATCCACATTGTCACCGGAGGCTAATTTAGCGTACAAAGACGCCATTTGCCCCAACTGCAACAGATAGGTAGGAGCGCCGCAGTCGTCGCGAGCGCTGATAAACTCTTCGGCAGGCATGGCCAGCAAGTCAGCCACTTTGCCCAAAATAAGCTGCTGGACGGGATGTTTGCGCCGCAAATAAGTTTCCAGCGGCCAGTGCAGTTGCTGACAGACAGCTAGCATTCCGGCGTGTTTGCCAGAACAGTTGTATTGCAGGGCGCTCTTTTTGCCTTCGGGAATGGGGCATTGAAGTTTAGAGGGGTCAATGTCGCAGCGCCACAGGACGTTAAATACCTGCCGCGATTGCTCGATCGTACCTTGATGAGAACTGCAAATAATCGCTAAATCTCGATCGGTCAATTCGTAGCGCTCTAAAGATCCCGTCGCCGTCACAGCCAAAGCTTGAAAAGGTTTGAGTGAAGAACGGACAAATGTCGCCGTTTCCGAGTTACCGGCAACGGAAAGAACGCGGCCGCGCTTGTCGCAGACAGCGGCTTGGGCGCGATGCCTAGATTCTGGAATACCTTCGCGCAGCAGTGTGACTTCGAGTTCGGGAGCTTGGGTTCGTTTTCCCCTTGTCATATCAATTTTAGATTTTAGATTTTAGATTTTAGATTGGGGCCCGTGGAAGTTTTGATCCCCTTGTCACAACGGGGCGGGCACGGGGCACCGCCCCTACGACTCAAAACTTCCCTGTTACAACTTCCGATTACACAAAACTCCAAATTAGTCCCCCGCCAACCAGCAATACTGTCAAACCATAAAATGTCTGCCGCAGACGCCTGAGAATTGGTTCTAGTTCGTAGTTGACTATCAATTGGTCTTGAGCTAAAACTTCGGGAGTTTTAGGCCAAGATTGACAATCGTACCAGCCAGACTCTTCGTAGACGACTGTGGGATTGGAAAGTCGCGATCGCACGTAGAACCAACCCAAGTAAAGCCGCAGCAAAGCTAATCCTAGAATAAAACCGGCACCAGCGGCAGCGCACAGGGCAAACTGAACTGGATACTTCAGCGGAGCAAAGCTGGCTGCTGCTAAGGGCCCGGATACCAAGCAACTCCAACCCCATACCCAAGCAAGTTTTGCCAGATATGCGGGCAAATCGAGAGTTACCCAGCTAAAAAACCAGGATTCTGTAAGTTCTTGATATTCATTAACCGGGCGTTGTTCCTGGGGAACAGGACAAATAGAAACAGAAGTGTCTTTCACATTAGCGATCCTCTCGGCGCGGTGGAAAATTCAATGCGTTCGGCGTGTCCCCAGAACGCTTCTAAATTGTAAAATTCGCGCTCTTGAGGTTTCAAGATGTGGATAATCACGTCGCCGTAGTCCATGACGACCCAACTGGCGTCTGATAGCCCTTGTGTACGCAGCGGCAAGCGTCCCCATTCTTCTTCTACTTGGTCGGCGATGGCTTGGGAGATGGCTCGTACCTGGACGTTGGAGAATCCGGTGACGATCGCAAAGTAGTCAGCGAGATAGCATACTTCTGCGACGCCCAGCAATACAATATCAACTGCTTTGCGGTCGTCGGCAGCTTGTGCAGCGGTCAATATCAGGCCGCGGGCTTCGTCTGGGATGGTGGCGTCGGTTACTGTGGACTGGGCCCGGGAGTATTCGAGTTGGGTTAGATCTGACATTAAGTGTTTAAGTTCCTAATTGATACGGTAAGGGGGAATTGGTGCGCTATTGGCTTTCGGTTGTTGGCAGTTTGAGACTGGAAATAGGAGTTAAATTCAAGCCAAAAGTAAGTACAGGATTGCTGGTAAATTTTACGTTTAACTTGTGATTTGTTCGATCGACTTGGATGTCGAATTTCCTATTTCGGGCGATTGGGCGCGGGCCATTTGCAGCGCCCAATTCCGCGTAAGTACGGTGCGCGGGTGGATGTAGCAGCGAGTTTCTAGCAAATATTTGAGAGAATGATCGCTAGTTTGCCACACGGCTGCATAAAGATTTTGGACGCTTGTCTCGCGCAGTGCTTCTAGTTCGGCTGTGTTGCCGCGGCTGGGTTCTATAGTGTCTGCTATAAATACGGTACAACTGAGCTGGCTCATGTTTGGTCGGCCGAGGGTATGATTGGCGATTGCGTCCAAAATTTCTCGATCGACCACCCCGAATTCGTCTCTAGCGACGATCGCGCTCGCGTCTGCGTGCAGCAAATGCGGGTGTGCTTCCAACACTGAGTCTAACTCTAAACCTTCCTTCTGAGCCATTTGCAGCAGCATTTGGGGTTTGAAGTATTTTGCCAAGTCGTGCAGCAGTCCTGCCGATCGGGCTTTTGCTTCGTCGAGGCCGTAATGGCGAGCCAAGTCTCCTGCTGTCTGTTCGACTCCGAGGATGTGTGTGATGCGGGCGGCAGGAACGCGCTGTGTGAGCCAAGCTAGGACTTTTTCGCGATCGAGTGCAAGTGTCAAATATTAACTCCCAACTTGTAGGATCTATTATTTTAGCGTTTTGTTTTAATGGACTGCGGTGTAGGGCTGACAGGGGTGCGGTGGCTTCTGGGATGGGGAGAGGTGAAGGGGGCGATCGGCTCTACCTAAACCATTCAAAAATCTGTTAAAGTCGGTGGCTGTAACGACAAATTGTAGTTACCATAGACATCTGGCAAAAAGACAGTCAAGAACAGGCAGGATGCCTGTTCCACAATAATTATGCCAGAAGTCTAATATTTAGTAACAATCAATGAACAACGAATTTACTTCGAGCAAATCTCAAACTGACTGGCAACGCCTAGATGCCATGACTGATGAAGATATTGATTTCTTTGATTGCCCTGAAATTACGCCTGAAACGTTTGCCAAAGCATTAGTTCGGCGAGGCTTACGCAACCCTAAGACGAAAGCTCAAGTGACCTTACGCATTGACCGTGATGTTTTGGAGTGGTTTAAATCTCAAGGTCGAGGTTATCAAACTCAGATTAACACGTTACTGCGAGAATACATGAAAGCCCATCAATAATGGATTTGCTATTTTTTGTATCGTTCTCATTTATTCTACTTTTAATCAGTGCCATCAAAGGTTATTTTATAGTTGCTCCGCTTCTAGCTTCGATGGCAATTTTGACGGTCATTTTGTTGCGGAGGGGATTTCCGCTAAAAACCTTAATCAAAATGGCTGTTGCTGGCAGTCAAAAATCTTTTTCAGTCATCGCTATTTTACTTTTAATCGGCGCAGTCATGGCTGTGTGGATGGCTGCGGGGACTGTTCCGGTTCTGGTATATTGGGGAATTAAATCGATCGACCCTCAGTATTTCATTTTTTGGGCGTTTATCTTAACCAGCGTTTTTTCTGTACTACTGGGAACATCTTTTGGTGCTGCGAGCACGATCGGCATTGCTTTGATGATAATCGCCAACGGCAGCGGTGTAAATCCGAATCCGATCGCCGGGGCGATTGTGGCGGGAGCTTATGTGGGCGATCGGTGTTCTCCGATGTCTTCGAGCGCTATTTTGATTGCCATCCTTACCAAAACCGAAATTTATACCAATCTCAAAAATATGGCGGTGACGGGCTTATTACCGCTGCTCGTTTCCAGCTTGTTGTATTTAATTTTATCGGCTTTTAATCCCGTCGAACTTTCCGGCAACAATTTGGCTTTGGAACTAGGCACAGCCTTCAATCTTAATTCGATAACTTTGCTGCCAGCCTTGACAATTCTCATACTTTGTGTACTGCGAGTCGAAGTCAAAATCGCGATGGCTGTTAGTATCATTACCGGAAGTGCGATCGCCTTTTTCGTTCAAGGTTATTCGGCGATCGAGATTCTGCAATTTGCGATCGCAGGATTTAAATTAGAATCAACTTCTAGTTTAAAAGATATTGTAGCAGGAGGAGGAATTTTGTCTATGGCAAAAGTTTCATTAGTTGTAGTTGTCTCGACAGCATTTGCTGGCATTTTTGCCGGCACCAGAATTTTAGAATTTGTGGAAGTGTCTCTCAATAAAGCTCGAACCAGAGGAGATTTATTTTTTGCCACAACAGTAATTAGCATTTTTTCAGCAGCCTTTGGTTGTACCCAGACGATCGCAATTATCTTGACCCATCAATTAGTGGAATCAAAGTACCGCCAACAAAAATTAGATGATTATCAACTTGCTGTAGACTTAGAAAATACCGCTGTTGTGATTTCCCCCTTAATTCCTTGGAATATTGCAGGATTAGTTCCAGCAACTGTCTTGGGTGTCAATTCGGATTTTATACCCTATGCGTTTTATTTATATCTGATTCCTTTATTTAATTTGATTCAACTGAAACTGGCTAAGGCACCTCATAAAAATTAACCAAAATTAAGAGATATCTTACATTCATTATCTCGCTTTTCTTAAAATTATCGGTGTTCATCTGTGTTGCGTCGGGAGCATCTCAGTTTTGCATCTGTAGTGCTGTCCCCGCTCGCGTGCTGATTGATATAGCAGGCGAGCGGGGACGCTCGCACTGCAATAAAAAATGCTTCTTGCAAAAATGAGATGCTCCCTGTTGCGTCTGCCTTAAATCTGCGATCGATCGCAGATGTATGCAATTGCTCGTCTACTTTGGCAGCGGTTGCAATATTTTCTCAGCATGACTTGCCGCCACCGCCGCAAATAAAGCCTCATAATGATTCAAAGCTTCCTCAAATCCGTAATTCTCCACAGCATACTTTCTACCTTGCTCGCCCAACGCATCCACCCGATCGCGATTTAAGAACAAATCCTCCACAGCATCAGCCAAAGCCTGCGGATCTTCCGGCGCTACCACCACCCCGCCACCGCTTTGCTGCACTGCTTTATGCGCCGTACCAGTTTCGGGAACGGACGCCAAAATTGCCCGACCGCTCGCCAGCAGCACTTGAATTTTTGAAGGCATATTAAAGTTAGTTACCCGGCGCTTTTGTACGACTAAACTAACATCCGCAGCAGCTAACATTTCGGGCAATTTTTCTCGCGGTTCAAACGACAGTAACATTACATTAGTAGCTTTGTAAGTTTCGCAATCTTTTTGCAAGCGCGTCAGTGCTGTTGATTCCCCCACAATTACAAAAGCAATTTCAGGTATGTGCTTCAAACGGGTCGCTGCTTTGACCACTGTTTGTAAGCCTTGGGTAAGGGCAATATTTCCAGCATAAAGAACCACAAACTTGCCATTTAGTTTGTGGGTTTCGCGAAAGGGGTTATTTTCTTTTGGTAAAGGGCGGATGAAATTGACATCAACCCAATTCGGAAGGCAAACTATTTTTTCCGGGGGTACTCCCTGAGAGTGCAATTTGCTGACAAAACCGCTGTCGATAACGCTGACTTGGCTGGCTGTGCTGTAGGCAAATTTTTCTAAGGCGTCCGCAATCTGAATTAGCAGTCCGTTTTTTTTCACCAAGCCGACGCGCACTGCTGCTTCTGAGACGATATCCTGTACGTTGAGGACGATCGGGATATTGCGAGTCCAGCCGTAAAATGCCACTGGGACGCAAATCGGTAAAGGTGGCATTGTTGAGAAAATCACGTCGGGACGCCAGCCTCTGAATGCTTGGACGGCGCTGGATACGACAAAACTACCGTCTAGCAAAAGTCGGTCTAGCAGGCTGGGGTGAGGGCCGTTGACGCGCAGGTAACTCCGCTGAATAGTGACGCCGTTGTGTTCTTCGGTGAGGTAAAATTTGCCCCGATATTGCGGATAAATTCGCCGCTGGGGATAGTTGGGCATTCCGGTGACGACTCGAACTTGGTGCCCTCGCTTGACTAGGCCTTGGGCTAGTTCTGTCATCAAGGGGGCAATGCCGATCGGCTCTGGATAGTAGTTATAGGAATAAATTAGAATACGCATAATATATTTAGTTTGAAGCAAATAGTCCTGCCGCTCCTCTACTCGATCGTCCACCCGGTGAATTGCAGAGGATGTGGTTGGGTGTCAGGGAGCATCGCAGGGGCGGCGCCCGGCCCTGCCGACGATCGCCAGAAGCCGCCCAGGGGAGGGCCCTGCCGGCGCCCTCAGGTAAGGTTTTTCCGCATTACCAGGCAGTTGGAGCGATCGTCGGTACGGATATAGTGCAGCTCGTCGGTGAGCTTGTACATAAACACCAGTCCCCTTTCTCCTTCTCTATCCAACGGATCGCGCTGCTCTTGCAGGATCGAGCGCAGCTTTGATTCCAGGTTGAAGGGTTGACCTCTGTCCCAAATCCTAATTTCTAAGTAGTCTGCAAACACTTTTACGTCAATGTCGATCGGCGTCTCGGGGGGCAAGTTCTGGTGAGCATGGCGGACAGCATTTGTAAACCCTTCATTAACAATCAGGCTGCACTGCCACCACAAGTCCTGTGGTATCAGCGGCAGAACAATATTCTCCAACCATTCCGAAACTTGTGTCAGAGCGTTCAGGTCTGTTGTAACCTGAAGGTCAAACTCGGCAATTGGTTGCTCGTCTTTCATTTTTCTTCTCCCTGGTCGCCCCCCACCACCGCTGTAGCCAGCGCAGGTTGGAGAGGAAAAGGAGGGCAAGGTCTTGGCAACATATTAGTTTAGTCAAGCTTGAATTGAAGAAGCCCGTTTTGCCTCAAGGTGAGCATTCCTTTCGCACCATTTACTCGATCGCGAAAATGAGAGACTTCCGATACTGTAACCCGCTTCGGTAGGACGTTTAAATCGGAAAATTTCCCGACTCAGCAGCTTGCGATGAGTTATTTCAGCTTCGACCGTGTTAGCAGTCGGTACTTTTCTCAACACACCTGAGTTCTTGTCGTCCTCGAAAACCCTGCTGGAGTCATTCGAGTACGACCTCGAACTCGCCAATTGCTAATTAATGCTCCGATCGCAGAGCTGGTAAATAGATGCACATTTTCTGTGTGAATTTTAACACTTAATACTAACGTAAGTATCGCGATCGATCGCCTACTTGACTAAGTATCAAGTTCGAGTTCCGGCTGTCGAGAAATCAACAGCAACTAAAATTTCAGCAATCGGTTGTTGACCGCTCTACATAGCGCCACTATTTTTGTTAAACAGCACAGTTATGGTTTTAACAATTAGTTTCAGGTCATACATCAGGCTCCAGTCTTGTTGGTATTTTAAATCTAAACGGATGACATCTTCAAAATCGCGGACTTTAGAGCGACCGTTGACTTGCCATTCGCCTGTCATTCCAGGTTTGACATCAAAACGCTGCCACTGAGGGACTTCGTAGCGCTCAACTTCGTCTGGAGTAGGCGGTCTGGTGCCGACTAGACTCATTTCGCCTTTGAGCACGTTCCAAAACTGTGGCAGTTCGTCGAGACTCGTTTTCCGCAAGATGCGTCCGACTTTGGTAATCCGCGGGTCGTTGTCATTTTTGAAAAATGCGCCAGAAGCTTGGTTTTTAATTTCGGCTTTCATGGCTTCGGCATTAGTACACATCGATCGAAATTTCCAAATCCGAAATCTTCTGCCCATCCAGCCGCAGCGGGTTTGTGCAAACAATATCGGGCCCGGATCGTTAATCGTGATGGCTGCCGCTATGGGTACAAACAAAATTCCTGTAATTATCAAACCGACGATCGCCCCAACGACATCTATCACCCGTTTCACCAACGACTGCACCGAGGGATGCGTCATCGGTAGCTGATTGTCGGAGGGGTGTGTCTCTATGGGAGTTGACGTTGCAGAAGGCTGCTCGATTGTCAGCACTTGATCTAGGCTGGTGAGAGCAAATACTGCCATCACCTGTGGCTTGAGGCTTCGGAGCACCAAGTCGCTGCCGCGCTGTTTGGAAAATTTCAGATTGCTGACTAAAGCACCGATCCCGCTACTGTCAATGAATGTCGTCTGACTGAAGTCTAGGACAATTTTGCTGGGAACGGTGTTTTCAGAGAAAAGTTGCTGGCAGGTTGTCTTGAAGTTTACGGCTTCAAGTACGCTCAAGCGCACGGGTATGTGAACCGAGGGAATCTCGTCCAAGTATGTAACCCGAAAATCTGTCTCTGGGGTTTGGCTGACCATGAAGTCCTAGTTTCAAATTTCAAGCTGATGTCTTTAGCCTATTGTGTCCTAGCCGCTCCACGTTTACCAAATATTGTTCCGATCTAAAGCCCAGCTTTATACAAACTTTACAAAAACCCTAAAAATGTGGCCGCCGAGCCTCGCCATATCACAGGTCAGGGTAGACTCAAGTCTACCGGTCATCAACCCGTCCAAGTTTTGGCGGAAAAATTTTGAACCCATCAGCTACCCAACTGTCCGGGCTGGAAGTATCTCATTTTTGCAAAAAGGATTTTTTTTAGTGCAGTCCCCGCTCGCGTGCTATGTATAGCACCAGAGCGGCGACTGCACAAAGGAATGAGAATTAAATAACTTACAATTTTTATTGTTGTTGTGGGATGGGCGTCCCGCCCGTCCTTTCTGGACAGGCGGGACGCCCATCCCACAAATATGTGTAAATTATTTAATTCGCGATCCTAAGAATGCCAAATTGAGATGCACCCCCGGGCTGGAAGTATCTGTCAAATCCGAATCAAGATTTTTGTGGATTCAGAGCGATTAATCTTGTCGTTAAGAATTTTCGAGCCTGTCTTGCAGGGGGAAAGTTACCGCAGCGAACAGCTAAAAGTTAACGGTTAACTGTGTAACAGGAATGTCAACAGTTAACCGTTAACTGGAAAACTCCGCACCAGAAGTCAGAGGAGTAGGTCAAGAATTGTAGACGTTTTCTGACTGGGAGGTTTCGCGGCTGATGGGTTGCACTTTGGCTTTGGCTTTGGCTGCGTTGCGTTTCAGGGCCTGGAGACGAGCTTCGTATTTAGCCCGTTGAGTTTTTTTGGAGGTTTGCTCGATTAAGGTTTTTAAGGCACTACCGAGGCTTTTATAAGCGTTTGGCAGAGTGTAGCCGAAGCGAGTGGCGAGGGTGAGAGCTTTTTCGTCAGCGTCTACTGCTTCTTTTAAACTTTTGTCTCCGTTGTTTTTTTGGTAAAGTCTCCAGCCGGAGACGCCGCACAAAGATAGGGCCAGTACCAGCAGCAAGCCGTCTTGCACCCAAAGTTCGCCGACGGCGCCGCCTAAACCGATCGCCAGAGCAGCCATTTCCCAACCGTCTCTGGGGATGGTGTCGTTTTGGATGCGGGCGACTTCATGCCAAAATAGGAGGTTGCGCTGATCCATTGCTAGCTGTTCCCAGCGGATCAGGTCTATCTGTATTTCTACCTGGTCTTTGCCTATTTCTTCGCTACGGATTAGGGTGGGATTAACTTCTATTGTTTTTTCTACTGTTACCCAACTTTGGAGTTCTGGGGGCAGTATATTTTTCAAGCGCCGGATCTCACTCATCTCGGCTCTTGCTGTAGAGGTTGCATAGGATGTCATAGCTCCGGCCTATTGATTTTCCAAAGGTTAATATGTGTCTATTTCTGGAGTATAGCAAACCTTGAATCCAAATATAGCCTCGTGGCGGGGGTCGATCGACCTTTTGGCAATTTTATTTGATTTTAGTCGTTGTGGGCGATCGATTTCTTCCGACTATTTCATCAACGGTTGAATTTCCTGCCGCAATTTCGACCAAGCCGCCAAAACTTCCGGCTTAGAAGTAATCCCTTTTTGAACCAAAACAACTCCGTCCAATACTTCAGCAATTCCGTAAGAACCGTTCCGCAGAGCTTCGTCTGTAAAACGCACTGCCCCCCTAACTCTACCCCGATCCAGCGGAACTTTTAAATTATGCTGCTGCAACTGCCACAAATCTAACAGCGCATAATCGACATCGACTACCTTTCCCTCTTCATCTCGAAACTGCATCATTTCTAAACGGATGAGGTTTCTGCGACCCGAAAGGTGAGAAACTATGTAACCGCTTGTCGAAACGCTAGCAGCTTGCGGAATCAATTTTAGCACGGTTTGCAGGTCTGTGGCGTGTTCTAATTGCTCCGGCAAGGATTGATAAACCAAAGGATTAAAAGAATAAGGCGACAGAAAATACAAAGCCCCATAGGGATTGGAAGTCAAGGTAAATAATAGCGACAATCCAATACATCCAATCCAAAAACGGTGCAGCCTCGGTTTAAATCTTTCTGGATGTTCCGACCACCATAAAATTACAGCATAAACCAGTAAAGGAATCACGCTTAAGGTATAGCGAGTATTGATAGAAGTCGCTGATTTATTGTAAACTTGCACCAGCAGAACCAGCAAAGGAAAGCTTGACATAATCCAAGCTGGCAGCGAAACAACAGGTATAAATGCCAGCGGCAGCCACAAACCTAAAATAAACCTGATCCGCCTTTCTAAATCGTTAAAAAATACCTCAATTATAATTTGAGGTTGGGTAACAATCCCCCACAGCAGTTCCAGCGTAGACGGATTTTCTGTTTTGACGAATTTCCTAAAAAAATTAGCTAAGTAAAGCCGGGAATTGTCATCAGAAAACATGGGCATCACAACATTGGTAATCAGCGAAACATAACTAAAACTCAACACGCACAGCGCTATTCCGGCTCGCAGATAGCGGCGGCTTACTATTAAATAAGCTCCGATTCCGAACAAACTAATTCCAGTTTCTTCGCGAATTCCTAACGTCAGCGCTGCAAAAATCCAAAACCACACCCACTTTTGCTTTTCTAAAGCTAACAGCAAACTAAATATAAATAGAGGAAGTTGGCAGTGTTCGTAAAAATTTCCCAGCGTCGGGCCTATTACACCATTTGCTCCGTAATAACTGGCTACTATCATTACCGACAGGGGAACAGATAGATAATGTCTTGCTAAAAGATACAAAACTATTCCGGCGACGGCGATTAAAGCTACTTGCAAAACTATCAGGGTAACAGGGGATGGAAACAAGGCATAAATCGGCATCCAAATTAGAAAATTGATAACGAAGTGTTGCCCTAAATGGATGTAAGATGGAGATGACAGTTGTCTGTCTATCAGCGAGGCGCTGGAGGCGCCTGATGACAGGGAACTTTGAAAGAATCTGCCGTGTATGCTGTTCCAAAATACTTGGTTAAATAGGCCGTGATCGTAGGATGCTAAGAAGCTTTCGTAGCGAATTATGCTGAAAGTTAAAACTAATATAAAAAAAATCGCTGCTAGGATTGTAACTTGACGAAATCCTGTTTGATTGTTCCACGAGTCGAGAGGTTTGAATTTCATATTTTTTACTGCACCGATATTTTTTCTAAGGTTGATAGGACTTATCGACAAGTTGCCAGAAACCGGGTTTTTCGCCAAAATACTTGGCTCAAACCCTTAATAAGAGTTGAAAAACCCGGTTTCTTTAGTCGGAGCGATCAAGCCCTGGTTGACTGAAGTTGTGCTTAAATTCGGAAATAGAAATAAATTTGCCTTGGGTTTTAAGCTTGGTAAGGTATTTTTCTAGTTTGTCAACCATTTTGCTGCCTGAGTCTTTTTTGACGTAACCGGGTAATTTAAACTGGGAAATATCTGTGAATTCCCAGGGGTGAAAGTAGATGTTCAGATACGAGTCTGTTTCTAGCGTTAGCTTGGTTGCCAATTGTATCATTGACAGAGGAAAGTTTTTAAAGCTCAACCAAAATAACGGAAATCGGATCATAGGAGTGACTGAAATGGGAAGGTTGAGCAGTTTATTCGTATAATATGCAGTTCTGGATTTAGATAGATTATTGTATCTGCCGGGGATGTAAGTAGGATTCATTGAGGAGTTGTATTCGTAGCCTGCTTTTTCTATTTCTATGTCGTCAACTGGCTGAAGTCTTGCCATCCTGAATCCAGTGACTTGAGTATTCGTTATTTCTTCTAAGGTTTGCTTTGATTTTTGTAAATCTTCGAGGCTAAATTGAGAGTGGTAAAAGCCGTGGGAGGCGATTTCGTGGTGTTTTGATAGTTCTCTGATTGTATCTCGGTTGTTGAGTGCAAAGTTGGCTGTGACAAAAAATGTGGCTGTAATATCTAATCTGTCGAGAAGTGCAATAATATTTGACAATCCTCGGCTAGATATTTCAAATTTAATCTCGTCTTCCAGGCGTTGACCGTATTCTTCGGGGATGTCAAATTCTTCTAGATCAAAACTCAACAATATTGATTTATTCATAGTAGCCTGCGCGGTCGTTGTATCTAATTTTAAACAAGCTGATCAGCATTTTTAGGGAATCTTTAAGTATGTTGACTTGAGAAAGTTTGTAGAGATGTTCTTGTGAAACTCGGGCGGGTATCTCACCAGTTGTATATCCTTTTTTGTGAGCTAAAAACAGCAGTTCTGCATCAAAGGAAAACCCGGTAATTGTTTGTCTTTTAAATATTTCTTGGGCTGGTATTTTCTTGAAGCCTTTGAGTCCGGCTTGCATATCTCTATATGGTAGATTCAGGATGGCTCTGGAAATTAAGTTAAATATTTTGCCAGCTATTTTTCTGAGTAAGGTAAGATTTCGGAAGTTGTCTCGATCGAGATTTCGGCAACCAATTACGACATCAAATTTTTCTAATTTTTCTACTAAGGGTTCGAGATGTTCGAGGGAGTATGCTAAGTCGCCATCCATGAAGCAAATGCAGTCGGCGTCTGCATCTTCGCATCCTTTTTTGACGGCATACCCTTTGCCTTGACGGTTGCTGTAAGAAATTAGTTTTATGTGATGTGTGGGAAAAGCTTTGAGTTTGTTTTCTATAATTTCCAGTGTATTGTCGGTCGAGCCGTCATTAACAATGATAAAATTGTAA
This sequence comes from Oscillatoriales cyanobacterium, assembly GCA_004292955.1. GTDB lineage: Bacteria > Cyanobacteriota > Cyanobacteriia > Cyanobacteriales > Microcoleaceae > Microcoleus. Next base: position 12,521 of record RDXX01000019.1, on the reverse strand, counting down.
GCATGATTTTTTTGAGTAAATTCTAAAATTCTGTCAAAGGTTGGCTCTATGCAATTTGCTTCGTTGTAAACAGGCAGAATTACTGCGATTTTCATCATTATTGTTCGATCGCGCTTTCGCAGAAGTATGCTACCACCTCGGGCAAGAAATCACAAGTACAGGACATCAGGTGTCAAAAAGTTAGCCAACAATAAATCTTGTCAAGTTTGAAGGGGGCTGCGGAAAAAGTACGATCGCCATAAATTGTATCATGGTAGGCTTGACCTAGCTCATCTTTAGGGGCGACACGGGCGATCGACAATCTAGACACTCCCAACATCTGAACTCGAAAAACCGTCATACTACCGCCTGAACTATATACCTTATGAGGTTGTAATTGTCAATGATAAATTATTTAGTTAACAAATGGCCCGAGTATTTTCAACCCGGTATGACGCCCCGAAAAAAACGTATTATTAGATTTTTACTAGCATTCCTCCTAACTTTCATCACCTATCAAGCAATCCTAGAAATCATCACAGTAGAAATTCCGATTTTCGGCTTTCACGATATAGTAGACCTGCGGAATCCCCAGGAAATACCGCCGCTGCGGCGAGACTTTCCCGGCGACTACAGCCAGCAAAACTTGGAACCCTTTTTAGATGACTTAGTTAGGCAGAACTATTGGTTTTTGTCAACCCAAGAGCTTTACGAGTATTTCATCGCCAATCCCAAAAAGCCGGTGCCGAGTGAATATCGCGATCGCAAAAAAGTTATGATTACCTTTGACGATGGCAACAAAAGCATTTATACGCACTTACTCCCGATTTTACAAAGACTCGAAAATAAATACAGCAGAAAAACTAAAGTAGTTGTATTTGTCAACTCCGGCTTTTTAGGTCGTCAAGACTCACTCATAAAAAAAGTAACTTGTCAGGACTTAAGAGACGGAATGCAAAAAGGATTTTATGACATTCAATCCCACGGACTGAACCACGAAAATCTTACAAAAATTTCTATGACAGCATTAGACAGAGAACTATCTCAAGACCAAATTAGACTCAGAAAATGCACCAAAGACTTAGATCCAAATCAAATAGTTGCGTCTCACATAGCCTACCCCTTTGGCGCAGTCAACAAAGAAGTTGACAAATATCTCGTCAAATACTTCTCATCAGGATACTTATACGACAGTCTCAAATTAAAATTGCGGTTTTTTCCACCCAATAAATACCGGGTTTCGAGATTAACAGTCAACAAAAAACACTCCGCAGAAAGACTCAGCAGCCTAGCATCAGGAAGCTGGCTACACAAACTAATTGGCAAAAAATAAGCTAGACAGCTTTTACAGTTATTCAATGAAGAATTGGTGAGTGCATTGGAACACGCAACATCGGAATCACAAAATAGCATCGAAAACCAAAAACCCTTAGCAATTGCTGCCGTTTCCCAACGCGCCGACGCACTGGATGCGCTGCGCGGACTAGCAGTATTAGCAATGGTTTTATCAGGTACAATAGCCCGCAAAACCTTACCAGCGTGGATGTATCACGCCCAATTACCACCACCAGACCATATTTTCAATAACAAACTGCCAGGATTAACCTGGGTTGACTTAGTTTTCCCCTTCTTTTTGTTTGCAATGGGCGCCGCGATACCGCTAGCTTTGTCGCGCCGCATCGCCAAGGGAGGGGATTTTAAAAAAGTAATATTCTCTATTTTGCAAAGAGGCTTTTTGTTAGCATCATTTGCGATATTTCTCCAGCACATTCGCCCGACTACAATTAATCCAGACGAACCCAGCCCACAAAAGTGGTGGCTGGCTTTGTGCGGTTTTTTTCTATTATTTTTAATGTACGTTCGCTGGCCACAAAAATGGTCAACTTGGCTGTGGCGAGGGATGACAGTTGCTGGTTGGAGTGCCGGGATTAGCTTCATCTCTCATATCAAATATCCCGATGGTAGGGGAATTTCTTTTGAACGCAACGATATTATCTTGATGGTACTGGCAAATGTGGCGGTTTTCGGATCGATAATTTGGCTGTTTACTCGTTCAAATGTGTGGATGCGAGTAGGATTTTTGGGTTTGCTGTTGGCAGCGCGGATGTCTTCTCATACTGATGGTTGGATTCAGTCTATTTGGCTGTACTCTCCTGCACCTTGGCTGTTTCAATTTGATTATTTAAAGTATTTGTTTGTAGTGATTCCTGGTACGATTGTTGGAGATTTACTTGCAAGGTGGATAGAGTATCGTTCGCCGGAAGAGGCGATTTATGCTAGCTGGAAAAGTTGGCGCTATTTTAGCATTATGATTTTGATGTTTGCTGTCAATTTAGTTTTGTTAGTTGGACTGCAATCTAGATTGGTGTGGCAGACGACCTTAGTGACGGTGGTACTGTGTTTGTGCGGTTTGCTTTTGTTGAGCAAGCCTCGGAATGTCACGGAAAATGTCTTGAACCGTCTTTACAAATGGGGTTTTTATTGGCTGGTTCTGGGTTTGCTATTTGAGCCTTATGAAGGCGGAATTAAGAAAGATTCGGCGACGATGAGTTACTTTTTTGTAACGACTGGAATGGCGATTTTTCTGTTAATTGGGTTGACGATAATTATCGATGTGTTTCAGAAGAGATGCTTTTTGCAGTTGTTTATTGATAACGGGGTGAATCCGATGATTGGGTATGCGGGATTTGCCAATATTATCTGGCCGATTCTGGTGTTAAATGAATGGGAACCTGTGATTATTGAGATGACTTCCACCGATCCGTTTATGGGTTTTTTGAGGGGCTTTGGATATACGGCGATTTTAGCGTTAATTGTGGTGGTATTTACGAGGTTGAAACTGTTTTTGAGGACGTGAGTTAATTAAAGGGCGAGTTTATCTTCAGCTATTGTAGCGGAATGATTTAACCGCAGAGAACACAGAGGACGCAGAGGGAGAGAATGGATCGTGACTTACGCACGGGGTTCATAAACCTGGTTTTTGGTCTCCCATGCGTAACTTCTAGGAAAGTGACTTTAAAATGCCACTTTCTAATTGATAAATCGCTGCCATAATTCCAGTTTCAGGATTGGTTAACAGGGATTTTTTGACATCTTTCAAGTAACTTACAAGGTGTTCGCGCAAAATTGGTCTTTCTATTGTGACTGTATGATTGTAATCCCACAAATCCCACATGATAATCCCGACACCGACAATCGGGTCGATTAAACCTACTCCTAGCTGACTTGCAACTGTACCGCCTGTTTTTGTTGCTATTTTGGCGGCGGCTTTGCTGGCAACTTTTGCTGTAACTTTGCTGCCGACTTTGGTTGCTACTCCCAATATTAATGGTTTAGCAATTAAGTAACCGCTGCCGCCAACTAATACTTTTAATGATAAATTTGAGACGTTTCCTTTGTCGCTAATTGTGGTGGCAATGTCGTTCAGATATTTGTCCCACTGTACTTGTGGGATGTTATAGTTGTTTTGAACTACTTTGACATTTTTGCTGACTTCGGCTATGTACAAGTTAGCAGTATCTTGAGTGATTAATTGAAATTTCAATTGAGCATTTTTGGGAACCAGCACGCGGTTAGCAAATTCTCTTTGGAAGTCTTCTGTTAATTTTTCGGAAACAGCGCGAGATGCTGCTGTCATGTCAAATCGGTTGAGTACGGCGGATTTGACGAAGTTGAAAGGTACTGTAAACTCCATCTTTTTTTGGTTGAAGTAATCGAAGTACCAATCGAGGAAGCTGTTGTCTACTCGTGCTATTACTTCGGTTTCCCATTTGTCCAATTCTTTTGATGCGAAAGCCTCGGCTGTTGTATTGGCTTTTTGGATGGCGTTTTTAATGTCTTGGTTGACTTTGCTGAAGTCGTGGGGCGGTGAGACTACAACGGTTGTGGTTGCCGTATTTGTTAGCGACTGGGAGATGAGAAAGTTGCCTAGTAGGGGAATGATGACTACTATAATTACAACTGTCCAAATCATCGGCGTCACGGTTTTGATAAACTGGGTGATGACTTTGAGACGTTCTGTTTTCTCTGAATAGCTGATTTTTTCGCTGTCTCGACTCATGGCGGTTCGTCAATTGATGAGATTTTGGGGCTAGTTTTGATTATAGGCGGCGTTTTGGGCGATCGTGTTGCGGGCGTGTAGGCTGGGATTCTGCAAAGGTTGGGGGAAAGGGCGATCGAGCATGATTGAGATGCTCTTACCCTGCACTGGAAGGGCGAAGCCCAAAAAACAGTAATCAAGCATCAAGATAGTTTATTAATAAATTACAAATCTCTTCCGTCAATGGTATTTTTGTTTCTATTTCTAGCCAAAGGTATTGACCAAAAGGATTATTTTCTAAAAACACATATTCATTGTTGGGAGTCACAATAAAATCCATCGCCCCATATAATAGTTTTTGCTCCTCCAAAAAATCGATGCAGAATTTTTCTATTTTTGCCGGTAGTTCAAAGATAGAATGTGGATTAATTTGAGTATGGAGTCGCCAATCAATTTTGGTCTCTTCATGGGCTTGTGAATCAATTTTAACGGCAAATACCTTTTTACCAATAATTGTAATCCTTAATTCAAAAGCTTTTTCGATATATTCTTGCAATTGAGTAGGTGATAAAGAAATGTTTTTATAGAATTTATAAAAATCATCTTTGCCAATCTTTCTTGACGCTATTCCTTGATTGAGCCCATCGATCGTCACATTTCCAGTATAAATGGTTTTAACTAAAACCTCTTCTCCGCACTCTATGAAAAACTCTTTGGCTGTTTCTGGCTGGGTGGTTATCAGTGTTTTAGGGATTTTGACCCCGTATTTATTAGCCAGTAAAAGTTGTTGAAATTTTACTTTCGCTTTATTGGCGATAAATGGATCGTTTATCCATCTTATGCTGGGTATAGAATATAGTATATTGATAAAAGCTTTTGTTTCTGAAGCTATAAACTGTTGTTCTGTAGATTGATCAATTTTCCCAAAAAAATCAAAGTCAGGTTTTCTCAACCATGCTACTTTTAGTTTGGCTAAATTTAATATTCTACCAAGTTCGTCAGTAATCTCTCCATTCCATAAACCATTTTCATCAATGTAAAGATTTACCTGATATTTCCGAAGCAAATCTTCTGAATTCAACCTAAAAACTTCAATACCTTTTTTATGTAGTTTTCTGATAACTTCATCAGTGTGTGTATCCTGCTTGTTCGTAAAAATTAATATCATATTTTAATTTGTAATCTCGTTTTGGGGTAATCAGATATGTTGGTTGATTGATCTTTCTGCGGTATCCAAATCAGGATTTTACTACTTACGATAGCTAACAGCTTAAAGCGGTACGATAGAATGCTTCGCACCCTACCGTACCGTATAATCAATGTTGTTTGATACAGAAAGCCCGTGGTTTTCAACTAATGCCACTGTCTGCTTTAAGTATCAGATTGTTCCGCATCATCTGTAGAAGCATTAAGAAAACCGCTAAGAGTATCACGATATGTCAAGGAAGTACCATCATTAGCAGAAACAGGAATATTCGATGTTTGAGTTTTCGGATCATAGGATTGTTTTAGGACTTCTGAATCCTGAATCGCTTGATCGTACAATGCTGGGTCGAGTCTCTCTACAAAACTTAGAGTGAAAGGCACTGAACTTGCAGGTCTATTCAAGGTTTGTGTTTTCATGTGATTTATTTTTGAAAAATAATTAACATTTAAAATTGTACTTTCTAATTTTTAGACTGGAGTGGCATTTAGTAGGAAAATTGATATAGGGACTTGGTGTGATATAGTGTCATTGGGTGCTAATCTTTAGTGACATTTTACACAACTTAACTTTTCGTGGCAAAAAGTGGGTTTTGGTGGCTAAACTAAAAAGATTGAGTGAGGTTAAAAATATATGGACGTTAAAGAATTGTCAAAATGGACTGATGAACAGGTATTCGATAAAACAGGGCAACATCTTGATTCTTTGCACAAATCTATATTAGAAAGTGTTTTACAACGTCAAAATTTTCATAAAATTGCGGGAAATAATGGTTATAGTTACGATCATGTTAAAAGAGAGGGAGCAAAATTATGGAAACTTCTCTCCGATGTTTTTTCAGAAGAGATTGAACAAAAGAATGTTCGTTCTATTTTAGAAAATAAAGCTGGTTCTACTATCTACAGTTTTGGTAATTCTTCGTTGATTATTAGTAATCATAACATTAATAAAAATCATGTTAATATTTGTAGAGAAAATCCTCAATCTTTAGAGGATATAGAAAAGCGATCGCCCTCTTCCCAAGTCCAAAATCAACTCCCAATCATCGATCTAACAACAGCACCAGAATTAAACTATAATTACGGGCGTAATTCAGAAGTTTATACTCTTAAAGAATGGATTTTAAAAGATAAGACTAGATTAATTACAATTTATGGATTGAGTGGTATCGGAAAAACAGCTTTAACTCTGAAATTAATCTCAGAAGTTAACACACCATTTGATTATATTATTTATCGCAGTCTTGAGCATTTGCCTAAACTGATCGACCTTAAAGATGAACTTAAACAGTTTTTTTCTCAATCCCACGCAAATCCATTACCAGACATAATAAATTATTTTCGCTCATCTCGTTGTTTAGTAATCCTTGATGACGTGCATAATATTTTTAAAACTGGTAACTTAGCGGGTCAGTATTTAACAGACTATAAAGATTATTGTAAATTTTTTCAGCAAATTGCTACCTTATCTCATGAGAGTTGCTTAATTTTAATTAGTTGGGAAAAACCTGGAGAAATAGAGACTTTAGAAAAAGAAAACAAATACACAAGAGTATTACAACTTCAAGGATTAGGAGAAGAAGCAAAAGAAATCTTGAGACAAAAAGATTTACAAAATGAGGAAAAATGGGATGAATTAATAACACTATATCAAAGTCATCCGGCTTGGCTAAATATTATTTGTTCAATAATTATAGAATTATTGAACGGGAGCGTTTCCCTTTTTCTAACAGATGAAAATGAGTTGTTTTTAGGTGACATAGAAACCAATTTAAAATCGCAGTTAGAGCGGTTATCAGAATTAGAAAAAAATGTGATAAACTGGTTAGCCAATCAAGATGAACCGATAGATATTTCCCAAAAACCTGCTAATATGGAAGTATCTCAAGCTAAATTTATGCACATTATACAATCTTTAACCAGACGCGGTTTAGTAGAAAAAGTTCCCAGAAAAGAGCCAGCAAAATTTCAGCTAAATTCTATTTTTAAAGCACATATTAACAGTGCTCAACACAGCTAAAATATGTTGTTCAATACTCATTCCCTCCCTCTCAGCACGATCTGCTAAATTCCTGTGTAGAGATTTTGGAATTTGCAATGATAAATTTCCGCTATACTAAACATCAGCAGTAGGTAAAGGAATCTCATCGCCGCACTCATAAGCAGTCTCTATCCACAGTTCCCTAGCTTCCTGAATATTCTCCCTCGCTTCCGATAAAGTTTCACCCTGAGACATACAACCAGGAAGGTCTTTGATTATCACTGTATAACCTTCAGATTCTGGATAAAAACTGATAGGATATTTCAGGCTCAAGTAATAATCTAGAGATTTAAAATTGACTTTCATCATCAATAACTTAAGCCACTTGCTCAACATTGAGCCGCCCTTCAACCCGCTCATATTCATCTTCAAGCAGCCAAAGCCTTGCTTCCTCATAGCTAGAACAAGCAAAAACAATCTTATAGTCTTCAGTCGGGTCGAAAATGCAAAAATTATTTTTATCATCACCGAGCAACATCAAAACATAAGGAGGGACAGAGGTAGGGTCAACCCATATTTCTGTAAACTGCCAGTTATTTGCTAGGTTGGGTACGGGGGATGACATGATATTTATCTCCTATCACTTTAATTTCACCGTAATGTAAAGGAATTTGGCTGCCATCACTCTCAATTCTATAACCAATTGGGCTGGCAAAGTAGAGTCCATATCGTTCGTGATTGCGAATAATGCCTGTGAATTCCCCATTTTCTATTATGGCTTGTGCCACTCTAATCATTGTAGCTTCATTGTTAAATACATGAGCAGATCCCCCTCGCTGCAATAACCTTTGCATTTGTAGTGTATCTGGGAGATGCTTGGCAATGTGTCTATTGTCTATAGTTAGTTCACGGTTAATACCACTCATTTAATCTGAAAATCTCAGTAATATTTTAATAAAAACCCCGGCTTCTTGGAGAAACCGGGGGTTTTATTCAAGGCTAAAAACTATTAAACCTTAGCTTCTTTCTTCACCAAATCACCCCAACCCAAATCCTTCAGAGAATTATTCCGGCGCAGCGGACGAGTCACCAACTCTAAAATATCCCGCGCATTTCCAAACCCGTGAATCTGAGCGAAAGTAAACTCAACTGACCATTTAGTATTAATTCCGCGCGCTTCCAAAGGATTAGCGTGGGCCATACCGGTAATCACCAAGTCGATATTCTGCGCGTAAATCCGCTGTAGCTGATTGTAATTGTCTGGTTTTTCGACAATCCGAGGAGTCGGAACTCCCATCTCGTGACAAGTTTTTTCTAACAGCGCCAACTCGGCTGCTTGATAGCGCTTGTCCATGTAAGGAATGCCGATTTCCGGGCAAGTCATGCCGCAGCGAATCAAGAAACGTGCTAAAGAAATTTCTAGCAAATTGTCGCCCATGAAGAAGACTGATTTGCCGCGAATTATTTGCAGATAATCTTCTAAACCAGCCCAGATTTGTGCTTCCCGTTCGTCCAAACCTTTTGGTTCAATGCCCAAAACTGAGCAAATTTTTTCAATCCAAGCGCGAGTTCCGTCTGGCCCGATCGGGAATGGAGCACCAATTAGCTTACACTTGCGACGGCGCATCAACGTAGAAGCCGTACGGGACAAGAACGGATTCATGCCGGATACATAATAACCTTCTTCCAAAACGGGCAATTCAGTGTAGCGCTTGGAAGGAAGCCAACCAGAAACTTTGATGCCTTGCTTCTTCAATTCTAAGGTTAGCTGAGTCACAACCGGATCGGGCAAAGAACCGAAAAGTACCAGCGGTGTGTGCTTGACATATTCCGATTCATCTGCTGCAACTTCCTCTTTTTTCTTGCCGAAATTCAGCAGTTGAGAGATGGCGTTGCGTTCTACTTTCTGAGATTCCATCACTGGCGCTTTCTCAGGGCATTTAGCAGCCATCGCTGCTAAAACTGTATCTTCACCTTGAGTAAAGGCGTAATCCAAGCCGTTAGCGCGGGCTGTGACGATGGGAATGCCAATTTCGGCTTCCAGCTTCGGCGCCAAGCCTTCTAAGTCCATTTTGATGATTTCGGTGGTGCAAGTGCCGATCCAGACAATTACGCTGGGGTTACGATCGCGCTTAATTTGCAAGCACAGCCGCTTCAACTCATCAAAATCGTTTAATTGAGCGGAAATGTCGCCTTCTTCCAACTCAGCCATCGCATAGCGCGGTTCGGCAAAAATCATCACGCCCATGGCGTTTTGCAAGAAGTAGCCGCAAGTTTTGGTACCGATGACTAGGAAAAAGCTATCTTCAATTTTTTGATAAAGCCAAGCTACGCAGCTAATCGGACAAAATGTGTGATAATTACCAGTTTCGCATTCAAAGTTTAAAGCTTCTGGCTCAGTAGTCGTAATTGCAGTCATATTTCAAATGTTCTCCATTTAAATTGTTTTTCGTCTTGAACTTTCCCAGGCTAGGCTAGCGAGGAAATAGCTGTATTTGGCGATCGCGCGATCGCAGAACAATAATAGAAATACCTGGTTTTGGCGTAATTCCTGTGAAAAATAGATGCAGCAAACTGAATATTTTCGCAGCAGCAGCATCTAAAATTCCAGCTCAAAAATTCTGCGCGAGGGCTTGTAATCCCTCACAGCAGGGATTTAGTGTTTTTCAACTCGCTAAGCTAAAAACCATTTTGGTGGTTGTGAGTTTGAGTCAATTAAAATTTAACAATTAAAATTTAACAACTCGCAACTCACAACTCACAAATAGGCGGGAAAACTCCCGACTAGGATAGACTTTGGCGATCGCAACAACCTTACTTAAAATCCGACAAAAAGCCCGAAATCTCTTCATCCTCATCATCAGAATCCAAATCACCGAGACCTAGAGCATCTAAATCATCTTCATCAGGATCTCCGGTAGTTGCTTCCCCCAAATCGTCTAGTCCGAGTTCGTCGAGGTCATCGTCATCAGATACAGAGAAATCGTCAAGACCATCTTCGTCCAAGTCGCCCAGATCCATATCTAGGTCATCTGAGGTCGTAGCCCCAAACGGATCGGGTATTGCTTCGGCGACAAACTCTGCATCTTCTTCCCCAAACGGATCGGATATCCCCGCTTCGAGATCCCCAGAGGTCAAAGTCCCAAATTCTGAGGCTTCATCTTCCTCGTCATCGAGGTCGAGACCGCCCAAAGCCGAGCCTTCATCTTCCTCATCGTCGAGGTCGAGACCGCCCAAAGCTGAGGCTTCATCTTCCTCATCATCGAGGTCGAGACCGCCCAAAGCTGAGGCTTCATCTTCCTCATCGTCGAGGTCGAGACCGCCCAAAGCTGAGGCTTCATCTTCCTCGTCATCGCCCATATCGAAGTCTGATATGGCGTCTTCCTCATCCTCGCCCATATCGAAGCCAGATATGCCGTCTTCCTCATCCTCGCTCATATCAAAGTCTGATATGGAGTCTTCCTCATCGTCCCCGAGAGCGAGACCGTCCAAAGCCGAGGCTTCTTCTTCCTCATCCTCGTCCATGTCGAAGTCGGAGACAGATTCTTCCTCATCCTCGTCCATGTCGAAGTCAGAGATAGATTCTGCCTCGTCCTCGTCCATGTCGAAGTCGGAGATAGATTCTGCTTCGTCCTCGTCCATGTCGAAGTCAGAGACTGCTTCTTCCTCATCCGGTCTCAGTGCGTTAACAGCAGCAGCCAGACCAGCGACTCCGGCGACTCCGGCGACTACTCCGGCTGCTGTTAACGCCGCACCGCCTAATTTATTAGATTTGGCATCAGCAGTTGGAGCGGCTGCGGGTGCAGCAGTTGCAGTTGGAGCGGCTGCGGGTGCAGCAGTTGCAGTTGGAGCGGCTGCGGGTGCAGCAGTTGCAGTTGGAGTGGCTGCGGGTGCAGCAGTTGCAGTTGGAGCGGCTGCGGGTGCAGCAGTTGCAGTTGGAGGTTGACCGGCTACCTGTGGCACGGTACTTGAAGGCATACCCAGTGCTAGATCCGGGTCAAAATTTAGACCCAAGACTTCGATCAGGCTGTCTGCATCCGGCTTGAGTTTTGAGAAGGGCAGCATTAATTGCTGGAGTTCCGGCTCCAGGGCAGCCGCAATTCCCAGGATGAGGTAAGAAACAGGCCTTTTCCCGCCGTCGGGTGTGGCGACCGTGTTGTCAGCCGTCATGTGCAGGAGCAGCCAAGTCCGATTTGCCTGGTAGTAGTCCAACCACTTCTGTTTGAGAGCAACTGAAAAAGTATCAAAAAAAGCCATAACCTCTTTATCCTCATCCTGATCGCTAGACCTATTAAACCATCATCAGGTCTAGCTCATCTTCCTCCTTCTTGACCACTGGTTGCACAGGATTTAGATAAAAATCTGACAACAAGGAGAATAATTCGCGATCGGGCGTGTCGTTGGGCACTACTCCTTCGGGCATTGCCAAAATTTGGTCGGCGATGTTGAGGTAGTAATCGCAGACGTAGTTGAGGGAGGGATCGCTCTCGGCCATCTCAAACAAAGTCTTGCCTTTGACGCGAGAAACGCGGATGTCTTCAATTAGCGGCAGGACTTCGAGCACTGGCATGGGTACAGTGTCGATGTACTTGTCGATCAAATCGCGCTTGGAGGTGCGGTTGCCAATTAGACCGGCGAGGCGCAACGGGTGAGTGCGGGCTTTTTCGCGAACTGAGGCGGCGATGCGGTTGGCTGCAAATAATGCGTCGAATCCGTTGTCGGTCACAATCATGCAGTAGTCGGCGTAGTTCAATGGGGCAGCAAAACCGCCGCACACTACGTCGCCGAGTACGTCGAACAGGATGATGTCGTATTCCTCAAAGGCGTTGAGTTCTTTGAGCAGTTTAACGGTCTCTCCGACTACGTAGCCGCCGCAACCAGCTCCTGCGGGCGGGCCGCCTGCTTCTACGCAGTCAACGCCGCCGTAGCCTTTGTAGATGACATCTTCGGGCCAAACGTCTTCGTAGTGATAGTCCTTTTCCTGAAGGGTGTCAATAATTGTGGGGATCAAGAAGCCCGTGAGGGTAAATGTGCTGTCGTGCTTTGGATCGCAACCGATTTGCAAAACTTTCTTGCCGCGTTTGGCTAGGGCAACGGAGATGTTGCAGCTTGTTGTCGATTTGCCAATTCCACCTTTTCCGTAAACTGCGAGTTTCACTCTTTTTTTCTCCTATAGGTTTCTATCAAAACGATCGGGCTGGGGTTTGACGCTTTGATGTTGCGATCGCTACGCCTCTAATCGCCAATTAATTGGACAAACGTGGACTCAGCATACAAAAGAAAACCTTGGCACCTCAAAAGTGGTCATTCTTTTTGGCA
>RDXX01000091.1 GCA_004292955.1 Oscillatoriales cyanobacterium | reverse complement strand
AGGATTAAACAAGTCTTGGCTCGATGCTGCGTTCGGTCAATTTTTCAAGACGCTGGAATACATAGCCGAAAAAGCTGGATCAGTTGTCGTTCCGCAAAACCCTGCTTATACCTCGATGGTTCTGTGTTATCGGAATGAAATCGTTTTTATCGATTGCGGAATACGAAGCTATTGGGATGAGCAACATTCTTTGATGGTTGATCGTGATGTGAACGCCGCGATCAACCTAAAGAGACTTGGGTTGGGCATTTTCCCAAGTATAAAACGCGCCCTGCGGGAATCTTTCTGTAGTAGGAACTATGGATGACAGTACCGCGAAGGAAATTTTGCATACCCTTCATCGGGCTGCAAAGATGCCCACATCATAACTGTACTCAGTTTGATGTGGGAGTATGTCACTAACCAAGAGATAATTTCTCTGGCAAAATATGAGAGGCAGCCAAAAATCTATGGCAACCCCCTTTTTTTCTGGCTTATCCTATAACGGTTCTCATAAAGATCGCGTATCACAAATTATGGTACGACGATATGATTGCGATCGCACACACGCCCGGAGATCGTCTTTACTTCCACAAATCTCAGAAAGTTTATAGGAACTATCAACAGCAATTATCAAAAAGACGAAGTATGAATTTTATTGGAGTTTTTGGTGCGTCCGCAAGTTGAGTGTACCATCACCACAAGAGGGCTCTCTTCCCAACAACGTACCTTCTCAAAAAGATGAAGTATGACTGTTATTGGAGTTTTTGGTGCGTCCGCAAGTTTAGTGTATAGCGGTTATCACACAGATGAGGTATGTTGTTGGGCTTCAGCCCTCTGAGTTTAGTGGTTATATAAGTTGTCAGTTATACCTCATCTTTTTGAGAAAGGCTATATCATCACCAAAAGAGGGCTCTCTTCCCAACAACGTACCTTCTCAAAAAGACGAAGTATGACTTTTATTGGAGTTTTTGGTGCGTTCAAAAAGACGAAGTATGAATTTTATTGGAGTTTTTGGTGCGTCCGCAAGTTGAGTGTACCATCACCACAAGAGGGCTCTCTTCCCAACAACGTACCTTACTATTGGAGAGAAAGGCTATACAAACTTTAACGATCGTAAACTGGATTATCGGTAGGACTAATTAAACTCATTAATTTTTGCTTAATTTGAGAATCGAATACTTCCCATTTGTGCCTTGCATAATCGCTATTCTCATTTCCACCCGAAAGAAATCCTACCGGAATTTCAAAACCGCCCGCTTGACTTCTTCCACCGCCAAAAAAGCGTCCTTGAGCATCTTGACCGAAGGCTTCTTTAATAAATTCGTCGGGGTCTAGAGTCAGTTTATTCGTTCGCAGCGATCCGATTACTACTTCGATTTCTTCGTCTTTGTCGTGCACAATTGCGTAGACAACGGCTGTATGTACGTTCTCTTCTGTTACTAAAAAGTCCGCTGCTTGGGGAATGGAATCCCGATCGTCATAGCGGAGGTAGCCGATGCCCGCGATCGAGAAATTGTTCTGGACGATGCGGTGTTTGAGCGATCGCTCGATCGCATCCATCACCCATTTAGAACGAGACGACTGTAACACCGCATTCAGCAACTGCGGGTCATAAAATCGGCTCAAATAAGCCGCAGCTAAGAATTCCTCCTCCTGTGCTTGTCTGAGGGCATTGGTATCCGATCGCAAACCGTGCATCAAAGCCGTAGCACACTTGACGTGCTGGCTGACACTACCGTCAAAAGCCACCATTCCAGCCTGCAAATACTCGGTAAAAATCGTGGCTGTAGCGCGGATATCCGGACGCAAATCGGTAAATTCTGCGTTCATTTCCCCCTGCAAACTGTGGTGGTCGATTACTGCTGCGATCGCAACTCCCGCCCCTAAAATAAACTCAGTTAAGTTACAAGTCGTGCCTTGGTTGTCGATGAAAACGCAACCCTGATACGCCGACAAATCCTTCGTTTTTGTCATTTCCAGCGTCCAGCGCTGCAACGGTAACCCGGTCAATTTAACTAAGGCAATATTTTCTTGGTGGCTGAGGGCGCCGGCGTAGATAATCTCGCATTGAATATCGTACTGTTCGGCGATTAATTTGTAAGCCCAAGCGCTCGAAAGTGCGTCAGGGTCGGGAAAATCTTGCAATAATATTAACTGGCGATCGCCTCTGTGCCGATCGAACATTTGGCGCAATTGCTCAACTTTGCGATCGAGTAATTCTCCGCGGAGACTGGCGCGATTGTCTTCCGAAGCAACTTCGGCTTTGCTGCGCCGTTTCCCAGGTACACTCGCGGATGGTACAACCTCAGCTTCGTGGTTGTCAGATACTTCATCTGAATTGGTAGGCTGGTGGTCTTTCATTGTTAAAAATACACAATCTAATTTTTTCAGTATTTGCGCGCCAAAAGCAATTAAACCCGGTTTCTTTGTAGATACCGCGCTGTCAAACCGAATATTTCCGAAGAGAAACCGGAGTTAAGAGTCTTTAACTATTTAACTTTTCAACTCAAAACTATTGGCCCGGCGCACTCATGGCCCCACGCCTACAACTCAAAACTTCCGCAAAAAACCCCCGCGCTTTCTTGCGACAGGGGGTTTCAAAGGCCGATTACATATTTTTGCCATTCTTGGTGCATACCACTCTTAACGTGTCTAGTCACTTCAAAATAAAGACCGCTGTGAGGTTTCCTGGGCGGATAGCGCAGCAGCATTCCCGCTTCTTTCGGGGTGCGACTGCCTTTATTGACATTGCAGCGCACGCACGCCGTAGCGAGGTTTTCCCAACTTTCGCCTCCCCCGCGCGATCGAGGAATCACGTGATCCAGGGTCAAATCGTCCCCGGTATAGCCACAGTATTGACAAGAGTGGGCGTCCCGGTGCAAGATGTTCCGGCGGGTAAGCGGAATATCCTTATAGGGAACTCGGACGTAATGCCGCAGTCGAATCACAGTTGGTAGCGGGAAGTTTGGCGCAATAAATTTCCCGTTATGTTCTACCTGTTCTGCTTTTCCTTTCAGCAACAAAACTACCGCTCTTCGCCAATTGGTGATGTTGAGCGGTTCGTAGGAGGCATTCAGCACCAGAACATTGCCCATTGTTGATTATTAAAGAGAAGATTTTTATTGATGCTAACACAGGTTTCAGTTTAGGGGGGCGGACTCAGGAAGGGCAAGGCTCAACAAAAAACGGCTAAAAACCTTACCTTTACCCTATACCTTCGCGCCTGATCCCCTGCGGCTGCACCTATTTTGTGCCACAACGTTTGTCAGCCAGGGATTTTCCGTGGGTTTTGGTCTGAATAATGGCAGTATGGGCGATCGTCTCCGTTGGCGTAGCCCCCGTAGGGGGCGGGCTTCGCTAACGGCAAAACTTTACAGAATAAATTTTATTTTTTTCCCTAAATGCCTAATCTTCCCGGCAAGCAGAAGTCTAACTTTTTAGAGTATTAGTAACCATAAATGAAAAAGCTTATTACCGCCCATGAAATTTCGGCTTTTAAAGTCAGCTTTTAGTGTGTCAATTATTGCCCTTGCAGCTCCGATTTTAGCAAACAGTCAGGCTTTTGCCCAAACTCCGTCATTTTTCTGTGGCGCTGCTGGTGGCCGCCCGGCCACAATTGCTGTCCAACAAGGCAAAAATATTCCCGTTATTCTATGGGTAGCTGATAACTATTTCAATGAATCAGGAGAAGACGCCATTACTCGCTGCACCCGAGTCTCGGGAATTCTCAACAACTCGCAACCCCAAGGAAGCTGGGACAATATTGTCACAGCAGGTGCATCTTCCAGCGGTCAACTAATTATTTGTGCAGCTAATCCTCAAGACGGTTCCTGTAGATTATTATATCAAGTCCCAAAAGGGCAAAATCCCGAACAAGCCAGACAAGAACTTTTAAGAAGAGTTAAAAATCCTAATGTAAGTGTTTCGCCTGTTAAGGTAAATTAAACAGTTGACAGTTGACAGTTGACAGTTGACAGTTGACAGTTGACAGTTGACAGTTGACAGTATTTGTAGGGTGCGTCGCCATTGCTTATCCCCAAAAAAGAGTGACAATCTCATAGCGACGCACCAAACACACCCTACAAACCAGGAGCATCTCAGTTTTGCATTTGTAGTGCTGTCCCCGCTCGCACTGAAAGAAAAAATGCTTTTTGCAAAAATGAGATGCTCCCTACAAACCCAGGTCAAAAAAGTCCATGGATAGGGAAACGACATTACCGCGTGCGTATTTCCATGTTTTATTACTACTTGCAAATAGTGGAAACCCTTCTCAAATACTCTGGTTTGCTGCTGAGAAAATCGCAGCTTTGCTTCAGCAATTCTTCCAACCCTTCAACCTGCCTCAACCAAACAGTACCATTGCTTCCCGCTACAGCAATTTGCTTCCCATCTCCACTCCAACCGACACTAACAACATTCTCCTCAAACGTAAATTGAGCAACCGGGCGCCCCGCTAAATTCCACAGCCGCACAGTCTTATCAATTCCCACAGTAGCCAGCCTTTCTCCGTCGGGACTAAAACTAATTAATTTCGCATCTAAATGCAAGGTTTCAAATTCACTAACTAATTCTTTGGCTGACAGATTCCACAGTCCGACTTTGCCATTTAATGTTACTGTAGCAAAGCGATACTGCTGTCGATCTGGACTGAAACTAATCCCAATTGCCTGCACCGGCAGCGTTTTTTCCAGTTGTCCCGACAAATCCCAAACTCGCACTGTAGATTTGCCGTCTAAAGTCGTCAAAAAATCGCCGCTGGGGCTAAAATTAACGCTTCTCACTAAACCATTGTGACCGGGAAGCTTCAGGCTAGATGAGATTACTTGCGATCGTTTTGACAAGTTCCAAATTGCCGAACTGCTATCGATTCCTGCTGCCGCAAATAACTTTTCTTTCGGACTAAAACTAATACTGTTAACAGAGCCTTCAATTCCTTTCAACTGAGAAATATTTTTTCCTGACAAATTCCAGAACTTAACTGTGCTATCGCTTCCGGCAGTTGCTAAAAATTTACCATCTGGGCTAAAGCTTACCATATTCACTGACTGCTGTAAAGCTTTCCATTCAGCAATTTTCTGCCCGTAAAAGTTCCAAATTCTTACTCTATCGTCTATTCCTGCGGTTGCCAAAATTTTACCGTCAGGGCTGAAACAGATGCTGGTAACAGCACCTGTATGAGCTTGCCAATTCATCTTTCTTGGTGGAAGTGATGGTGCTTTAATCTGCTGTTTTTTGCTAATTTCGTCGAGAATAACTTGTAAGGCTAACAGCGGTCTAGTTGCCGGATATTGTTCGAGATGTTGTTTGTTTTCAACTAAGGTTCTTAATTTTTTACCAGAGGCGATCGCCCTTAGCAAAGCTTCCGATAAAGCTTCGCTGCTCTCGTTTTTTTGAGATACTGCCAACAGTAAAGCATCGCTGCCATTTTGTTCGATTTCAATACTTGCTTGTGCTAGTTTAAACCGCTGGTAAGCGAGAGTTGAAAAGCCGATCGCCCCAATCAACGATCCGGCCAGTACCGCTGAACCGATGCCGATCCACTGTTGGGCTTTTTGCTTGGCTGCGCCAGCTTCACTCAAAGCTGTTTCGGCATCGCGCGTCGCTTTTTGGGTTTCTAGTTTAGCTGCCAGCAGCAGTTGATTTTGGTCGCTCAAAATCAGTTTTTGGCTGGCTGTCAAAAATTGAAAGTCTTCGTTTCTCAAACTTTTGTCTGCCGCCCAAACTAATGCTGATTGCAAATCTTCGCCGCGCAACAGTTGGGAGTCATCTTGAGAGTTAGAATTCAGCCAGACTTTGATAGCTTCCGAGTAAGGTAAGAGTTTTTCTAAGTTTTTGGCGATTAAGTCTTTGTTAAAGACAGCTTGATAAATAGGATTAGAAATAGTTAATTTTTCCCGGCGCTTGACGATTAATCCGCTTAATCGCAATTCCATTTGTTCCGCACTACCATCGGGGACGATTTCAACTTGCTGTAAAATTTGCTGATACAATCCGAGTCTTCTGACAATCCGCTGGTTTTCTCGAAAAAGCCGATCGCGAATTGTGGACAAATGTTCGGGAACATCCTGAGATTCCCAATTCTCCACAATCTTCAAGCGCACTACTTTCTCAACCCACTCTCGCGGATTTTGAATGCGATCTTGCTCCCCCCCTTGACAAGGGGGGGCTGGGGGGGGTGCATTTTCAAATAAAAGTTTGCACAGCTTTTGACTCAAAAACGGTTGCCCGCCCGTCCAATACAAAACCTCTCTCAACACTTCAGCAGAGCGATCTGTCAGCTCTGCCAACCCGGCTGCTAGCGGTTGAGCTTCTGTTTCATCAAAACCAGTTAATTCGATCGCCCTACCGATATTAAAAGGCGTGTTGCTGGCAAGATTCTTGTCGCGGCACAAATCCGTCGGCGATGCTACGCCCAAGAGTGCCCAGGTTAGGCGATCGAACTCTGAGTTATTGGCGCGCTTGTTATAGCACGATCGAATTAGGGCTAGGAAATCATCGGCGGGAAAATCCAGGGCGAGAATGCTGTCGATTTCGTCGATAAAAATGACAATATTGGTGGAAATATTGGCTAACAGCACGGTTTCGATGAATTCGCTCAATCTTTGCACCGGAGTTAAAAAATTGCGATCGCGCCACCAAGTCCGCACGTTGACAATATCCGACAGATTAAAGTTATTTTCGAGAATGCGTAGCAACCCAGCATACCACTGTTCGGGAGTCACGCCGCGGTTGCCAATTTCCGAAATGTCGATCGCAGCACAAGCAATTCCCTCATTTCTCAGCCGCTGAATTGTCCGCACCTGCAAGCTAGATTTGCCCATTTGGCGCGAATTCAAAACATAGCAAAATTCCCCCGCCTTCAATCCGTTATAAAAGTCGTCATCTGCTTGGCGCTTCACATAATTCGGAGCGTTATTGGTGAGACTGCCGCCGACTTGATAGTAACTGGGTTTTGCGGTAAAATTCATATAATTCATTCGGCGGTTAAAACCGCTACTACACAAACAAAGTCCGCGCAACGCGAGACTGAAGAATTCAAGTAAAATTTTGGATGATATATTGTACCATAATATAGCATGAAAACAGATTGGATTGGATATCACCGCGACAAAGACAAGTTAAGAACTGAAATTTGGTCTTTGCTGAAAGATCAAGCCGCATCTGTTGGCGATCCGTTTGGTCATATTCCCAATTTTGTCGGCGCCGAGTTGGCGGCTGAAAAATTGGCGAGTTTACCAATTTGGCAACAGGCAAAAACGATTAAGTGCAATCCAGATTCGCCACAAATTCCGGTGCGGATGCGGGCTTTGCAAGACGGAAAACGCTTGTATATGGCAGTACCGCGCTTGACAGACGATCGCTGTTTTGTCGAGTTAACGGCAGAAGATTTGCACAAGCACAATATGCCACTAGCCGAAAGTGCGTTAGCGAAGCCCTCGAAGAGGATCGCCCGTAAAGCCCTCAGTTGCGGAAAATTGGTAAGCTTTGAAGAAATGGAGCCGATCGATTTAGCAATAGTCGGCTGCGTAGCGGTGGCGCGCAACGGGGGAAGAACCGGCAAAGGTGCAGGATTTGCTGATTTAGAATTGGCGATGTTGACAGAATTCGGGTTAGTAGAAATCGATACGCCGATTGTGACTACAGTGCATCCTTTGCAAATTGTAGAAGATTCGCGTTTGCCGATGCAGCCTCACGATTGGGCGCTGAATTGGATTGTGACTGCCCAGGAGGTAATTGAGACTAATACGAGTTATCCGCGTCCAACTGGGTTAAACTGGGATAGTTTGCGATCGGAACAGTTGGCACAAATTCCGATTTTGCGAAAATTAAGAGAAGAAAACTAGATAACGAGTTTCTTTGCTAAACTTGTCTACAGTTTACTATTGCAGAAAATATGAAAGTTATTTTGGGCGACATCACAAAACTCGAAGTTGATGCGATCGTGAATGCTGCAAATACCAGTTTACTTGGTGGTGGTGGAGTAGATGGAGCAATACACAGAGCAGCAGGATCGGAACTGTATGACGAATGCCGATTGCTGGGAGGATGTAAGACTGGAGATGCTAAACTAACTAAGGGATATAAATTGCCTGCACGCTTCGTCATCCACGCAGTAGGGCCAGTATGGCGGAAGGGTAATGATGGAGAACCAGAACTCTTAGCCGAGTGTTACCGTAAGTGTATGCAAATTGCCGCAGAACAACAGTTTGAGAGTTTGGCATTTCCTTGCATTAGCACCGGCATTTACAGCTTTCCTAAAGCTCTAGCAAGTGAGATTGCAGTGAAGGTATGCTGGGAATATATACAAAATAATGGTGGTTCTCAAAAAGTAATTTTTTGCTGTTTCGATCAAGAGAATTATGAAATCTACGAAAGGATTATATCTAAATACAACCCTAAAAAACCTCTCTAAAACTTCGTCTGATGCACCCTACAAGTTAAAACTCCTTATCATATAGAGGAGACGGCATTGCCGTGTCCCTACGTGATGAATTGTAGGGACAAAGGCCAAGCCGTCTCCTCCGTCTTCTCCGTTGATATCATTCCGATACAAACGGAATTGATATTATTTCATAATATATCTAATTTGTAGCCAAAATGCGCCAGATAATGAAAGCAGTAAGGCCTAGATAACCAAACACGGTTATCCAATCTAGCCAATTATCGGAAGTTATCAAAAAAATATCGTTCATGGGCTGTTTTAATCTAAAAAGATGTAGATTGTGATTTTTCGTTGGGTGGGGGCGGGTTTATGAGATTGTCGGTTTTAGGCAATTATTGTCGGTGAACCCGCCCCTACAATATTGTGATTTTTCGTTGGGTGGGGGCGGGTTTATGAGATTGTTAGTTTTAGGCAATTATTGTTGGTGAACCCGCCCCTACAATATCTGGAATTATATGATACCTAATCGCTCAATATTTTACCCGATCGCGCTCAAGTGCGATCGAAAATATTGCCGGTACAACTCGCACCTCGGCACGCACTCGTTTCCCTGCAACTTTACCAACCCCAAACTGTCCAACTTGAACGCCTGAATCGCCTTTAATTGCACCCCAGAATCCGCCGCCGCAATCTCTCTCATCCCCGCAGCTAACTCTGGATATTCTTCTAAATTCCACAGTTGGCGGCGCAAGTGATCGCTGTAAATTCCCGCATCGGCGATCGCACTTTCTTTTAATTCATCAATAGTCAAATCACCTCGCGAAATGTGATATAGTGCAACTCGTACTAAATACGGATGACCGCCGACTATTGCCGTAAGTTGCTCAACTTCGGCATCTGACCAACTTAAATTGTGCCGCGCTGCTAAGTCTTGGATTTGCCCAGCGTTGAATTCGGGCAAGTCTACGGGTAAGCCGACGTTGAAGGGCGATTGATTGATGTTCATCGGGATGTAAACTTCGGTGGAATGTACTACGATTAATCGCAGTTTTTTCCAGATATCCCGCCGCTTCGATTCTTCGTGCCACGCCCGCAGCAGTCCTAAAAAGTCTTCGGCTATGTCGGGATATTGGAAAACGCGATCGATCTCGTCTAATCCTAAAATTAGAGGACTATCGATTTGGGGTAAGATGTATTTCTCAAAGTAATCTTTGCAGTTGACTTTGCTGCCAAAAATATCGTCCCAATAATCGTCTAGTTGATTGGCTAAGTGCAATTCGCGTCCGACGTAAGCGCAAAACCATTTTAAGAATTTATCTAAGTTGGCGAATACACTTTTATCTACTAACTGAAAAGTTAGTGGCACTGTACAATAACCTTGACGGGTTCCGTGATGCAAAATTCTTGCCATCAAGGATGTTTTGCCCATTTGTCTCGGCGCTTTAATTCTAATTAACGCGCTGGGCTGCAAAATAGTTTGATAGCAACGTTCTTCGATGGGCGGGCGTTCTACATAAAATTGAGAAGCGACATCGACTTGTCCTCCGGGTAATTCCGGTTCGGCGCTGGGTAGAGGTATTTCGTCGCTGCTAATTTCTAATACTTGGTTTGGTGTTAAATCTTCCGGTTGTTCTTTGACTGGTGCGGGAGTTTCTGCTAGCAATTTCAACACTTCTTCGATCAGAATTGGAGTGTCGCCGTCCTTTTGCCATTCCCTCTGTTCGATTCGGTACAGATAGCCCCGCAAATCGTGGTTTAGAGGCACGTTTAAGGGAAAACCGACGCGAATCGGTAAAATTATTGGTTTCTTGTCAGGGCGAGAGTCTTGCAGTTCTTTGGCTTGCTGGACTTGATATGTTAGCAGTTCGCTTTGGCTGACTGTTGGCGGCAATAGCAATAGCAAATAATCGCATTCTTTGAGGAAGTAGTTTATGCGATCGAACCAATTATCTCCCAATCTAATGTTATTTTCGGCTGTGAAGACTGTATGACCGATCGCACTTAAGGCCGTTTCTAACTGTTTTCCCAACTCGCGATCGGGTTCGGCGCTGCGATAACTCACAAATACTTTAACACTTCTGTTGCTGCGGGCTGTTTCCCTTGCCGCGGGCAAATTGTCCGACTCGCCGGCATCTTCGGCATCGTCTAGTTTAGCCGATCGATGGTCGCCATTTGTCAGAGTCAGCTCAAACGCCGCGAACAACTGTCGCAGTTTGCTGAGATCCGCACCTTCTCTACCCTGCTTAATTTTGCTGACAGTATCCGCGCCAACGCCCGACTCGGCCTCGATTTCCGTCAGAGTACCTCTAATGTTATATCGGTCAGACCATTCTTGGAGCGCCTCATTAAGTTTCTTTAAGCCAGGGGCTGTGAGAATTCGACCGCGATCGCGTTTTGACTTGAGCACTTCTGTTGCACTGAAATGGGAAGGAATCTAGGAACTTTAACGCCTTAAGTTCCTATTTTAAGCGATTTTAAGGGAGATAGTCAGCCCGCCGGAATTTAAGGAATTTTACTTGTAGAGGGTTTTTAGGCGATCGACTTTCTCAAACTCTGTCCTGATAACGGCTTCAACCTGTGAATATATTTGAAAAGAAAAAAAAATCTTAACTCCCCAATCTCCCCTGCGAGCAACCACTGATTTTTTTTAGAGTAGATACATCAAGGAAAACCCAGGAGCATCACCATGAACAAAATTCTACACCGATTGGCAATGGCCGCCTTAGGAACTGCTTCAATTGTGACAATTAATACACTTAATAATTTAACAGAAGCATCGGCCGCTGGTAAATTTGACCAACCGCAAATTCATCAGAATACCATTTTTCCAATTCCTGTCCCCCATCAGTTGCATAAATAGCATAAATCCATTTATTTCATTCAGGAGAATTTATGAAGTCTACACTTTGCTCGCCACAATCTACCACTACAGAATCTAACTCCGTTGATGCTGATGCGATCGATGCCTGCACTGCATTAGCGTGGGTTGAATTGGTAGCCTTAGATAACAGCGCTCTCACGGGTGATGATTGGCTGGTGCTGTGCGATGATATTGATAGCGGGGAAATCTACCGCGGCTGGTTTCTGTGGCACGATCGCGAAGTTAGCGGTAATTGGGAAGCTTACGACCATTTGAACGATCGCCGATTTGTTGCCAAAAGCCAAGTTTTTGCCAAAAGTGCGATCGACTGCATCGAAGATGCGAGAAATCGCGCGATCGCACAACTAGAATTTGTACTCTAACACAAATACAACTCGTGCCGAGCCAACAATAATTCTGGGAATTATATTCCCGACTGAATGAACTTTCCGATCTACGCAAGACGAGAATAAACAGGTTTAATATAACCGGATGCAAGATAATTCCCGGAAACCAAATATTCTCAAAAATAATAATAAAAATTACGGGTGCATTCGTATGTAGTTGCGCTTCAGCGCTCTTTTAAAGCGCAACTACGTACCTTTTATAACTCTGGTATGTAGTTGCGCTTCAGCGCTCTTTCTTATTATATATGTAAGGACTGAGAATTAAATATAGCCTTTATCAAAAAGATGAGGTACGATTGACAGGTTACATAACCAGTTCCACTAAGAGGGCCCAAGCCCAACAACGTCCGCAAATCTTTTTGAGAATCGCTATAACTTACAGTTTGATGGTTCGTGGGATGGGCCACCCGAGCCCATCCCACAAATTTGTGTAAATTATTTAATTTCCGATCCTAAGAGCGCTGAAGCGCAACTACGTACCTATTACTCTTTTCGCTCGATAACCACAGTCAAATGAGCGACAACTGCCCCAACTGTTGCCAATACAGCAGCAATTGGAAAGACTACACTCCCTGCAACGCCACCTACCAATCCCGCCATCAGCGGAATGTCTGCTAAAATCCGCCCTTCTGAGTTTTTGATCACGAGGCGGCGGAGTTTTCCTTGCTCAATTAATTCTTTGACTTTACCAATTAAACTGTCGGCGCTAATCTTAAATTCTTCCACTCTAACTTTTTCCTCTGTTACGAACTCTGAGGTGAATAAAGGAGTTTCAACTGTTGGGTTGGCTGAATTTCCGGAGGCGGCTGTTTCGTCTTGGAGGATTGTTACTTGTTGTTCTAGTTGTTGTGAGTTCATTTTGTGTAGGGCGGGCGAACACCAGCCGTTTAATTTCTATACTTCTATCTTGTGCGATCGCACTTCGCACCGACAGGCAAGAAAACCCTACAAGCTACATTCGTACTTTCCGCCCCCGCCTTTTCACCCAAAACATTATCTCTGTTGACAGTTGACAGTTGACAGTTGACAGTTGACAGTTGGCAGTTGGCAGTTGGCAGTTGGCAGTTGACCAATTACCCATTACCAATTACCAATTACCCATGACCAATGACTACTGACTACTGACCAATGACCAATGACCAATGACCAATGACGGGAGCATCTCAGTTTTGATGTTTTGATTTTATAGTGCGAGCGTCCCCGCGAGCGATTATAGATCGCGAGCGGGGACGCTCGCACTGTAAAGAAATTGCTTTTTTGCAAAAGTGAGATGCTCTCCCAATGACTAATTACCAATGACCAATGACTAATGACTAATGACTACTGACTAACTTATTTGTGTCGAATTAGTTCGTAAATTTCCACATAGTCTTTAGCTGGATATTTCCACGAATTATCGCAATTCATCCCTTGAATCATGAGTTTTTCAAAGTCATCATGGTAGTCATACCACAATCCGATCGCCCGATCGAGCGCCGACTCTAAAGCGCAGTAGTCCGTTTGGTGAAATACGTAGCCGTTGCGCTCTTCCGGTAAGTGGTTGGTGTCGTAATCGCGATCGAACACCGTATTCACCAAACCGCCCACGCCCCGCACCACAGGCACCGTACCGTACCGCAACCCGATCATCTGAGTCAGCCCGCAGGGTTCGTAATTGCTCGGCACCACAATCATATCCGCACCCGCGTAAATTAAGTGCGACAGTTCCTCATTAAAACCAAGTTCCAAATGGCAGTCTGGATTGTCATTTAAAACCCATTTTTCGTGCTGGAAATGCGCGTTAATTCCCGCTTCCGTTGCCGAA
Source organism: Oscillatoriales cyanobacterium (assembly GCA_004292955.1). GTDB lineage: Bacteria > Cyanobacteriota > Cyanobacteriia > Cyanobacteriales > Microcoleaceae > Microcoleus. The sequence goes on along the minus strand of RDXX01000091.1, from coordinate 6,067 downwards.
CCCAAAAGCACGAATTGCGCGCCTTTGCTCAGACAGTAATAAATGGCGTGGTGGACGAGGTGAACGCCTTTTTGGTCGTCCAAACGACCGATAAAGGTAATCAGAGGCTTGTCAGCATCGCGCATTAACAGCCGATCGCGCAAAGCGGTTTTAGTTTCAGCTTTTCCTGCCAAATCATCCGCAGTGTAGTGTTGCGGAATATAGCGATCGCTCTCGGGATTCCACACGTCATAATCGATGCCGTTGAGCACCCCGCGAAATTTGTCTTGATATAAATGCAAAGTGTGGCCCAAACCGTAGCCGAACTCGCCGACATGAGCTTCCCAAGCGTGGTGCGGCGAAACCGTCGTCACAAAGTTCGAGTACACAATGCCACCTTTCATAAAATTGATGGCAAAGGGGTTAAAATTATCTTGCAGGCGATCGTACTGAAAATAATAATCATCTCGATTCAAACCCGTTGCTTGCAACACCTCGCTTCCGCCCATACCTTGATGTTTGAAATTGTGAATGGTATAGCAGACTCGCTGATTTTCCATCCAATTGTATTTGTAAATTTCAAACAGCATGACTGGAATCAAGCCAGTTTGCCAGTCGTGACAGTGAATCACATCCGGGCGCTTGTTGCTTCTGAGCAAAAATTCTAAAGCAGCTTTGCTAAAAAATGCAAACCGCATATTGTCATCGTTGCCACCGTAATAATAGCCTCGGTTAAAAAAGTTATCTTGCGATCGAGGTTCGATGAAAAAACACAACACCCCGTGCACCCAGCCGCAGTACACATCGCAAAGGATTTCGCCGCCGTACCAGGGCACCGCCAAATCCCGATAGGCATCGTGCAGCCCCCAAATGTGGTCGTACCTCATGCAGTCATACTTGGGCAGAATAATCTCGACGGCGTTACCGGAATTCTGCAACTCCCGACTCAACCCATAAACTACGTCGCCCAAACCCCCTGCTTTGATGACGGGGGCGCACTCTGAGGCAATTTGTACGATGTACATTTTTTTTGCTTACTCCTGGATCAATCAAAAAATATTTTCTTAACTTGACAAAGTATATGATTTCTCAGCAAATAAGCAAGTCGCTCGTTAGACATAAAAGGGCGATCGCGCTTTCGACTAGCAGAATTCGGGGCTGTTGCCCACAAACGCAGAGAAGACAAAGGACGCATACGCGGCACAGCCTCAAAAATCGACACTTACCTTATTCGATGGCATTTGTCAACTAAATATTTCAAAAATTTTTGTGGAATTTTCGCGAAAATTTCTCGCAGGATGCTGATAACTGATTATCAGACAACACTTGTTTGGCTACCAAACATCAACTCAGCGATTCTATTGTGGAAACTCAACCCGCAAATGCCGTGTCTAGCATTCATCCAGAGACTCTTCAGGAGGCCCTCGCCGATGTCCGAAACCAAGGATGAAAAAAACAATTTAAGCCAACAACTGCAACAGCTAGTTGCTGAAGCTTGTTCGCATCCGCCCAAAAGCTTGATGCGGCGGCAAAAACTCAGCGAGATAGTGAGGCTGATTGTGAAATCTGGCAAACTTTGGCAAGAAGCGACGCCTCATTATAACGATGCTTTGCAGCAAACTTGGGTGTATTTTTGTCGCAATGTTTGTGTTTGCAAAGACAATACCACAAACAAACCTTACGATCCGAATCTGGGCAGCGTCATTACTTGGCTAGACAAATATCTCAAGATGCGGCTGAAAGACTTCTCAATCTCACAAATAGAACACCAAAATAGAGTTATTTCGCCGTCAATTTCCGAAGAGTCAGAAGCAATTAACATTATTTATAATGTCGAAAATCCGCCGACTCATTCTGACAGTCCGCTAGTTATCCTAGAAGAGACTAAAAAATGGGTGCTGGCAGATCCCGAGGGAGAGTTAAAAAGCGTTCACATCAAAAAACGTCCCGATGTCACTTGCCAAATCTTAATTTTGAAGCGTCTTCCTCCGGAGACTTCCTGGGAAAAAATTGGTCTTGAATTTAACTTGCCACCGTCAACTGCGCCCAACTTTTATAAAAGAGAATGTTTGCCCCGCTTGCGAAATTTTGCCAAAAAGCAAGGATATCTGGAATAACAGTTGACAGTTGACAGTTGACAGTTGACAGTTGACAGTTGACAGTTGACAGTTGACAGTTGATAGTTGATAGTTGACAGTTGACAGTTGACAGTTGACAGTTGACAGTTGATAGTTGATAGTTGATAGTTAATAGCGATGTTTGTTAGACTAAAAGTAAAATGTCGCTCTTCAAAAAGCCTAAAAATACGGGGAGTAACAACCCTTACTATTGGGTAATTGGTAATTTCTAATAGTTGCTATAGCGGTTCTCAAAAAAGTGAGGTATGCACCATGCCCTATGCCCTATGCCCTATGCCCTATGCCCTATGCCCTATGCACGTCGGGTACCTCATATGAGAGCTCGAAAGGCTATATCTGTAATTGACTTACCTGAGAAAGGCTAGAGAAAAGTCTGTTTTTGAATTTTCATCCTAAAACTATAGTTCACAGAGGAGAATCCCGATGAATGGCAACCTTAACAATATCAGGCAATCATCTATTCCACTGCCCATTACCACCGCAGCGCTGCGGCTGGCAGAGAAATTTTCAAATATTAAAGGATTGAGCACAGCAGAAAAAAGAGACCAAGTTTATTTCAACACTTTAGCTGTATGTGCAGTGAAAGATTACATGGAAATGATGGATATTCCTACAGATTTGAAAGCCAGCGACAGTTGGAACCCTGCGATGCGCCTTTACACCGATGCAGCAGATTTGAAATTAACTCAATTTGGCTATTTGGAATGCCGCCCTGTGAAGTCTGGCAAGTTTTGTGACATTCCGCTGGAAATACCGGACGATCGCATTGGTTTAGTCGCAGTTGAAATCGATACACAGCGGCAAGAAGCTACTTTGCTGGGATTTATGGCAACTGCAAGTGCTGGCGAGTTGGCGATCGACAAATTACAAAGTTTTGAAAAATTGCTGCTACATTTGGATAGTCTGAAACGCAGCAAAAAAGCTGTACAACTCAGTCAGTGGCTGCACAATATTTTCGAGGCCAGTTGGCAGTCTGTAGCAGAAGTTTTAGCGCCGCCAGAACCTAGTTTAGCTTTTCGTTACGGTAGCGCAGTCGTGCGGGCTAAGACGATCCATCTGACACCAGATATCTCGGAACCAGTATCAACAACCCTCAACTATTTTCGGGGAAAACCTAATTTAGATAGGGGTGTAGGAGTACCCGCCGAATCTGTAGCTTTGCTGGTGGCGATCGCACCAACGACTGATACTGATATTAATATTAAAGTACAGGTGCATCCGATCGCCGGTGCGGACAGCTTGCCGCTCAACCTGACTCTGAAACTCATCGACGGCGAAGGAACGACTGTCATGGAAGCTTGTGCCGTCAAAAAAGACAACGGCTGCATGACACTGGAATTTGCTGCCGATCGCGGAGAATGTTTCAGCGTTGTGGTGAAACTGAAAGAAGTCTGTATTGCAGAGAATTTTGTCGCTTAAATCGGCCCGCTGGTTATAAGCTGTTCAGCATTAAAATTGAACCTTTACCAGGAAGTTGGCTTGGGGAATCAAAAATCTCAGTGTATCAAAAACCTGAGAGTGTCAACCATGGAAAAATTAGTTGTCTTAAAGCTAGATGATAACTTGACAAAAGGCGTGCGAGCTACTCTGGAAATCGGCCCGGAAGGAGAACGGGCCACAGTAGAAATCCAAGGTTTCCTGCCTCCGAAACTAGAAATAGCTGACAACTACGATCGCTGGCAGTCAGTCTACCGCAGTTTGGGAGATTTCCGCATTAAGCCGATCGCAATTACCATTAGCGAATCTCGTACAGCACAGTTGTCCAAGTGTCGCGAGTTGGCGGAACAATTAAGCCTGCAAATCAATAGCTGGCTTGACTCTGAACCGTTTCGTAAACTCAAAGACACATTACTCGTACAATTAAACCCATCGGATACAGTTCGATTTTTAATCAAAACTGATGATATCGTTTTGCGGCGTTTACCGTGGTACTGTTGGAATATTTTCAATGGGTATCCGAAAGCCGAAATTGCCTTGAGCGCCACAGCTTATAAAAAACCGCCACTTGCCAACATAAATGGCTCTAGAAATTGCGTAAAGATTTTAGCAATTTTGGGGAATAGTGAAAATATTAATATTGAACAAGACTGCAAACTTCTGGAAGGATTGCCATCAGCAGAAGTTACTTTTTTGGTCGAACCAAATCGCAGAAAAATCTGTCAAGAACTTTGGGAAAACAACTGGGATATCTTATTTTTTGCCGGACACAGTGACAGCGACGCATCCGGGCGATCGGGAAAATTTTATATCAATAAAACCGAGAGTTTAACAGTAGAAGAGCTGAAACAAGGCTTCAAGCTAGCGGTTAACCGTGGCTTGCAGTTGGCTATTTTGAATTCTTGCGATGGATTGGGCATAGCGCGGCAGTTTGAAGATTTGGGCATCCCGCAAACGATCGTAATGCGAGAACCTGTATGCGATCGAGTTGCCCAAGATTTTTTAAAGTATTTTCTCGCCTCTTTTTGCAGCGGGGAATCTTTGTATGTGTCAGTGCGCCTCGCGAGGCAAAGATTGGCAGAATGCGAGTCAGAAATTCCCGCTGCGGATTGGCTGCCGGTAATTTGTCAAAATCCTGCTGCCAATCCGCCGACTTGGCAAGAGTTGGCAAATAAACCAGCACCTTTTCCTTGGAGGCGGCGCTTACAAATCGGGCTGTTGGCGATCGCAATTAGTGCTGTTTCTGTCACGGGAATGCGATCGCTGGGCTGGCTGCAAATATGGGAATTGCAAGCTTTTGACCAATTGATGCGCCTGCGTCCCGCCGAAAGCTCGGATTCGCGTTTGTTGCTGGTGGAAGCAACGGAAACGGATATCGAAAAATACGGCTTTCCGCTGCCGGATGGGACGATCGCCAAAGCAGTAGCAAATTTAGCACAGTATCGGCCGCAAACGATCGCCCTGGATATCTTTCGCCCTCGCCCTGTAGGAGTCGGTTATGCAGCATTGGCTGCTAGCTTTCAGAGCGATCGAAGTTTAATTGGTTTGTGCAGCGTCAAAGAAAGCGGCAAACCGAACAAATGCGGCATCAAACCGCCACCTGCACTGCCAAAAGAGCGCCTCGGGTTCAGCGATGTGGTGGCTGATGCCGACGGCATTCTCCGCCGCCACTTGCTGTTTATGCAGCCGCAGACAACCGATCTTTGTGCTACAGAACACTCTTTGAGCATGAGGGCTGCGCTCCATTACCTAGCAGCAAAAGGCATCACACCAGAAACTTTGTCAGGAGATAAGATAGGGCTGAGAAAGGCAGTTTTTGCACCAATTCACGGCAGTACAGGCGCTTATCAAAACCTGGACAATCGCGGCTTTCAAATTATGCTAAATTATCGATCGCCCCGAACTTTTATTCAGCGAGTTAGCCTGACAGAACTGTTAGAAGGAAAAGTTAGTCCCAATTTGATTAAAGACCGAATTATTTTTATAGGTGTGACGGCGCCCATTTCCAATCCCGATGATTTTTTTACACCCTACAGCGCGCGAGAAATACCTTACCAGAAAATGCCGGGGGTGTTACTTCAAGCACAAATGTCGAGTCAAATTATCAGTGCTGCTTTGGATGGGCGCCCGCTGCTACAAATTGTGCCTGTGTGGCAGGAAATGCTGTGGATTTTGGGCGGCGCAGCAGTTGGTAGCGCGATCGCGATTGTCAGCCGGCGCAGGCTGTTTGCGGTGTTGCGGGCGATCGCTTTTGCGGGGATTTTGGTCGGAATTTGCTGGTTTTTGCTAATCCAGGGTTGGTGGGTGCCTTTGGTACCGTCGGTTGTGGCAATGCTGGGGGCGTGTGGTATTGCGATCGTTTGTAAGCGAATCTAGTACCATCTCAGGGTTAAATAGGTACGTTGTTGCGCTTGAGCGCTCTTAATATATATAAGATCGGAGCGCTGAAGCGCAACTACATACCTTTGTTTTAGAAGGTGACATTATTTATTCAATAGACTTGTATTGCCACA
>RDXX01000090.1 GCA_004292955.1 Oscillatoriales cyanobacterium | reverse complement strand
TTTTGATCTATATTACCTGTTTATCTTGCACTTTTTTCTCCCTCGCGCCATCTAAACCTATGCCACGCAATATGTGATTGATTTTTCAGCAAGCCCTATATAGCCGAGTCTCAGCAACAGTGCGGTGGTATCGGGCATAGGGCATAGGGCACGCAGGCATACCTCACTTTTTTAAGAACCGCTATAAGAGAGATGAATAATTCCGATGAAGAGCGGATTTGATATTACACATAATGGAGAAACCTGTTTCAAAGTGGCGCATAATTCGCAATTCCCAATTCCCAATTCCCAATTACCAATTACCAATTCCCAATTCCCAATTACCAATTACCAATTACCAATTACCAATTACCAATTACCAATTACCAATTACCAATTACCAATTACCAATTAAGTTATTTTAAATTGTTAGCGCCGGCACGCCTCAAACTGACTACAGCCTCCACCAAGACATCGGGCTGTACGGGTTTAGTCAGATGCCGATCGTAACTAGCTTTCAAAGCCCGATCGCGGTCTTCATCTCTAGCATAGGCCGTCAGGGCGATCGCCCGAAACTTCCTGCCGCTTTGGGTTGCCAGAGAACGCAGCCTTAACAGCAGCGAATAGCCGTCTTCCTCAGGCATTCCGATATCGCTGACCAAAACATCCGGCACAAACTCCGAAGCCACCTCAAACGCCTCAGCAGCACAGGATGCAGCCCTGACAGCCGCCCCGGAATCGCTCAAGACAAACATCATAAATTCCCGCGAATCCACCTCGTCATCAACCACCAAAACCTTGACTCCCTGTAAATTACCACCGCCAGCCAACACCGACGCTTCCTCAGGGGCGATCGAATTTACCGGAATCGAAGGGAGGCGGAAAGTAAAAGTCGAACCCATATCCAGTCCCGGACTCTGGGCCCAAACCCTGCCGCCGTGGAGTTCCACCAACTGCCGGACGATCGCCAGACCCAGCCCCAAACCGCTATAATTGCGAGTAATCGTAGCATCCGCTTGCCGGAAAGACTCAAACACGTAAGGCAAAAAATTCGCAGCAATCCCAATTCCGGTGTCGGTAACAGTTAGCTCAACCTCCGAATCAAATCGCTGCAACCGGATTTCCACTCGCCCGCCACGCGGCGTAAACTTAATCGCATTCGTCAACAAATTCCAAATTATCTGCTGCAAGCGGCCGGGGTCTCCCGATACCAAAAATCTCGGATTTAACGGAGATTCGCGATCGCCATAAACCTCTTTGAGCGGGCAAAATTCAGCAGTATCCAAGCCCAAATCTAGAATTGCCAACTCCACGTCGATCGACTTAGCATCGGCCGCCAACCGCACCGTATTTACGGCTCCTTCCACCATCGAAATCAAATTTACTGGACAAGGATTTAAAGTCAATTTGCCGCGAATAATTCTCGAAATATCCAGCAAATCCTCAATCAATTGAGTTTGCAATTTAGCATTGCGCTCGATCGTTTCCAACGCCCGTGCGGTAGCTGCCGGACTGAAACTGCGATTTCGTAGCAATTGCGCCCAGCCCAAAATCGCGTTTAAGGGCGATCGCAACTCGTGAGAAAGAGTTGCTAAAAACTCATCTTTCATGCGATTTGCCTGCTGAGATTCCTCATAAAGCCGCGCGTTTTCGATGCTCGCCGAAACTGCCTGAGCCAACTGCATTAAAATACTTTCGTCATCTTCCCCAAACTCCCCCTCATACTTGTCCGACAACTGAATCAATCCCATATTTCTGCCATCGCGAGCCGTCAGCGGTACCGCCAGCCAGCCCCGCATCGGCGGGTGCTTGTCGGCAGCCTTGCCGAACTTCCGCCACGCCTGGTGAGCCTCTAACTCGCTTTGAGTCATCCGCATCGCCTGTTGGTGCCGGCAAACTTCCTGATAAATGCCCGTACCGTCTGGCTCTTCGCAGTAATCTTGCCACTGGGCGTATTTTTCGGATAGGGAAAACTTGCTAATTCCGGCATCCCAGTGGGCGGAAGGGCTGAGGTTGACGGCTGCTTGGTGGACTTCCAGAATTTGGCGGGCGCTATCTGCTGCTAACTGAACGATGTCTGCTACCGAAAGCATGGAGTGGAGCGCAACTGAGGCGGAGGTTAACTTTTGCAGGCGGTGCAGATACGATCGCTCGCGCGCCAAAGCCTGGGAGCGATCGTATTCTAACTGTTTGCGAGCGGTAATGTCGATCGCTACGCCGAACAGTCGCACTGGTTTACCGGATGCGTCAAAAACCACCCGCCCTTTGTCGTGAAGCCAAATCACCGAACCGTCGGGGCGCTCTTGCCGGTGTTCCGAGTCGTAAAATCCCGAGCCGCTGAGTGCCGCATCCAAATCTGCCAAAAAGCTGTCGCGGTCATCTCGATGCACCGCATTCTTTTTTTCCTCAAAAGTACCAACTGCGCTGTCCGGGTGCAAACCTATCTCTGTTTGGGCATTGGAAAAACGGCGGATTTCAGCGGAAACAACATCCCAACTAAAAGCAACCGTGTTAGCTGCTTCCAGGGCAAAGCGCAAATTTTCCTCGTTTTCCTGTATTCTGGCTTCGGATAACTTGCGATCGGTAATATCCCAAACCACGCCGATCGATCGCACCGATTTACCAGTACCATCATCAAAAAACTTGCCCCTAGCCGCGATCCAGTGCAAGCTGCCATCGGGCCAAATCACTCTAAATTCGTGCTGGTATTCTATCTTGTTATCTAAAGAAAAGGCGATCGCGCGAGCAATAGAATCGCGATCGTCCGGGTGAATAAAGGCAAAAAATGCTTCATAAGTTCCCAAAAAACTGCCTTTTTCCAACCCGAATAACAGTTCGTGTCCCTCCGACCAAACCACCTCGCCAGTTAATATATTCCAATCCCAAGTTCCCATTTGCGAGGCGCAGATAGCTACCCTCAGCCTTTCCTCAGAAATTGCCAACTGCGCCGAAGTTTTTGCGTAATTCTCGCGCAACTGCTGTTTTTCCAAACTTTCGCGCACGGCAGACGCCAGCCGATTGAAGTGTCGCCCTTTGAACACATAATCGCTCAAACCCGCTTTCATCGCTTCGACTGCCACTTGTTCGCTGCCGCTGTCGGTACACATAATTACCGGACAATTTGGGTACTGGCTTTGAACTTGTTTGAGAATAGTTAATCCGTCGCTCCAGCGCACTTGGTAATCGGTAATCACCATGTCAAAACCCCCGACGACCAGGATTTGTTCGAGACTTGGGGCATCTATCGCCGACTTAACTTCTAAATCGGGCAAAGTTTTTCTCAGTTCTCGCTCGATCATCAGGCGATCGTTCGGGTTGTCGTCGATCAACAGAATAGACAGCATGGTTTTTGGGCTTTTTGTATTGGCACAAACATTCTTGAATCTAAAAATATGTTATTGAGGAGTTCCGTTGTTTCAATATTTAGTGCTAATTAACTATCCTCGGATTTTTTTAATTGTATTTGCTTGTATTTTATTATATCTCACAGATTATGCTGTCGGTAGTTTTTTCCCAGTATTTGCTAACAGATACATAACCTAATTTCTTCTCTCGAACCTTGTGGGTATTATATTAGTCAATGCCTTGCTTCAACAGTTGACACTTGACACTTGACAGTTGACTTTTGAGGGCAACCTCTACCCTTAAGTCCGAGGATTGGAGTAATGAATAGTCTAATTTTAATTTCTCCGTCAAAGGCGGGCGGGCTTTCAACCAATTCTTTCTGGTAAAAATCCCAGCCTTACGATTTTCGAGGTTGATTAGCCTCCCGTCAATCTTGGATTCATCGCACAGGAACAGATGATACAGGACTCGCCACCTCAAGACCAACTTCTACCAGTTTTGATTTGATTATATTTGAGATTAAAGAATTGGGAATGACTGATGACCACCCAAAAATGGATACAAGCCCACGACAGCAGAAGTGGAGATTACAAAATCTTAGACCAAAGTTCAAACTCCCAGATTCACGGCGCTACAAGTAAATCTCAAACTTGTACAGCCAAGTCGAAGTATCTCAAATCTCTCATTACGAGGAAAAGTCTGACAACGAGGAAATAAACCCTAAAAATTGGGATAACGCTACTATAAACCAGAAAATTCTATAGGTTCCGGCAGTTCGGTCTGGTTGAGCCAATACTCGCCAAAACTCTGCATCATGTCCGATAAAGAAGCAAACCCGACAGGTTTAACCAAATAAGAATTAACGCCTAGATCGTAAGCTTGATTGACATCTAATGTTTGCCTCGAAGATGTAAGAACAATCACAGGTAAACGTTTGAGTTGCGGCTGCTGTTTGAGCCAACTCAGAACCTCGTGACCCGATCGCCTGGGCAACTTCAAATCTAGTAAAATTATCGCAGGTAAAGGATAGCGCTCGCGATCGCTGTATTCTCCATCACCATTTAAATAAAAAACCGCTGCATCTCCATCTCGGACAATTTGCAGCGAAGTATTAGTAAAAATCTGATTGCGAAACGCCCGCTGCATCAACAGAATATCAACGGGGCTATCTTCCACCAGCAAAATCGTCTGCCTTTGCCTCATCCTTTCCTCAGCTCTATCCAAAATCGACTGCCGTGTCCTAATTGCGATTCCACCCCAACTTGACCGCCCATGCGATCGACTGCTTTTTGTACAATAGCTAATCCTATACCAGTTCCGGGGTATGACTCGATACCGTGAAGCCGTTCAAAAACGCGAAAAATCCGTTTTTGATGTTCTGGAGCAATACCGATGCCGTTGTCTGCTACCCAAAGACGGATGATGCGATCGCCTTCGTTGGCTTCGCTAACAGGCAATTGGCCAGTGCTAATCAATAACTGCGAATGCTCCCACTTTCCCACTTTCCCCCTTTTCCATTCTCCCGCAGTCTGTCTGTCTGTCTCTCCCTCTGGAGGCAGTTGAATTTCCTCAGCCCATATTTGCACTTGCGGCGATGCGCCTGCCACAAATTTTAGAGCATTGGCGAGCAGATTTGTGATGACTTGAACTAAGGTAACGCGATGGGCAATTACCGGCAATAAGGGCGATCGCACGCTGATGCGAGCACCGTTGGATTTAGCATCGGCTTGTACCATAGCAATTGCCTCAGCGACAGCAGATTCTAACTCTACAACTTGCAGCGATAAATCAGTGCGGCTCAGGTGGCTGTATGCTAGCAAATCTTGGATCAAATCTTCTAATTGTTGCCCAGAATTTACAATTTGCTGGGCATATTCTTGACCGAGTTCGTCAAGGATTTCGCCGTAATCTTCTAACAAAGCTTCAGCCAATCCCTGCATTCCCCGCAAGGGCGCGCGCAAATCGTGGGCGACGGTATAGGTGAAAGCTTCTAATTCTTCGTTAGCTCCTTGCAGTTCATTGGTGCGGAGTTCGACTCGCTGTTCTAACGTAGCGTTGAGCATCCGAATTTCCGCTTCTGCTTGTTTGCGTGCAGTGATGTCAATGGCGGTACTAATTACTAAACTTCTGCCGTCGGAAAGCTTGCCTAAAGGTGCCGAATAAAAGTCCCAAATTCGTTTTTCACCGCTGGCTGTGGTAATTATATATTCACCTTCAGAAAGGCGCGAGTTTAATTTGTGCAGCCAATTGATATTTGCTGGCACTACCGATTTGCGGCTGCCGTAAGCTTTTTCTGTCCAATCTTCAATTGTAGGAATTTCTGAGGATTTGTAGCCTGAGAATTCTGTCCAAGCGGAGTTAATTTGCAAAACTTCTCCGTTTTCAGCGTGCAGCATAATTGGCAGCGGGGCGTTAACAATGGCGCGGCGGAAACGTTCTTCGGTTAATTGCAGGGAATTGCGATCGCGTTCTAGCTCTTCTAGCAGTTGATTTTGTTTGATTTGGGCATTGTCGCGCAAAATGCGATCGCGCTTTACCAAATATAAAATTAACACCAGCAACAGCCAATCTACCACAGTAGCAACGGTAAAAGTGATGATTGTCAAATTAGCACTGGCTTGAGATTCTTGGGCGCGCTGCTGCAATATCACATTTTCCTCGGCAGTCATGGTGGCTACCTGCTGCCGAATCCCCTCCATGATTTGCTGTCCGCGATCGGTTTTTACCACCCGCAGGGCTGCTGCTAAGTTTTGTTTGCGCCGCAGATTGATGGTTTCTTGAAGTTCGGCTAATTTAGAGTCGATCGCACTTTTCAAGTCGCGAAGGCGCTCTTGCTGCCGATTGTTGTCGGCTGTTAGTTCCTGCAATCCGACTAATTGTGTGTTAACGTTGGCGATCGCAGTGTAATAAGGTTCTAAATACCGTTCTTCTCCCGTCAGCAAATAACCGCGCTGCCCCGTTTCAGCATCTTTTAAGGTAGAAAGCGTGGCTTCGAGTTCACTTAAAACTCCGTGAGTGTGGCTCACCGAGCGCTCGTTTTCCACTAACTTGAGAGTATTGCGGTAGGAAGTTGCCGCATTAAAAATTAGCAGTCCCAAGGCGATGCCGATGCCTGCGGTGATTTGGCGAGTCAGCGATTTGTTCATGAAATAGTCGGCGCGCGAGTGCTGCTTTTTTTGTTATACCTCGCTCCGGGCGATGAATTTTTTGCTCGGGCAGACACGGCGGCCAAAGCAGATAAATTTAAGGCTCAAATTTGCGATCGATCTTGTTTTTAGTTTAGTGTCGCTGCTACACAAATACTAGACAAGTCTAGACATTTGCTTCTTACTTCGTCGGGAGCATGGGAGCGGTTATCCCTCCGTAAGCTTTCACGGTTTAGCCAACCGTGATAAATTGATGGCTGCGTTTAAATCCCTGTCCATCGAATGACCGCAACTTCCACAGTTATAAACCCTTTCTTTGAGTGGCATATCTTGAATATGCCCGCAACTCGAACAGGTTTTGCTCGACGGGAACCAGCGGTCAGCAACGACAATTTCACAGCCAAACTTTTTCGCTTTGTATTCTAGCTGGCGTTTAAATTCATGAAATCCGCAATCAGCTATTACCTGTGCTAGCTTGTGATTCTTTAGCATCCCTCCAATATTCAAGTCTTCTACTACTATCGTTGCGTGGTTTTTGCATAAGTAAGTAGTGACTTGATGTAGAGTATTCTTTCTGAGGTTTGCTATTTTTGCATGGTGTTTTGCCAGTTGGATTTTGGCTTTGTATCTATTGCTGGAACCTTTCACCTTTCTAGCAAGAACTCTTGATAATCTCTTCAGCTTTATAAAATGCGCTTTGTAGTGCTTTGGGTTCGGGAATACTACGCCAGTTGAAAGTGTAGCCAACTCTTTTACTCCCAAATCAACTCCTACAATTTCATGAGTTTTGACTGTGGGTTCATGATTCTGTTCGTAAGCAAATGCGATAAACCAACTGTCGGCAGTGCGTGAAATGGTGATTGACTTGCAAGTTGTGTGAGGTAGTCCTTCGTGGGTTTTTACCCAGCCGATTGTCGGCAACTTTATAGACGTACCACCCACAGGGATAGGCTTACCGCCCGCGTCAATAGTGAAAGAGTCGTGATGCCCCTTCTTTTTGAATCTGGGAAATCCACCTTTTTTTGAGAAAAATTTAGAGAACGAATCCCCAAGATTGTCAAAGGCGTATTGAGTTATTTTCTGGCAGATTCCCGTCTCTTTGATCCATGTAAATTCAGGTTTTACATGATTGTTGAAGAATTTCTTGAGTAGGTATTTATTGGGCTTTAATCCATCTTGATAAAGGCTATTCCAAGTAGCTAGTCCCCAATTATAAGTAAACCTCGCTATGCCAGCGTGTTTGCTCATAACCTTTGCCTGGTTCTTGTTTAGCTTTAACTTTGTCTTGATGGACAGAAGCATTGTTTGGCCTCAACACTCGATTTATTTGTTTAATTTTGCCACATCTTGTAGGGGTTTGTCAACAGCATTTTTTAGTTTTATTTGATTTCCTTGGAGTAATTTTGCAGACCGTATAATCGACAGGAAAAACAGTTAATTATTTCAAGTATTCTAGCAATTCATGTTGAGGAGACGGCGAGTCTTTTTACTGACAATCCAAGCTTTTTTGCGAATTCATGTGGTTTAAACAAAATGGTATACCGTAGATTTGTCCACAAGTGTACCACTCTGTCTATTTATTTGCTACCTAGGTACTAGCTCCTCTTCGCATCCTCCTTAAGTAAGAGAGGCCAAATATACAATCTCTCGCTCTCTCGCTAAGCTTAATTAGTCATTTTCTGTGGCATCACTTTTGCTGCTTTGACTATTTCAAATCGCGGCGCAAAAAAAGGAGTTTTTACCTATTGATTTCGGTTGATTTATGGGGTATATTTTAGATAATGGAAGTGGTGACTTCAATTTAAAAATTTTCACTATTCCCATTATTAAATAATACCTTGTCAAGCAGCCCGCGTCAAGCTTTTTACCCGAAAAAAAAGGCGATTTTTTCATGATTTGTGAAAAAAATAACTTTGGGACGCAGGGGAGAAATTGCTAGGGAAACTAACCGCAGATAAACGCAGATTAACACAGATAATTTTCAGCATCCAGATGGAATCAATAGCAATTGGAGTCTACAGTCTGTTTGGAAGCGAGACGATCGCACTGCACGCCGGAAAAGATGATTCCGAGTGCAGTGGCGAAGCAGAGAATTAGGGAATAACAGCGGCTTTCATCGCCAAAATGCGATCGATCGCATCCTCAACAACCTTATCAGGAGTCGAAGCACCCGAAGTCACGCCGACGACAATATTACCTTCAGGCAGCCAATTTTCAGTTACGACCAAATCCCCGCCCAAAGGCTTGTGTTCGATGCGATTTCCCGGTAAAATGCGCTCCGCAGAATCAATGTGATAAGAAGGAAGAGTTTTGTCGATCGCAATTTCCTGCAAGTGAGTAGTATTAGAAGAATTAAAACCCCCAATCACCAACATCAAATCCAACTTTTCCTCAACCAAACTCAACATAGCATCTTGCCGTTCCTGAGTCGCATCGCAGATAGTATTAAAACTCAGAAAATGCTCATTAAGATTGGACGGCCCAAACTTCCGCATCATCGTCTTTTCAAACAACTTGCCAATATTCTCAGTCTCAGTTTTGAGCATAGTAGTTTGGTTAGCAATCCCGACACTTACCAAATCCACATCTGGGTCAAAACCAGCAGAATAAGCCTTGCTAAACTTAGCAAGAAACTCAGCACGATCGCCCCCGTGCAAGATATAATTGCTGACATATTCAGCTTCCTGCAAATTCAGCACAATCAAATACTTATCAGCAAAAGAACTCGTTGCCACAGTTTCTTCGTGCTTGTACTGACCGTGAATAATCGAAGTGTAATCCCTTTTTTTGTGCTTTTCAACAGTATTCCAAACCTTAGAAACCCAAGGACAGGTAGTATCAACAATCTTGCAGCCCCTATCGTTCAGCAACTGCATTTCTTGCACGCTCGCCCCAAAAGCAGGTAAGATTACCACATCGCCACTATCCACCACAGAAAAATCTTTCTGCCCCTTTTCCACAGCAATAAAACCAACTTCCATATCGCGCAAATGCTGGTTCACAGAAGGATTGTGAATAATCTCATTAGTAATCCAAATCCGTTCCGAGGGGAAGTGCTGGCGAGTCTCGTAAGCAATAGCCACAGCGCGTTCCACTCCCCAGCAAAAGCCAAAAGCCTCAGCCAGCCGGATGGTGACGGCGCCGCGTTGCAGCCTGTAATTGTTGTCGCGAATTTGCTGGATCAGGCTGCTTTGATAAGCTGTCTGCATTACATCAGCTACCTCAGCTTCGTGTCCGAAACCCTTGCGGTGGTAGTTTTCAGACTGTTGGAGCGATCGTTTAAAAGCTTTAGTATCCATGCGGTACTGAGTTCAAATCTAGGTTAATTACCTTTGATTTTAGAAGGCCTGGGTGCGATCGGGATTATACGATTTTAGATTTTAGATTTTAGATTTTAGATTGGAATGAACTACTGCATAAGGGTTAGGATCGCAAATTAAATAATTTACACAACGAAAGTGGGATGGGCGGGGGAGCCCGTCCTTTAGAGACGGGCTCCCCCGCCCATCCCACAAAAACCATCAAATTATAAGTTATTTAATTCTCATTCCTTAGTGGCTTGTATAAAGTTACATTCTCTTTTGAAACTGGTATTATTTAATTCAGTAACGAACAGAGGCGCGACTTTCATGGGTTCGTTCAAAATAAAACAAAAAAAAGCGTAGAGACGCACATAACTGCATCTCTACGCGATGATCGAACTTACCCTGAAAATCAGCCCACCTTTTTCGGCGCGAAAGGAGAACCAGATTCAAAGGAACTGAAACCGCCGGCAAAATCCTCACCGTAAGCTTCTTCCCCGTGTTGGCCGATATCCAAACCTTGGTCTTCAGCAGATGAGGCGACTCGCAGTTCCATAAACTGCGCGAGAATTTTTAGGATGACAAAAGTACCGGCAGCCGCAAACACGTAAGTAGCTACAACGCCTACAAACTGTGTCACAATTAGCCCCGGATTTCCGGCAAACAGCCCGTCATTTCCGGCTGCGTTAACGGCTTTAGTCGCAAACACGCCTGTCAGAAGCGCGCCTACAGTTCCGCCGACGCCGTGAACCGGGAAGGTGTCCAAAGAGTCGTCAAATCCCAGCTTAGCTCGCAAGCTAACGGCGAAGAAGCAGCAAACGGAAGTTATCGATCCGATTAACAGGGCCCCCACTGGGAGTACGTATCCCGCCGCTGGTGTGATTCCCACCAATCCTGCTAGGAAACCACTGGCAATTCCGACTGCTGTCGGTTTGCCTCTGAGCACCCATTCGATGATTGTCCAAGTTAAACCGCCGGCTGCGGTTGAAATCATTGTGGTGACAAAAGCCACTGTTGCTAAGGAACCCGATCCTAAAGCGCTACCGCCGTTGAAGCCAAACCAGCCGAACCACAGGAGCCCTATTCCGAGCAAGACGTAGGGTACGTTGTGGGGGGTGTGGGGCTTGTTCAAGTGATCTTTGCGGGGCCCGATTACCCAAGCTGCGACAACCGCAGATACGCCGGAACTGATGTGCACGACTGTGCCGCCGGCAAAGTCTAATGCTCCCATCGCCCCCAGCCAGCCTCTACCCCAAACCCAGTGGGCTAGAGGAGAGTAGATGAATGTAGACCACAGCAGCACGAACCAGAAGTAGGTTTTGAATGTTACCCGTTCGACGATCGCCCCGGAAATCAATGCTGGAGTGATGATGGCGAACATCATCTGGTAAACCATGAATACTTGGTGCGGTATTGTCGGTGCGTAGCCGATCGGATCTGGTTTGTCGGCTGCGACGTTGTTCAAGAACATCCAGTCGAAGCCGCCGATGAAGGTTTCAAATCCTTTCCCAAAGCCTTCGGAAACTGGAGTGGAAACGTCAAAGGCCAAACTGTAACCCCACAGAGTCCATGTGACGCCGATGAGTCCCATCATGACTAAGCTCATCATCATGGTGTTGAGGACGTTGCGCGATCGCACCAGCCCTCCGTAGAAAAACGCTAGCCCGGGTGTCATCAGCAACACCAGTGCTGAGGATATCAACATCCAGGCTGTATCTCCGGTGTCGATCGGACTTGCCGCCACCGCAGCAGCCGCCGCCGCAGGGGGAGCAGCATCTTGAGCTAAGGCATTGTTCATCAGCGGCCAACTTAACAGCCACAGTGCGAGGATGCCGATCGTGAAACTTTTTTTGAGCACGTTATTTTTACCTTTTAATACTCAGCAATTCGCAGGGAAGACCGAGCCGATTTTAGATGTGAGGATTTTAGATGCAATAGTTAATTTGGTTTTAAGTCCCTGTTTTAGCGGAACGAATCTTTAATAGATAATTCCCCAATCCTCAAGCCCCGACTTCGTATAGTCGGACTCATCTAAATTTGTCAACTCTCAATCCCATACTCTCTGCCTTTTGGATTGCACCATTTGTACAAACTGTTATTCTGTATCATTGTATACTAAAAGCTCAACTATTATATTTTCTTAATCTATCCGCAGGTACTTGACATTACCCCTGACTTCGGAGTAAGCCGTGTTGGAAGGGGGAGAATGGGGGAGAATATGACTTCATCCTTCTAACTACTGACAACTGCCAACTGACAACTGCCAACTGACAACAGTCAACTGATTAATTTTTCAACTGCATTTGACTGAACATTTGCAAGGCCGATCGCCAAACCAGATAACCTCGCTCGTTAAGGTGTAAGCCGTCTGTACTGAGTTGGGTTGGTAAATTGCCGTCAGCATCCGCAAACAACGGCTGCAAATCCAGATAGGAAACATTTTCGGAACTAGCAATTTCTTTCAGTCGCCGATTGATTGCGCGAATCCGACTGTTGGGAATCGCTAATAGTCGATCGCGATTTTCCCAGGTAGACTGTTCCCCGCTGTGGGGCAAAATCGACTGCACCACCACTTGTGCTTTCGGGTGCGCCCACCGCAAATCGCGGATAATCTGTCGCTGGTTGTTCAAAATCCCTTCGTCGCTGGCCCCCCGCAATAAATCGTTAATCCCGATCATCACAAACACCGTATCGGGCAGAGTGCGATCGAACAACTGCAATCGCTTCAGCAAACCTACGGATGTCTCCCCCGAAATCCCCTGATTCAGCCAAATGCGATCGGGCGGTAACAGCTTCGTCGGAAACCACATACTCAAAGAATCTCCAGCCAAAACACTCAGTTTTGGGGGACGATTTGCTGCGGCAGCCTCAGCTTCCCGGCCCAACTGCGTCACCCACTGCTGGTAAGACCATTTGTGTCGAGGCCCTGCAAGGGGCAAGTCTGCCACTACTTTTGTAGAGTTTGTCGCCGTCGTCGAAGAGCGAATTAGTTCTTCAGTGCTTTCCGGCGTTAGTGCAGCACTAGCAGGGGAACTTTCTGTTAAGTTGTTTCCCCTACCGATTAGTTGAGCGACTGTGACAATTAGTACCGCGTTGGTAAGCAGAGATAGCAAAGCCCAAACCGGAACAGTTTTCGATCGGCTAACTTCCATCCCCAAGAGGGATTTATGAGTTCTACTTCTGCTAACTACTCCAAACTTCTCCATAAACTCAAGCGATTTGCAGGCACCATACTGAAATAATTGGCACTGATTGCTGCATCAAATTTTACCGTTCAATTTTCGCCTCAATTCTTGTAAGAATCAAGCAGTGTGCTGTGTTGGGCGTGACGGCGATGCAGAACTTTGCTTTTTGGCACTACTTTACCATAAAAAATCTGACTGCCAAGCTTTCTGGCGCAGAAATCAGGCGATTTTAGATTTTAGATTTTAGATTTAGGAATTCCGAATGACTTACTGTATCAGGATTTAGAGCTTTTCTAAAGTAGCTTTTTTTAAAGCTGAGCCGCACGCAAAAACCCAGTTTGTTAACGTAATTGCGAGATTTTAGCAAGGAATGCCAGAACGATCGACCTGGTTTAAAAGACTCAAGAGTGCGTCTGCGACTGTATCTGCGGGCGGGGGATTTCAGATTGTGGTTTTTCACAATTAAGCCCTAGATGGACGTACAAATCGCTCATCTAGGGCCAGAAAGCTGAAGAAAGTCGATCGTCCCACGCTTGAGAGTTTTGCTCTAAAGTTTGGTAGTTCTGTCCGCACCCCCCCCAGAATAACCGCCGTAGCTGCTTTCTGTTCTGTTGCCAGAGCTAGTTTC
Source organism: Oscillatoriales cyanobacterium (assembly GCA_004292955.1). GTDB lineage: Bacteria > Cyanobacteriota > Cyanobacteriia > Cyanobacteriales > Microcoleaceae > Microcoleus. The sequence goes on along the minus strand of RDXX01000090.1, from coordinate 5,026 downwards.
CTTCACAAACCCGGTGTAAGCTTCCATCCCATGTTCGCCGATATCCAAACCTTCAGCTTCCTCAACAGCAGAAACGCGGATACCCAACAAAGCTTTGAGTGCCAACCAAAAAATCGTACTCAGCAGCACGGTCATTCCGCCTACAGAGATAATACCGATCAACTGCGGTATTAGTTGATCGAAACCTCCGCCTACAAACAATCCCGCTTTCGGCCCAGCGGTATAAATTCCCGTTGTGGGCCCGTCAGCAAATAAGCCAACTGCCAGAGTTCCCCAGATGCCACAGACTAAGTGAACGGAAGTTGCTCCTACAGGGTCGTCAATTTTTAAGTTGTCGAAGAATGTTACTGCAAAAACTACCATGATGCCGGCGATCGTGCCGATAATGGCAGAGTTGGGTATGTTAACCCAAGCGCAGCTCGCTGTCACCCCGACTAAGCCGGCGAGGATGCCGTTGATAATCATCGACAAGTCTGGTTTTCCGAGGTAAAGCCAAGCTGTAATTGTGGCAGCAACTCCCCCGAAAGCACCGGCGGTGTTGGTGGTGAGCGCAATGTGGGCGATCGCATTTGGATCGACAGCCATTGTCGAACCGGGATTGAACCCGAACCAACCGAACCACAGAATCAAACAGCCGAGGGTGGCAATGCTCATATTGTGTCCCGGCATCGCCACAGTGTCGCCGTCGCGGTACTTGCCGATCCGCGGCCCGAGAAATGCCGCTCCCATCAAAGCAGCCCAACCGCCTACGGAGTGAACCACTGCGGAACCTGCAAAATCGTAGAAACCTGCTGTTTGCAGCCAGCCGCCGCCCCAAATCCAGTGTCCGGTAATCGGGTAAGCAATTCCGACTAACAGCAAGCAGAAAATTAAAAATTCAAGGAATTTAATGCGCTCTGCAACTGCCCCAGAAACGATCGTAGCAGCAGTTCCCGCAAAAACTAATTGGAAAAAGAATTTAGCATTCAGGGGGACTCCCGTCCAGTTTAAGGATTTGAAAATGCCTTGATAAGCATCTCCCATAGCGGGGCTGTTGTCAGCCACGTTCAACAGGAAATATCCGCCGCTGCTGCCGATAAAACCGTTACCGTTGCTGAACATTAACGCAAAGCCGATCGCCCAATATGCGATCGTCGCAAGCGCAAACACAATCAGGTTTTTTGACAGTACGTTAACTGCATTTTTCTGGCGGCAGAAACCTGTTTCCAACATCCCAAAACCCGCGTTCATAAAGAACACTAGCATCCCAGCCACCATCACCCACATGGTATCCATGCCTACCTTGAGGCTGGCCAATTGCTCTTCGGTGGTTGGCGCAGCAGGAGGGGTTTGGGCTACTGCGGCATATCCCCAAATCAAGAAGATGACTGCTGCTATTGGTATACAGGCTTGCCAACTCGGACTGAGGCGGGCGATCGTCCTTTGTAATTTCTTGAACCTGCTGACTTTTGTCAAAAAGTTAGGGGCTGGCAAATTCAAAGACTCCCGCCTGACTTGTTTCGATTTTTTCTTTCCGACACTCATTTTCATCATTTTTACGCTTTTACAACTTATCAGCTCAGCTAGACCCCGAAAATTTCCCACAATTGTACTACAACACTTAGAGATTATTTGTTCATAGTGAGATATTTTTGATAGCCTAGCTCTTCTAGCTGAGTTTGTTTTTTCATTACAGATTCGGACAAAGTTTTCCGGTAATCCAGGATTCGCTCCAGCAATTGAGGCTGGGAAACTGCTAATATTTGAATTGCCAGCAAGCCAGCATTTTTAGCATTGCCGATCGCCACTGTTGCTACGGGTATACCGGCTGGCATTTGGACGATCGAGTACAGCGAATCTAGGCCTTGGAGGTGGCGACTCGCTACTGGTACACCAATTACCGGCAATGGTGTTAAAGATGCTACCATACCCGGAAGGTGCGCCGCTCCCCCAGCACCTGCGATAATTACTTTCAAACCTCGTTGGTGCGCGGTTTGAGCATATTCCACCATCCGATCCGGGGTACGGTGGGCGGAGACAATTGCTACGGAGCAAGGTACGTGGAATTCTTCGCAAACTGCGATCGCTTCAGACATGGTAGGCAAATCCGAATCGCTGCCCATGATAATTCCAACTGTCGGTTGACTCATGCAATTTTCAGATGTGAGATTTCAGATTAATGGTAATTTTAAGTTATGGCGTTAACTAAAAGATCTCTTGCAAAAATACAACGCACCCCACCCCAACCCTCCCCGCGAGTTCGGGGAGGGGGTAAGATTATTCTTGTTTCCCCCCTTAATAAGGGGGGACTTGCGGGGGGTAAATTTGACGAGAGCAAGAGTTCTAAAATTTAGATATTTTGTAGCCAAACTGATGCTCGAAAGCAATTTGGTGACAAGCCAAGAGTGCAGAAAGCAAAAATCTCCACATCCTCATCAAGAGCCCGCAGATTTATCGAGGCGAGCAAATCTAAAATCTAAAATCTAAAATCTAAAATCTAAAATCGGATGACTGAAGCCACAACCCCAACTGCCGCCCCTACAGATATTCTCAATGCTCGCCTGCCCGGTTGCAAGGATTTGCAGATGCTTGCTGTTGACAACACGGGCATCATTCAAGAAGTTTGTTCGATGGACAAAGTATTTAAACGAATTGCTCCTCCCAATTTGCAAGTGATCGACGCTGCGGGTGATTGGGTTTCTCTGGGCGGTGTTGACTTGCAGATTAACGGAGCACTCGGTTTAGCTTTCCCAGATTTAGAAAGCAAGGATGTTAAAGTTTTACCTAAAATTTGTCAATTTTTATGGTATCAGGGAGTTGATGCTTTTTTGCCGACTTTGGTGACAACTTCCCTGGATAAGTTTAGGCGATCGCTCTCGACGATAGCTGATTATATGCGGACTGCAAAAACCGCTGCTCCTGCCACCAATAAATCCCAAAGTGCCGAAATAATCGGCGTTCACCTCGAAGGCCCTTTTCTCAACCCTCAGAAGCGAGGAGCTCACCCAGTTGAGTTTTTACTACCGCTAACAATAGAAAATGTCAAGTTAGTTTTAGGAGATTGTGCGGATATTGTCAAAATAATTACTTTAGCGCCGGAGTTAGACAGCACTGGTGAAGTCATTCCCTATTTGCAAAGTTTGGGAATTGCCGTCAGTCTGGGACACTCCCAAGCGACGGCAGAGCAAGCACAGCAAGCATTTGCCCAAGGAGCTTCAATGGTAACTCACGCTTTTAATGCGATGCCGAGTTTGCATCACAGAGAACCGGGTTTGTTAGGAGCGGCGATCGTTTATCCGGGCGTAAAATGCGGTTTAATTGCTGACGGCAAGCACGTTTCTCCGACAATGATTGATTTTTTGCTGCGTGCTGGCAGATACGACACAGGCGTTTTTTTGGTAAGCGATGCTTTGGCTCCTTTGGGTTTGCCTGACGGTGTTTATCCTTGGGATTCCCGACAAATGGAAGTCAGAAAAGGTACAGCATGGGTAAGATTGGATTACCATTCGCCGCTGGAATCTGCTACTTTGGCAGGTACAACTCTGCCGCTGTTGGCGGGAGTGCAGAATTTGGTAAGGTGGGGGATTTGCGAGGTAGAAAGTGCGATCGCCCTGGCAACTGAATCTCCCAGAAAGGCGATCGGACTTTCGGGAATTATCGGCAAACCGGCAACTCAATTGTTGCGCTGGAATTTCAATGCAGCGACAAAAGAATTGACTTGGCATCGATTGTTTTAAGTCATTAGTTATTAGTTATTGGTTATTGGTTATTCGTTATTCGTTATTTGGTAATTCTCCCACTCTCCCACTCTCCCGCTCTCCCCCTCTCCCTCTCCTACTCTCCCCCTGCTATAGCGCGTCGCGTGAGAACCCCGGTCTTTTAAGCCGGGGATGAAACGCAGTTGCAGCCTTAAGGCTGCCAGCATTCTATATTATTTGTTTCTTTGTTCTTCGATATATTTCCTGACAGTTTCAGTAGAAACGTTTCCAACACTGCCAACAAAATAACTAGGAGTCCACAATGTAGGTAATTTCAGTAATTCGGGAAACTCTTTCCTCAAGTAACTGGATGCCCTACCCTTAACTCTTTGCATGACGAAACTGGCGGAGTCTGTCGGCTTAATATTAAGCAATAAATGGACGTGATCCGGCATAATCTCCAAAGCAATAATTTTCCACCTGTTTTCCGTGACTACCTCAAAAATAATTTCTTGCAGCCGTTCTGCAATTTTGCCGACCAGAACGGCTTTACGGCGTTTGGGAATAAAAACAAAGTGCATATTGATCAGCGAGACGGCCTTGCTCTCGTGCCGATACTCTAAATCTTTTTTTGACAAACTCGCCATAAGACTATTGACTCCATCGACAGGTAGTGTATAATCAACACATTACATCAACAAGGTGACTGGCGTGTTTGGATGTCAGCAGGTATTGATTAAGCCCGATCAAAAGTTGAAAGCAGTTCTAGAATATATTTGTCAAGAGTCAAACAAACTACATAACTGTGCGGTTTACTACGTTCGTCAAGCATACTTTAAGGGTCATATTTTTGTCCGCCCGTTTGACGTAATCAACGAGTTAAAACGCAATCCTCATTACGGAGCTTTATGCGCTCAAGCAGCTCAACAGACTTGTGGTGCTGTCGGTGAGTCGGTAAAATCTTTCAAAGGATTGATTAAATTGTTTCGTGAAGGAAAGCTTGAATCTAGACCGAAATTTCCAAATTACCGTACTCCTGGCGGGCTTCACTTAATTGCCTATCCGAAACAGGCGCTTGGTAAAAAGTTGATTGATGGTCGAATTTCTATCCCTCTCGGACAAAAAGTTAAGGCTTGGTTCGGATTGAAGAACTTTCAAATTCAAATGCCTTCTAATCTGGATTATGCCGAGATCCGAGAAGTGAGAATCCTTCCTAGAAATGGTTGTTTTTATGCCGAATTCGTCTACAATTGATACTCCCCAGCCCGCTCCGGGACGGGGATTCTTGAAGAGTCCAAATGCGAACTTTCAAAGGCGAAATCAAAGCGCCTCTACTGACTCCTTCAAGA
>RDXX01000018.1 GCA_004292955.1 Oscillatoriales cyanobacterium | reverse complement strand
CAAATAGTCTCGTGCGATCGCCCGAGTTGCGGACAAAGCTACCCAAATAGTCAAGGATGGGTAGCTTTGTCCATAAATTAAGTTACAGTTTCAAACCCCATGCCCTGTTTGGCCCATGCCCCATGCCCTGTTTGCCCCATGCCCTACTCCCCTTCTACCATTTTGCGATAGTCTTGAACCGACAAAGCATCATCCGCATCGCTAGCGTTGTCAACGCGCACTTTCAGAAACCAGCCAGCGCCGTAGGGATCTTCTGCCAAGTTTTCGGGAGACTCTATAATGTCATCATTGCGTTCTACGACTGTACCAGTCACAGGCGCTTTCAAGTCTTCAACTGCTTTCACTGACTCGACTGTACCGAATGGTTCGCCCTTTTCCAACCCTGCACCGACTTCAGGCAAATCTAGAAACACAATATCACCGAGTTGGTCAACTGCAAAGGAACTGATGCCGATCGTGGCTATTTCCCCTTCGAGTCGGATGTATTCGTGAGTGTCTAGGTATTTTAGGTCATCGGGGTATTGTAGTGCCATGTTTTTTCTCGCAATGAACAAAGTCTCAATTAAATCTTATTAAATTATGGGCATTGAGTTATGGCAAATTGGAATAAAAAAAATATGAACCTTTTACTTTTCGGGGAATTCTCTGTCCAACGAGTCTTTAGCTCTATAATTTTTATCTACGCTTTTCTGTGTCTTTACGCAGTCTTTTTTTCAGACAGGTTGATTTTTCAACCTCCCGCTGCTGGCTACCAGGATACCAGCGAAATCATTAAACTTAGCTCAGCTAATGGTCTGAAAATTTCTGCTGTTCATTTTCCGAACCCCCAAGCCCAATATACCATACTTTACAGTCACGGCAATGCAGAGGATTTGGGATATATTTGGTCGGTTTTGCGAGAGATTCGAGATAGCGGGTTTGCTGTATTTGCTTACGATTATCAAGGTTACGGTACGAGTCAGGGAAAGCCTTCTGAGTATAATGTTTATCGCGATAGTTCGGCGGCTTACGGTTATTTAACCGAACAGTTGCGAGTTCCGCCTAAGCAGATTATTGTGTACGGACGTTCTGTTGGTGGCGGGCCGGCTATTGATTTGGCTTCGCGGCAATCTGTGGGCGGTTTGGTGGTTGAAAGTTCGTTTGTTTCGGTTTTTCCGGTGTTGACGCAGATTCCGCTTTTGCCATTTGATAAGTTTGTGAATGTTGATAAAATTGGTAAAGTACGATCGCCCGTTTTAGTAATTCACGGTAAGGCAGATCGGGTGGTGCCGTTTTGGCACGGAGAGCAGCTTTTTGCGGCTGCTAAGCAGCCGAAACTTAATTTTTGGGTCGATCGCGCCGGACACAACGATTTAATGGAGGTCGCTGGCGATCGCTATGCTACCACTTTGCGAAGGTTTGTTGGTGCGATCGCCAATTAAGTTTGCAGTCAGGACTTGAGTCCTCAGAAAGAAGGACTGATATCGTTTCCGGTTGCATCGGAATGATTTAACCGCAGAGAACGCAGAGGACACAGAGAGAATAGAGAGATTAACAATTCCCATGCTACCGGATTTGATATGAAGTCCGAACGATCGAACCTTTTTTTTCGATTTATTTAAGGTTGAATGAAAATGCCGATCGCATTATGGACTCTCGCAGCAGTAGACGGCGGGCGATCGAGCAAACTGCCTCCCAAATACAAACTTGTCGAACTTCCCCCATCCAAGTTTAAAGCCTCCACAGCACCCATTTGCTGCAATATCTGCGCCAGTTCCGCGAAATTTGGGCCGGCCCCGCCCGCGCGATTGTGCACCGCTACAATTAGCAAATTCCCCGCAGCAGTTCGCCCGATCGCACTCCGAATCGCCGTCTGTCGAACATACGCATCGCTAAAGCCTTCCGCCTTCGCATCCACAGCCACTCGACTGTTTTGTACCAACACCGGCCCGCCACCGAGAATGTAGGGAAAGCGGTTGAAATTAGCCGGAATTGTGTTAGTTTCCAAACGCAATAAAGTGCCAACTACCAATTGGGATGCAGGAGACAAATCGGAACGCAAAGCTAAAATATAACCGTTTCCTGGAATTGGAAAATTGGTTTTTCCCGTGGCACCTCCGGGGGATTGACTGACAACTCTATCGCCCGCAACTGTGACAACTATTTCATCGTCGGAAAACGGAGTATAAGTCCCTCCCCAATCTGGATTGTAACGGCCGATTCCCGATTCCACGTAGGCACTATTTAACTGGGAAATAGATAAACGCTGATTTGCTGAAGTTATCAAAGTTTCTTGCAAAGTTAAACGATCGATCGCAAATTCGCCTCGATCGTTCCAAGCGATCGCCCCGCGATTCAATATCGGCCCGGAAAGCCATTTAGTATCCCGCCGAATCGCACCTAAAGCTAGTCGATTGATGCGATTGAAAAATCCGGCATTAATTGCAGCAGCCGTTCCCGAAAGTTCCGCTGTTTGTAATAAAGGTGCACTACCTTTCTCTGTCGGCGGATTGCTCAACAACGGTCGAATTTTGATGCCGGATTGACGCGGATTCACTTCTAAGGAATATACCGGGAAACGCGCTGTTCCTAAATTTTGATACTGTTGTCTCCATCGAACTCCCGCCGCCCAAGCAATGTCTTTTTCTACTAACGAGTCTGGGCGAATGTCGATTACTAATCGATGGGGATTTCCTAAACTGAAAACTTGCGGCCGCCAGCCTAAGGGAATTTGTACTTTTACTCTGGTTTGATTCCCCGCAGGTTCGATTTTTAGCGATCGCAATTGCTGACTGGTTGCAAAAATGCGATCGCCCAAAGTGCGATCGACTTTGGCATCGATCGCGATCGACCATTCTTGACTGGCGATCGCCTGTACGGGTGCTAGCGGCTGCGAGAATGCTGGTTTTGTCGGGTCGTCTGGTGTTTCGAGGTTTGGTGTTACGGGGCTGACCTGCAAAGGGATAGCGGGTTTTGTGGGGTCGTCTGTTGGTGATGGGCTGGGTGTATCCACAAAGTTAACTTGCCACGGGGCGGCGCGATCGAGATCGAGAACAATGCGATCGCCCGTTTCTCTGGCTGCTTGCCGAATTCCGGTGACATTTGCGGTTTGAGTGGTGATTTTTAGGAGATTATTGTCGATCGATATTTGCCAACCGGCAAGTTTAGCAAAATCGGTAATATCTAAGTAACGATACGCACCAGTCGATCGCACTGTCAAACTTTGAGCATTACTTAAAGATACGGAAAACCACTGTACAGGTTGTTTGGTACTGTCGGCGGTGGACAGCAAATCGACTCCGGCAGATTGCATTAAGCCAACATCCGCAATCCAAGTTCTGAAATTAGTAGAAGTGTTATTTGTTGGCTGTTGAGTCCAAGCTAAGGGAATGATCCGCCCGTTGAGGGAGATTTGGCGACCTTGTTTGATTGTGGCAACTGGCGGTATAGATTGAGTCATCAGTTTTAACTCAGACTTTGCACTATTCTTGGACAGAGGCAAGATGCCTGTGCCACTATCCATCAAGCTATTTGTGGGGTGGGCATCTTGCCCGCCCCCAGAGGCCACAGGCAAGATGCCTGTGCCACTATTTATCAAGCCTTTCTTTGTGGGGTGGGCATCTTGCCCGCCCCCAGAGGCCACAGGCAAGATGCCCCCAGAGGCCACAGGCAAGATGCCTGTGCCACTATCCATCAAGCCTTTCTTTGTGGGGTGGGCATCTTGCCCGCCCTCAGTCACAGGCAAGATGCCCCCAGAGGCCACAGGCAAGATGCCTGTGCCACTCCGACTCTCTTGGGCTGTTGCAGGTTGATTCCAGACTGAGTACAGAAGGATCGTCGCCAGTACGGGCGAAATCGACACTGACAATATCCAGGGCCAAACACTCGATCGCCTTCTGTTAGCTGCTACTAGCCGTTTTTGTCTAATGTGCATTTTTTTATTCTGGAAACCTAAAACCATTAACCTTCAAAAACGCCTGTCTTATAGCACAACGGTAAAAAATTCTAATTTTATTGGATAATCTTAATTTCTTTGGCTGTGTAGTTGGCTGTAGTTAGTTGCATAATATTAAGGCAGGGTTTAATTAGTTGTGAGCCTCGCTGCTACAACACTACTTGCACCTACTCACGCCCGCGAGCAGGTGTCTTTTATGTCTGGGGCGCTGACGAAAGCAACTAAACACCGCAGTGAACAAAATAAAGCTAAAGTTACTATTTACTGATGTTCGCTGCAAGGCGATCGAGCGGACTCAGGAAAAAACACGCAAAAAACTCGATCGCCCCCAATATATCTAGTTGCTGGGTAGCAATTCCTCAAAGGATCGCTGCTTGTTAACAGCAGCGTATTCTGCCAGAGATCTCCGAAGCGATTCGATCGAGATAATTTAAAATCTCCAAACAGGGTTTCCGCGTTACGTACAGGAAGCATCTACGTAAATTTTTATCGAATCAGCTTGCTATGTGCTGTTTTAAGATTTACTAGACTCCCACCGCTCGGCAGCATTCTCTCTCCGAGCTATAAAAACAAATCAACCACACAATCACAGAAATAACATTCAATCAACATGGGTAACACGATCGATCTAAACAGCAACGTGCATCAAACTGAGCGAGGAACTCCATTTGCCGGCCAAAACTGGTTAGTGGAAGAAAGAGATGCCTGCGGTGTGGGGTTTATTGCCAATCAAAGCGGCGAAGCTACGCACTCACTTATTCAAAAAGCCCTCCCAGCCTTAACTTGTCTGGAACATCGCGGCGGTTGCAGTGCAGACTCCGATTCTGGCGACGGCGCAGGTTTGATGACTGCAATTCCTTGGGAATTGTTGCATACTTGGTTTGCCGAACAGGGAATTGTGCCTCCACCACAGGAAAACTGCGGGGTAGGAATGATGTTTCTGTCTCAAGATGAAAGTCAAGCCAATACCGCGCGGCAGGTGGTTGAGGAAGTTGTGAAAGCACGCGGTTTCACTGTGGTGGGATGGCGGAAAGTTCCCGTTGTACCGTCGGTTTTGGGCCCGCAAGCACGGGAAAATCAACCTCAAATCGAACAAATCATTGTAAGTTCACCAAACTTAGCCGGAGATGAGCTCGACAGACAGTTATTTCTCGCCCGCCGCACGATCGGACACTCGCTATCGGATCGCCCAGGCTTCACCCGCCAAGACTTTTATAGTTGCTCTTTTTCTTCCCGCACGATCGTCTATAAAGGCATGGTGCGATCGGCAATACTCGGAGAATTTTACCTCGATCTGAAAAATCCCGCTTATAAAAGCGCCTTTGCCGTCTATCACCGCCGCTTCAGCACCAACACCATGCCCCGCTGGCACCTAGCCCAACCCATGCGCTTGCTGGGACACAACGGCGAAATTAATACGCTGTTGGGCAATATTACCTGGATGAAAGCGCGACAAGCGAATTTATCTCACCCGAATTGGAGTCAAGCCGACATCGACACCTTCAATCCCATTGTCAACTCCGAAAGCAGCGATTCGGCAAACTTGGACAACGTGATGGAAATGTTGGTGCACTCCGGCCGATCGCCCCTGGAATCGCTGACAATTATGGTGCCCGAAGCCTACAAAAATCAGCCGGATTTGGTTCCCTATCCCGAAATTGTCGATTTTTACGAATATTACAGCGGTATTCAAGAACCTTGGGATGGCCCGGCGCTGTTGGTATTTAGCGATGGCAAGCAAGTAGGTGCTACGCTCGATCGCAACGGTTTGCGTCCAGCCCGCTACTGCATTACTAAAGACGGTTTGGTAATTGTCGCCTCCGAAGCCGGAGTTGTCGATATTCCCGAAGCAGATATCGTCGAAAAAGGCCGCTTGGGGCCCGGACAAATGATTGCAGTGGACTTGCAAACCAAGGAAATTCTCAAAAATTGGCAGCTAAAACAGCGGATTGCGAAGCGCCACCCCTACGGCGAATGGCTCAAACAACACCGCGAAACCTTGCAACCTCAGCCTTTTGCCGAAACCGCAACCCTCGACTCGCAAGCCCTGTTAGCCACCCAAACTGCTTTTGGCTACACCGCCGAAGATTTGGATATGGTAATTGTGGAGATGGCAAGTTCTGGAAAAGAACCGACTTTCTGCATGGGCGATGACATTCCCTTAGCTGTGTTGTCAGAAAAGCCTCAGTTACTTTATAACTATTTCAAACAGCGGTTTGCTCAAGTGACAAATCCGCCGATCGACCCCCTGCGCGAGGGGATGGTGATGTCGCTGACAATGAATATGGGTTTGCGCGGCAATTTACTGCAAGCAACACCGGAAAATGCCAAGCTGCTAAAAATTGATTCCCCCGTACTCAACGACGGTGAACTGTCTTTCTTGAAAGACCAAAAGTCTTTCCCTGCAAAGCAACTGTCAACTCTTTACAAAATTACTTCCGGGCCTGCTGGCTTGCAAAGCGCAGTCGAGCAACTTTGTCAAGATGCTGTGGAGGCAATTCGATCGGGCGCAAGAATTCTGATCTTGAGCGATCGACCATCGCAGAAAAAAGGCGAATCTGCTGCTGTGGGATTGAGTGATGAATGCACTTACATTCCCCCCTTGCTAGCAGTTGGTGCAGTTCACCACCACTTAATTAGCGTCGGGATGCGGATGCAAACTTCGCTGGTTGTGGATACGGCGCAGTGCTGGAGCACTCACCACTTCGCGTGTTTGATTGGTTACGGCGCGATCGCAGTTTGCCCTTATTTAGCACTGGAAAGCGTGCGCGGCTGGTGGTTTGACACCAAAACTCAAAATTTGATGGAACATGGCAAAGTTCCCAAGATTACCGTCACTGAGGCTCAAGCTAAATATCGCACAGCGGTAGAAAACGGCTTGCTGAAGATTATGTCGAAAATGGGGATTTCGCTGCTGTCTAGCTATCAAGGCGCGCAAATCTTTGAGGCGATCGGCATTGGCGCCGATCTGCTCAATTTGGGATTCAAAGGCACTGTGTCTCGAATCGGCGGTTTGAGTATCGCTGAACTTGCTAACGAGGTAATGTCTTTCCACTCTCAGGCTTTCCCCGAATTACTCCAGAAAAAGCTGGAAAACTTCGGCTTCGTGCAGTACCGCCGAGGTGGCGAATATCACATGAACAGCCCGGAAATGGCCAAGGCTTTGCACAAGGCTGTGGCTACATTTAAGGCTGATACTAACGGTAACGGTAACGGGGCCGAAGTCTCTCCCGCCGCGAGCGGGGACGCTCGCACTGAAGCAAAAACGGCTTACGATCATTACGAGGTTTACAAAAAACAGCTAGAAAACCGCCCGGTTACGGCTTTACGAGATTTGCTCGACTTTGCGAGCGATCGCCCTTCCATCCCCATCGAAGAAGTCGAATCTGTAGCAGATGTTGTCAAACGCTTCGCCACCGGCGGAATGTCTCTCGGCGCTTTGTCGCCGGAAGCCCACGAAACACTCGCCATTGCAATGAACCGCATCGGCGGCAAATCCAACTCCGGCGAAGGCGGCGAAGACCCGATTCGATACAATGTGCTGAACGATGTGAGCGCGGCCGGTTTCTCACAAACCCTACCTCACTTAAAAGGTTTGCAGAACGGCGATACAGCCTGTTCGTCCATCAAACAGGTAGCTTCAGGACGTTTCGGGGTAACTCCTGAGTATCTGATGAGCGCCAAACAAATCGAAATTAAAGTCGCACAAGGTGCGAAACCGGGTGAAGGCGGTCAATTACCGGGGCCGAAAGTGAGCGAGTACATCGCCTATTTGCGCCGATCGAAACCGGGTGTCACTTTGATTTCGCCTCCTCCTCACCACGACATTTATTCGATCGAGGATTTGGCGCAGTTGATTTTTGACTTGCATCAAATCAATCCGAAAGCGGGTGTTTCGGTGAAGTTGGTATCGGAAGTCGGTATCGGCACTGTAGCAGCGGGCGTTGCGAAGGCAAATGCTGATGTGATTCAAATTTCCGGCCACGACGGCGGCACCGGTGCGTCTCCACTTAGTTCGATTAAACACGCAGGTTCTCCGTGGGAACTCGGATTGACCGAAGTTCACCGAGTGCTGATTGAGAACAAGTTGCGCGATCGAGTTTTACTGCGCGTTGACGGCGGCTTCAAAACTGGTTGGGACGTAATTATCGGCGCTTTGATGGGCGGCGAAGAGTACGGTTTCGGCACCGTGGCAATGATTGCCGAAGGCTGCATTATGGCTCGCGTTTGCCACATGAATAGTTGTCCTGTGGGCGTCACAACTCAACAGGAACACTTGCGGAAACGGTTCCCCGGAACGCCGGAACACGTGGTTAATTTCTTCTATTTCGTAGCAGAAGAAGTGCGGAGTTTGTTGGCGAAATTGGGTTACAAGTCGATCGCAGATATCATCGGCCGCGCGGATTTGCTGAAGATGCGGGATGGGGTGAAACTAACTAAAACTCAAGCGATTAATTTGGATTGTTTGACGAAGTTACCGGATACTAAGGGCGATCGATCTTTCTTAGTCCACGGCGACATTCACACCAACGGGCCTGTGCTGGATGACGAATTGTTGGCGGATGTTGAGATTCAAAGTGCGATCGGCAATCACGGCACTGTCAGCAAGAATGTAACATTGGTAAATACCGATCGCACTGTGGGAGCGCGTTTATCAGGTGCGATCGCGCTGCAACACGGCAACACAGGCTTTACTGGTGAAATAGTCCTCAACTGCACAGGTAGCGCGGGCCAAAGCTTCGGCGCGTTCAATTTACCGGGGATGACGCTGGTACTGTCTGGCCAAGCTAACGACTACGTTGGTAAGGGGATGCACGGTGGCGAAATTGCGATCAAACCGCCCGCTGGTGCGACGTATGATGCTGCCGAAAATGCGATCGTCGGTAACACTTGCTTGTACGGCGCGACGGGCGGAACCCTGTTAGCTGCGGGTAAAGCGGGCGAACGGTTTGCGGTGCGTAACTCAATGGCGAAAGCAGTCATTGAAGGTGCAGGCGATCACTGTTGCGAGTACATGACTGGTGGCGTGATCGTCGTCCTAGGAAAAGTCGGCCGGAACGTCGGCGCTGGAATGACTGGCGGCTTGGGTTATTTCCTCGATGAAGATGGCAATTTCCCGGCTCACGTCAACGGGGAGATTGTCAAGATGCAGCGGGTTTCTACAGCCGCTGGGGAAGCGCAGTTGAAGGAGTTGATTGAGATGCAGTGCGATCGAACTAACAGCAAAAAAGCCGCGAAGATTCTCGCAAATTGGTCGGAATATTTGCCGAAGTTCTGGCAAGTTGTGCCGCCAAGTGAGGCGAATTCGCCGGAGGCTTCGGAGCAAAAGATTGCTGTGGAAGTTTAATTTTGCGGCTGGTTAAATAGATGAGGGGTGACGCGAGTTGCCCCTTTTTTGATAATTATTCTGGGTTTTTGAGTTGTAGAGTCGATCGCAACGCTGCGGTGTTATACTAAATGTCAGGTGTAACACCTGTTAACATAAGCAACTTTTAAAGCTATATGAAGACAGGTGTATTACCCGAGGACAAGTGTTTGAAGGTAAAGAGTAGAGATAATGGGTATTAATGTATACGAGCAAACAAGCAATGCCTTCCAAAAAGCCTGTAATCACCATCCGAGTGAACCCCGAAGAATATGAGGTTTTGCAAGAATGGGCTGATTCCGAGTTCAGAAGTGTGCCCAGCTTAGTGCTGGCATTCGTTCGGAAAACGCTCTTAGAGCGCAAGCAGCAACACCCAGACTATCGAACTCAACAACCTAAATCTAAATGACCTTGCCATTGACACCATTCAAATGAACATTATGGAGATACGATCGTTGTGACCAATTCTCAACCAGAGGAAGTCACCTCAAGCCACTCCGTCACCGAACGATGGCGGTGTTACGCAATGCAGGAAAAATACGGCTGGCGACTGCTACGAATCAAACCGACAAAAGACTCAACCCTCAAATACTCCTGCATATTTGAAGGTGAAACCAGTTTTCCTAACTACATGGATGAAGACGAGGAGGATTAACAAATGGGCAGAAAATACATTATTTTTCGTGCTGACTGGACAGAAGAAGAAGGTGCCGAGAACAGACTTTTAGCTCACACCGGAGGGCTAACCGACATTCTGGCAGAGTATTTTGATTCATCAAATTCACCGATTCCTGAACCTGGTTATCGGCCGCTAGAGTTCCAAACTCTGACAGAATCTAAAGACACCCAAATAGCTGGTGCTGATACTCATTACCGCGTAGGCGACTGGGAAGTAGTTAGAGTAGAAGAATACCTGAGAGCCATCCAGAACAATGAATTTGAGATGATCGTGGTTTGCTACTGCAAATACTCCCCTGTTCAGACACCATTGATACCGATGCCAAAAGCTACGGTTTCAGTTGACTCCTTCGGTTCGGAGGAAAAATATCGGCAGTATCTCGAACAAACAAAGCAAGCAACAGCACTTGTTTAAAAATAATCTCCACTAGGAAGGTATGGAAATTTTCATACCTTTTTTGATTATTTGCGGTTGGCTAAAACAAAAGTGGCGATCGATCTCCCAATTCGTGCCAATTTTGCCTAGAATAGATATAACCTATGAAATAACATCTGTCATGCAAAGTTACACGATCGCAGAAGTCTGTAATCCACAGGCGACAATCTTTATTAATGATGTTTAGAGATGCTTATGCGTGTTGTAAAAATTGACCGAATAATTGCGGCTGTGGCAAGGGTTTACCATCAGCTACGGTCGATTCAGTGAGAAGTTCCAAAACCTCGCGGGCATTTTTTAATGCGTCTTCGTAAGTATCCCCGTGGGTATGACAATAGTCTCCCCATTCGGGAAAACTAACGACATAGCAGTTATCCTCATCTGACCACTGAATAATAATGGTGTAATGACTGTCTTCATGTAGGTTAGGCGTAGGCAGGAAGTGGCTCATAAACAAGTTGCATGAGTTTTTCTGAGGGAACGGTTTCCATTGCATAGGTATTGCCTTGAGCATCCGCAAAATCTACTAGATAAGCGCGATCGTTAAAGCTCATCAGAATCGTGCCAACTTGTCCAGGTCGGAGCAAAATTGGCTCAGAGGTTTCTTTATGGATTGCCTGAATTTCTTCGGTTAAGGCAACAACATCATACTCGTGTAACGTCATCATAGTATCCTCACTTATTGACAGGATAGGTATTAGTTAACCTAGGAAAGTCTTCATCGGTGCGAATCATCCAACATGACAGCACCCAAGAGCTTCCAGTTTCTGTAGTCATGAAAAATTTGACATCATACTGGGTTCCATAGTTGTCTGTTTTATAAATTTCTGCCTCCTGATTGACCGCACATTCTAATAAAGCGACTTCTAAAATAGCTTTATTTTCTAGTGTAATTCCCAATCGATTTCTAAACAGGATGGCTTTATCTTTTCCTTTGGGATGCTGCATATTTAGTGAGTATCGCTCAAGCTTGTCGCCAAGCAGTGCTTTCTCTCCGTTGGGTAGTTTCATCTGTTGAAATGGTATAAGTCACTTGGCTGGACATGAATCAAGCTGGCGTCTCCTCCATTTTTCATTTTTCATTCTCAATTTTTAATTGTAACGCCTCACATTCCACCGCCAACGAAATACCCAACTCTGTCGCCAGCGCTAACGCTTGCTGACAATACTGCCGCGCCATCTCAACCTCGCCCAAGCCTTGATGCAGTTCTGCCAAATTTTTCAGGACTTCAGCTTTACCTGCTAAATCACAAATCTCACAAAAAATTACCAATGCCACGTGCAAATTTTTCAGCGCATCTGAATACTGCTCTAGTTTAATTTGAGAGTTTCCCAAATTGCATAGGGCACCACCTTCTCCGCGACGATCACTAATATCATGAGCAATAGTTAGCCATTGCTGAGTGTAGTTAACTGCCTGCTGATATTTGGCTAGAGCATGATAGACAAGCCCTAAGTTTCCCAGGGCATTACCTTCTCCTCGACGATCACCGATGCTATGCTTGATCATCAAAGATTGCTCAGTGTGGTCAATCGCTTGCTGATACTTACCTAGACAATGATAAGCAAGTCCTAGCCCGCCCAAGGCATTACTTTCTCCTCGGTAATCGCCAATCTTACGGGAAATCGTCAACCATTGTTGAGCATACTCAATCGCTTGTTGATAATCGCCCAACCTACGGCAAGTGAGTCCTAATCCACCCAAGGCGTTACCTTCTCCCAAAAAATCGTTAACTTTACGAGCTATTGTTAGACTTTGTTGATAAAAATATATTGCCTGAGAGTATTTAGACATATGAAAATTGTAATTTCCTAGCATTAGGTAACAAGTTATATCTGTGTCAGGAGTTACTTTGTTGAGTAGTTTCAGGCATGATTTTTCTCCATCTTTGTAGTAGCTCCAAAACTCTAGTTGTCTAGGAATATGAACTTTTGAAAAAAATTCTAAAGGTGTTAAGAGAATTTTTCTAGCCTCTTCCCAATTTCTGATTTCGCAGTAATGGTCAAACGCTTCCAGATAACCACGCACGGTTTCCAATTTGGGTGCATTAGGTGAAGGTTTGTAGGCAGTCAGCCATAGATCGGCTGCTTGACGTTCGGCAGATGTCCAGACCACTGTATCGGCTTTCAGCAGCTCGTAGGCGACGGAGCAAATCAAATTGTGTTGGCGAATATCGGTGCCTTCTTTTTCAATCAGAGTACGATCGCCTAAAACTCGATAAGCCACTTTTTGCTGTTGAGAAGATCGATCGCTAATCATCGCCAACCAAAACTTTTTCGGAACCGGGCGACGAAACACCGCACTGCGACAGAGTAAATCCAGAGCATCCGCAGGGAGTTGTTCTAAGGATTTCTTGATGCGTTCTCGGACTTTGCGATCGAGGGCTTCGTTGTATTCCGTTTCATCCAAGCGAGTCGCTTGTAGTTCCCTCGCAACTTGCTCAAATTCTGGTTGATAAATTTGCCAATAGCCGGAAACATTGCCTGCAAATTCCTGCAAAATATCTTCAGCAATCACCTTCAAAACCAGCGGATGACCTTCATATATCTTGGCGATGCGGGTGAGGATATCTTGGTTAGAAGGTTCAACAATTACCCCGCGTTTGGCAAAGAATTCCAGTTGTTCTAGCTGCAACAGCCCATTCAGTCGGTATTCTGCCCAAGTATTCGGGTAGCGATCGCTAAATTCAACCAGTTCCGTGGGAAGCGCTTGCGCCGTCAATACCAAACGGCTGACAACATTGGAATCGGTAAGGAAACGCTGAAGAAAATTTGCTCAATAAGCATCAACAAATTCAGTCGGCTGTTCGGGATTTAGCAAGCGTTCCAACGAATCGATTTGAATCCAGTAGGAATGAGATTGCAGCTTTTGCAAGAGTCGTTTCGATAACCGATCGGGATTATTCCGTTCCTGGGGATCGAGTTCGCGATCGCCCAATTTAGCTAACAATTCAGCAGCAACAGAGGCAAAATCTGGGCTTTGTCCCTCCAAAATTTCCAGATAAATCCATTGAAACGATCGCTCTTTCTCCCAGGTTTTACTAGCTAGACATTCTCCCAGCGTCGTTTTGCCAATCCCAGAAATACCCTTAATCCACAACAACCGAGTCTGTCCTTGCAATTTTGGCAGAAGTTCTTCAACGATCGATTCACGTCCCACCCAAGTTTGCGGATTGTACGTCGAAAAATTAGGGAAGAGGAGAGATTCAGAACAAGAAGGAGAAAGGCGATCGGTATTTGGAGAAATTAGGTCAGGCTGATACTGAGCGCAGAGAGCGATAAGCAGTGGTAACTTTCGCTCACCACTCCTCGGATCGTCTGCTTCGTTTTGCAATCCCTCAATTTTAAAATCCTTGTAAAGTTGTCGTCGGTGCTGAGTCAGAGCGTCTGGACTCACTCCCACCTCCGCCATGATTTTTTCGCGGGTGTCACCTCTCAGAATTCCTAAGAGGACTTGTTTACGTTTTGTTGGCAGATTATCAAACACTTCCAGGAATTTTTCTCGTCTCATCACAACTTTCCCCCCAGACTGAGAATTTTCTCACTACCCATATTATGAGATATCAAACCCAGAAACTGTATGAATAACAGCTCAAAACATACAGGAGTCAAGGCAATGTCTTATCAACATTCATCCAATAGTGCCAACCAAAGCGTTCCTTCCATTGTGACCATCGACACTCTGCCCATTATCGAGCATGGCGAATCACCGACGGCAATTATTCTGTCGATCGCGATTCTGAGTTCGACACTGATCGGCAGCATCACCGGATTAGTGCGCGTCATTTTAATGGCGAAACCTCGCCGTTAGACTGAATTGAGCGATCGTATTTCTAGAAAAGTGCGATCGCTCATAGTTTAATTAAAAAAAATTAGAAAGACAAGTAACAATCGCAGTTTCAATAACTACGGTAGCGGGCGCTGACGAATTCGATCGCGATCAACCACCGTAAACCGTTCCTCAAATTGCAATCCTTCGATCTGTAATAAATTTAACAATATTGATGCTGGTTCTTCCGGCGTGTGAGGACGAAACCGCAAATAAATGACACCTTTTGGCGATCGCAGCCGCAAGCGATAAATGAGTTCACCGTAATCGCGATCGAACGTCAAAATCACCCGTTGCTCATCCGCTGCACGAACCAAAACCTCGGAATCCTCAATTCGGGCGAGAATCCTCGGTAATAGAAGCGACTTCCAGATCCGCTTGTCGCAGCAGTTGTACACTCTGAAGAGGAAAGTTTTCATTTGCCAGAAACCGCATTAACTTGCCTCAGCAAAGAGTAAAGGTGTGTAAAATACGTCTTCTTTGAGGCATTCCGCAGTGAAAGCAAATACTGCTTGGATAGATTCAGGATTAAGTGTTGGATAATTTTCTAGAATTTGTTGCGGCGTCCAACCTTCTGAAAACAACCCTAGAATAAACTCCACTGATATTCGTGTTCCCTTAATGACAGGCTTGCCAAGCAGAATTTTAGGATTTGAGTGAATGTGTGCTTTCCAGTTCATAGTCAGCTTGCCTCTACGGAGTCTGCATCTATTTTGAAACGTTTCTCTCTAGCTTACTTCATTTATCGTCTCAAACTCACGCCCCGATCGAATTGTGCGATCGGCACTTCCAGCTCAATACTCTCTAAAGTATTATTTGTAGGCTAGGCGCAGGCAGGAAGTGTCTCATAAACGAGTTCCATGAGTTGTTCTGAAGCAACGGTATCAGAGATTATGACGTGAGACTTCTGCTGTTTGAGCTAAAAATTCTTGATAAGCCGATTCATCTCCAAAAGAGTCGATCGACACCTGAGCGTTTGGCATCGGTATCAGCGGAGTTTCGACGGGGACATATTTGCAGTATCCAACTACAATCATCTCAAATTCGTTATTAGGTATTGCTGTCGGGTACTCTTCCACCCTCACCACTTCCCAGTCTCCTGTACGGTAGTGGGTGCTAGAAGCGGAACCGTCAGCGCTGTGAAACTCCAGCAATCTGTACCCTTAAAAATGCAATCCCGCTTGAGAAGCGAACTCAAGCCAACTACTGTAAAGCAGAGCTAGCTCTCATTTACTTTGCATATCGTAATTATCAAGAAAACCTATACTTTTTCTTGATGGCTTTGCGCTGCTCCCCATCCGTTTAACATCAATACTTAAATACATATGAGCTTATCTGCACTCCGCGAAAACTTTTGTTACAATATGTAAGCTGTTACAAATCGTAACTTATGCTGGTTTCTATTTTAATAATTGACGTTGCCCTCGTTGCCTGGTCATTGCATCTAATGCAAGAGGCGATCGCGCAACGAGAATTTTCACTAATCCTAGCCGGCACCCTAGTTGCGGTTTCAGCCGCAGCCCTGGTAGTCGTCTACTTCCTCATGGGGTCTTGTTTGAGCCATTTAACCGAAATATCCCAGCACACCTACTAAATCGTAGTAGCGATCGACAAATTGTCAAAAAGCGAGGAATTTTTTTGAAAAAAAAGCCAAAAGCCTTGCCTGTCCAAGGCTCCAAACTATTTTTTCAAAAAGGCTTGACAAATATCGGTCAGTTAAGGCATGATTGAGAGCGCGAAAAGAAAGGGGAATTAGCTCAGTTGGTAGAGCACTACAATGGCATTGTAGGGGTCAGCGGTTCGAGCCCGCTATTCTCCATAAGTGAAGATTAGAGGGCGGTTGAAACCGCGTCTACACAAACGAAGTCCGCCTCCGCGGACTGAAGAGAATAACATAATCTTCACAGCGTATTCTTCAACGCACTTGGAGTGGGTTTTGTCTGTATACACGCGGTTTCAACCGCGAGCGTATTCTTAAATTCGATCGCACCACACACCACAAAAACCAACTTTCCCCTAAAATCAAAACAGTCTACCCGCAACCAACAAAGCGCTACCTGTGGCAAACTCAACTGAACCCAACAATCCAGAGATAACGAGTCAGCTTGCGCGATCGCCTCTGTACGAACTATCATTACAGCTCAAAGGTCGGATGGTGCCCTTTTCCGGGTGGGAGATGGCCGTACAGTACGCAGGTATCAGCAGCGAACACCAAGCAGTACGCCAGCAAGCAGGAATGTTCGACATTTCCCACATGGGAAAATTTTGTTTGAGAGGGAAACAGGTAATAGAAAAATTTCAACCCTTAGTACCGTCAGACTTAAGTCGGTTGCAACCAGGACAAGCTCAATATACAGTCTTATTAAATGACAAAGGCTGCATCCTAGACGACATTATTTTCTACTGCCAAGAACCCGATAGAACTACGGGCGAAGAACGGGCAGCAATCATTGTCAACGCCGCCACTCGCATCACAGACAAAGCCTGGATTATCGCCCACTTAGACTTGAGCGAACTTGTTTTCACCGACATCTCCGAAGACCAAGTTTTAATTGCAATTCAAGGCCCGGAAGCTGTTAACTATCTCCAGCCTTTTGTCGAAGATAACCTCGAACCAATTAAAGCTTTCGGACACTTAGAAACCAAGTTGTTGGGACAGCCGAGTTTTATCGCCAGAACAGGTTATACTGGCGAAGATGGATTTGAAATCATGGTGGATATAGAAACCGGAAAACAAGTCTGGCAAAAATTCCTAGATGCTGGCGTTGTTCCCTGCGGTTTGGGTGCGAGAGATACCTTGCGTTTAGAAGCAGCAATGGCACTTTACGGTCAAGATATCGATGACAATACTACACCTTTAGAGGCTGGATTGGGTTGGGTAGTTCACCTCGATAGCAAAGGCGATTTTATTGGGCGGAATGTTTTGGAACAGCAGAAAGCCACGGGAGTATCGAAACGGTTGGTAGGCTTGGAAATGCAGGGGCGGCACATTGCGCGTCATGGCTATCCGATAATAGTTGCAGGGGAAAAAGTAGGAGAAATTACTAGCGGTACATTATCGCCTACATTGAATCGGGCGGTAGCCCTCGCGGTTGTTCCGGCAAAATTAGGTAAAGTCGGCCAGCAGTTAGAAGTTGAGATTCGCGGGAAAAATTACCCGGCTACGGTGGTGAAAAAGCCATTTTATCGATCGCCAAATCGCCCAAATTAAATAACGTTCGATCGGGTGAATGTCAAAGTCAAAAAATAGACTCAACCCGATGGTTTTAAGTGCTTCGAGGGCGAAATTGGATGCTTCGGTGGTTGATTTGATTTGTTTGACACACTCAAGTGCGATCGAGGATTACAAAAAAGGTTGAATTCTATGTCACAAGCCGAAAAAAATGAGGTTGAGTTAGTTTCTGCCGTGGGTATCGATTATAGCAAATTGCGAGATTTAGTGGCAGCTAACAAGTGGGAAGAAGCCGATCGAGAAACCCTGAGAGTGATGTTGAAGGTGGCGGGTACGAAACAAGAATGGCTGGATACAGAAAGTATTGAAAAATTCCCCTGCGAGGACTTGCGTACCATTGACCAACTTTGGGTAAAATATTCTAAAGGTCACTTCGGCTTTAGCGTGCAGAAGCTTATTTATCAAAGTCTGGGGGGAACCAGTGGATATAATAGCGAAGTTTGGGGCAGGTTTGGCGATCGTGTGGGTTGGAGACAAAAGAATCAATGGGTCTACTACGAAGACATCACTTTTTCAGAGAAAGCACCTGAAGCTCAGCTTCCAGTTTTAGATTGTTGGAATATTTGGGGGATTTGTTGGTGGTTTGATGGAGAGAGGGGAAGGGAGTGGGTGTCTATTCTCTCGCGTCGAGACTTGTAGAGTTTAGCATTTAGGCATTTCAGGGTAATTGGGAATTGGGAATTGGTAAATTCATCGCAAGAAATATTTTTCCACTCTCCCCTCTCCCCCTCTCCCCCTCTCCGAATTCTCTCCCTCTCCTCTTTGTTCGAGTGCCGATTTGCGGGCGTTGGTCTAAAATCAATACAGTCGTCCTCTGCTGCCTTGCTTTCGGCAAGATTTAAGCATACTTACCCTGCAACCTCATAATAATCCTTGTGCCTAACGCTTCCCAGAACCGCCAAGAGCTGGATCTGAAGACCATATTTCCATTTGAGCTAGATAACTTTCAGAGAGACGCGATCGCCGCCCTCGATGCAGGTAAATCCGTTGTCGTGTGTGCTCCCACGGGCTCAGGGAAAACTTTAATCGGCGAATACGCCATCCATCAAGCACTCTCAAGAGGGCGGCGCGTCTTCTACACCACTCCCCTCAAAGCTCTTTCCAACCAAAAGCTGCGCGACTTTCGCAATCAATTTGGAGATGAGATGGTAGGTTTGCTGACGGGCGACATCTCCTTCAATCGAGATGCGCCGATTTTGGTGATGACTACCGAAATATTTCGGAATATGCTCTACGGTACGCCGATCGGCGCTGTCGGTGCTTCCCTCACCGGAGTCGAAACCGTGGTGCTCGACGAGTGTCACTACATGAACGATCGCCAGCGGGGTACAGTCTGGGAAGAATCAATCATCTATTGTTCCAGCGAAATTCAACTCCTCGCCCTCTCAGCAACCGTTGCTAATAGCGACCAACTTACAGACTGGATTAACAAAGTCCACGGGCCCACAGAGCTTGTCTACTCAGACTTTCGGCCAGTGCCGCTACAATTCCACTTCGCCAATCAAAAAGGGATATTTCCCCTGCTAGACGAAACCGGCAAAAGAGCTAATCCGCGATTAGTCCCCAAAAAGAAGCAGCAAAAATCAGAAAGAGGTAGCATTCCGACTCCCAGTTTGACCGATGTTTTGTCTCGGTTGGACGATCGCGATATGCTACCAGCAATTTACTTCATCTTCAGCCGTCGCGGGTGCGACCAAGCAGTAGCAGAAGTAGGCAATTTCTCCCTAGTTAACGCAGCCGAAACAGCCGAACTCAAACGCATTATTGACGATTTTTTACAGCGCAACCCAGAAGCAGAACGTTTCGGTCAAAAAGAAGCACTTTTAAAAGGCATCGCCGCCCACCACGCAGGCATTTTGCCCGCCTGGAAAGGTTTAGTAGAAGAACTTTTTGGCAGAGGTTTGATTAAAGTCGTATTTGCCACCGAAACCCTCGCAGCCGGGATCAATATGCCCGCCCGCACCACCGTCATTTCCACCCTGTCCAAACGCACCGACAAGGGACACCGACTGCTAAACGCTTCAGAATTCCTACAAATGGCCGGTCGGGCAGGTCGCCGGGGCATGGATGAGCTGGGGCACGTGGTCGCAGTTCAGACCCGCTTTGAAGGCGCAAAGGAAGCCTCCTATTTGGCAACAGCCAAAGCCGACCCCCTTGCCAGTCAGTTTACGCCCAGCTACGGCATGGTGCTGAATTTGCTGCAAACTCACACGCTTGAGGAAGCTCAAGAGTTGGTAGAACGCAGTTTTGGTCAATACCTTTCTACCTTGTACTTGCAGCCGCAGCAATCAGAATTAGATCGGTTGCAAACAGAATTAGCGGTGCTCGAAGAGTCCCTAGCCGCCGGAGGTAATGTCTCTACCCTGGAAAAACAACTCGCCCATTACGAAAAATTACAGGGAAGGCTCAAAGAAGACAAACGTTTGCTGAAAACTCTATTGCAGCAAGCAGAAGAAACGCGAATTAAGGAGATGTCCGTAGCTGTAGCTTTTGCAGTGCTAGGCACGGTTCTGAGTCTGAAGGGCAAACACGTCCCGACAGCCAAACGATCGCACACAACCCCAGTCCCCGCCGTACTGGTTGCCAAAATCCCAGGTTCGGGCCAAGCACCTAATTTGGTATGTTTGGGCAAAGACAACCGCTGGTATATCGTCGCGATTAGCGATGTCGCCACCCTCCACGCCCAACTACCCCGCTTGAGTGTCGCAGATGGCTTAAACCCGCCTCCGGAATTGACCCTGAGACTCGGCCAGTGTCGCTTGGGAAGTGAAGAAACTGTGGCAATTGCTCAATCGATCCCAGAATTGCCCGCACCGGAACCGAGCCCAGAGGCGATCGAGCAACAGCAGAAAATCGTCGCCCTAGAAGATAAACTAGAAATTCACCCAGTTCTCGAATGGGGCAATCCCGGTACTTTGCTCAAGCGCCAGCGCCGCCGCGAAGAATTGAAAAAAGAAATCCGCAAAGCCGAACAAGACTTAGAAAAGCAGCGAGCTCGCTACTGGGAGCAATTTCTCAACTTAATTGACATCTTGCTAAATTTCGGATGTTTGGAAAGAGTAATTTCGGCAGATGGGAATCGAGATGACTCCTCCGACAGGTTGGTACCCACAATCTTGGGTCAAGCCTGCGCCGCCATTCGCGGTGATAATGAACTGTGGCTGGGTTTGTCTCTGATGTCTGCGGAGTTTGACGAACTCGACCCCCACCACCTCGCTGCTGCTTGCGCGGCCTTGGTTACGGAAGTTTCCAGGCCCGACAGTTGGACTCATTACTCGCTGTCGCCGGAAGTTTTGGCACCTTTGGACAATCTGCAAAAAGGCCTGCGCCGCCGGTTGTTTCAAGTGCAGTACCGCCACGAAGCTGCGATCCCGATTTGGCTGGAACGGGATATCGTGACTTTGGTGGAACAGTGGGCTCTGGGCGTGGAATGGCTGGAACTGATTAGTCACACGAGTTTGGATGAAGGGGATGTGGTGCGGATTTTGCGCCGGACTTTGGATTTCTTGTCTCAGATTCCTCATGTTCCTCACGTGTCGGATTCTTTGCGGAAGAATGCTTGTCGGGCGATGCAGTTGATCGATCGATTCCCGGTAAATGAAGCGGCAACTCAGTAAGGATCGCGAATTAAATAATTTACACATATTTGTGGGATGGGCGTCCCGCCCGTCCCACAAGAACAATAAAAATTGTAAGTTATTTAATTCTCATTCCTAAGGTTCGATCGTTCGGGAGCATCTCAGTCTTGCATTTATTATAGTGCGAGCGTCCCCGCTCGCGTATTGTACAATACGCGAGCGGGGACGCTCGCACTCAAAGAAAAAATGCTTTTTACAAAAATGAGATGCTCCCGATCGTTCGGAATGCGAGTCCTTCATAAATGCGGACTAAAGTCCTCACTACCAACCTTTTTTATGGCGATCGTTCGATCGCACCCGAGATCGGTTCGCTCGAATTCGATCCCATTGCAGGCGGGCGATCGCATATTTTCCTGATTTAGGTTGCATGACCTGATAAAAAATTGTATTGTGCGAGTTAATTGCTCGAAATTGTTATTGAAATTTTCCTAAGTGGTGTGGTGGGTAATTCTCGTGTCAATGCAACAAATCAAAAAGCCCGATAGAAATCCAAAAATTCGCTTTTTCACTTTCTTGCAAAGAGTCTTCATTGGCACTCTAGCGAGTACATTACTCAATCTCTCCATCCTATTTCCCTCTCCCAGTTTTGCGGAAGTAGTTCTGGGAGTTGTTCGCAGTTCCGAGAATTCCCCCGACTGGGTGAAGATTACCACGCGCCTCTGGGAAAGCGGCATTGCTTACAAACCAATCAATCTCGAAGACATCAAAAATTTGGCGGATTTAGCAGGCGTTAATGTGCTGTTTTTGCCCAATATTGAAACTTTGACTCCGGCACAAATTAAAGTTTTAGAAGCTTGGACAAAACAGGGCGGCCGCTTGATTGCTTCGGGCCCAGTCGGCCGCAGTTCCCCAGCCTTAGTACGTCAATCTTTACGATCGCTCCTCGGGGCCTATTGGGCTTTTCCGTTGACTCAGCGGGGGGCGGTGCAACCGCGCACCCGCTGCCGCGATCTCGCTTGTACCAGTTCAAGCAACTGGGTTCCCCCAGAACAAAAAAATGCCTCTGTTCAAGGCGGCGTCTTGATTCCCGCCGACGCGAACAGTCAAACCATCGCTACCTGGAAAGATAGTTCCGGTTCCTCCGCTGCGATCGCCACCGATCGCGCTACCTATCTCGGCTGGCGCTGGGGTAGCGACGGTTCCCCAAATATAGACACGGCTTGGCTGCGGGCCTCGATCGCCCGCTGGGGAGGAACTGTGGGTAGGCCTGTCGAGCCGCCAACAGCAGCCGCACCACCGCTGCCAAATCCCCCCTCCAGGGTCACGAGAAATACCCCCAGTTCGCCGCGCAATACTCCGCTGAGCCGACTTTCTCCTTCTCCCCCCCTTCCAGATCCCGTACCTGCAACTTTTACAGACCCTTCGGATCAGTCGGCGCCGGCGGGTTTGGACGTGCAGATAAATTCCAATAAGCCGATCGTCAGCATTGAAGCCTACTTGATGCGCCAAGAACTCACCAACCTCCTCGGCAGGTTTGAAAGCGCCCTGACAGCAGCTAATTCAGGCAATACCGCCGTCAATCTCAATGCTGCTATCCCCCCTCAATTGGTGGCGTCAAGCAACAGTGTCGGTGGGCCGCAGGCGAGTCGCCCGTTGGTTTTACCAGCAGCAACCACAGGGGCGATCGCCAAGGCCCGTCAGGTTTTGCAAAATTTTGACCAACTCCTGCAAGAGCAAAAATACGCTGAGATCAGGCAGCAGTGGGTGCAAGCGCGCCAGTTGCTCTGGCAAAATTACCCCCAGGAAGGGCAGCGCATTGGGGCGGAAATTCGCGCCGTTTGGCTCGATCGCGGTACGATCGTCGCAGCGCGATCGGAACAGGGTTTGGCCGCTGTGTTCGATCGACTTGCCGCCGCCGGGATCAATACCGTTTTCTTTGAAACTTTAAATGCCGGATATCCGATTTATCCCAGTCAAGTTGCACCGCAACAAAACCCCCTCACAGTTGGCTGGGATCCTCTGGAATCTGCGGTTAAATTAGCCCACGAGCGAGGCATAGAACTGCACGCTTGGATTTGGACTTTTGCCACGGGCAATAAACGCCACAATACTTTAATTGGCAAACCTGGTTCTTATCCAGGCCCGGTACTTTCGGCCTATCCAAATTGGGCAAATATTGACAATAAAGGACGCACGCAAAACCCTAACGATGGTAAATTTTATCTCGATCCTGCAAACCCGGAAGCGCGGAATTATTTACTAAGAATTATCAGCGAAATTACCAGCAAATACAAAGTAGATGGTGTGCAATTAGACTACATTCGCTATCCTTTTCAAGATGACAATGCAGGTTTTGTCTACGGCTACGGTGCAGCAGCAAGGCAGCAATTTAAACAGTTAACTGGTACCGATCCGGTGAATATTTCGCCGAGTTCTGGCAATTTGTGGCGGCAGTGGGTTGAGTTTAAAACCAATCAAATTAATAGTTTTGTAGCTGAAGTATCTCAGCTTTTGCGGTCGAATTATCCTCGCACTATTCTGTCAGTTGCGGTGTTTCCCCACCCCGAAAGTCAGCGGATTTACAAAATTCAGCAAAATTGGGAAGTTTGGGCCCGTCAGGGGATTGTAGACTTGATTGTGCCGATGACTTATGCTTTGGATACGAACCGACTTCAACGCATTACCGAACCGCTAGCAAAGGAACAAATGCTCGGTTCAGCTTTAATTTCTCCCTCGGTTAAGTTGTTGACACTCCCGGAAGTTGTGGCGATCGACCAAATTCAAGCTTTGCGCGATTTGCCGACTGGGGGCTATGCTATTTTTGCGGTGGAAAGTATCAGCAGCGGGATGCAGAGCTTTTTTAACCGGACTCAAGGTGTCAGAGTGCGATCGTCTACGAGGGCTTCGCTAACGACTTCTGCTTCCGAACCAATTCCTTACCGCCAGCCCTTTGCAGCAGCAGCTTCGCGCTATACTGCTCTCAAGCAGGAATGGAGTTTTTTGTTGGCTAACAATCAGTTGCGGGTGTCGGAATCTGAATTGAAAGTTCTCAAAAGTCGATCGGAGGAATTGGGTGTTGCCTTGAGCAGATTGGCTGCAAGTCCTTCTGCCGAAAGCTTAACAACTGCTAAAAGATTGTTGGCGAGTTTTGAAGCTCAATTTCAGTCTTCCATGCGCTTGCATTCTGGGCAAAATAGCTATCAGGTGCAAACTTGGCAAAATCGTTTGGAAAGCTTGGATATGCTGTTGCGTTACGGCGAAAGGGTGGAGTTGAATCGCAGGTAAATACAGGTGTTTCGGGTGCCGGTGGCTGCGGATAGTGCGATCGTACCCAATCACCTGCATCGATAGTTCTCCAAAAACTTTCTCTTGAAATACGCTAGATTAATTTAAATTAATACCCTGGACAGTTGTCAGTACGGACAATATCTGCATAACAGTTATACCAATCTGCATTTCCCGCAACAAGTAAGTAGGTTATCAAAAAAAACCTGATTCTCTTGTCAGGGCTGGTGTCGGTTAAAATTCTATGATAGAAGCTAGTAGAGCAGCGCTTTCACCCGCCCAACTGATGTAATCTTTATTTGTAACCACCTACTTATGCCGCGGACATCTCTATTGCGTGTCCGAAGACCGGAAGGCAAGCGATCCGATCGCGATCGCCAACACCCAGGATTGCTTCGCACTCGCAAGTCAGGTTAAAAAACTCTAATTGTGCAGTCACGAGGGAAGTCCTCAAAACTCTCAAAAGGCGATCGCCAACACTTTTATGATGAGTCAGGAACCGGATTTGAGACAACTCCCTCCTGTATCGCTCCAAGACTTTAAGATCTACTAATTTCCACGACCAATTTCAATTATTTTTAGGATGAATATGTTTCCTAAACCGCTGAATCGCTTTGCTACCAAAATTATCGGCAAAGCTCCATTACAAACTGTGCTCGTGCTTCCTTTTTTAGTGCAAATTGTTGGCACAGTAGGAGTTGTAGGTTGGCTGTCGTTCCAAAACGGTCAGCGGGCTGTTAACGATGTGGCCGCTCAGTTGCGGGGAGAAATTAGCGCTCGCATCAAAGACCGCATTGAAAATTATATGTCAATTCCCCACATTGTCAATCACCTGAACGTTCAAGGCGTAAAATTGGGGCAATTGAACCTAGAAGACAAACAAAAACTCGAACTTCATTTCCTCGAACAAATTCAATATTTTGATTCAATCAGCATCATTTATACAGGCAAAGAAAATGGAGACCACTCAGGAGCAATCCGCACTAAAGATCGGATTCTGATATCTGCTGCTGACAGCTCGACTGGCAATAAATTAGCTCGATATACTGCTGACCCTCAAGGAAAACGCGTTAAATTAATCGAAATTTCTCCCGAAAAATACGACCCGCGAGTTCGTCCTTGGTACATAGCAGCGGCGCTAGCCAAAAAGCCTGTTTGGACTCCAATTTATACAGACTTCTTGACCAGAGAACTGGCAATTACTGCTTCTTTGCCTATCTACGACAATGATGGTAAGCTGTTAGGAGTAGCTGGCAGCGATTTGCTGTTTTCCAAAATCAAAGAATTTCTCGTCAGCCTCAAAATTGGCAAGTCGGGACAAACTTTTGTGATGGAGCGATCGGGGATGTTAATTGCCACTTCAAAGCCGGGTAAAGAATTTGCAGTACAAGGTAAAGAAGCAAAACGCATCAAAGCTTCAGCCAGCGAAAATCCGGTAATTCGCCAAACTGCACAGCATTTAGATAAATTCTACCAAAGCTTAGCTAAAATCAATAATTCTCAACAGCTTACCTTTGATGTTGACGGTCAGCGAAATTTTATTCAGGTAACTCCTTTTCAAGACGATCGAGGGTTGGATTGGCTGATTGTGGTAGTTGTACCCGAGTCAGACTTTATGCAGCAAATTAATGCCAATACCCGCACCACTTTTTTGCTGTCCGTTGCAGCTTTGATTGGGGCGACCATTCTTGGGATTCTGACTGCTAAATGGGTGGTGCGGCCGATTTTAAAATTGAATGCGGCGGCGAAAGCTTTGGCACGCAATGAATGGGATACAAAGCTCGCTTTGAATCGCGAAGATGAACTCGGAGAACTTGCCGCTGCTTTCAACAGCATGGCAGAGCAATTGCAGCATTCATTTACTTCGCTCTCGGAAAGCGAAAACCGAGTCAAACAATTTCTCGATGCAGTACCGCTAGGCATTTTTATTGTCGAAAAAAATGGTAAACCTCACTACATTAATCCTATAGGAGAGCAACTTTTTGGTCAAGGAATCATAGCAGCAGATGCCGAAAATTTGCGCCAAGCTTACAAAGTTTATTTAGCTGGAACCCAGGAAATTTACCCGGCGGAATACGACCCTATTTTAAATGCTTTGCAGGGCAAAAGTGTCACTGTCGATGACATGGAAATCTGCTCCAGTGACAAAACTGTTCCCCTACAAGTTTGGGGAACTCCTATTTACGACGCCCAAGGACATATTATCTACGGAATGTGCGCCTTTCAAGATATTACGGAACGCAAACAAGCGGAGCAACTGTTAAAAGAATACAACCAAAACTTAGCAGTGCAAGTTGCAGAACGTACCGCCGCTCTTGCCAAGGCAAAAGAAAAGTTTTCTAAAGCTTTTCGTTCTAGTCCAAATGCAATTACGATCACGAGAATCAGTGACGGTCGCCACATAGAAGTTAATGACAGCTTTTGCCAGATGATTGGCTACACGCACGACCAGATTATTGGTAAAACAGCCGTAGATCTAAATTTTTGGGCGAGTCTAGGAGAGCGCGATCGCATGATTCAAATGTTAAGAAACCAGACAGCCCTTCACAATTACGAGCTGAGATTTCGCAAAAAAAACGGTACAGAAAGAACGGCCCTGCTGTCTATTGAAACCATCGATATTGAGGGAGAAGCTTGTTTTCTCTCGATTTCGAGCGATATTACCGATCGCCAAAAAGCAGAAACCGCCCTCCGCGAAGCAGAAGAAAAATATCGCAACATTTATGAAAATGCTTTGAATGGCATTTTTCAAACTGCTGCTGACGGGACATACCTCAGCGCCAACCCCGCTTTAGCTGAACTCTACGGTTACGAATCGCCCGCAGAATTAATCGCAGCACAGCCGAATTTCAAGAACCAGCTTTACGTGAAACCCAACCGCCGCAGCGAATTTGTAGCGCTGATCGACGAGTACGGGATACTGTCTAACTTTGAATCGGAAATTTACCGCAAAGATGGTAGCATCATCTGGATTTCCGAAAATTGTCGGGCCGTGTGCGATCCCGCAGGAAATCTACTTTATCACGAAGGTTTTATTAAAGATATTACGGATAGCAAAGAAGCACAAATCAAAATGGAGCAGGCGAAAGAAGCCGCCGAAGCAGCCAACAAAGCTAAAAGTACGTTTCTCGCCAATATGAGCCACGAATTGCGATCGCCCCTGAACGCAGTCATCGGCTTTGCTCAAGTCATGATCCGCAGTAAAAATTTGTCTCCCGAAAATCAAGAAGATGTCGGGATTATCCTGCGGAGCGGCGAGCATTTGCTGACGTTAATTAACCAAGTTTTAGACTTGTCAAAAATTGAAGCTGGACGCACTACCATTAATGAAAAAAGCTTCGATTTATATCGAATCCTCGATGATTTAGAAGATATGTTTGCTCTCAAAGCTGAGGAAAAAGGCTTGCAATTAATCTTCGATCGAGATGCAGAAGTTCCCCATTACATTTCCACCGATGAAGTGAAATTGCGCCAAGTATTAATTAATTTGCTCAACAATGCAATTAAATTTACTTCACAAGGTGGAGTGTCGGTGCAAGTGAAAGGAGGAAAGCGGAATTTACACAAAAACAGCGCTGATGAAATGCCCGGCCGCTACTCGCTCCATTTTGAAGTTCAAGATACTGGTGCAGGCATTGCCACCGAAGAAATCCATCAGTTGTTTGAAGCATTTGTGCAGACAACAACGGGTAAAGATTCTCAAGAAGGGACGGGTTTAGGTTTAGCGATCAGCCGCCAGTTCGTGCAATTGATGGGAGGTGAAATTACTGTTAGCAGCGAGGTGGGCAAGGGTGCGCTATTTCAGTTTGATATCCAAGTTCATCTGGTGGAAGCTAGTGATATTGAAAGTAAAAAAGCTCTACGTCGAGTTGTTGCCCTCGAACCGAATCAGCCACCTTACCGCTTGCTAATTGTGGACGACAAACCTTTGAACCGCCAACTGTTAGTAAAACTTCTCAGTCCGTTGGGATTTCTGTTGAGAGAAGCGAATAACGGTCAAGAAGCGGTGGATATTTTTAGGGATTGGGAACCGCATCTGATTTGGATGGACATGAGAATGCCTGTAATGGACGGGTATGAAGCAACGAAACAGATTAAAACTACAACTGGCGGGCAAGCAACGGCGATTGTTGCCCTGACTGCTAGTGTTTTGGAGGAAGAACGGGCGGTGATTCTTTCGACGGGTTGCGATGATTTTATGCGGAAACCGTTCCGAGAGGAAGATATCTTTGCGGCCATGGGGAAACATTTAGGAGTACGCTATATTTATGAAGAGCCAACAGAGGTCAGTATGGGGGGTGCGGGGGAGTCTAGTCAGGATGTGCTGACACCAGAGGCGATCGCCTCTCTTTCTCCAGACTGGAGGGTTCAATTCAAGCAAAATATTTTGAGTGTAGACATGGAGGCGATCGCCAGTTCGATCGCACAAATCGGCACTATCAACCCCTCTCTGGCAGCCGCGCTTCAAGATTGCATTAATAATTTTGAATATGACAGAATTTTGACCATAATCGAGCGCAGCGAACAACAGTAAATACCGATGAATTTAACTTTGCCCAACACCAATCGAGCTAATATTTTAGTAGTGGACGACACGCCACAAAACCTGCGGCTGCTGGCAGGAATTTTGAGCGACAAAGGCTATCAAGTTCGCCCGGTTCCCAACGGCAAGCTAGCACTATCTGCCGCTCAAAAAATGCCCCCAGATATAGTTCTGCTGGATATTATGATGCCGGATATGGATGGCTATGAAGTTTGTCAGCGACTCAAAGATTCTGAAGTAACAAAAGACATCCCGGTGATTTTCATCAGTGCGATTAACGACGTGATGGATAAAGTTAAAGCTTTTGCAGTTGGGGGAGTGGACTTTATTACCAAACCGTTTCAGGTTGAAGAAGTTTTAGCCCGGATTGAAACTCATTTAAAAATTTGTTCTTTGCAACAAAGTTTGCAAGAAAAAAATCAAGATTTAGCAACTGCTATCTACCAATTGCAAGCGACACAAGAGCATTTGATTCAATCGGAAAAAATGGCTGCACTGGGACAACTGATTGCCGGCATTGCCCACGAAATCAATACTCCGCTAGGCATCATAGGTTCATCTATTGATAATATTTCTAATTTTTGGGACGAAAATTTAGAAAAAATGCCTCAATTTTTTCAACAACTTTCTGAAGAAAGCCAAGCTTGTTTTTTAGCTTTGCTGCACAGATCTACAAATCACGAAACGCTATTTACTAGCAGAGAAAAGCGCAAAATTAAGCAGCAGTTGCGTAACGAGTTGATGGCAGGAGGCATTGAAAATGCTGAAGAAATAGCGGATAGTTTAGTTGACATGGAGATTTACGATCGCATAGAAGAATTGTTGCCATTTTTTAAATTGCCGGATTGGGAAGTGGTTTTCAATACTGCTTACCAGTTTGCGAGCTTTAAAAAAAGTATTAGCCTGATCCAAAGAGCGACAGCCAAGTCGGGAAAAGTAGTATTTGCCTTAAAAAGCTACGCTCATTTCGATAGCAAGCAAGAAAAAGTGCAGGCGAACTTGCATGATGGCATTGAAATGGTGTTAACTCTTTATCAAAATCAACTGAAACACGGCATAGAAGTAGTCAAAAACTATGGAGATTTACCGAAAATCATGTGTTATCCGGATGACTTAAATCAAGTTTGGACAAATCTAATTCACAATGCCCTGCAAGCAATGGATTATAAAGGTATTTTGACGATAGAAACTAAGCAGCAAGAGTCAGATCTTGTCCTCAAATTTACTGATGACGGCAAAGGTATTCCCCCAGAAGTTATTCCCAAAATTTTTCACCCATTTTTTACGACTAAATCTGCGGGGGAAGGTAGCGGTTTGGGATTGGACATCGTGAGAAAAATTGTTGACAAACATGAAGGTACAATTGCTGTAGAGTCGGTACCGGGACAGACAAGCTTTACAGTCTCCCTCCCAATCTATTAAACTAAACTTACACCTGTTAAAAAAAGAATGCCACTGTCAGCAAGCACCAAACCCCGATTGTCATCAGTGATACCCAATCGAACATCCCCAATCCTCCAATGCCAAAATGGTATTACCCGCAGGGGCTGATTCCCGATAGCGACAGGGGCTGTCTCGCTGACAAACATAAGATTTATTGCGATTGACCGGGTTTCTTTTGTGAAGTTCTATTAAAATAAAATAGGGGACATAGATAGTGCATCCTCGCCCCAAATCAATAACACAGAAGCAAGTCATGTCGGTAAACCCATTAAAATAATAGCAGAGAGCAAAAGATGAATAAGCCTGTAATTCTTTGCGTTGACGATGAACCCGATATCTTGAAGACTCTCAAGATGCAGCTCAAGAATGAATTTAAAGATGATTATTTTTACGAATTAGCTGAAAGTGGTGATGAAGCTTTAGATTTACTGGAGGAGTTTCCAGCAGAAGCTGAGGTGATTGTGGTTGTTTCTGATTGGCTGATGCCGGGAATCAAAGGTGATGAACTGTTAATTAGAGTTCACCAAAAATATCCTAAAATCGTTAAGGTGATGTTGACGGGGCAAGCGGATAAAGAGGCTCTTCAGCGGGCAGTAAAAGAAGCCGATTTATACTGCTGTTTGTACAAACCGTGGAAAAGTAAAGAGTTAATAGATACGATCAAATCTGGGCTGGCAAAGTTATTATGAAAAAACCTGTGATTGTTTGTATTGATGACGAACCGGATGTTTTGAACAGTTTAAAGATTGAACTGAAAAAGGCGATCGGGGATCGGTGTATTATTGAAACGGCTGAGGGCGGGGAAGATGCTTTAGAGTTACTGGAAGATTTGCAGGCGGATGAATACGAGATTGCGTTGGTGCTTTCCGATTATATTATGCCGGATATTAAAGGGGATGAACTGCTTAAAAAAATTCACGAACGATCGCCCGATACGCTGACTATTATGCTGACTGGGCAAGCTGATCTGGAAGCTCTGAGCAATGCTATAAAGTATGCTAAATTGTACCGTTACATCCCTAAACCTTGGCATAATGAAGATTTAAAATTAACGGTAGTAGAAGCAATTCACAGTTACTTGCAAGACCAAAAGTTAACAGATGAAATCCTGAAGCGGCAAGAAGTAAATGCGGCGCTGTCGGCGAGCGAAAGCCGCCTGAACCAATTTTTAGCAGCTCTGCCCGTGGGGGTATCTGTTTACAATCCCGACGGCTCGATCGCCTATTTCAACCAAGCAGCGCGGGATTTGCTGGGTGCAGACACTATCCCGGAAAGCACTGCGGAACAATTAGCTGCAACTTATCAACTTTATGTTGCCAATACTGATGAGCTTTACCCGCCGGACAATCTGCCAATTTTGCGCGCACTCAAAGGAGAATTTGTCAAGGTTGACGATGTAGAAATCCGTCAAGATGGCAAAATAATTGCGATCGAGATCAATACTACGCCAATTTTTGACGCTAGGGGAAATATTGTTTATGCGATCGCAGCTTTTCAAGATATTACCGATCGCAAACGAGCCGAAAGAATACTAGCAGATTACCAGCACACCTTAGAAACCAAAATAGACGAACGCACAGAACAACTGCAACAAGCCGCCTTAGCTGCTGAAGCTGCAAACAAAGCTAAAAGCACGTTTTTGGCCAATATGAGCCATGAATTGCGGACTCCTCTCAATTCCATACTGGGGTTTGCACAAATCATGGAAGGCAGCTCCAATTTTACTGTCGAAAACCACGAAAATCTGAGTATTATTCGTCGCAGTGGCGAACACTTGCTGGCCCTGATCAATGAAGTTTTAGACTTGTCAAAAATTGAAGCGGGGCGGATGATACTTGACCCTAAAGACTTCGACTTATACCGCTTGCTTGACGATTTACAAGATATGTTTCAAATGCGGGCAAAGAATCAAGAGGTTCAGTTGCTTTTTCAGCGAGAAAATGACGTTGCCCAGTATGTGCGAACCGATGATGTCAAACTGCGGCAAGTGCTGATAAATATTCTCAGCAATGCAATTAAGTTTACGGAACAAGGTTCAATCGTTTTAAGGGTTTCACAATTAGAAAAATCGAGAATAGTTGACTTATTGAACAGTCCAACAGCTTGCATTGATACTACAAAAAGTATTAGAGAGTTTGCCACCGATAGAAGTGATGTGGCAACTGTTGTGCCCAGAGATGAGCCTGATGATTTAACTGACGATCGGGTAATTTTCCTTCAGTTTGAAATAGAAGATACAGGCGTTGGCATTGCTTCGGAAGAATTGGGGAATATTTTCAAGGCATTTGTGCAAACATCTTCGGGTCAAAGAACTCAGAAAGGTACGGGTTTGGGATTGACGATTACCCGTCAATTTGTCCGGCTGATGGGAGGAGAAATCGTCGTAGAAAGTGAATTAGAACGCGGCACAAGTTTTAAATTTGAGATTCCAGTCGGTGTGGTTAATTTTGCTGATATTCCCGCCCCAGAAATTAACCGCGAAGTTACTGGGTTGGAACCAAATCAACCCTGGTATCGAATTTTAATTGTAGACGATCGCGAAGACAACCGCCAACTTTTAGTCAAAATTCTTTCTCCCTTGGGTTTTGGAGTGCGAGAGGCTAGCGATGGCTGCGAAGCAATAGAAATGTGGGAAAATTGGCAGCCGCATTTAATTTTGATGGATCTGCGAATGCCAGTGATGGACGGCTATGAAGCTACTAAAGAAATTAGGAACAGAATACAGCAGCAAGAGCGACAAGAAAAGGGCTCTGTGATTCCGAAGATTGTTGCTTTGACAGCTAGCACTATTGAAGAAAAACGATCGTCTGCTTTATCTATAGGCTGCGACGATTTTATTAGCAAACCTTTCCGCAAAACTGATATATTTGATACGCTCCACAAACATTTGGGAGTGAGGTACCTCTACTCTTACTCAACTGATTTTATCCCAACGGGCGATCGCCACAATCAATCTGACGCTCCCTCTAATGCTGCGCTTGCTT
The DNA here is from genome assembly GCA_004292955.1 of Oscillatoriales cyanobacterium. Lineage (GTDB taxonomy): Bacteria > Cyanobacteriota > Cyanobacteriia > Cyanobacteriales > Microcoleaceae > Microcoleus. The sequence continues at coordinate 100,062 of RDXX01000018.1, read as the reverse complement.
ATTTGCCCGCACTTCCCGCAGAATGGATAGAAAACATGAGGCAGGTAATCCGTAGCGCTGATTTTGACTTAATTGCGAGGACGATCGAGGAATTAAGGTACGATCATCCTGAATTTACCGAAATCCTCCAGGATCATCTCAATAATTTTGACTACCAAAAAATTCTCACTTTAATTGCCGAGGCATAAAAATAGCATAGTAGAGGTGACAGTTGACAGTTGACAGTTGACAGTTGACAGTTGACAGCTACCCATAGCTGTCGATAGAAGAGGATTGAAGCAATGAATCATTCTACCGTTACCCAAAAAAGTTGGTAAAAAAATCGGTTGAAATCTGATTTTTTACCAAAATTGTAGCAGCAAAGAGAGAAGCAAAAAAAACTCCGGGAAGCAAAATCATGAAAAAACCTGTGATTGTTTGTATTGATGACGAAGCTGATGTTTTGAACAGTTTAAAGATTGAACTAAAAAAGGCGATCGGCGATCGGTGTATTATTGAAACAGCCCAAGGAGGAGAAGATGCTTTAGAGTTATTAACAGATTTACAGGCTGACGAACACGAAATAGCTTTAGTTGTTTCTGATTATATCATGCCGGATATCAAAGGAGACGAACTGCTCCAAATAATTCATGAACGATCGCCCAATACGCTGAAAATTATGCTGACCGGTCAAGCAGATTTGGAGGCAATCAGTCACGCTATCAAGTATGCCAAGCTGTACCGCTACATCCCCAAACCTTGGCAAAAGGAAGATTTGAAGTTAACAGTAGTCGAAGCAGTTCACAGCTATTTGCAAGACCAAAAGTTGGCTGATGAAGTTATTAAGGGGCGAGAAGCAAACAAGCAGTTGCAGATAGCCAACCAGGAATTGTCGGCAAGCGAAAGCCGATTGAATCAATTTTTAGCAGCTTTGCCTGTGGGGGTATCTGTTTACAATCCCGACGGCTCGATCGCCTATATCAATCATACCACCGAGCAGTTGCTGGATGCAGATACTGGGTTGGCAGACAGTATGCTAGGCAACAGTGTTGAACAATTAGTTGCAAGTTCTCAATTTTATGACGCCGAAAACGATCGGCTGTATTTCCCTGAAAATTTTCCGATCTTGCGGGCGCTGAGAGGGGAATATGTCAAGGTGAATGAAGTTGAAATCCTTCAATACGGGCTGACAATCACTCTAGAAATAAGTGCCAAACCTATTTTTGACAGCAACGGAAATATTGTTTTTGCGATCGCAGTTATTCAAGACATCAGCCAGCGCAAAGAATTAGAAAATTTCCTATCAAATTACCAGCGTACCTTAGAAGCTGAAATTGTAGAACGCACAGAACAATTGCAAAAAGCTGCCTTCGCCGCCGAAGCAGCAAACAGAGCGAAAAGTACCTTCCTTGCCAACATGAGTCACGAGTTGCGTACACCTCTCAATGCCATACTCGGCTTTACTCAAATCGTCGAACCCAGCCCGAATTTGACAGTAGACGACAGAGAAAATCTCAGAATTATTTATCGCAGCGGCGAACACTTGCTGACTTTAATTAATCAAGCTTTAGATTTGGCAAAAATCGAAGCGGGGCGGATGACACTTTTTCCGACTAACTTTGACCTTTACTGCTTGCTTGACGAATTGCAAGAAATGTTTGACCTGCGAGCAAAAAATCAAGATTTGCAGTTGATTTTCCAGCGCGATGCTGACATTCCGCAGTACGTGCGAACCGATGAAGTGAAGCTACGCCAGGTGCTAATCAATCTTCTGAGTAATGCGATGAAATTCACTCAAATCGGCGGGGTGTCAGTAAGAGTGCGCCGGAAGTTAGAAGGTATTTCAGCAGCGAATTCGATCGCAAATATAGCCAAAATAAGCGAGGAAGGGGAAATTGTCAGTCCCTTGAAAAATTCGACAGATTCAGATTTAGAAGCAAGCAATTATCCAGAAATTTCTATAATTTCCCGTCAGTCTGAAAGTAAAGTATTGGCAAAAACGGATAATTTAAATATTTCTAATTCTCTGTTTTTGGAGTTTGAAATAGAAGATACGGGAGTTGGTATTGCCCCAGAAGAAATGGGCAATCTTTTTCAAGCATTTGTGCAGACAGCATCTGGTCAAAAAGCTCAACAAGGTACTGGTTTGGGATTGACAATTAGCAACGAATTTGTACGGTTAATGGGTGGCGATCTAACTGTAGAAAGCCAGCTAGAACGGGGTACTATTTTTAGATTTGAGATTGAAGTTAGTGCAGTTGATTCCGCTGCAATTACTGTTCCAAAAAACATCCGTGAGGTGATTGGACTGGAACCAGATCAGCAATACTATCGAATTTTAGTTGTGGACGATCGCACAGACAACCGCAAACTGTTAGTCAAAATGCTTTCTGGCTTGGGTTTCGGAGTCGAAGAGGCTAGCAACGGCCGTGAAGCGGTAGAAATGTGGGAAAATTGGCAGCCGCACTTGATTTTGATGGATTTGCGAATGCCGGTGATGGACGGCTACGAAGCGACGATCGAAATTAGATCGAGGATACAGCGGAGAAAGGAAGAGGAACAAGGCGAGGGGAAGATGGATATTCCCAATCCTCAATTCCTGAACCCGAAGATTGTTGCTTTAACAGCTAGTACCCATGAAGATAAACGCTCTTTTTCTTTGTTGATGGGTTGTGATGACTTTATCAGAAAACCTTTCCGCAAAATGGATATATTTGATATGCTGAGCAAACATTTGGGGGTGAGTTATATTTATTCTGACTTGACAGGCTCTGATTCAATGGGCGATCGCAATAACCTATCAAATTCTTCTAATACTTTGTGTGCTTCTTTGCCCAACCTTCCCGCAGAATGGATAGATAATATGAGGCAGGTAATTCGCAGTGCTGATTTTGACTTAATTGGGATCACAATCGAGGAAATAAGGGCTGCTCATCCTGAATTTGCCGACATCCTTCAAGGTCATCTAGAGAATTTTGATTACCAAAAAATTCTCAACTTAATTCTCGAAGCAGAGAAATTCAATAGTACGGTTCATCAGTTGACAGTTGACAGTTGACAGTTGACAGCTACCTCTTCCGTCGATAGAAGAGGATTGGAACAATGAATCATTTTGTTTAATTTCCCCCTAAAAGGAAAGGCTTCAAACCCAATCTTTAGGCGTGAAGTTTGAAAAAAAAATATCTGGATGACTTATGGCTAAAAATAATAGATATAAGTGCTCGACTTTAGTGGTGGCAATATCAAAATTTTAGACTAGACTTGAATTGCAGTCATTCACAAACAATCTTGAAATCATCTGCATCGCTTACCAGTTTCTCTGTAAATCAAACCATGCAAAAGCTCTCAAATTTATCTGTGGTGTAAATCTCAAATCAACTTGCTGACCAAGAATTTCTTGATGGTACAAGCCCACGGATTTATCCGTGGAATTAATCCCAAATCGAAAATCTAAAATCCTCTCTTCCCCGGAATTTATCCGTGGGGTCAATCTAAAATCTAAAATCTAAAATCTAAAATCGATTGACTGGGGTGGTAAGGTAGTGAAACTGGCAAAAAAGCGAAACCAAACAACTATTTTTTGCCTTGGATAAGTAAATATTCAACAAAAAAAATGGCAAATAAATTTATGAAGAAACCTGTGATTGTTTGTATAGATGACGAGCCTGATGTTTTGGAAAGCTTAAAGATTGAGCTCAAAAAGGCGATCGGCGATCAGTGCATTATTGAAACGGCAGAAGGTGGAGAAGATGCTTTGGAATTGCTAGCAGATTTGCGGGCTGAGGAGCATGAAATAGCTTTGGTGCTTTCCGATTACATCATGCCGGATATTAAAGGGGACGAGCTGCTCAAACAAATTCACGAACAATCGCCCGATACCCTGACAATTATGCTGACGGGACAAGCCGATTTACAAGCTCTGAGCAACAGCATCAAGTATGCTAAGTTGTACAGATACATCCAGAAACCTTGGCAGGATGAAGATTTACAAATAACAGTGGTAGAAGCAGTACACAGTTATTTGCAAGACCAAAAATTAACAATTGAAACTATCAAGCGACAACAAGCCAACGAGGAGTTAAAGAGAGTCAATGCGGAGTTAGAGGTGGTAAACGCAGACTTGAAGCTAGCCAACGAGGAATTATCTGCGAGTGAAAGTCGGCTGAATCAATTTTTAGGAGCTTTGCCGGTGGGGGTATCTGTTTACAATCCCGATGGCTCGATCGCGTATTTGAATCATGCAGCGCAGGAATTGCTTGATTCACAAACTGTCCTCGCGAGGGCTGCCCAAACATGGCGTGGAATGGATCAATTTTATAACGGCGAGAGCGATCGCCTATATTTTCCTGAAAATTTTCCGATTTTACGGGCGCTGAGAGGGGAATCTGTCAAAGTTGATGATGTTGAAATCACTCAATACGGTTTGATAATTACTTTAGAGGTAACTGCTACGCCAATTTTTGACAGCAGCGGAAATGTTGTTTTTGCGATCGCAGCTATTCAAGACATCAGCGAGCGCAAAGAAGCAGAAAGAGTCCTAGCAAATTACCAGCGTACCTTAGAAGCTGAAATTGTGGAACGCACAGAACAACTGCAACAGGCTGCATTAGCTGCCCAAGCAGCAAACAGAGCGAAAAGTACGTTTCTCGCCAACATGAGCCACGAGTTGCGTACCCCCCTCAATGCCATACTCGGTTTTACTCAAATCGTCGAATCTAGCCCAAATCTAACAGCAGAAGACCGAGACAATATCAAAGTTATTCACCGCAGCGGCGAACACTTGCTGACTTTAATCAATCAAGCTTTAGACTTGGCAAAAATCGAAGCGGGCCGGATGATTGTTTTTCCGACAAACTTCAATCTCTACGACTTGCTTGACGAAATGGAAGATATGTTTCAACTACGAGCGAAAACTCAAGGTTTGCAGTTAGTTTTTCAGCGAAATACAGATGTTCCGCAGTACGTGCGAACTGATGAGGTAAAACTGCGCCAAGTGCTAATCAATCTCCTCAGTAATGCCATGAAATTTACCAGAGTTGGCGGGGTATCTGTAAGAGTGAGGTCTCTTAGGCAAGGCAGTTCGGCAGGGACAGATGTAGGGGATGTCATGGATGTAACAGATAGAAGTAATAGAGAAGAAGCAAGAGGAAATGATTCAGAAGGCGAAATTGTCATTGCCGGTGAAAATCCTACAAATTTAGATGGTTCGACAAGTTACAGTCTGCCTGAGAGTGAAAATTTGACGGAGAATAATTTAGATTTGTCTGGTTCGTTGTTTCTGCAATTTGAAGTAGAAGATACAGGAAGTGGCATTTCTCCCGAAGAATTGGGCAAGGTTTTTCAAGCCTTCGTGCAAACAGAATCCGGTCAAAAAGCTCAAAAAGGGACGGGTTTAGGCTTGACGATCAGCAGCCAATTTGTACGGCTAATGGGCGGCAATATTACTGTGGAAAGCGAGCAAAATCGAGGTACGATTTTTAGATTTGAGATTGAAGTTGATGCAGTTGATGCCGCTTCGATTCCTACCCCGGAAATCAGCAGCCTGGTGATGGGAGTGGAACCAGATGGGCCATCCTACCGGATTTTAGTTGTGGACGATCGCAAAGACAACCGCCAACTTTTAGTTAAAATGCTTTCTCCCTTGGGTTTTGCAGTGAAACAGGCTAGCAACGGCCGTGAAGCGGTAGAAATCTGGGAAAACTGGCAGCCGCACTTAATCTTGATGGATTTGCAAATGCCGGTGATGGATGGCTGCGAAGCGACGATGGAAATTAGACTCAGGATACAGCAGAGACAGTCCAAGCAAGCAATGGGGGAGGAAATCAACGTCTCTGGTGTCGAACCTCTGATTCCGAAGATTATTGCTTTGACAGCTAGTACCATTGAAGGGAGGCGATCGTTTGCTTTATTCGTCGGCTGCGACGATTTTATTAACAAACCCTTCCGCAAAAATGATATCTTTGATACCCTTCACAAACATTTAGGGTTGAAGTATCTATACTCTAACTCAACGGATTTGATGTCAGCGGGCGATCGCCACAATCTATCTGACTCCCAGTCTAATGATGCGCTTGCTTATTTACCCATACTTCCCGCACAATGGATAGATCACATGAGGCAGGTAATCCGCAGTGCTGATTTTGACTTAATTGGGATAACAATCGAGGAAATAAGGGATGCTCATCCTGAATTTGCCGAAATCCTCCAGGGTCATCTCGGTAATTTTGATTACCAGAAAATTCTCAATTTAGTTGCCGAGGCGGAGGAATCTGATCGTGGAGATGAAGGCGGAACAAACTGAAAACTATCAAGCAGATATTTTAGTAGTTGACGATACGCCAGACAATCTGCGTTTGTTGATTAGAATCTTGCAAAAAAATGGCTATAAAGTTAGACCTGTTACTAATGGTTTTTCGGCTATAGATGCAATTCAGTCTAGCGTCCCAGATTTGATTTTGCTGGATATTATGATGCCGGATATTAACGGTTATGAATTATGTCAAAAACTAAAAGTACAACCGCAATTTAGCGAAATTCCCATCATTTTTATCAGCGCGTTAGAAGAAGGAATAGATAAGGCAAAAGCTTTTGAAGTAGGCGGAGCAGATTATATCACAAAACCTTTTCAGGTTAAAGAAGTATTGGCGCGAGTGAGCAATCAACTGACCGTGCGTTCTTTGCAAATGCAACTGCAAGAAAAAAATCAAAAATTGACCGATCAAAATGTCCAGTTGCACCAGGAAATTGCCGATCGCCGTCAGGTTGAAATGGAAACAAGATTGCTGCTGGAGGCAACTCAAGCTATTAGCAAATCTGACGATTTTGAGTCGGCTATAGATGTGATTTTAGGTTTAATTTGTCAAACTATTGAATGGAATCTGGGCGAAGCTTGGATTCCTAACAGTGACGGCGTTTTAAGATGTGCTAGAGGCAGGTACGTCAGCGATTTGAGTTTTGCCCAATTCAGACAGACAAGTTGGCAGCTAACTTTTGCTCCTGGTGCGGGACTCCCAGGGAGGATTTGGCAGTCGCAGCAGTCCGAATGGATCGAGGATGTTTCTACTGCACCGGAACAAGTGTTTCTGCGATCGGAAATTGCGGTAAATGTGGGATTGAGAGCGGCTTTTGGTTTGCCAATTTTGGCGGACAACCAAGTGTTAGCTATTTTGATTTTTTATCGCGAAAAAGTTCTGGAATCTCAGCCGCGTTTGCTGGAATTGGTGAGTGCGGTTGCTACGCAGCTCGGTTCGCTGATTCAGCGGAAACAAGCTGAAGCAGCGCTGAAATTGCAGCAAAAGCAAACAGAGAAATTGCTGCTGAATATTTTGCCTAAACCTATTGCTGAGCGCTTGCAAAAAGAGCAAAAGCTGATTGCGGATCATTTTGATGAGGTGACGGTATTGTTTGCTGATTTGGTTGGTTTTACAGAGTTTTCGGCTCACAAAAGTCCGACGCAGTTGGTAGAAATTTTGAATGGAATTTTCTCGGAGTTCGATCGGTTGTCTGAGTTGCACGGGTTGGAAAAGATTAAGACGATTGGGGATGCTTACATGGTGGTTGGGGGTTTGCCGACGGCGCGCCCGGATCACTCTGAGGCGATCGCACTTTTAGCTTTGGATATGCAGGTAGCTTTGAGAAAGTTTAATCTCAAAATTGGAGAAGGTTTTCAATTGCGGATCGGAATTCACAGCGGTTCGGTGGTGGCGGGCATTATTGGGATTAGCAAATTTAGCTATGATTTGTGGGGAGATACTGTGAATGTTGCTTCGCGGATGGAGTCGAACGGATTGCCGGGTAAAATTCAAGTGACGGCGAAGACTTACGAGCGTTTGAAAGAGCAGTTTATTTTTGAAGAACGGGGGCCTATCACGGTTAAAGGTAAAGGAACAATGCTGACTTACTGGTTGCTCGAAGAACAAACTCAATCTATTTAGGTTTGAGATGTCAATTTCAATTAATATTAAAATTAGATCTAAATCGCACTTTCTGGAGGACTCATCCTTTGCAAACAGTTGAAACAAAATCGCCGACAGCATTGAAAAGAGTCCTAGTTGTTTTAATATCGCTGGTAGCTGTAGCGGTACTGGCGATCGCAACTTTTATCCTAATTCCCGGAGAAAAAACCATGTTTGCTGGAAAAAGACCTACTAATATCGGCATTGTATCAGGAAAACTGGCAGCGTGTCCTGCTTCCCCCAACTGCGTCAGCAGCTTCAGTCAAGATGCCGAGCACCAAATTGAGCCTTTGGCTTACACTTCGTCGCCTGCTGAGGCTATGGCTAAGCTCAAAGGGGCGATCGAGTCCTCGGCCAAAACTAAAATTATCACCGCAACCGATAATTACCTGTATGCGGAGTTCACCAGTGCTTTGATGGGCTTTGTGGATGATGTGGAATTTTTGGTAGATGATGGGGCAAAGGTGATTCACGTGCGATCGGCTTCGCGTCTGGGACAGTCGGATTTAGGAGTTAACCGCAAACGCATAGAAATTATCAGAGCTCAACTAAATCCACTCTAAACTTAAAATTTCTAGCTTTCCTGAAGCCTCTCTCCTGCAAGATGAGCCAGGGGAGTTTTATTTTCTGAAAAATGAATTTAAGACTACAGGTACGTAGTTGGGCTTTAGCCCTCTTTATCTATACGTCTAAAGAGGGCTAAAGCCCAACTACGTACCTAATTTTTATTTGGTTCCTCGCAATGACACTAGCCCTAACTGAACCGTATTGTGACTCAATCAGGTATTGAATAGCTGAGTGCGCTAGCACCGACACCGCGCTGTATTCCTATAGTATTAAACGCCCTAAATTGAGCAGTTCAGACTTTAGGGAGAGGGAAGTTAAGCCATTAATTTCTACTATTAATTTAAGTAGAGCGACGAGGAAAAAACACATGGCACTTCAAAGAATTGCAGATTTTGAGCCTAATTATAAGGAAGAAATATTTGCTGGAGACGACATCAAAGGATTTGATGTTTATGCCGGCGACTCTGACGAAAAAGTAGGCACCGTTTATGACGCATTGGTTGATGAAACTGGCCGTTTTCGGTATCTGGTAGTTGATACCGGTATTTGGATTTTTGGTAAAAAAGTATTGCTGCCGATCGGCTCGGCCCGCTTCGACTACGGAGCCCATCGCGTCTACGCCACAGGCCTTCGCAGCAAAGCTCAAGCAGAACAATTGCCGGCTTACAATGAAATGGAACCCCTAGATTACGATCGCGAAGAACAAGTAAGAGGCGTCTACCGCAATCCAGGCACAGCAGCGACAAGCACTGCAACTCCTGCTAGCTACGATCGCAGCAACTACAGCTACGATATCGATCGCCCCCTCTACGAAACCAACGAACAGAACCACCAAAATCTCAAGCTTTATGAAGAACGCTTGATTGCCAACAAAAACCGCGCCAAAACAGGGGAAGTAGCAGTTGGTAAGCGGGTGGAAACTGAAACAGCAAGAGCTTCAGTACCCATTGAAAAAGAACGAGTCGTAATCGAGCGAGTCACACCAGTAGAAGCTGGTAGAGTAGTTTCAGTCGGCGAGGCTGACTTCCAATCAGGGGAAGTTGCACGCATCGAAGTCTACGAAGAAACGGCCGACATTCACAAGGAAGCCTACGTGCGCGAAGAAGTCAACGTCAGAAAAGAAGTTGTTCGCAGCACGGTTGACGGGGAAGAAACCTTGCGCCGTGAAGAATTAGACATTCAGACTGACGGAACTCCGGTTGTAGATAATAAAACTATCTAAACCAACCGCAGGAAGTCTTGAATAGGAATTACGCATTAATCACATAATTCTCTCACCGCACAGGTTTGAATTTGGCGATCGCGCAATTCCTAGATGACGCAATACGCTTCAGTTAAGCCCGATTCCCCCTTAAGAAGGGGGGGAAAAGAGTATTCTTCAAGTCCCCCTTTTTAAGGGGGATTTAGGGGGATCTCCGAGGACTCAACAGTTTTAACCCAAGCGTATTCCTATATAACGGCGGGTGGAGTGCGAAACTTGCCGGTTTTGGCCAAAGTTTATGCACTTTCCCCGCCTTTACCAGAAAGAATTGGTTGAAAGCCCCAAGCTTTTTCGGGAGAAATTAAAATCAGACTATTCATTACTCCAATCCTCTGACTTCTAGGTAGAGGTCGGTTTCCTTCGGTCAACTGTCAACTGTCAACTGTCAACTGTCAACTGTTGAACAATTCGCCCCAATTCATAATAAAAATCCCTAAGTAGGAAAGTTTTAAAAATGAACGGTCAAGCATCAGCCGAAAAAGTAGCCACAGCCAAATCAAATACCCGTCTCAACCGGGTGCCGGAAAAAGTCAGGACTAAGCTAAAAAGTTTTACAGTAAAAGACAACCAAGGTCACTTGGTAGGCAAAATCAAAGATGTCTATTTCGATCCTAACGGTCAGCTAAACTTTGTGGTATCAGGGCTAGGTCGCGAAAATCCCCGCATTTTTTTATTAAGTATTAAGCTGCTCAAAAAAGTAGATTATCATCAAAAAACTCTGTTTGTAAGTATTAAGTCCGATCGAGTCGATATGCTGCCCGGAATTGTGGGAACGGCAGAGTATGAGTATTTAGGAAAATCCTCAGAACAGCTTGATGAAGTGAGCAATAGCGAGTCAACTAATCCCTCAACAGTTATGTCAAATCTAACAGATGCCGATCGCCAAAATGAACATTTAGAGACCGATGAGGATGACGAAAACTTGGATATTGTCGATCGAGAAGTAATTCGCCTGCTAGAAGAACGATTGGTAATCAATCGCAGCAAGCGCAAAGTCGGCGAAGTCATAGTCCGCAAAGAAATTGAGACTCGGATGGTACAAGTGCCGATCCAGTGGGAAAAGTTGATTGTCGAACAAGTCGGCGACGATCCGAAGGTTTTGGCAGAGATAGATTTGGGCGAGGGAAACATCACCGGTATAGATTTGGCAGAGATTAAGAGCGATCGCCAGGAACCGACAGTTAAGGCAGAATTTACGTCTGTGCAGAAAGCTAGCAAGATCTTAAATGCGATCGCCTCTCAACCCCGCCACGGTTGTGTCAAAGTCCGCCTAGAAATAGTTTTGGAAGACAAGCAACTTGAGGATACGTACCAAAAATGGATGACGGAAAGCCACTCAGATAAGTGAGGTACGTTGTTGGGCTTAAGCCCTCTTATACTTATCGTGTAGTAAACGGGGTCGCATCAAAAACTCCATTTACAGTCATACCTCATCTTTCGTTATAAATGTTATATATAAAGAGCGCTCAAGCGCAACTACGTACCTATTGTCTTAAGCAAACGGTATTGTCTTATATATAGCCTTTCTCAAAAAGATGAGGTATGACTGACAGCTTACATAACCCTTAAACGTATAGGGCTTTCTTCCCAACAACGTCCGCGAATCTTTCGCTTGATCCGCTATATATATGCAAGAGCGCTGAAGCGCAACTACGTACCTATTGAAAAATTTCATCGGGTTCACAAATATCTCTACTCTAATATCCGCCGGAACTCTGCAAACCCCCCTGGTCTGGATTTTTTAATTTTGAGCGATCGGCAAATCGACAAAATCTTACCAAATTGCGGTAAAATTGTGCTAGTCAAATTTAGAAATATTTGAAAATGCCCAGCACCATCTCCGACATTAATGTAAAAACGATCGCAGGCGCAGACAAGCAGCTAGGAGAGTACACTGGCCAGGTACTCTTGATAGTTAACGTAGCTTCCAAATGCGGCTATACACCTCAATACAAAGGACTCGAAGAATTGAGCCAGAAGTACGGCGCCGCCGGACTCCGCGTTTTAGGATTTCCCTGCAACGACTTCGGAGCTCAAGAACCCGGAAGCAACGCAGAAATCGTCAATTTCTGCACTACAAAATACGGTGTCAGCTTTGAATTATTTGACAAAGTAAGCGCTAAAGGCAGCCAGCAGCACCCGCTGTACGCTAAGCTTACGAATGCAGTCGATCCCAAAGGTGAGGTTTCCTGGAATTTTGAAAAATTCTTAGTTAGCAAACAGGGTGAAGTGGTTGCCAGATTCCGCAGCAGCGTGGGCCCAGATTCGCCGGAATTGATCGCTGCGATCGATCGAGAATTGGCAAAATAAGCAGTTCGGCAACGGATTTTTTTACCGATGTAACGGATGGATGTTTAGTTATTGTAGGGTGCGTCAGGGCTAAATGTTTTGAATACAGACTAACAATTTTCTCCCTGATACCAATTTTTTATGAGGCTGCTCCCGAATCTGATCCCCCCTAACCCCCCTTAATAAGGGGGGGACTGGAATCTTCTCAAAGTCCCCCTTCTTAAGGGGGATTTAGGGGGATCGGAATATGTGCAAGTTCACATTAAATTGGTATGACGCACCCTACGGTTAGTTAGCTTGTTTTTTCTTCTCTTCCTCATTGTTGAGAAGCAATCAACAATTAACAAATACCGGTGATTGGATTTAATTGGAGAACGTTTTAATTTAATGGAAAATACATCGGGATTAGATTTAGCCGTAGGTTTACTGGCGTTCGCGATTCTGGGAGGCGGGCTGGCCATGCTATTTGTAGGTATGGCATCGTTCCCTAAAGAAAAGTAACAATAATTGAGATTAAGTCCTCACGATCAAACTTTAAATGGGTTCGTAGTGAGGACTTCAGTCCTTATAGAACCCATTTGACATCTTTGAGTTTTTGGGTTTGGTGACTAGAAATATAGACAGAAACCAGTTTCTGAGATTTACGCTAATGTCGAGAAACCGGGTTTCTACGAGTTTTTGGGTTGGGTGACGAGAAATATAGAGAGAAACCCGGTTTCTCAGATTTACGCAAAATAGATCTCAAATGGGTTCTATAGAAATCTGAGGACTGAAGTCCGAACGATCGAACTCTGAGGAAATTTAACAGCCTCCAATTTTAATAGTAGCAATTGACAACCATGCAAACTACCGAAAGCACCCTCAAAATTGCCCTGGCGCCGGGGAACTTGCGCCGGGTTCACCATATCGCTTTAAACGTGCGCGATATGAAAGCTTCCTGCCACTTCTACGGTACAATTCTCGGCTTACACGAACTCACAGGTGCAGAAATTCCCGCAAGTTTAACCGAAATGGTGGCTGCTGGTAAAGTCGCTAATTTCATCACTCCAGACGGGACTGTGATTGACTTATTTTGGCAGCCAGATTTGGAACCGCCAAACCCAGATCCCCAAAAGGCTTTTACTCGCGCTAACCACTTGGCCTTTGACATCGATCGCGATTTGTTCGATCGCGCTTTGGAAGTGCTAAAGTCTAATGAAATTGCGATCGACAGTGGCCCGGTCACGCGCGCTACAGGACGCGGCATTTACTTTTACGATCCCGACGGATTTATCATCGAAATCCGCTGCGATCCTGCTTAAATATTTGCCAGCAGGACGATCGGTGCGGATTGCTCAGAGCGCGAGCGAGAGGATCGATCGCACTCCGTTATAATTCCGATGTCACCGGATTTGATAAACTCCCCCTCTCCCCCTCTCCCCCTCTCCCCCTCTCCCCCTCTCTTACTTTCCGTCTTTGCTAATAGGTTGCTTCGGCCAAGTAAACCGAAAAATTGCTCCCTCACCTTCGGCAGATTCCAGAGAAATAGTGCCGCCTTGAGATTCGACAATCTTCTTCACTAGCGACAAACCAATCCCAGTATTTTCAACTTTATCGCGAGCTTCCAAGGTCTGAAAAATCACAAAAACTTTATCGTGATATTGAGGAGCAATCCCCGGCCCGTCATCAGCTACAGCAAACTCGTAAAAATTCTCTAACTCCTTAAACGATATGTTTACGTAGCCGGATTCATTTCTATTGTGTTTAATGGCGTTGCTAATTAAATTAGAAAAAACTTGCTGCAACGGCAATCTTTCAGTCACAAAAGTTGGCATTCCCGGTTCAACTTTTACATCAAATCCTGACGGCGGCGCCAACGAATCAATAATTTCTGCTAATAACTTCTCAACTTTTACAGTTTCTGAAGCCAGTTGAATGCGTCCGACGCGGGAATATTGCAGCAGTCCCTCAATCAATGATTCCATACGGTGAGCTCTGCCGCGCAGCAGGTTCATTTGGTGCAGAGTATCCTCTGTCATCGAATCGCTGAGGTCTTCTTCTATCCAACTGCTGAGATTTGCGATCGCCCTAAGCGGCGCTTTCAAATCGTGAGAAACTACATAAGCAAACTGGTCTAATTCTTGATTCCGCTTTCTCAACACACTTGTCGTTTGAGCCAGCGAGTTCGCAGTCCACCTCAATTCTTCAGCGTGCAACCGCAACGATTCCTCAGCTTGTTTGCGTTCCCTAATATCTTCTACCACACCCATCAGCAATTGAGTGCCATTTTGTTCTTGCAGCAGCGAAACCGTCAAGTTGACCCACACTAACTCTCCGTCTTTGCAGACATAGCGCTTTTCTATACAGTAATTATCAATTTCTTCTGCTAATAATTGGCGCAATAATTCCAGTTCGTTTCCTAAATCTTCTCCAAAAGTAATATCCTGAAAATTTTTAGCCATCAATTCTTGACGGCTGTAGCCGACAATTTCGCAAAGTTTTTGATTAACTAACAGCAACTTGCCATCCACACTCGCTTGAGCCATGCCGACTGCGGCTTGTTCAAAAGTATCGCGAAACCGCTGCGCGCTTTCGGCTAAAGCTCTTTCTGAGCGCTTGCGATCGCTAATATCGTTGCTAATTTCCAAAATAGCCTGGGGTCGATCTCGATCGTCGCGCTGCAAAGTCCACCGACTCGCCACCGTAATTTTTGTGCCGTCTTCCTTGGTACGCACCAGTTCCCCTTGCCAATATCCCCGCTCGAAAAACACTTTTTGAATTTCGTCAAAACGCTGCCTCCATTCTGTATGCAAAAGCTCGTGAATATTTTTTCCTATTGCTTGCGAATTCCGCCACCCGTAGAGCCACTTCGCCCCCAAATTCCAATAAGAAATCACCCCGTTCAAGTCGAGTACCGCGATCGTATCGTTCGCAAAATCCAGCATTTGCGCTTGCTTGCGGAGAGTCTCCTCAGCTTGTTTCCGTCCTCCCACATCGCGGCAAATCGCAACAAACAAGCATTGATTTGCCAGACGCATTTCGCTGATGGCCAACTCCATCGGAAACTTGATGCCGTCGCTGCGAATTCCGACAGTTTCTTGCTGGTAAGTCTTCAGTTTAGCATCGGGATTTAAGACAAAATATTCGATCGCATAATCTCCCGCGCTGCTGTCTGGCTGCGGTTGAGCTATCAGTTGGCGCAGGTTCGAGCCAATTGTGCGATCGGCTTTTTCGCCAAAAATCCGTTCTGCTGCCGCATTAAAAGACTCAATATTGCCCGATTCATCTAAAGTAATAATCCCATCAGCCGCATTGTCTACCACAGCTTGAATGCGAGTTTTACTTTCTTGCAAGCCTGCTTGCCGCTTCCTCAATTCCTGGTCTAAACTATGAAATAAATACCAGGAAGCTGCTCCACCCAGACAGCCGACAAGCAAACCAGCAAATTGCAGGAAATTAATTAAATCTACCAATTCACGTACTCGTTCCTCTAAAGCCTTCTGGTAGGCTTGGCTGGCATCAGCAAACGCATCAATTTTTTCGCGCAGCTTATCCATCTTCAATTTATCTCGAGCTAACACCTGAATTATTTCCGGCGACTGCACTTTTGTTGCCGCACTATCGAGCTTATTCAGAGTGTTTTGCAATAAAATTATTTGCTGTTCGGTACTTTTTTGAATTTCTGCAAATCCCTGATCTGGCAGTTGATTTTCTGCCACCGCAATTTCGAGTTGAGCCAGCAGCGGAGGCAAACTCTTCTTTGCTTCTAAATATGGTGCTAGAAAATCGCGGCGCTTCGTCAACCCGTAACCCCGAATGCCCGTTTCCGCATCCACCACAGTGGTTAACAAGCGGTTGGTTCCGTGAAGTATTTCCTTATGAGTATCTGCTCGCTTTCTTATCTGTATTGCACTATCCCGGAGTCCTGCAATTGCGATCAGCGAAGCAAACAGACAAATCACGGGGATAGCAACGATGACTGTTCCCCGCTGGCGAATTGGTCGGTCTGTCCATACAAAGTGGACGAAGCGATCGAGCAAATACTTCACGGATATTGTGAGGAGAAAGTTTGCTGCCAGTATATCGCTTTTTGGCAATTTATGCTATGGAACAGCTTGTTTTTTTTATGTTTGGCGATCGCCCGGGCGTAACCGTAGAAACTAGATTATGCCCCGGCGATGGCTAGCTACTGACAGTGACAGAAGATTTTTTAGCAAGGTTTTTAAGCCCAAGCAAGGAGAAGGAAAAGCGTTTTTTCGGCAGCGAGATAGCAGGCACAGCAGAAACACTTGTTTCTACTTTACTTTCCTGTTCGCTTTCGGCTTTGGGTTTCAAACTAGAGTCTGTTTCGCAAACATTCTGAACTGCTGGAACTACAGTCCATTTGCCTGTAGTGGGATCGCGATAAGAAGTGAAAGGATTTATTTTTAGCGGTTGACTGCAAGGTTTAATCATCTCGATGCACTCCTTTAATTTTGAGAACTTGTGCACTGCTGTCGGTGGCATTGCTATCTCGGCAGTAGAGGCCGCAGTTTGAAGGTTCAAGGGAGAAGGCAAAAAGCCGAATTGTGTTTCTGGGTTCTTATGCCTTTGATAATTCCTGATTTCCTGTTAACTTTTGCCTTCTACTGGTTAGCGACGATAGCATTACTTTTACCAAATTGCCTTTGTATAAGCAATACCCCCACCCCCCCCCTGTGGCAGGTTGAGGTGCGGATTTTAAATGCAGGAAGGCGCTATATTCTGGTTGTGGCACAAGTTTGGGATAATAAAAGTATTCTAGGCTGGGAAAAAATGCGACTGTGTGATCGGCAACAGAGGTCGATCGCGATCGGTATCACAATTAACAGGGAATTGGTTATTGGTTATTGGTTATTGGTTATTGGTTGTTGGTTATTGGTTGTTGGTTATTGGTTGTTGGTTATTGGTTATTGGTTATTGGTTGTTGGTTATTGGTTATTGGTTGTTGGTTATTGGTTGTTGGTTATTGGTTGTTGGTTATTGGTTGTTGGTTATTGGTTGTTAGTAATGGCGAATTATTGCATCTTTTACCCATCCGTTAAATCTGTTAAATCCCCATCGCATGGGGAGCATCTCAGTTTTGCAAGAAACATTTTTTATCTTTCGTGCTGTCCCCGCACAGCAAAGCTTATACACGCACGCGAGCGGGGACGCTCGCACTATAAATAATGCAAAACTGAGATGCTCTCCATCGCGTGCTCGTTGCCTTCTTCCTTCTCCCTTCTCCCTTCTCCCTTCTCCCTTCCTTCTTTCTTCTTTCTTCTTCCTTATGACCAATGACAACTGTCAACTGTCAACTGTCAACTGTCAACTGTCAACTGTCAACTGTCAACTGACAACTGTCAACTGTCAACTGTCAACTGACAACTGTCAACTGTCAACTGTCAACTGTCAACTATCAACTTTGACCTTTAATTGAACAATAAAAGTAGAGCCAACACCTAACTGACTCTCAAGAGTGATATCGCCGCCCATCATCTGGCAAAACAAGCGGCTAATCGCCAATCCCAAACCAGTGCCTCCGTACTTGCGAGTAGTCGAAGCATCCCCTTGCATAAAAGGTTGAAACAAACCCTGCTGCTGTTGTTCAGACATTCCAATCCCCGTATCAGATACCTGCAAATAAACCCAATCGCTATCGCCTGCTGGCTCGCGAGTGGCGCCCAGCAGCACCGTTCCACCTTCGGTAAACTTGAGGGCATTTGAGAGCAAATTAAACAAAATTTGCCTGACTTTAGTTAAATCTGCATACATTACTCCCAAATTTGGAGAGCAAGAAACTTCTAATTGATTGTGATTTTTTTCAACTAAAGGGTGCAAAGTTGCAACAACTTCTTCTATTAAATTGCCGAGGTCAAATTCTTCTAAGTAAACCTCCATCCGACCGGCTTCTATCTTAGAAAGGTCGAGAATATCGTTAATTAAAGTCAGCAAGTGTTTGCCGGCGTTACGAATTTTTTGGGTATCGGGGATGAAGTCATCGAGTCCGGAGTCCAGTGCTTCTTCTTCTAGCATTTCGCTGTAACCGATAATGGCGTTGAGCGGCGTTCGCAGTTCGTGGCTCATATTGGCTAAAAAAGTGCTTTTAGCTCTGGAAGCTGCTTCTGCTTTGTGTAAGGCTTCTTGCAAGGCGATTTCGGCTCTTTTACGATCGGCAATTTCGCTGCGGAGCAGTTGATTGGTGGCGGTGATTTGAGCGGTGCGCTGATCGACGGTCATTTCTAGCTGCGCTTTGGCTTTGGAGAGTGCTTCCTGAGCTCGCTGGCGTTCAAATCCTTCGATCGCCAGCGCGACTAAATTTGCTAAAGAATCGGCGAAGGTGCGCTCCTCCAGAGCCCACTGGCGGGGCGCGCCGATATGTTCTAGAGAGAGGATGCCCACGATCTGGCCGCCGAGCCTAATTGCTACATTTAAGATCGATGAATTTGGCTTGCTCTTATTCGGCAGCACACCGGAATGTTCGGCGATCGATGATAAGTGGCACAAGTTTGTTTCGATCGAGTTTTGAGTGTGCGGCGCCGGTTCTAAACCATTGTCTTCAGCTAGATTTTCGCCCGGCGCGTCGTTTTCTATATCTAAAATTGAAAATTTTAAATCGCTTGCTGATATGCACTGGCGGCTCAAATGATGCTCGTGAGTGCGATCGTACAAGTCGAGACAAACTAATTTGAGGTTGGGGATTTTAAATTGAGAATGATTGACTGACTCGTTATCGTTTCGGGGGGCCGCCTCTGTATCGAGAGATTCTTTTTGGTTGCGGGCGATCGCTCTGTGGGTAAAATTTAGCTGAGGATCGATCGGGTAGCCAGTTCCCAATCTGTCGTGGTTGTAAAGCCAGACGCTGACTTTTTCCACCTCCAAAGTGCGCGCAGCAGCCTCAGTAATTTCGCGAATTCCCACAGTCAGCGCACCGCTGTTGAGAGTCCTCTGCCGCCCTAGCTGCAACAGGGCCAGACTCTGCCGCCGGAGCCGCTTTTCGCTCTCTTGGAGAATGTTTTCTGCTTGCTTGCGCTGAGTGAGATCGTACAAGGCGCACAATGCCGTCGGCTGACTCTTAAACTGGAGGGACTGAACCGAGAGAATTGCCCAGAAAGGGGTTCCGTCTGATTTTTTGCAGTGGAGTTCGTAGTTTTGCAGGTATCCGTCTTGGGCGAGGGCTTCGAGTACCTTTGGGCGATCGGCGGGGTTGAGGTAAAAGTCTGGGGTACAGCAGCCGATCAATTCTTCTAGGGGTATGTTTAGCAGAGAAGCCAATTGAGCGTTTGCATACAAAATTAAGCCGTCCGAGAGACGAGAAACCAATACCGGAACGGGAGTTGCCGAGGCGATCGCCCGAAACTGCTGTTCGCTTTCGCGCACGGCCAACTGAGCTTGAGAGAGCAAGTGAGCTTCCATCGTATCCGAATGTTGGGTGGTAGTCTCCAGCAAGATTTCTAGATCGGACTTTTCGCGTTTCAAGTTTTCTAGTTCCGCACTCAGTCGCTGAACGTCCAAAAGTAGCTGTTCTCTCGATGGTTCTTCCTGCATAGCAATTGAAAATTGGTAATTTTTAGTCTGAGAGGGAAGTTTTTTACAGTTTGGTGCTAACTTAACTATGACTTATTCGCATTAACTTCAGGTGCTCTCATCCTGGTTCCCCAAGGCGGGATAGGTGAACACCTTTACCTTGTGCGATTTACCGAAAATCTGGGTTTAAAGCCCCGTCATAAGCTTGACGGCTTTACAAAGTTTTGTGAACTTGCGGAAAATCTTATATAGCAATAGTCCGGACAGTTTTCAATGACCAACGGTAGAATGCGGGTTCTGGGTTCCAGTATCTGTGAAATATTAACGGTAGAATGAGGCTTTGGGTCGCTGCTCAAAAAACAGTCCGGGGTATTGATATAGGCAAGTGTAATATAAGATAGGAGGTAAGACAATGCTAGTTTTTGAGTTCAAAACATATGGGAAATCCAGTCAGTTCGCGGCAGTAGATGAAGCAATTCGTACTGCCAAATTCATTCGCAATAGTTGTATACGCTATTGGATGGATAATCAAAAGGTTGGTCAGAACGATCTACAAAAATACTGCGCTGTACTGGCTAAAGAATTCCCATTTGCTTCAGAACTCAACTCAATGGCTAGACAAGCTAGCGCAGAGAGAGCATGGTCTTCTATCTCCCGATTCTACGATAACTGTAAACGGAAAGTTACGGGTAAAAAAGGGTTTCCACAATTTCAGAAAGATTGTCGTTCTGTTGAATACAAGACATCTGGTTGGCAACTTGCTTCGGACAGAAAATCCATAACTTTTAGTGACAAAAAAGGAATTGGAAGGTTAAAACTGAAAGGGACGCGGGATCTAAACTTCTATCAAATTAGCCAGATTAAACGGGTGAGATTGGTAAAAAGGGCGGATGGTATATACGTTCAGTTCTGTATTGATTTTAACCGAACGGAGAATACAAAACCAACCGGAAATACCATAGGTCTAGACGTTGGTTTAAAGGAATACTACACCGACTCTAACGGATTGATGGTTGGAAATCCTAAGTTCCTCCTCCGGAGTGAAAAAGTTCTTAAACGTTCAGGGCGACGTGTCTCTAGAAAGGCAAAAAATTCAAAAAATAGAGGCAAGGCTAGACAGATTCTAGGTAAGCGACACCTCAAAATAAGTAGGCAACGTAAAGACCACGCTGTAAAGTTAGCGCGGTGCGTAGTTCAGTCCAACGACTTGATAGCTTACGTAGGCGCTTCGCCGTGCCGAAGGCAGATTTGAGAATCAAAAACATGGTGAAGAATCACTGTCTGGCTAAGTCTATTAACGACGCATCTTGGTATCAATTTCGTGTCTGGCTTGAATACTTTGGCAAAGTATTTGAGAGGGTAACGGTGGCGGTAAGTCCGCAATATACCAGCCAAGAATGCTCCCTTTGCGGTGTAATTGTGAAGAAAACGCTATCTACTAGGACGCACGTCTGTAAGTGCGGTTGTGTAATGGATAGAGACGAAAACGCAGCTAGAATCATCCTGAGTCGAGGATTAGGTACGGTAGGGCATACCGGAACCTTTGCACTTGATGCAAGCAACGCTTTAGGAGATGAAGCCTCTACTCTTGTTGGAGAAATCCTGCTCGAGCAAGCTACATCGTAGATTAAAGAATCCCGCGGTACGGCCGGGGAGTGTCAATAATCCAATTCTAAGTGTAAGGAAGGCATCAGCCGCTGCAAGTTCTTGAGCGATTTTCCCTGCCATGGTATCTGTTTTGAGCCTTGTATGCTGATTTGAATATTTTTTAGCTGGCGCACTTTGATCACAAATTTTGATATAATGTTAATTCCTGAACTATTTAAAAATTCTAGTTTTCGCAAGTCTAGAGTAATCATATTAGGCGAGGAGTCCGTCACTTCGTTGAGCAGATCGACGATCGGCGCGTATTCTTCCATCTGGCTGATGCGAAACGAGCCGCAGCAGGTAACTGTTTGGGTAGCGCGATCGTACTCAATGCTGTAATCTTTGGTCTCAATATCCATACTTTTGTCACTTGTCGGTTATGAACGGTAAAGGGGCTTTGGCTGCGGGAGCGAGGATGGAGAGTCAGTCTATG
This sequence comes from Oscillatoriales cyanobacterium, assembly GCA_004292955.1. Lineage (GTDB taxonomy): Bacteria > Cyanobacteriota > Cyanobacteriia > Cyanobacteriales > Microcoleaceae > Microcoleus. The sequence goes on along the minus strand of RDXX01000018.1, from coordinate 78,425 downwards.
TTAGATTTAAAAATTGAAGAATGAGAGATTTACCAAAAGATTGGGTCTAAAGCCCCGTCCTTATAGGACGGCTTTAATTGCGGGTGTAAAGATTCATAAATCAGTTTATTTATACTCACAATAGTTTATAAACATGATAAAATAGTTCCATGATTGTACTAGAGTTTAGGTTGAAAGGCAACCCACAGCAATACCGAGTCATCGACGAGATGATCCGCACAGCTCAGTTTGTCCGAAACAAAGCTCTTAGATATTGGATCGACAATCAGGGAGTCAAACTACTTGACCTCTACAAACAATGCGCCATCATGGCGAAAGAGTTTGAATGGGCAGGAAAACTTAACTCAATGGCGCGTCAAGCGATGGCCCAACGTGCCATTTTTGCTATTCAACGTTTCTTCTCTAATTGTAAAGCTAAGAAGCCAGGAAAAAAGGGATATCCGCAATTCAAAAAGCACACTCGTTCCGTAGAGTATAAGACATCAGGTTGGAAGCTTTCTACCGATAAAAGATGTCTGACTTTTACGGACGGTTTTGCTGCGGGAACATTCAGGTTGCTCGGTAGTCGAGACTTGCATTTCTACTCACCCAAGGAAATCAAACGAGTTAGGGTAATTCGTCGTGCCGATGGTTACTACACTCAGTTTTGTATAAATGTAGAGCGGACAGAATCAGTGATTCCGACTGGTAAAGCTATTGGGATAGATGTGGGATTAAACCATTTCTATACCGATAGTAGTGGGGAGACCATGACAAATCCTCGGCATCTTCGTAAAAGTGAAAAAGCTTTAAAGCGGTTGCAGAAACGAGTTTCACGGAAAAAGAAAGGTTCTGGTAATCGAAAGAAAGCAATCAATAAGCTAGGTAGAAAACACTTGAAAGTTAGTAGGCAGCGCAAAGACTTCGCCATTAAGACGGCGTTGTACGTGGTGAAATCTAGCGATTTCGTAGCTTACGAAGACCTTCAGGTGAGAAATATGGTGAAAAACCATAAACTTGCGTTGGGAATTAGCGATGCAGCGTGGTCACAGACTTGATCATTATTTGCAATACTTTGGAAAAGTGTATGGTAAAACAGTAGTTGCTGTAGCACCTGGGTACACTTCCCAAGATTGCTCAAGTTGTGGAAATCGTGTCCAGAAGTCGCTATCCGTCAGAACTCATATTTGCCTGTGTGGCACGGTGTTAGACCGCGACCATAATGCAGCTTTGAATATCCTAGCGAAGGGATTAAAGCAATCAGGAATTATTTTAAATACGGTGGGGCACACCGGAATTAACGCTTGGGGACAGACCGACCTCTACTCGTTGGTGGTGGCATCAACGAGCAAGTTGACTGATTGATCCAAGAATCCCCGTGCGTTCACGCCGGGGAGTGTCAATACTCCACAGATGAATCTGGGAGCAGAGGAACCTGATTCTAAAATTTGGGGCGACTGGCGACTCCTGTCGGGGAATTCTATCCGTGTTTGGGCGGGGGGCACGCTGGCACGATCCAAACTGGGCCGTTTGCCTTTGTTTGTGTAACTTGCACTGGATATACTGCCAACTGTATCATTGTCAGAGGGCAGTTAGGAGTGTTTTTGGGGATTGATCTGTTGCGAGGCAATTTGAAATAAATCATCCAACTGTAGACCAGCTCTAAACCCTGGTAGTCATCAATTATTCCCAATCTCAAATCTTCTATACTACTATGCAAAACTTGTATAAGTTGATAAATTCGGGGGAAGAGAGGATTTTCGATTTTCGATTTGGGATTGATTCCACGGATAAATCACGTGGCGGGTACCACAGGTCGAAATTCGCTTGTCAAGGTTGATGAGACCTGGTTTTGCTGAAGCTCTGCGATCGATCGCTTCTGTTTTTTCGATCGAGTTGCCATTGACAAAATCACCAAAATGTGAGAGATATTTCATATCTGGTACAGCAGTGAGTTGGAGAATATTTAATGGCAACTTCAGAAATTACAGAAAAGCTTTTGGCTGCTAAAAAAGCTAAGGGAATTAGTTTTGCCGAGTTGGAAAAAGTTTTGGGTCGCGACGAAGTTTGGATTGCGGCGGTTTTTTACCGTCAAGCTACCGCATCGTTGGATGAAGCCGAAAAAATTGTCTCGGCTTTGGGATTGGATGGCGAGACGGCTGCGGTGCTGTGCGAACCTCCGTTAAAAGGTTCTTTGGATGCAGCAGTTCCGGTTGACCCGTTGATTTATCGCTTCTATGAAATTATGCAGGTGTACGGGATGCCGCTCAAAGCAGTGATCCACGAAAAATTTGGTGACGGGATTATGAGCGCGATCGACTTTAGTTTGGATGTCGAGAAAGAAATAGACCCAAAAGGCGATCGAGTGAAAATAATTATGTCGGGAAAATTTTTGGAATACAAAAAATGGTAAGCCAGTTTGGTTTCGGCAGAAGGCTTGCTTTCGGGACTTATGTAGAAGGCCTTGCCTTCGTCAGAATTTTTTATTATTCCCAAGGACTAAGGTAATATAGGGGTATGAAGCGGTCGGACTATGCCAAGAAAGCAGGAGTTTCCTATAATACTGCTCGCAGATGGTGGAAATCTGGTCAGAGCGAGGGCGATCGGCAAGGAAAACCGAGAAGTGAATTTTAGAGTTGCAGTCGAGTTCAGCTAGCAAAGGAGAAGAAGAATGAGATTGGTAGAGCGTCACATTATTGATAAAAGTCACAGTTTCTCTAAGGAGTGCGACGATTTAGCATGGCGTTCCAAAAATCTCTACAACTATTGTAATTACTTAGTGAGGCAGTCTTTTGTTTTAGAGAATACTTATCTTGATAATTGCCAAATCTATCATGAAGTTAAATCTCATGAATCCTACAAGGCGCTTCCTGCCAAAGTCAGCAATCAAGTCCTGATTAGTCTGCATCGAAACTGGAAGTCATTTTTTGAGGCTATGAAGGAATGGAAACAAAATCCAGGCAAGTTTTTGGGCAAACCTAAATTGCCGAAGTACAAAGATAAGCTCAAAGGACGTTTCTGCGTTGTCTATGAGAAAGGAGCGATTAGCAAGCCTGCATTAGTCAAGGGATTAGTAAAGCTTTCCAAGACAAGCATTGAATTTCCCACTAAATGTCAAAATGTTCAACAGATTAGAATCATCCCGCAATCAGGTCAGTATGTCATCGAGGTAGTCTATGAAATAGCATCAAAGCTTAACCAGTTAAACTTCCAGCATATTGCAGCAATTGATATTGGAGTCAGTAACTTAGCGGCAGTAACTTCAAATCAGAAAGGGTTTAATCCTTTATTGATTAACGGCAAGCCACTCAAAGCACTCAACCAGCACTACAACAAGCAGAAAGCTAAGCTGCAATCTCTGCTCAAAGGTAAAGCTCAAACATCAAAGCGAATTCAGCAATTATCCGCTAAGAGAAACAATCAAGTTGATGGTTACTTGCATAAGGCTTCTCGCTTAATCATTAATTATCTGCTCCCGAATGAAATAGGAACGCTGGTTATCGGTAAGAATGATTTATGGAAGCAGGAGTCGAGTCTGGGAAGAAGAAACAATCAACAATTTGTTTCTATTCCTCATGCAAAGTTTGTGGAGATGCTGACTTACAAAGCTGAGTTAGTTGGAATTAAAGTAATTCTCACCGAAGAAAGCTACACTAGCAAATCAAGTTTCTTAGATAATGACCCAATCCCAACTTATGGAAAGAAGGACTCAGCACTCAAGTTCAGTGGACGTAGGATAAAGAGAGGACTCTACAAGTCAGCAGACGGAACAATAATCAATGCTGACGTAAATGGTTCTTATAACATACTCAGGAAAGTATTCCCAACAGCACTTGTGTATAGGGATAGTGGGTGTGCAGTTCGCCCGATTCGGATAACACCGAATGAATTTAAAAAAGCATGACAGGATATTTGTCCATGTTTTTGCTAACTGTTAACTTAGAAATAGAGTCCGCGAAGCTTGACTGGTTTTGGTGTCAGATCGGGAAACCTTTCTAGGGCTGAGTACTCGATCGAACCCGCTGCAACTTCCCCAGTCAAAACAAACAACCGCAACCGTAAAGTAAGAGGCTAAATATGTCAAAATATGACTCCCATCTCAGATGCTCCTTTTGCGGTAAGTCGCAGGAGTACGTCCGCAAGTTAATAGCTGGGCCCGGCGTCTACATTTGCGATGAATGCGTGGAATTGTGTAATGAAATTTTAGAAGAGGAGTTTTTTGACTCCAGCAAAACAATTGGTCAACAGATTCCCCAGTCAGAGGTGCGAGAGTCTCAGGGACAAGGAACGAAACGCGCGAGTCGATCGAGCAAATCGAAAATTGTTCTAGCTCAAATTCCCAAACCCACAGAAATTAAACAGCATTTAGACAACCACGTCATCGGCCAGCACTCAGCCAAAAAAGTCCTTTCTGTAGCAGTTTACAATCATTACAAGCGCTTGAGCGTAGACCAAGCCAAAGACAGCGGCAAGTCTTCCCCCGACAGCGATGTCGAACTGCAAAAATCCAACATCATGCTAGTCGGGCCGACAGGTTGCGGCAAAACCTTGTTAGCGCAAAGTTTGGCACAAATGCTCGAAGTTCCCTTTGCGGTAGCTGACGCGACGACGCTGACAGAAGCTGGATATGTCGGCGACGATGTAGAAAATATTTTGCTGCGGCTGTTGCAAATGTCAGATTTTGATGTGGAATCTGCACAGCGCGGGATTATTTATATTGATGAAATTGACAAGATTGCTCGCAAAAGCGAAAACACTTCGATCACGCGGGATGTATCGGGAGAAGGAGTGCAGCAAGCGCTACTAAAAATGTTGGAAGGAACGGTGGTTAATGTGCCTCCGCAAGGCGGTCGCAAACATCCTTACCAAGATTTTATTCAAGTTGACACGAGCAAGATTCTATTTATTTGTGGCGGTGCTTTTGTCGGTTTAGAAAAAATAGTAGAACAGCGTTTGGGTAAAAAATCTTTGGGCTTTATTCAGCCAACAGAAAGCGACAGCAACTCGACTTTGCCGGCAAAGGATAAGCGGGCGGCTGATATTTTGCAGCAGGTACAGCCGGATGATTTGGTTAAGTTTGGTTTGATTCCTGAGTTTGTCGGGCGGATTCCGGTGGTGACGGTGATTTCGCCGCTGGATGAGGCGGCTTTGATGCAGATTTTGACTGAGCCCCGGAATGCGCTGGTGAAGCAGTATCAGAAGCTGTTGAAGATGGATAGCGTGGAGTTGGAATTTGAGCCGGATGCGCTGCGGGCGATCGCCCAGGAGGCCTACCGTCGCAAAACCGGCGCGAGAGCTCTCCGCAGCATTTTGGAGGAGTTGATGCTGGATGTGATGTACGAGTTGCCTTCTCGCAAGGATGTGGCTCAGTGTACGATTACGAAGGAAATGGTCGAGAAGCGATCGACTGCCGAGTTGCTGTGGCATCCCGCATGGCGGCAACAGCACGAAACTGCATAATTTATAGTTTGTAGGGTGCTTGTGGCGCACCCTACAAGCTTGGCAAATTTACTTTATGACAGTTAAAAAAATGTCAGTCAATGTAGTTAAAGCCAGTAAAAAATCGAGATTGTCAGTATCCAGTTTGCTGCCGAGGATTGCAATTTACAGCGCGCTTGTGGCTGGCATCATGGCGTCATGTTACGATTTCAAACTCAATACGATCGCCCTGCCCTCGTCCCCGCCAAGGGGTAAGACATTTTTAGAAGGCAGACAGTATATTACAAGCATCAATAGAGGGCAGCAAGCTTACTATGCAGAGTACGGTCAATTTAGCGATTCCATTGCAAAATTGGGTCTGGGACTTAAAGAACAGACCAAGAACTATAATTACACGATCGTCTCATCAATGGGTCCGGTTCAAACTAGGCACAATCACCGCGAACCAGCACAATTTGAAAGCGCGATCGCGAGCGCCAAACCTACTGATAGGAACCCCGAGAGATCCTACACTGGCGCAGTATTTGCTTACAAACAAAAGGGTAGCAATCTAATAAAAACTATTAGTGCTATATGCGAGAGCGATCGGGAGAACGCAAGTTCTGCAGAAACTTGGAGTCCGCCAACTTTTGACGGCAAAGAAATTCACTGCCAGCCCGGAACAAGGTTACTGCCCGGTTAACTTCCAGCCCGGAACGTTAAGGTAAGACCTTGAAACTATTTTGCGTCACTTTTTGACCGTCTAAGTAAAATTGAAACTGCCAATTGCCAGGTTTGTCATCTTGTTTAAAATTGTACCAGCACCAAGTATTTAATCGATCGCCCGTCGTTTTTAAATAAGATTGACTCTGGGCTGCGAATAGTCCTTCAGGGTTGACAACCTTACAATAACTTCTATATTTTCCTTCTGGCAAGTTAGTAGCACTTACACTAAAGTAGACTTTCTTTTTTTGTTTCAAAGACCAAACATCTCTAGTTTTTTTCGATTCTAATTCGTCAGTTAACATCACTTGAGTCTGAGGATTTAACTTTACTGCGTTGATTATTCGTTTGAGATTGGCTGCTGTTTGAGGTTCGGGAAATTTCCAGAGTAAAGGAATAAAAATAGCAGCAATTGCTGTTAATAATCCGACTGATATCAGTGCGAGTTTTGACTTGTTACGCTGCTGAACTACCTCTAGGGGAATCAAAGCATTGAGGGCAGCATCCGCCGAAGGATAGCGGTGTTTGAAATTAGGTTCCACCATTTTTTGCAGCCAGTCAAGAAACTCTGGAGTTAGCTGCGGCAAGCGATGTTTAAAATTAATCCGCCCGGTATCGTCCATCAAGCTGCCAATTTCGGTAGAATTGATGCCGATTAGCAAGCAAATTAGCGTCGCGCCGAGGCTGTATAAATCGGATGCGACTGTTAGCTGGCGGTTGAACATTTGTTCTGGCGGCATAAAGCCCAAAGTGCCTTTGACAACGCTGCTGGCGGCCACTTCTCCCCCCCCGATTCTAGCAAATCCAAAATCGACAAGGCTGACATTTAGGCGATCGTCCACCAAGATATTTTCCGGCTTTAAATCTCTGTGGATAACTGGCGGCACCCGATTTTGCAAGTATTTGAGTATTTCTAACACAGAAATAGCAATTTGCTTAGTTTTTTGCGGTGTTTGCTGCGGCGAAGTTGCGAGGGAATTGGCATCTTTGTATTCCTGTACCATGCAGAAACCCGATGCAGTTTGGAAGGAATCTAAATAACGGGGAATGTTGGGGTTATCGAGTGCGCGCAAAATCTGAATTTCTTTTTCATAAGCTTGATATTCCGCCCAATTAGCGCCTGTTTGGGCAAATTGAAATTGTTTGACGGCGACGGAACGTTTGGTATTAATTTCGGTAGCGAGATAAGTAACTCTACCGCCCGCCCGGTTGTGTCCGAGTTCGCGAGTTATTTGATAGCCGTAGTTAGAAAAATCAGGAAAATCATTCATAGGTTTAGTAGTAAGAATTTCATTCATTAAAAACAGTAGAATATCGCCGAACAGTTGGTTAAGGTTTAATTAAATTTGGTTCTGATTTGCGATAGTTGGCAAGGATTCTTTTTGGTCGAAAAACAATGAGTTCAAGTAATGGAATAGCAGTAACTGATAGAAAGGCGATAGTCACTCCTCCGACTGCCCACATTTCCATTGGTTCAACCCATTCTATTTGAGTAAAAAGATTTACAAATACTCGCAATACTACTCCTAAGCTAGTACAAAATCCGGCAGTGAGAAAGGCTATATTGACAGCATCTACCTTAATAAATTTTTGGATCGTTAGCTCGGAAATTAGATTGTAAACCATCGAATTAGCTGTTGTGTAAAAAATAGGAGCAATCAAAATAAAACCTAGGATTTTTAGACCACTTTCATCCCAGATTAGTTCCATAAAACTATACGATACACAACCTAATGCAGATAACAATAAAAAACGGAATAAAATACTTACAGGTCTATTTATTTTACCCAATAAATGTCCAATTAAAGTTAAGACTGGAGCTATCGTTATCACAGCAAACGCACTAAATAATTGATGAATTGTATTAGCGTCACCGCTTATTAAATTAAAAAAAACTAAAATAACGACGGTCACAATATATAATATCAATCCAATTAACCAACCATATAACGATCCAAACCAATTAGACTTAAGTCGATTTAATTTTGCCGTGATTGTGATTTCAGCCAGAGCAAATCCATATAAGGCACTGGAAAAAATACCGCTAGTAGTTAAATAGTTGTAGCCAGTTAAATTGAGATATGCAATCAGGTTCAACAGAAAACCAGCCACAACAAAGCAGCACATAAAATTCAGTCTTCCCTTATACAAGAAAGTAGTTTTTTTGGGTATGGGTAGGGGAGAAGTTGTGACTTGCAATTCAATTGTATAAGTATCCGGCTCAGAATTTGCGTGCAATACAAGCTGACGATTGTAAGTTGTATCAGCTAATAATTTACCAGTATCAATTATGATTTTGCAGTCAACCTCATTGCTTTCAAAATTCTGTGGTTCAAAGGAGATCCAAGGGTGGTCATAAGGTGTGTGGGGCGGGTCACTCGGATGCGGTGCGACTTCCCATCTGCCGCAAAGTATTGTATCTGGAATTGGGTTGCTGATTGCGAGGGATTGTGTTAATATTTCTCTATAGTCTGTAGCAATACTATTTAGCCGATCGCGCTCAAGCCTCACTTTCGGCAAACTGCTGGCATCAAGAGACCTCAAAGCCGTCAAAGCATCAGCCGCCGACTTGTATCTATCTTGAATTCTCGGCGCTACCATTGTTTCCAGCCAGTTCATCCAACCCTGCTGCAAGGGCGGGACTAAATGCCGAAAATGAATGCTATAATTATCGTCGATCAAGTTGCCGACATCCACAGATTTTGTACCAGTCAACAAACAAATTAGCGTCGCGCCCAAGCCGTACAAGTCGGATGCTTCTGTTAATTGCCGGTTAAACATTTGCTCCGGTGGCATGAATCCCATTGTGCCTTTGACAACGCTGCTGGCGGCGATGTTTCCGCCTCCCAAGCGCGCAAAACCGAAGTCTACTAGGTAAACATTTAACTCGTCATCGATTAACAAGTTTTCCGGTTTGATGTCGCGGTGGATTACGGGCGGTTTTTGGGATTGCAGGTAAGCTAAAATTTCTAAAGTGGCGATCGCAATTTGTTTAATATCCGGCGGCGAGAAATTACGGGCGATCGCACTTTCGGCATTTTTGTATTCCTGCACCATGCAAAATCCGCTGTCAGTCCCGAAAGCATCGAGATAGCGGGGAATTCCAGGGAAATCCAAACTTTCGAGAACTTTGATTTCCTGTTCGTAAGCTTCGTATTCTGTCCAGCTAGCACCTAATTGGGCGAATTGAAATTGCTTAATTACAACGAAGTTTGTTGTGTTAATTTTTGTGGCGAGATAGGTAACGCGGCCGCCCAAACTGTTGTATCCGAGTTCGCGGGTTACTTGATAGCCATGGGTGGAAAAGTCGGGAAAAGCTTTGTTCATAAGGTTTGTAGTGAGGACTTCAGTCCGCAGAAATATCAGAGGACTAAAGTCCTTACTACGAACGGGGTTAATTTATGTGGTTAGATATTAAAACTTGCTGTTACCAAGATAACTTTTTTGGGAAAGGGCGGCAAGTGTGATAGGATTTGAATTCGCGATCGGTTCTAGCGGGGAGCAGCCGCCAGAGGAAACGGGGAAAGTTCGGTGCAAGTCCGGCGCTGTCCCGCAACTGTAATGAGGTTTGTAGTAAGGACTTCAGTCCTTTACCTCTCAAGTCAGAATGCCCGCCGATATCTAACTCACTTTTGAACGCATCTGCGAGGTACGGATGATGAATGGAACTAAACGAAACACGGTTGTACGCACAAAACACTGTCTTTTGGTTTGCACTGCTTGCGCTAGTGTTTGGAAAGATGGCAAGCGCGAAGGTAAAAGTGGTGGCCAACAATTCATGGAAGATTTATCTAAACTCGCTAAAGATTGGGAGTTGTCTGATGAGTTTGAGATTCAAGAAGTTGAGTGCATGAGTGCTTGCAGTCACTCTTGTGCGGTCTCTTTTGCTGCTGCTGGAAAGTATACTTATCTGTTTGGTGATTTGCCTCCAAATGAACCGGAAAGTGTCGAGGCTGTACTCGAATGCGCGAGTCAATACTATGCTAAGCCGGATGGTTTGTTGCCTTGGTCTGAGCGTCCTCAAGCTCTGAAAAAAGGTGTGTTGGCTAAGATTCCACCACTGGGAAATTAGAGATAAGGAGCGAAAATTTGGCGTTGCTGAACTTGAGTATGAATTCACATTTTTTACCCTTGAGTAAAACATAGACTTTTTGGGTATAACTCAATTCATACTGTCAATCAGCAATGCGATTGTGTGCTTAGGTAAAGGTTCGTAGTGAGGACTTGAGTCCTCTGTTTTGATGAGGACTAAAGTCCTCACTACGAACCTGTCGTTGATGCTTGCATTCTCAACCAGCTAAATACTTGTTCGGCGGTGATATTCAAGGGAATGATTTCGGGTACGGGAACGACATCGCTACCTTCGCAGAATTGCGGTTGTTGATTGGGTAAAAATGCTAAAATCGATCGATCGCCTGGATCGACTAGCCATCCCAACTGACAGCCATGTTCGAGACAGTGAATAATTTTTTTAGTTACGCGGTTGGAGCTTTGTTCTGGCGATAGAATTTCGATCGCCCAATACGGTGCAATTAGCACATTGTCTACTAATTCGCCACTCTCATCAAATTGAATTTGTTCCCACAATAGTACAGAAATATCGGGAACAATCGAGCGCCCGCCAAACGTACACCGCAACTCTGGAAAAGCGTAAGCTATCTTGGGTTCCTCTACCACTTCATTAATGGTACGCAGGAATCGCCCCTGGAGACGAGAATGCTTTGTTTTAGGCATAGGTTTTTGGATGATTTCGCCCTCAATGTATTCGCTGGCTGGTTTAGTTTCTGGCAGTTTCAGAAATTCTTCAAGGGTAATGCGCTCAGTTGCGATCGTCATAAATAAATTCCTCCATGCTAGCGATCTTCAGTATAAGCGAAACAATATTTATCTGGGATACAACTGGTGTTAATTTGCCTAATTTTTGGGAACAATCTGCTGTTTAAATTCAAACACGTTAGGATTTTTGGGGTCATAAAAAGCCCGCAACCAATGCACGTTTGGAGAACCAAAAGTTTCAACTCTGGTAAAGTTTAGCAGTCTGGGGAGTTGAGTGTCATCGTCAAAACGAGGTAAAGGTTTGTCGATGCGGAAATAGTGAGTATCGCCGTGCACGAATACGACTTGTCCGGGAAAATTGCGGGTTTCTGTTTCCAGAGTTGCGATAAAATCGTTGTAGCCGGTTATTCTTTTGTCGGTTCGATCGAGTTCAAAGCCCGGATTTGCTTGTGCAACTAACATGATTCCTTTGCTGTTGCTGCGTTTTGCTGAAGCAAAAGATTCTTTAATCCAGGCTAAATTAGCGAAATTGCGATCGGCATATTCTTTATCCTGTTCGGGAGTGCGGCCAAAATTGTTGTTGCTTCCCGGCATATTTATCGCCAAAAATGTTATCCCGTTATAAATCCAGCGGACATTTTCACGATATTTAGCAAACTGCGGATTTTCGCTTTGGCGGGTGAGAGTTAAGGTACGTTTACCTAAACTTTGAGTGCCTTTGTTGAAGATTTCCCGCAGTTTAGCAAGTCTTTCTATGGGATTGTTGTAACTGGCGTTATTTGAACGGTGACAGTCAGTCCATTCGTTATCACCATAGGCGAGAATGAAGGGCATTTCAAATTTATTAAATAACTGCTGGCGGCTGACAAAAGTTGCATCATCGCAGACAGATCCACCGCTTTTGATATCGCCGTCGTGAATGACAAAGGCTGCGGGCGATCGATTGATATCTGCAATCAAATTCGGAAATTTTGCTTCTTGTTCTGCGCTGTAAGGCAAATCGCCAATTAAGGCAAATTCAAAAGGTCGATCGCTCGAACTCTGAGCGTAACTCAAAATACCAAAACCCGTAATTGAGAAGAAAACAATAAAGGCAATAATGAGATATTTTTTTGTCATTTATTTGGGTGTAACTAATCGAGTCATTATAAATTGCGTAATCCGAACAAAGAACCCGGGCTTTTTAAGGAAGATTGAGAGTTTTTAGCCAATGTTTTTGTTGAAAAACCTAGTTTCTAGCCAACGGTGTGCAAGGCATAATGATGATATCATAGATGCCGATAAATCACTCTTAAAAGTTATGACTTTTCGTCGGTTGCTTTCGGTAATTGCCGTGTTTTCGATCGCAAGCTGCGACATCCAAGCGCCAAAAACCAATATACAGCGTACAGAAAGCCGTAGCTTGCGGGGCGGGACGCCATCGCCAATTGCAACACCTGCACCGGCTAAACCCAAGTCTGAGATTAAAGAAGCGCAACTAATTGCTGTCGGCGATATCATGATGCACATTACTCAAACAATCTCGGGCTACGATGCAAAAAAGCAAACATACAATTTTGACAGCTTCTTCGCACCAGTTAAAAGTATCCTGTCAAAGGGCGATTGGGTAACGGGAAACCTGGAAACACCTTTAGCGGGCGAAGATGCGGGCGGATATACGGGATATCCGCTATTTAACGCACCAGTGCAATTACTGGATGCTGCGAAAAAAGCTGGATTTAATATCTTGACAACCGCGAATAATCATGCTTTGGATCGGGGAGAAATAGGGGTAATTAGGACGATCGCAAATTTGGGCGATCGCAAAATTGCATCAACAGGGACAGCCAAGTCTAAAGCAGCGGGCGATAGGATTTTGATCGTCACCAAAAACAACATATCGCTAGCCATGCTAGCCTACAGCTACGGCACAAACGGCATCCCGATACCCAAAGGCAAAGATTACCTAGTTTCGCTAATCGACGAAAAACAGATAATCAAAGACATCGCCAAAGCCCGAAAAAAAGGAGCAGATGCGATCGCAATTTCCCTGCATTTTGGCGACGAATATCAGCGACAGCCAAACACCAAACAAAAACAATTAGTTGAAAACATTTTAAAAGCTGGTGCAGACATCATTCTCGGCAGTCATCCCCACGTCGTCCAGCCTTACAAAATATTTAAATTCAAAGGAAAGAATGGGAAAACCAGAAAGGCCGTAGCAATTTATTCAATGGGAAACTTCATCTCGGGGCAGACCCAAGATTATACAGACTTAGGTGTAATTGTGCAAATAAATATTCGCAAGAAATTTCCCGAAAAGACTACAGAAATTATCAGCATTAAAACAATTCCGACTTGGGTACACCGCTATACTTTGAACAATAAAACTAACTATCGCGTTTTGCCGTTAGAAACAACCGTCACTCAGAAAAAAGATGCGCTGCTAGCAACTTCGCAGTATCCAGTTTTAAAAGCATATCTACAAGAAATGAACAATCATCTTAACTCATTGAATAACAAAGATAAGACGGCGGTTGAAACCGCGCCTAGACAAACAAATTCCGCCTCCGCGGAATAAAGAAAATAACGCGACAATATTTCGTTGTTACCCGCAGATTCAGAAAAACCTGGTTTCTTGATTGCGGTAGCCGAGAAACCGGGTTTTTTTCGACAATATTTCGTTGTCACCCGCAAATTTATAAAAAACCCGGTTTCTTTAGTCGGAGTGCGTAAGTTGTGATTTTCACTTCAACTGCTGAATTAGCCAATCAATCGCCCCCGACACATCAGCAACCCGCTCAACATTAGGAATCGGAGTCCGCTGCACCATTACAACACGAATACCCAACTCCCTAGCGGCGATAATTTTTGGATATGTCGCTGCACCACCGCTGTTTTTGCTAACAATTGTATCAATCTGATATTCCAAGAGCAATTGCCGCTCGTCTCCCAATGAAAAAGGCCCCCTTGCTAATAATAATTCACCATGAGGAACAAGAGTATTTGGTGCCGGAGGATCGATCGCCCGCATCAAACACCAAACATCCTCCAAACCCGCAAACTCCGCCAATTCCTGCCTCCCAATCGTCAGAAACACCCGCCGAGAATGCCCTGACAAAGCCCTTGCAGCCTCCGAGTGGCTGGCGACTTCAATCCAGCGATCGCCCTCCACGGCCTCCCACGCAGGGCGCACCAGCATCAAATGAGGGACATGACACTCAGCCGCAGCCACCGCAGCATTGGCTGAAATCTGCGCTGCAAACGGATGAGTCGCATCAATTAAAAAGTCGATCGGGCTACAACGCAAAAACTCAGCCAGCCCAGCCGCCCCACCAAACCCCCCAATCCGCACCGTACCCGTTTTTGGGGTCAAAGGCTGTTTAGTCCGCCCTGCAAGCGAAGATATCACCTCGATATCAGCAATTTGAGCAGCTCTGGCAGCTACTTCAATAGCATCACCCGTTCCGCCCAAAATTAATAAGCGTTTTTTCATAAAATTACTTTTAACTGATAAGATTTAACCAACGACCGCAATTTAGGTTAATAATATATTTAAGCTGTTCTGTATTTAAATTGTTCTGTGTCAAAAACAAATCAAAGTCTTGTGGGATGGGCTTCTAGCCCGTCCCAAATACTCAATTTAAATACGCAACAGCTTAGTAAAGTTTCAACTGCCACCAAAGATGATTCGCTCACTTTTCACATTTTTTACAGTATTAATTGTAACCGGGTTAGTTTGGTTGGGAAATATCGCGCCCGCCGCCGCACAACTACAAGCAACAGAGCTCACCCCTCAGCAGCAGGAATTAGGAGAACTTGTTCAGAAAGCTTTTGAGGCTACAAACGAAGGCAAATTTCCCGCCGCAGAAACTTTGTGGACAGAAATTATTGACAAATTTCCCTCACAAGCCGCCGCTTGGAGTAACCGAGGCAATTCGAGAGTCAGCCAAAACAAACTACAATTAGCAATTGCTGACTACGAAAAGGCGATCGAACTAGCTCCGAATGCTCCCGATCCCTACCTAAATCGCGGCACAGCCTTAGAAGGTTTAGGACGCTGGGAAGAAGCGATCGCCGACTACAATCATGTGCTAGAATTAGACCCGAAAGATCCAGCCGCCTACAACAACCGAGGTAACGCCGAAGCAGGTTTAGGACAATGGGAAATAGCAATTAAAGACTACAGCAAAGCTTTTGAATTGGCGCCCGAATACGCCTTTGCTCGTGCCAATCACGCCCTCGCACTTTATCAAAACGGGCAAACCAAAGAAGCAATTCGCAACATGAAAAACATTGTCCGCAGATATCCCCAATTTGCGGATATGAGAGCAGCCCTCAGCGCCTGTCTTTGGGAGGCTGGACAGCGCGGTGAAGCTGAGAGCAATTGGGTGGCCGCAGTCGGTCTCGATTCCCGCTACAAAGACCTCGATTGGGTGGCAAAAACCCGCCGCTGGCCGCCAGTTGTAGTTAGCGCTTTAGACAAATTCTTGAACTTGAAATAAGATTAGACGGCGGTTCATTAGACGGCGGTTGATTAGACGGCGGTTGATTAGACGGCGGTTGAAACCGCGTCTACACAAACCAAACCCGCCTCCGCGGGTTGAAGATTATACGGCGGTTGAAACCGCGTCTACATAAACCAAACCTGCCGACGCAGGTTGAAGATAAAACGGCGGTTGAAACCGCGTCTACACAAACCAAACCCGCCTCCGCGGGTTGAAGATTAAACGGCGGTTGAAACCGCGTCTACACAAACCAAACCTGCCTCCGCAGGTTGAAGATAAAACGGTTAAAATTATGTTATTTTCTTGAGTCCGCGGAGGCGGACATCGTTTGTGTAGACGCGGTTTCAACCGCCGTCTGAGCGGACATCGTTGGTGTAGACGCGGTTTCAACCGCCCTCTTTCTTAAGTCTGCGGAGGCAGACATTGTTGGTGTAGACGCGGTTTCAACCGCCGTCTAATTCTCCAATGTACCGACGCGGTTTCAACCGCCGTATAATTCTCCAATTCGTGCAGCATTCAACTCCTCGATATTCCTAAAAATCTCCGCAGCACCAGCTTTTTTCAGCCCCGCAGCATACGCTTCACAGCGAACAGAATCATCCAAAACGTGAGGTGGCAAAATTCCTGCACCCAGCCAAATCCGATTCGGTTGCAATTCCCGCGCCTTCACCACGGTGTAAATATCGGCAACTGTATCTCCCGCATAAATCACGGGCAAATTGCTTTCTAAACCGTGCCGATTTTCCAACTGTTCAATTGTCGAGAAAAGTCCAGTCGGATCTGGTTTTCCCGGTGCATCTTCCATCGCGACTAACACGGGGGAATTTAAGCCGAGTTTCCCTTCCAAAACATAAGCTGCTTCATCGTGCATCGCGCCACTAAAAAATCCCCAAGCAACGCCTCCAATTGTTAGATTTTCCAGGTAAGCTGGATTTAACAGCAGCGGTTCGTCACAAATGTAACCAGTCCAATTTTTATCGTCATTCCCGCGATAGCGACTTTGGAAAAAAGCGACTAATTCGTCATATTTGAAATCGAGTTGATTTCGCGATCGCCCAATTCCATCAAAATAACGGCAAACTAACTCCAAAGACGCTTCCCAGTCATTATTCCACACACCCTCAGACTTCAGAGAGTCGATATCGATCGAATTCGGGCGAAAAGCACCAGCCGTGAAATGTTCTACCGCATCTGCGATCGCCCTTCGGTAGGAACCGGACACATCCCGCACCACACCATCAATGTCAAAAACTAAAATAAATCTGCTCATAACTTAATTATCCCTGTAGCTGGGGCGAGTGAGTGGACAAATTTTATTGGTTTCGGGCCCCTAAGCAGCGGGAAACCCAGCCCTTCGACAAAACTTTTAATCGCCGATGAGCCATTATTGAACAGAATGTGCTACGCTTAGCGATTGTAGAAATTTTTAATAAGTTCGATCGGAACCCTGGAGGTTTGCTTGTCCAAGTTCATCTTAAAAGTTCTCTGGCTAGAAGAGAATGTTGCCCTCGCCGTTGACCAAGTTGTCGGTAAAGGAACTAGCCCGCTGACAGCTTATTTTTTCTGGCCGCGCAAGGATGCGTGGGAAGAACTCAAAAACGAACTCGAAGCCAAACACTGGATTGCTGACAACGATCGCGTCGAAGTCCTCAACCAAGCTACAGAAGTAATCAACTACTGGCAAGAAGAAGGCAGACGGCGCCCGATGACTGAAGCTCAGTCAAAGTTCCCTGAAGTGACTTTTACCGGCAGCAACTAAGCCTAGCTTTCAGTTGCTACCCAGATAAATTGCCTGTGATGGCTAACAGGAGAACGAGAGAGGGGGAGAAGGCGAGAGGATTTGCTTTTTCCACCTCGTCCTGAAAAATACACTTTAAATGCGCTACAGCCGATCGAGGTATTGCCCTTTTCAAGGGCGGTGAGGTATGTCAGGTAATGGGTAATGGGTAATGGGTAATTGGTAATGGGTAATTGGTAATTAGTAATCACTTGAGTGCACTAACTTAAGAAGCGCTATATTAACTCGAATTTTCAGACATAATCGGGTTCTGAGCCTGGTAGATTTGAGATGAGAGATTTAAGATTTATCTAAAACAAAGCTCTAAGTAGATAAGGGCAAAAACATCGTATCTACAAGATACTATTGTTTTTTACTAACAACTGACAACTAACAACTGACAACTGGCAACTGTCAACTGTCAACTGTCAACTGTCAACTGTCAACTGACTTCTTCCCGGAACTTATGGGCGCCGAAAGCACGATCGACCAAACCGAACAAATGCCGCTGGTAGTCAATCCCGACATTCTCCAGCAAGCCATCCTCTACAAAATTAACACTCGCGTCACCGCACGCGGAGAATTAGTTTTCCCCTGCGTACCGGGAATGGTAAACCACTATCTCAAGTCAATCGAAAAGCTATTTAGCACCCTCGACAGACCCCTCCCAGAAGACCGTAAAGAGGAACTCAGAAAGCTTTTAGCGACTAAATTAGAACAGGGCTACCGCACTTCAACAGCATCGATGATGATTCTGCAATACGAATCAGTGCAGCCGCCACAAACCGGTTTAGCTTGCAAAGTAATTGTCACTACTTCAACAGTAGGAGAACAATATAAAAGCTGGGTTGACACCAGAGAACCGCCTCTATTTGGTTCCCATCCCGATGCAAAATTGATGGCAACGGCTGCTAAATTGGGAAATCCCGATCGCATCCGCATCTTAGACGTGGGGGCCGGTACCGGGCGCAATACCTTACCGCTGGCGAGATTGGGCTATTCTGTAGATGCGATCGAGCTAACCCCAGCTTTTGCAGAACAATTGCAAACAGCCGCCACCGCCGAAAACCTTCCCGTCACAGTAACAGAAGGCGACGTGCTCGATCCCTTAATGCGGATGAAACCAGCCCGCTACCAACTTGCAGTTGCCGCCGAAGTCATCTCACATTTTCGAGACATCGATCAAGTACGGCTTTTCCTTGCCAAAATGTGCGATTTCCTCTGTCCCGGAGGCGTGTTGCTCTTCAGCACATTCTTAACCGTCGGCGACTACCAGCCAGACGCCCTCGTGCGACAAGTTGCACAACTTTCCTGGTCTACTTTATTCACGCCCCAAGAGCTCGCCGCCGCCATGGAAGGCTTACCCTTAGTCCAAATATCCGACGAATTGGTGTGGGAATACGAACGCCACCACCTGCCAAAAGAAGCCTGGCCGCCAACGCCTTGGTTCCCGAGTTGGGCCACAGGTAGAGATGTCTTCCCGATGGCAAATGGACGGCCGCCCATGGAATTGCGCTGGATTTTGTGCCGTCGCAGCTAATACTATTTTCGATCTGAGGTACGTTGTTGCGCTTCAGCGCTCTTTATAATCTTAGGAAAGAGCGCTTTCATTGCAACAACGTACCTTGATTTAATGGTATTTCTTCTGTAAAACCTAGATCCACCCGGAGCGCTGAAGCGCAACTACATACCTTCGGAGCGCTGAAGCGCAACTACGTACCTTCGGAGCGCTGAAGCGCAACTACGTACCTTTTTTTATTGTGATTGTTCCGTCTCGGACTGATTTATAAGCTGCCCCAGCAATCAAAACCTTTGAGATAGGCTGATAGTTCCATCAAGTCTTTTTATTTTCACAGCATAAAGCCGACTTATTGTCAAATGTTACGGAGCCGACACACAAAAATTTACAAATATATATATTAAAATGTAAACATAGCGAAGTAAAATCGCCCGTGGGTGAGAAACCCGGTTGCTGATTAGATCCTATCTTGGCAAACCTGTGATTGCTTGCGATAAATTGGGTCGATCTGGCGTTGAAATTACGTAAAATTCGATACGCTATCTAAAATCGGTGCAACTATACTTAACAATGAATCAACAAAACCTATTCCTCCAGATAGACGACGCTTTAGGGGAAGAGGATTAAACCATAGATTAGCTCGCTAATTGGCGAAGCTCCTGAGACACAAATATGCTTTTAACACGTCCACTACAAGCGTTTGGAGCAATCTTCGGGCACAAACCTTTCACAAAAAGATCGATCGAGCAAAAAACCAGTAAAAATTATTTAGAGGGGAATAGTTATCCCGCTCCAAACCAACAACTAGACTGGTATATCATCCAACTGGAAACGCTGATGAGTAACGCAAAATCTAACTGCACCGATGGAGAGATTGCCGCTTGGCTGCGGGGATTGCTGACAATTGCTTGGGCTGACGGCAACTTTGACGAAAACGAGCAAAAAATGATTGCTAGCCTGACTCAGGATGAACTAAATCCGGTATCTTTTGAGACCGGTTTTGAACCGATTACCGCAGAGGAACTAGCTGCTGTATTCGGGACAGGTACCGCCAACGGGGAGAATTTTTTGAGAACAGCAGTCATGGTAGCCTTAGCAGACGGTACTTACTCTCTGAGCGAAGACGAGGTACTTTACAAGTTTTGCACAGCTTTGGGTCATAACGTGGAGGCGATCGAATCTCTGCGACACACGATCGAAGATAGCAGCGCGCAGCCGCAGGAATCAAGCAGCCAAACAGCCGTTGATTATGCAGCAACACCGCTTTCTGGGCGGCCTCAACCTCAGCAGAAAAATGTCCTGACACCCGTGAAAGACTGGCTTGACGGCTGGGAAGTTCACGATCCGAGAGTGGCACGTTTTGTCTGCAAAATGATTCCACCGCAGTGTCCGTTTGAGCGAGATGTCGTATTATTCGGCCGCAAAATCGTCCACATTCCACCGATGTGCAAGCTTAACCCGCTGTACGAACAATTGGTGGGGATGCGCTTTCGAGCTCTCTGCTATTTGGCAGATGATTGCAAGGAAGATGTATCGTCATATTGTTAGGGGAATTGGGCATTGGGCATTGGGAATGGGGAATGGGGAATTGGTAATTGGTAATTGGTCAATTTTGTGAGATTTTCGATTAATGACTGTATGCTATGAACCAATGACTCCTAATTAGTTGAGTAGGATGGTGAATTTCTGTTTTGTAAAAAGCATTTTTTCTTTGAGTGCTGTCCCTGCTCGCGTGATTATATAAGCACTAGAACGGGGACAGCACTACATACAAAAGTAAAACACATCCTACTCCCTACTCGGGAGTAGGATGTGTAATTCACACCAAAAGATAAACATTGTACTTGGATCTGGTATCATAACTAATGACTACTGACTAATGACTACTGACTACTGACTATTGACCAATAATTATTGATTAAATTATGCAATTTATCGATCGCGCAGATGTTCAAGTCGCAGCCGGCAAAGGCGGCGACGGTATGGTAGCTTTTCGCAGAGAAAAGTATATACCGGCGGGCGGGCCAAGCGGCGGCACCGGCGGGCGGGGCGGTTCTGTGTTTATGGTGGCGGTGGAAAGCCTGCAAACGCTGCTGGATTTCCAGTACAACCGGATTTTTAAAGGCGAAAACGGGAAGAAGGGCGCGCCGAAGAATATGACTGGTGCTTCAGGAGCCGATCGCACGATCGAGGTTCCCTGCGGTACAGTAGTTTACGATGCGGAAACTCAGGCAATTTTAGCAGATTTGGTGACGCCCGGACAGACTTTTTGTGTTGCCAAAGGTGGTAAAGGCGGTTTAGGAAATAAGTGTTTTCTGACAAATTCTAACCGCGCTCCAGATTATGCGTTACCGGGAAAAGAAGGAGAACACAAGTTTTTGCGCTTGGAATTGAAGCTGTTAGCTGAAGTTGGAATTATTGGTTTGCCGAATGCTGGCAAATCTACGCTAATTTCTGCTTTGTCGGCGGCGCGTCCAAAGATTGCAGATTATCCGTTTACAACTTTAATTCCGAATTTGGGCGTAGTCAAAAAACCAACCGGCGACGGTACTGTTTTTGCTGATATTCCAGGATTAATTGCCGGGGCTCACGAGGGCGCGGGTTTGGGTTATGAGTTTTTGCGGCACATTGAACGGACTCGGTTGTTGCTGCATTTGGTGGATATTACTGATGAAGATCCGATCGCAGATTACGTCACAATTCAAGAAGAATTGAAAGCTTACGGGCGAGGTTTGGGCGATCGGCCGCAGATTTTGGCTTTTAATAAGGTAGATGCGATCGATCTTGAGGATGAGGAAATTGGAAATGCGATCGCGCGATTGCAGGAAATCAGCGGTGCTCCGGTGTTGATGATTTCGGCGGTGAGTCGAGTTGGGTTGGATGAATTGATGCACCAAGTTTGGCTGAAACTCGATGAGATGAATGAGGTTGAAGCGGAGGCGCTGTCAGCAGTCGGAGTCTTGTAGCCCTTATTTCCTGACATAGGGATTGAAACCGTTATCTGTGAAGATTGACACAATCAAAAACAGCAAAAAAACCAAAATTCCCGATCGGAGATTTTGCATTATTTTTGGCAATTGATATCAGAAACCAGTTGTATTAATCTTTGCATAATTCCCAGAAACCGGGTTTCTTCCGAAATCTCTGGCCACCAACCTAGGTTATCTGAGAAACCCGGTTTCTTAATCTTTGCATAATTCCCAGAAACCGGGTTTCTTAACTAAATGAACGCGATTATGGCTTGACAACAATAATTCCCTTACCTGGACCAGAGAAAATTTCAACGTGAGCGACTCGCCCAGTCCCAGAATAAAATCTGACTTCGGCTTTCGCTTCAGAAGGCATTGATTTCCAACCACCATTAGAGGCAACTAGAATAGTTTTTAATCCATCATTCCAGTCAATTATAATTTGGTTGGGACTCTGCTTGATCGAACAGCCTATTGTTTGAGCCTGCGTTTGATTCTGTCCGTAAAAACTGCATTTGGAGCTATAATTTTCACCAGAATTTCTCGTCTGGGCTTGAGTATTGGTACTGAAAGCTATTGTCGAACCTAGTAGCAAATTAGCCACTAAAAATGTTTTATAAAATAAAGATAACTTAAGTTTCATAGTTGGGCGCTCCAGATACAAAAATGCGGTATTCGTTCAAAATTCAGACAGTGAAATTGCAACCAGGATAAAAATTCAACAAACCTTGTTAACTCTCAAATCTTCTTAATGTCCTCCCAACACCAGAATACAACCAACATTAGCCGATCGCACATTCCACTCAAACTCAACAATACAAACAATCGCAGCAACCATAATATCGGATAATTGGGAAGCAATTAACCTCCGCCACCAGCATGAGTATTGACCAACTAAACACAGACTACAGCATCGCCGGCCACCTCACCTTCGCCAGCGGAAACGGCGGTTTCCCGATGATTCACATCGACAACGGCCAAGCCAAAGCCTTGATATCTGTGTATTCCGGCCAAGTGCTCTCCTTCCAACCAGCCACCGAAACCGCAGATTTGATGTTCCTCAGCGACAAAGCCTACTACGCCGAAGGGAAAGCCATCAAAGGCGGTGTACCCATCTGTTGGCCTTGGTTTGGCCCAGATCCCGAAGGCTTGGGCCGCCCAGCCCACGGGTTTGTCCGCAATCGCCTCTGGAATGTCGTCAACACCGGTACAACTCCTGACGGCGCCACCCAAGTCACCCTAGGCCTCAAGGATACCGAGGAAACTAGAGCAATTTGGCCCCAAGCTTTTGAACTGGCGATCGCAATTACGATCGGCACCACTCTCACAGTAGAATTAATCACCCGCAATCTCGGCGACAAAGCATTTCCCCTCACCCAAGCCTTCCACACCTATTTCCTAGTCGGCGACATCAACCGCGTGCAGGTGTTGGGTTTAGAAAACAGCCAATATCTTGATAAAGTTGACGGTGGAGTCGAAAAAACTCAAGTAGGTGCAGTCGTAGCTGTCGGTGAGGTCGATCGAATTTATCTCGATGTCACCAACGAATTCGTCATAGACGATGCCGCCCTCAATCGTCGGATTCGGATTAAATCATCTGGCAGTAAATCCGCCGTTGTGTGGAATCCCTGGGTGAAAATTTCTGCAAGCATGGCCGACCTTGATGATAGCGATTATCAGCGTTTAATCTGCGTAGAAACGACCAATGCGGCGACGGATATTGTCGAAGTCCCCGCGAAAGGCGAGTTCCGCTTAGCGGCAGTTTACAGCGTTGAGCATGATTAAGCAATGAGAGTTTAATCTCAGCGGTGATGGGGCTATAATTTCCATTGTTGGATTGAAAAACTCTGTCACCGTAATGCCTAAGTCTTACCCTCAGAGATATTGCTATAATGAGATATCAAGATAAGTTATGGAAAAATCAACAGCTAATATCGTTTAAGCTTGGATCGGAATGATTTAACCGCAGAGAGCGCAGAGAACACAGAGTCAGAAAAGAGAGAGATGAATAATTCTAATACCAATGAATTTGATATAATATCCGAATATACTGAGTGGCAAAGTACCGAGTGGCAAGACTATTCATTAACGCAACTTTTCTACGAAGATGATGAAATTGAATATTCCTTGGAAGATGCTCAAGAAATCTATCAAATTAATCAATTTAAATCTACATAATGGATACAAATAAAAGACCATTCTTTGTCGTAAAATAAACCTCAAAGAACAAAAAAGTGATTTTTCTTATTGGCAAACTCAATCTTATCAAGCCAGACTTAAGGCATTAGAAGAAATTCGTCATAGTTATCACCAATGGAAATACAAAAATACTGAATCAAGACTTCAAAGAGTTTATACAATTTCTCAACGATAATCATTAATTACTATGGCAAAAGACATATTTCATAACACCGTCAAAATCGCTCTTCAAAAAGAAGGTTGGCAAATCACCCACGATCCTTATCAACTGCGCTATGGTATAGCTGATATCTACATTGACTTAGCTGCCGAATCAGCGATCGCAGCCGAAAAAGAAGGCAGTCAAATCGCAGTAGAAGTAAAAAGCTTTATTAGTGGCTCTAACATTTCAGCATTTCACACGGCTCTTGGTCAATTTCTAAACTACCGAATTGCCATAGAAGTTTCTGATGAACCAGGGCGTATTTTGTATCTAGCAGTACCTAGAGATGCTTATCAAACCTTTTTACGTTTTGAACCAGCAAAAACAGTCATTCAGCGATATCAGGTTCGGTTAATTGTTTATAATCCAAATAGTGAGGCTATTGAACAATGGATAGAATAAATGAGTATCGCCAAATTGTTTGTCAATTTCTCGAAGACTTCGCCAAAGACGACACCCAAGCTCAGTTAATTTTTGACCATTCACGCGATCGCTATTTGGTGATACATCATAGTTGGCGCGATGAATATCGCATATATGGTTGCGCCATGCACTTAGATATCATCGAGGGCCAAGTTTGGATTCAGCAAAATAGCACCGAAATCTTCATCGATCAAGAGCTAATTCAGCGTGGTGTCTGTAACAAAGATATCATTTTGGGATTTCGCTCACCCACAATCCGCAAACATCTTGCCGCTATCCTAGACAGTCAAGAAAGTGATACAGTTTGACAAGGCTTTTAACAATGGGCAATTGATAATTGGATCGAAAGCGGGTTTAACTCCCTCACCTATAATATGGATTGTTTGAGGGTAGGGTTTGAATCTCCATCCAAAAAATTCACTGTCAACTGTCAACTGTCAACTGTCAACTGCTATACTTACCATCAATGATTATGCAAAACTATAACTGGACAAAACTGCAAAATGGCTCAGATATTCGCGGTATCGCCCTCGAAGGGGTTCCCGATGAAAAAGTTAACCTCACTCCCGAAATTGCGACAATTTTAGGTCAATCCTTTGTCAGTTGGCTGGTGCAAAAAGTCAATAAACCTGCGGAAAAGTTGATAATTGCGATCGGGCGTGACAGTCGCCTATCCGGGCCAACTTTAATGCAAGCAGTCATGGATGGTATCGCCTCAGTTGGTTGTACAGTATATGATTTTGAAATGGCATCAACTCCCGCCATGTTTATGAGTACAATCACTCCAGGTTTTGAGTGCGACGGCGCGATTATGCTGACTGCTAGCCATTTACCTTTTAATCGCAACGGCTTAAAGTTTTTCACCGCTAAGGGTGGATTACAAAAAAAAGATATTACCGATATCTTAACATTTGCCGAAACCAATGAGTTTAAAAAAGCTGCCGTTTTCGGTACTATTACCAAGCATGATTTTATCTCAGTTTATGGCAACCAATTTGTCGAAAAGATTAGGGAATCAGTCAATCATCCCGATAATTTTGAGCAGCCGCTGACAGGCTTGAAAATTGTTGTGGATGCGGGGAATGGTGCGGGCGGATTTTATGTGGATAAAGTCTTAAAGCCTTTAGGTGCAGACACTACCGGCAGTCAATTTTTAGAACCGGATGGTACATTCCCAAATCACGTGCCGAATCCCGAAGATAAACAGGCAATGCAGTCAATTTGTCAAGCGGTAATTGCCAATCAAGCTGATTTTGGGATTATTTTTGATACGGATGTCGATCGCAGTGCGGCTGTGGATCAATTTGGCAAGGAACTGAATCGCAATCGGTTAATCGCGTTGATTTCGGCGATCGTCCTACAAGAGCACCCAGGCTCTACCGTCGTTACGGATTCTATCACATCCGATGGTTTAACGCAATTCATCGAACAGGATTTAAAAGGAATTCACCATCGCTTTAAACGCGGCTACAAAAATGTGATTGACGAGTCGATTCGTCTCAATGCAGCGGGACAGGAATCATGGCTGGCGATTGAAACTTCTGGACATGGCGCCTTGAAGGAAAATTACTTTCTGGATGATGGCGCTTACTTGGTGAGCAAATTATTGATTGAGTTGGCTAAATCCAAATTAGCTAATCAATCTTTGCCGGATTTGATTGCGAATTTACAAGAACCTGAAGAAAGTGCAGAGTTTCGGATTAAAATTGGTGTGGATGATTTCAAAGCTCAGGGAAATTTGGTAATTGAGCAACTGCAAGAATTTGTCTCAACCCAAGCCGACTGGGGAATTGTACCCAATAATTACGAAGGTTTGCGAGTTTCCTGCACGTCAGCTAGCGAATCGGGCTGGTTTCTGCTACGCTTGTCACTGCACGATCCGGTGATGCCTTTGAATGTTGAGTCGAATGTTAAGGGTGGTGTTGCTCAAATAGTCGATCGCCTTTTAGCTTTTTTCCAAACAACAGAATCTCTTGATTTGTCGGCACTATCGAGTAGATAAAGAAGACGGCGGTTGAAACCGCCAGAAAGATAAAGAAGACGGCGGTTGAAACCGCCAGAAAGATAAAGAAGACGGCGGTTGAAACCGCGTCTACACAAGCAAAGTCCGCCTCCGCGGACTGAAGAAAATAACTGAAGAAAATAACGCAATTTTCACCGTCAATTCTTCAACCTGCGGAGGCACGTGCAAGTTTGTATAGACGCGGTTTCAACCGCCGAGTTTTCTATTAATAAACCAAACCCAAGGAGGGATTTTATCATGTGGCTTTTAATCATTAAATGTTCTGCGGAAAGCTGGACTCTCAATTCCAAAGCTTTCAAAGTCATTGCTGACAAATATCCGGCTACGCCTCTTTCTTCCAAAAAGATGAAAGGCGACGGTGAACGCATCATGGAATATAAACTGGAAAATGTCAATGATGTAGAGGATTTTATGGAAGAATGCTTGACTTTAGAGGGTTTTACTGCTACTTTTGAATCTCTGTAAATCTCAAATCAAAAAGGTACGTAGTTGCGCTTCAGCGCTCTTTCATAGATTAGGATGAAAGAGCGCTAAAGCGCAACAACATACCTCAAATCAAAAAGGTACGTAGTTGCGCTTCAGCGCTCTTTCTTATATTAGGATAAAAGAGCGCTAAAGCGCAACAACATACCTCAAATCAAAAAGGTACGTTGTTGCGCTTCAGCGCTCTTTCTTATATTAGGATGAAAGAGCGCTAAAGCGCAACAACATACCTCAAATCAAAAAGGTACGTAGTTGCGCTTCAGCGCTCTTTCTTATATTAGGATGAAAGAGCGCTAAAGCGCAACTACATACCTAGAAGAGTCCTGGTGTTTCTAAAATCGGCTTGAGCTACGAATGCGTCCGTTGTAATTAACTGTGATTCTGCCATGTTGGGAAACAGTCACAACTGTCTCTACCGTATAGACAGACGAACCGGGTTTGTAACCTTGAAAAGTAAATGTCCAAGTACCATCACCATTATCAACAAAAGGCGATTCTGCTGATGCGCCGTGCATTGATGCTTCGGCTCGATATTCGCCCAAACCGCCGTTAGTATTCTCTGCTGCTTGACGGGCTAGGTTTTTCGCTCGATTCAGTTCAATGTTATTGGAAATAACTGTAATATCCGTGAATTCACTTTGAGAAGAGCGAAGGGGATTGCTGAAGGCGGGGGAGACTCCCACGGCTAAGGTTGAGAGTGCTAGCAAACAAGCAAGTCGGGTGGTTAGTTTCATAATACAAACTCATTTATAGTTTGTAAACTCTACGGGACTTGCGCTAACTGGCCCGGAATAGAGAAGACGGCGAATTCCATTCGCCCGATTTTCTTCAACCCGCGGAGGCGGGTTTTGTTTGTGTAGACGCGAATGACCTTCGCCCGGTTTTCCTTAAACATATTTTATGGTGAATCAATTAATTTTTAATTTTCACTTTGGACTCGGCGGGTGTTTCCCCGTCGTTTAAATAACGGTAACTCATCTTAGAAATATCCCGAATCAATATTTGAGCTGGCTTCTCGGTTTCCGGCGGATGCTTCACCATCACCGCTACTAAATAACGCTTGCCGTTTGGCAAATCTACCATCCCCGCATCTGCTAGCATTGTATTAATGTTGCCGGTTTTGTGAGCAATCACTGCTCCTTCGCCCAAGCCTCTCGGTAGCAAAGAATCGTTTTTAGTTTGCCGCATGATTTGCAAAATACGATCGCGCGATTTGACAGAAACCAAATTTCCGCGATCGACTTGAGCTATAATATTTATCAAATCCTTCGGGCTGCTAGTATTCGTTCCCTCCAAATCTGGCAACTTATTGTGCAGCACCGTCGCCCTCAATCCCCAGTTGGCAAATTGCTGATTTAAAACCTCCGCACCTCCCAGCAACTCAACCATCATATTTGTCGCGGTATTGTCGCTGACAACAATCATCTTTTTCGCAACTTCCAAAGCCGAATATTTTTCACCCGGTGCGTCGTCTTGCATATCCCCAGAACCGCCGACAATGTGTTCCGGTTTCAGCGTCAGCACCTGATCTAACTGGATTTTGCCCTCATCTACTGCTTGGAAAAAAGCTACTAAAATTGGCACTTTTATCGTGCTCGCTGAAGCAAAAGGAGCATCGCCGTTAAAATTTACATAGCTTCCTGTATCTAAATCAACTAGAAATATTCCCGCTGTCAAAGTGGCATTTTCCGTTGCTATCACCTGAACTTCTGTTTTCAAAGCTGCTATTTCTTGATTCAATTGCAATGCTTCTGGGGTGGCTGGTGCAGCAACTGCGCTATCGGCTGGGTTTTTCTGGCCTGCGGGGGTTTCCTGTGTCGTTACGCCCGATCGACTCACAGCATTCACCACTGACAGCAGCGTACCGCAAATCACCGCCATCCCAACTCCCAAAATCAGCAACCGAGTAGCATATACCAACGGCGGCACGTTCCCAGTTGCAGAGCGTTTGCCCGGTCTCTGGTTCGCTTGCGGGCGCGGTTTCGGCACGGGGGCTTTTTTGAGCTTGGGGACTGTTACCGGGTCGGGAATACTCTCTGGTGGTGCGCTGGCTCGACTTTTACGGGGTGCGGGGGGAGTTGTCGTTTCGGGTTCGCTGATGGGAATGCTGGCCCGAGTGCTGACAGGGGAATTTGGTTCGGGAAAAGCGAACATATCCACAGCAGCGAGGCCTTTTTTGCGAGGTTGGCGACTTTTCGCCTCCCCAATTTTGGTGGTTTTGCTGCTTCTGGGTTTTCTGGGATTAATTGCTGATTGGGGATTGGACAAAAAGTCCTGCGCGCTCAATTCTTCGGAGGTAGGTGCGGGAGAATTGGCTCTACTTCTCTTGCTGCGGCTTGGTTGTGGTGAGAAAGTCGCAGTTTCTGATGTGGGAATTTCGGAATTGCTGTTTGGCTGTTGGGGAGGGCGGCGACGGCTGGATTTGCCAGACTCGGTTGAAGCGCCGGATTGAGGCGGCTGCGGGCCGGAGTTGGCAGAGGCTATCGAGGACATCACTGATAATATCGATCGTTTGGGAAACCGCTCTGCCACGTCTTACTCCTTCTGCACTGTAAATTTCAAGTTTAAGATTTTTTAGCTTAACAGCCAATCGATTTTAGATTTTAGATTTTAGATTTTAGATTTTAGATTTTAGATTTACTCCACACGCACCCCTGCACCCAATTGTCACCCAAGAAACCGGGTTTCTTGACTAAAAACCTACGCTTTAAGGTAATTTCCCGGCAAGAAACCCGGTTTCTAATACCACGACACCTAGCTATCCCTTGGATTTTCCGGCAACGCCCCATCCAGAGTATCAGAAACTGGCGATCGCGGATAACTTTTCAATCCCCATTCTGTTTGACGAATCGCGCCCCGCAGCATGGCGACTTCATCCACTGTCGGATAAGCCCTGTTGTACAAACGCCGAAATTTTTCCATCCGACTTGCTGCTGTGTGCGGCTGCAAATATCCAATTTTCAGCAGCAGCCCTTCTAGTTGCTGGTAGTATCCCTCCAACTGTTCCAACGGAGCACTGTTGGGGAGAGGGGGAGAGGGGGGGATTGGGAGAGGGGGGGATTGGGAGAGGGGGAGAGGGGGGGATTGGGAAAATATTCCCTCTTCCTGATTCCTTGTATCCGTTACATCCGTTACAGAATCTGTTGCCGAACTTCCCTCTTCCTTCTTCCCTCTTCCTTCTTCCTTCTTCCCTCGGACTTCGTCCAGATACAATTCATAGCAGCAAATAGCTACAGCTTGAGCGAGATTTAAGGAAGTGTAAGCATCGCTGCTGGGAATCCGAATCAAGCGCTGGGCGCGGTTTAATTCGGCGTTAGTCAATCCACAATCTTCTCGACCAAAAATTAGGGCGCTGGGGGCTTCTAATAACCAAGGTAAAGCATCTGCGGGTGCTTCTAGTGGCATTGGGTGCGATCGACCATCATCTCCTGTCGTTGCGATCGCCCTGACACATCCTACCAAAGCAGCCGGCAAACTCTCAACTACTGTCGCCGTTTCCAGTATGTCGGCGGCGCGCACAGCCATCAACCGGGCTTCTTCCCCTAAATAATCGCACTGGGGATTCACCAAAATTAATTGGTGCAAACCCATATTTTTCATCACGCGGGCTACAGATCCCACATTTAAGGGCCCTGCGGGTTCGACTAAGACGATTCGGATGTTGGCATGGGGCATTGGTAATTGGTAATTGGTAATTGGTAATTGGTAATTGGTAATTGGTAATTGGTAATTGGTAATTGGTAATTGGGCATTGGCTATTAGAAAAATCACTAACAAGTAACAAGTAACCAGTAACCAGTAACCATTCCCGATTCCCGATTCCCGATTCCCGATTCCCGATTCCCGATTCCCGATTCCCCATTCCCTCAAATAATTAAGAAAGACTATAGTTAATTTACCTACTGTCAAAATTAGCATGGCAAAGCAACGATTGAAGTCCGATTTACCGACTAAGATGTGTCCGGTGTGCGATCGACCTTTTACTTGGCGCAAAAAATGGGCCGACTGCTGGGATGAGGTGAAATACTGCTCGGATCGCTGTCGCCGCCGCCGTAATAGCACAGAAAATTAAGAATGTCTTGCCATTTGCCAAACTGAGGCTAAGATTGCAAAGGAAAAATTTCACGGTTAGAAGTATGGCATCGCAACAGGTGCAACCAAAGCTAGTTATTCACGGCGGTGCCGGTAGTTGTCTGCAAAGCAAGGGCGGAATTGAAGCGGTGCGGAAGTCGCTTTACGATGTTTTGGAGGCAGTGTATCCGCTGCTGAAAAATGGCGCAAGTGCCGTAGATGCAGTAGTGCAGGGCTGTCGGTTGTTGGAAGATGACCCGCGATTTAATGCGGGCACGGGTTCTGTGGTACAGTCGGACGGGCAAATTCGGATGAGTGCTTCGCTGATGGACGGTTTGGCGCAGCGTTTCAGCGGCACAATTAATGTGGCTCGGGTTCAAAATCCGATCGAACTTGCTCAATTTTTGCAGACTTCGGACGATCGCGTACTCTCAGATTACGGTGCGGCGGAATTGCTGCGAGAACTTCACTTACCGATTTACGATCCGATGACGGATTTGCGGTTGCACGAGTGGATGCAGGAACGCCAAGGCAATTTTAACAGAGCAATGGCTAATGTGGTCGCGGAACCTGCGGGTGTTGGCACGATCGGCGTTGTAGCTTTGGATACTCAGGGACGCTTGGCTGCTGGAACATCAACTGGCGGCAAGGGTTTTGAGCGCATCGGGCGGGTTAGCGACTCCGCAATGCCTGCGGGAAATTACGCGACGGGCAATGCGGCGGTTAGCTGTACGGGTATCGGCGAGCACATCATGGATGAGTGTTTGGCGGCGCGAATTGTGATTCGGGTAACGGATGGTTTGAGTTTGAAAGCTGCTTTTGAGCGTTCTTTTGCGGAAGCTGACGATCGCAAGCGGGATTTTGGTGCGATCGGGATTGATGCTAATGGTGCGATCGCGATCGGCAAAACTAGCGAGATCATTCTCGGTGCTTTTCACAACGGTACGGAAATGGGCGATACTTTGGAAACAAACAAGGGAACGTTAGTTTTTGTTGCTTAAATTTGCATAGAAGCGGTGGTTTAGATTCCCGACTTCGCAGGAGTTGTCGGGAATCTCGATCGGCGTTAGTTTAATATCATGTCCGGTAGCCTCGTTCCGATTCGGACTTGATATTAAAACGAACGGTAGCTATCCCGTAACGAGCCAAAAACTTCACCCCAAAGTCAGGATTCCCGCCGCCAAATCTACCACTAACCGTTTAGTTTTCAGCCATTCCATCCCGATGATAATTTCTGGTATCTCATCTCCTGCTACCACAGGAATATTAAATTCTTGACCGTCAATTTGCACAGTGCCGATATAAATATTAAAAGTACCTTCTCCTCGTGCAGTCTTCATGGGGTATTCATCATCTACAAGCAGCCAATTAAAATCTAAATCTTGGCTGTTTATCGCCAACCAACCGCTGAATCCCGTATCTAGAAGCGCATCCGCAAATATGACTTCCCCATCAGCCGCTACCAAACTTATTTCAAAAAATAGTTGATTTGTCTCTTCATCAAACTTTCCTTGAATCATAAAATACTGCCACAAACTCCGGTCTCATTCAAGCGCCGAACAACCATTAGTTTTTGGGGAGAATTTGTTAACAGCTTCCCAAAAGCGACGAGTTGATCTTTCTCAACAAAATATTCGCCACTATCAGGATCGATAACAACGTACCAATTGTAGTGAGTCGCCATGAGTTCGTCGCGGACTCGTTCAAAAATCGGGCGACAGCGCTGCCACCGCACTTGGCTTTCAGCTTTTTGTTTTGCTTTCTCTTCGGGAGAAATCGGAGTTTTTTTGTATTTGTCAGAGATGTGGCGGGGTTTCCATCCGGCAGGTGCTGTTATCATAGTTTTTGTATTAGCTCTGAATCTAGTTTAGCAAAGATCGCCGACTCATTCCGGCTCCAGACTCAGAAATTAAGCGAATTTTTTCCTGCAATCTGGCAAAAACTACTGGGAGCATCTCAGTTTTGCAAGAAGCATTTTTTCTTCACAGTGCTGTCCCCGCACAGCAAAGCGTATAAAAGCACGCGAGCGGGGACAGCACTGTAAATGCAAAACTGAGATGCTCCCAAACTACTTCACCGTCACTTTTCCTTGAGCAATTTGCTCAGTACCGCTAGCAATTTTTTGTCTGAGTGCTGCCAGACGCTGCTGTTTCAATGCGCGATTTCTTTCTTCTAGCAGTGGTAATGCTTCGCTAATTAGTTCTTGAACGCTGTCATAGTTGCCAGCTTGTAATTGCGATCGCACGTAATTTTCTTGTTCGGGTTTTAGGGTAACGTTCATTGTCTGGGCCCCTCTAAAAAACCTTAAATCAATTATACTATAATAATTTAATCATCACCATTCACCTCAACGATCTTAAATTCGCAACTGCCAAACTTTAACTGTACCATTATCGCTACCGCTAACCAGAGTGTCGCCCAACTGCCCGATCGCCACCGCCGACACCGGGCCCGAATGTCCTTCCAAAGCGTGCAGCAATTGGCCGCGCAAATTCCAAAGCCTAACAGTACCGTCAAAACAGCCCACAGCAAAATATTTCCCGTCGGGGCTAATGGCGGCGGCGGAAGTGATGCGAATTCCGGTTTGCACCGAATGCAATAATTCGCCTGTTTCCAAATTCCACAGGGCGATCGTTTTGTTGGAATGACAGACTAGAATTTGGCTGTCTGGAGTAATTGCTACATAATTTTCGCTACCAAATGTTCGCCGCACTTCTCCCCCCGGTAATTCCCACAAAGTGACGGTAGCGCGACAGAAACCGCTGGTTGCATTCAGCCCGCTGGCTATTAACATTTTGCCGTTGGGACTCAGGGCGATCGCACTTATGTCATCTCCTTGATAGCCTTTCAAAACTTGCAGCAGTTGGCCGCTGTTGAGGTGTTGCAGCTTGACAGTGCCACAGGTGGTGCCGATCGCCAAAATTTGCCAGTCGGGACTCACAGCGACAGATTCGTGGCGGTGTACGTCTGCTAAACGCTTCATCTGTTCTCCATTTTGCAGGTTCCACAGTTTGACTGTACCCGCGCGCGATCGCGTCAGCAGCGTTTTGCTAGCGGGGCTGAAAGCAACTAGCAACACGGCGGTTGAATGTCCGCAAATAGTCCGCAGCAGTTCCCCGCTGTGCAAACTCCAAACTTTCACTGTACTGTCGTGAGAACCGGTTGCTAGTAATTGTCCGTCGGGACTGATCGCAGCCGAGAGAATGCTGTCTGAATGGTGGAGAGTGGCTTTTAAGACTGCGCCGGATGAGGTTTTTGGTTGTTTTTTATACCCGGCTATTACCAGCCAGTCGATCGCATCCCTCCAATTTTTGAGCGCATTTCGGGGTCGATTTGTCAATATTTCTATGTATCGGTACAAGGTTTTGGATAAGTCAACCTCTACACCCTTGATTTGTTTGTTAAGAAGTACCGCCATCTCGGCGGGGCTGTAACCGCACAGCAAGCCGCACAAGTGCCTTTTTTCCACGGGTGTCAGCCCTCTTCGGGTGTGGGGGGCGAATTCTAGTTTGGCATTGGCTAAGTCGCTGTAGAGCTTTTCGATGTCCCAGTCGTAAATTGCCCGTACAAACGGTTCTTCGGGTCGATCGAGGTTTGAGGGTGTCATTTGTGGCAGTCGCGATCGAGTTCCTAGTCAAATTCCTAACCAAAATCCTAACATTCGCTGTGCGCGATCGGACTGGATTCACCACTAATCTATTTTTAACACAGCAAACAGCCAAAAGAGTTTCGGGTTGAAAATGCGTTTCAATCCTTACCTTTACAGTTTGCAAAACAACTATACATCAAGCGGAGAAATAGAAAATGTCTGGAATTGCGATCGGCTTATTTTTTGCTCTAGGTTTAGTTTTAAGTGTTGTTGGTAATATCTGGGGATTAACTCAAGCTTTTCGAGAAGAATATCTTTGGGGAGTGCTTTACTTGCTGGTTCCATTTGCTGGATTATTTTTTTATATAAAGAATTGGAGCAATCCAAAAATCAGAAAGACATTTTTCATGCAGCTTGTTGTAGTGCCAATGTATTTATTTGCAGGCTTCCAGTTCGTTTCAAATCTTGCAAGTTCTGTTGGGCCGATGCTTGGTATGTTCATGCCTGGAGCTAGCGAACAATCACCCTCTCCTTTTCCTTCTGATTTCAACGCTGGTGCATCACCAAGTCAAGAGCAATCTCCTGCTTCTGAGCCTAGTTTTGGTACTGTTGGCGGTCAACAATATGACTTCAAACAATCGATGCAGCTTGGGAAATTAGCCTATGCAAAGGGAGATTATCAAACAGCTTTAATCAATTTTAACAGAGCTGCACAAGCGAATCCCGGCGATGCTGAGGCCCTGAAGGGTGTTGAAGATACCAAAAAGGCGATCGCCCAATCAAATAGCAAATAATCCACATCAACATTCACTTAACATTAACTCAACACAAAATCATGAAACATACATCAGACAAACTAGAACTCGTAGAAATGTTCGCATTTTGGATGCAGCTATTTGTTGGGGGGAGTTTTTTATTAGTAGGCGTATTTGGAGGTTTGTCTTCTGGCAGTTTTTTCCTTTATTTATTTGCTGTCGTTGGTTTGCTATTGGTGATATTTGTCGAGATAGAAACCATTGCCTTTGATAAAAGTCTCGGTCATCTGACTATCAAGCGGCATAAACCACTGATTGCCAAAACGAAACTTATCAAACACCTGCTTCAAGATATTTCAGGCGTGGAAATACAGGAGATGTCGAGCAGTGAGAGCAATACCTATCGTGTATGTCTGGTGTTGAACTCAGGTAAGAGACGTGTTCCTCTAACTTCTAGTTTCAGCACTGGTTTAGGAAGCAAGCACAAAACAGCCGAAGTCATTGCGACATTCTTGAATATTAGAAATTATGGTCTTGACGGCTTTCCCACAGATAACTCTAACGAACTCAAATGGGACACTATAGAAGAGGAAATTACCCACTGGAAAACAGCAATTAAAAGTGATGCTAATGATGCTGATGCTCGCATGAAATTGGGATTAGCTTTGATGGTTCAAGATGCAACCAACAATAAAGAACAAGCAATGGGCTATCTCAAAGAGGCCGAGGCTTTGTTCAAAGCTCAAGGCTATGACGAGGAAGCAATGCAGGCTGCTCAACTTTACGGTGTGGCTTATTGGGGAATGATGGGAAAGCGAGGTTCAGATTATCAAGATTGATGCACTTAGACTCAACAAACCGATGTTTCCCCACCCACCAGCAACTCAAGAATCATCTCCGGGTACTCAGCCATCTCCTCGACTTGATGCAGCATCTGTACCCGGTAACAAAGATGAATTTAAAAAATTAATAAAACTTGGCTATGTCTGCTACGCGCAAAGAGACTATCAAACGGCTTTAATCAATTTTAACAGAGCTTTGCAGGTGCTTCCGGGCGATGCTTATGCTGTCAAGGCTGTTGGCAATACCAAGATGGCGCTCGTCGGCCGCCGGACTAAATAATCCGTGCATAACAAATTGCGTACAGCAGAGAAATCAGTAATTTAGATCGTTCTCAAAAATAACAGGATAAGCTTATGAAAGTTCTCAAGCAAACACCAACTAAACTAATAATTCAAAACTCTAGCATCTGGGACGGTTTAGTCTTAATTTCTCCCTTCATTATAATTGGATTATTGCAGATCATCTTGGCATCCAACTGGATCGGTGGAGGCATATTTCTGTTATTCTCCCTGTGTTTGTTGGATGGCGCGATATCTGAAATTTATATCTTTGATAAAACTTTGGGGAAAATGACCGTTAAACGACGGGGTTTGTCGCTTAATCATGTTACTGAACGCTCAATTCGCGATATTTGTGCGGTGGAATTAGCCGAAATAGAAGATGGCGACGGAAATTATAGCTACTATGTTGAGTTATTGATGTTGGGGTGCGATCGCATTTGTTTGAGAAGCAATTCAGTAACAGAACAATGCCAAATGGCTGACTTAATCCGCAGCTATGTCTCGACGTGCGATCGCAGTCATAGCACTGAAGCAATATCTTTGCCAAGCAAGTGCACCCGAGGCATTGTCAAATAATTTGTGCATGATAAAATGGACACAATAGAGAAAATACCTATTCAAGCTTTTGTGTCATCAAAAAAATGAACTCATGAAAAAACTCAAGGGAACGCCTTTTAATGAACTAAAAATTACAAGATCTAACATCTGGCTGGACTTGTTATCTAGCTTGCCCTTCATTCTCATTGGATTGTGGCTGGCTTTTAATGCAACAAATACAACTCTAAGTTGCCAACGCATAGAATCTAAACAAGGCAATTGTAAACTCACAGGATGGAGCTTTTTGGGTTCAAATATTCAAGAAATATCTCTGGATAATTTAGTGGGAGGCAAAGTTACCACAGGTAGGAAGCGTAGCACCAGAGTTGAACTGTTAACCAAATCGGGGGAAATTCCGTTTACGGATGGCTACACTGCTTGGGGGGATAAAAATGATATTGCTAATAAAATCAATGATTTTGTTGCAAATCCCGATCGCAAATCGTTGAATGTAAGTCAAGACGATCGTTGGTTTCTATGGACATTAGGGAGCATATGTGTGGTGACGGGGGTATTAGAATATGTTTGGAAGCGCGAAAAATTAAATCTATAGCTTTGATAAAACTTTCGGTAAAATGACTGTTGAACAACGGGGTTGGTGGGTGAATAATTTTACCGGATACTTCTATTGCGAGATTTATGAGTAGAAGTAGGTACTGGAAAATATAAAAATTAAGGTATTCGCTACTATTTTTGTCTGTTAATGTTATCTCAACCCAAGATGTACTTTAACAGCAGAAAGCAAAAACAACAAAAAATGGCTGACTCCATTTGCAGCTATTTGGACAAGCGATCGCACTAAATGAATGCACCTGCGACTTTAAGTACGCGCGGCGCAGCTATCCCTCTGGGCTAATCGCCCAAATCAATAATTAACGATACTTAGGTAGGCGCCAATAAACTTTACATTCTGTTACATTATAAAGTTTTCTTCATTTTTGTTTGCCATTACTTCCTGTACGATCGCGCTAGAAAGCTAACGTTTCACTCCCAATGAGATAATTAATATTTTTTAATATTCCTGTCCTTAAATCACGGAAAGCTATCTGAAACGCAGCCGCAGGTGAACTCGCGACATTTGTTGTCGGTTAGACATTTTAGTGCTAGCCTATTAGCAAGATAAAAAGGGTTATCCTATAGGATCGCTTCCAATAATATATAACTTAACAATTTGACGTAGCCTGGTCGGGAAGTCGATCTGTAACATCAGTTTTGGATTTAAAAGGTGAAGTAAATGAAAATAATCAAGTACACAGCAACGGAACTAATAATTCAGACTAAAAGCATATTAGATTTTTGGTTCCCTAGTTGTTTATTAATGACATTTGGACTGATCGGGCTGACTTTTGACTATCATGCAGCAACTTTGAGCTGCCAGCGATCGCACGAAAAACAAGGAAATTGTCAGTTGGTGCGATCGCACTTACTGGGATCGAACATCCAAGAAATTCAGCTTGCTGCTTTGCAGGGAGCTAAAGTAGAAAGATTTGGCTCCAAAAGCAGAGTTGTACTTGTGACGAATGTTGGCGATGTTCCTTTTAGTGCTAACTCGACTAACTGGGGGAATAAAGACGCTGCTGCTTCGGACATCAATTTTTATCTTAAAAATGCAAAATCTCGCTTGCTGCGCTTAAGCCAAGACGATCGCTGGTTGGGATGGACAGGAGGCATATTTTTGCTCGCAGGAGTCGGAGTCATCGCCTTGGGAAATAAAGAAACCTACAGCTTCGATGGAACTTCCAACACCTTGACTGTTAAACGGCGGGGTTTGTTGGCCCGTAAAGTAATTAAACGCTCTCTGTTCGAGATTTATGGGGTGGAAGTCGATCGCACAAAAGATCGGGATCATGATGTTTGGTACCAAGTTAGACTGTTAGTTAGTGGAGGAGATCGCATATCCCTTCCCCACACTATGAGCCCTTACAAGCAAGTAGAAATCGCCAAAGCGATTAACAACTACCTCCACGCGCGATCGCACGAAAGTATTTGTAGTGATGATTGCAGTCAGAGTGAAAATTCTGTCGGCTAAAGTCTTCACTACAAACCTAGTTATTTGTTTCCATCTTTCAACTTCCAACCTGGTTTGACAACTTGGCGGGAACGGGCAATTACTAAACAATCATTCGGCACATCTTCCGTCACCGCAGAACCTGCGGCCACAGTCACATCTTCCCCCACAGTTATCGGTGCAACTAGCACGCTGTTTGCACCGATTTTAGTACGATCGCCTATTTGAGTTTTGTGCTTATTTTTGCCGTCGTAATTGGCGGTAATTGTCCCAGCGCCGATGTTGACTTTTTCTCCCAAAGTCGCGTCGCCTAAATAAGACAAGTGAGCGACATTAGTTCGATCGCCAATTTGAGTATTTTTCAATTCTACAAAATTGCCCACGCGACAGTTGGCGCCTATTTGCGCGTGTCCCCGCAGGTGTGCGTAGGGGCCAATTCGCGCATTTTCTGCCACAATACTGTCCGAAATTACTGAATAAAGCACAGTCACGTTTTCCTTGATTTGACTGTTTTCAATCAAACTACCGGGCCCGATGCGACTCCCAGAGGCGATCGAAGTTTTACCCCGCAAGTGAGTTTGCGGTTCAATTACGACATCCGCCTGCAACTCTACGGTATCGTCGATCGTGATGCTGTTGGCATCGATCAGCGTCACGCCCGCTTTCATCCACTTATCCTTTACCCGCGCTTGCAAAATATCGGAAGCTGTGGCTAAATGTTTGCGATCGTTAATTCCCAAGATTTCTTGATAATCTTCAACATCCACCGCCATCACGGGAGAGAGAATACTTACCGTATCAGTTAGGTAATATT
Organism: Oscillatoriales cyanobacterium; assembly: GCA_004292955.1. Taxonomy (GTDB): domain Bacteria; phylum Cyanobacteriota; class Cyanobacteriia; order Cyanobacteriales; family Microcoleaceae; genus Microcoleus. The sequence goes on along the minus strand of RDXX01000018.1, from coordinate 38,489 downwards.
CTTTTTGGTCATTGTCTGCTTTCAAATCTGGCAAAATTTTCTCTAAATGCGGCCAGTGAAAACAATAAACACCTGCATTGATTCGCTGGTTTTGCTTTTGAGTTGTTGTACAATCGCGGTCTTCGACAATTTGCTGGACTAAGTTTTGACTGTCAGTAAATACTCGCCCATATCCTTGAGGATTCGGCAAATTAGCTGTCAATATAGTAGCAGAGTTTTGGTGCTGTTGGTGAATTGCCATCAATTGTTTGATAGTTTCTGCCCTCAGCAAAGGTACATCCCCATTTAATACCAGCAAATCTCCTGGAAATCCCTTTAAGTGAGGCAGCAATTGCTGGATGGCGTGACCGGTTCCCAATTGTTCGGTTTGTTCGACAAATTCTAGGGGAGGAAATTGAGAATTGTCCGATTTTTCATGAGCTTCCATCAGAGATTGTTTAACGAGTTCACCTCGATAACCGACTATAACAAGTCGCCGGGAAATTTCTATTTCTTGACAACTTTGGAGGACTCGCTCAACTAGCGATCGACCACCCAATTCGTGGAGAACTTTGGGCAAGTCAGATTTCATGCGCGTGCCGCGTCCAGCAGCTAAAATTGCTATTGCTATCATTGTGCGATCGAGCTATTTGCTATAAAAAATTGACTAAATGATGATATCACTCGCTGTCCGTCGATGGCACTGCGATCGCACAATTTTTTAATCTCGAATCTCGAATCCGGGCGCAGCAAGTCTTTTTGCAGCCTGATGTCGGTTTGAGGGGCGATGCTTGCGGTATCTTGGAGTTGCGCGCCCGAGATCGAATTTCTGAGGGCTGAAGTCCGAACGATCAAACCTGAGTTCGTTTCGTAGTAAGGACTTCAGTCCTTCCCCAAGAGATGCGAGGGGGAGCGAGGGTGATAATTTGCATCTTTGAGCTTGAATTTACCGAGATAGATTATACTATTCGTTGAATTTCAGTTATGGTGTTTTTAACTCAAAAAAACTATTAGTTGCTTCTTCCTCCTTCCTTCTTCCTTCTTCCGACTTTCTTCTTCCTTCTTCCTTCTTCCGACTTCCTTCTTCCTTCTTCCTTCCTTTCTGCATTATCAGGTGTCCAGCTATGACAGAGCTTAATTTTCAGGAACTTGCCAAGCAGGGAAATCCACAGGCGATCGCATCTTGGCTCAACAGCCAGTTGCCATCTGAAGGGATCGCAGCCTCCGCGAATCTCGACGGCGACTGTTTGGATGTAATTCTGGAGGCAGAGCAACTACCGATAGAAGATACATTAGTTGATTTTGTCCGTGAAAAACTGACGGATTTGCAGCCGAATTCGATTCGCAAAGTGAAGGTTGAGGGGCGAGAAAGCGGTGAGATTGGGGCTGCTTGGAGTCAAGAGTTTAGTTTGGAGAGCAGCATTTTGGAACCACAAAGCTTTGCGGGAGAATCAGTGCAAAATCTTGCTATTGCTAATATGGACGATCGCACAGAAAGAGAGAGTACAGATATGGATGAGGAGAAATCGCCGGAATTGGCTGCATTTGAGAACCGATTGCGATCGACTTTCATTGTCGTCGGGCTGGTAACGGGTTTGTTGGCGATCGCCGTGGTGGCATTTGTCAGTAAGATGTTAAACGAGCCGCCAGCAACTGCTCTGAAGAATCCAGATGAAACTGCCAATGTAGCAAGAGTACCGGATACCTTTCGAGAAGCCGTTAACAGCGCCCTCAAAGCAGCAGAGTTAGGGCGATCGGCAAAAACGAAGGAAGATTGGACGATCGTTGTCGATCGCTGGCAAGAAGCGGTATCGTTGATGAGAAGAGTACCCGTGTCCAGCGCCAACCATGAACTAGCTCAGACAAAAGTAATCGAGTATCAAAAATATCTGCTTTACGCTCAAGAATCAGCAGTAAATCCACCTCCCCCAGAGCCAACTCCCGCAACAGCCGAAAAAGCAACTTCTAAGAAAGCCAATTCCGAAAAAGCCGAACCGGAGAAAGCAACTTCTAAGAAAGCCAATCCCGAAAAAGAAAGCTCCGAAAAACCTAATCCTAAGAAAGCTAATTCCGAAAAAGCCGAACCGGAGAAAGCAAATCCTTCTCGATAAATTAGGTACGTTGTTGCGCTTGGGCGCTCTTTCTTATATATATGTAAGAGCGCTGAAGCGCAACTACATACCTAAAAATTAGCCTAGATCTTCCAAAAAGCCGAACCGGAGAACGAAAGGTACGTTGTTGCGCTTGGGCGCTCTTTCCTATATATCTTAAAGAGCGCTGAAGCGCAACTACATACCTAAGAATTAGCCTAGATTAAGCGCTCTTTCCTATATATCTCAAAGAGCGCTAAAGCGCAACTACATACCTAAGAATTAGCCTAGTTCAAGCGCTCTTTCCTATATATCTCAAAGAGCGCTGAAGCGCAACTACATACCTAAGAATTAGCCTAGTTCAAGCGCTATTTCCTATATATCTCAAAGAGCGCTAAAGCGCAACTACATACCTAAGAATTAGCCGAGATATTCTGCTTTCTTGGGTATTTATGAATTACCGAGAGATGTCCTAGCACAAATTTGAATAGTTATGAATGACAATAATTTAATCGTTTCCCCTGAATGGTTGGCCGCCAATACCGAAAATCCGCAAGTGGTAATTGTAGACTGTCGGTTTGCTCTCGCCGATCGAAAATTGGGACAAAAACAATATCAAGAAAGTCACATTCCCGGATCTTTCTATTTAGATTTAAACGAAGATCTGGCGAGTGTAGTTGGCACCCACGGCGGCAGACACCCGCTGCCCAATATTGCAGAATTAGCTAATAAATTCAGCGCTATCGGCATTAATTCATCAGAAACTTTAGTCGTGGCTTATGACGATTCGCGACTAGCTTTTGCGTCTCGCTTGTGGTGGCTGATGCGATACATGGGACACAGCAAAGTCGCTTTGTTAGACGGCGGTTTCAGTGCTTGGAAAGCGGCGGGATATCCGGTAACAGATACTTGGACAGAAATCCGCGATGGTAAATTTGTAGTGCAATTGCAGCCGAATATGGCGGTTGATATCGAGGCTGTAAAAGAGCGAAAAGACTTGCCGGAGACAGTTTTGGTTGATTCGCGAGAAAGTGAGAGATACGAGGGCTTGCGGGAGCCGATCGACCCTATTGCAGGCCACATTCCGGGTGCTGTCAACTACCCTTGGCAAGGAGTGACCGAGGAAACTGGAAAAGTGCGATCGATCTCCGAACAAAAACAGCGATGGACGGAATTAGAAAAAGCCGAAGAAATCATCGTTTACTGCGGTTCCGGCGTGACAGCTTGCGTAAATTTACTCTCCTTAGAAATCGCCGGAATTCCCGATGCTAAACTCTATGTCGGTAGCTGGAGTGACTGGTGTTCCTATCAGCTATAACCCGGCGGTTAAAACCTTGTTTGTACAACATTTTCTTCAACCCACGGAGGTGGGTTTTGTATGTATAGACGCGGTTTCAACCGCCACGTTTCCTAAAAATCGAAATAAATATAAGGTAAACCGCCTTCCGGCGCCAACACCCAAACCGCATACAAACAAAGCGGCACTAATACCAATTTCACCGGCCAATTTAACTCCAACTTCAAACCCCGACTCAAAATATAATTCCCCAGCATAGCAGCAGCCACAGCAGCCAACATCCAAGTTAAATGTATTCTTTCCAAGCCCAAAGCTTCCACATAAACTTTATGCGAAAACTGCACATCAGCAGGATGTCCCCACAAATGCGAAATCGCCCATCCCGAATTCTTTAAATCGGGAAGCCGGAAAAATATCCAACTACCAAAAACCATTGTTTGAGTTAACAGCCAACCCATTGCCATTCCGATCGGATTTTCCCACAAAAAGTCGATCCGCAACTTCTTAAAAGTCACATCCGTCACCCGGTGCACCGCCAAAGCCAAACCGTGCAAACCCCCCCACACTATAAATCCCCAAGCTGCACCGTGCCAAATTCCCGCAATTAACATGACAAGAGACAAATTGAAACAAGTGCGCCACAAACCAACGCGCGAACCTCCCAAGGGAAAATACAAATAATTCCGCAGCCAATCCCCCAAAGTCATGTGCCAGCGCCGCCAAAAGTCAGCGATGCTCGTACTAAAATAAGGAAAATCAAAATTTGGTGGCAAATACCAACCCAACAGCAAAGCAGTACCGCGCGCCATGTCAACGTAGCCGCTAAAATCGAGATAAAGTTGCAGCCCGTAAGCAAAAATCGCCAGCCACAAATCCTCGCTTCCCGCCCGCTGCAAGTTGGTAAAACTTAAATCGACATAAATTCCCAAGTTGTCGGCGAAAAGACCTTTTTTTACTGCACCAAAGGCGATCGTCCAAAGGGCCTCAGAAATGCGATCGGGCGTCGGAAATTTCTGGGATTTCAGTTGATATATCAAGTTATGATAGCGAGTAATCGGCCCGGAAATCAGTTTCGCAAAAAACAACTTGTAAGCAGCAAAGTGCAGCAGCGAAGTAGCAGCCGGCGCGCCTCGGTACACGTCAATCAAATAAGCAATGCACTCAAAGCAAAAGAAACTCAATCCCAGGGGTGCGATGACGTGAGTTTTTACCCAGTTAGCACCGTCTAAAGCAACAGGCCAATTTAACAAAGTGCCGATCGAATTCAAGAAAAAAGGTACATACTTAAAACCCAGCAGCAGCAAAACATTCAGCCCTATTCCCAGCCACAGTACCAACAAGCGCCGGCGATTCCAAGATTCATTAGCAATCCGCCAATCCAAAGGTTCCCCGATCGCCATCGCCAAGCAGTAATTAAACACAACACCGAGTAACAGCAGAGGAATATACCAAATTTGCAGCGAAGCATAAAAAATCAGACTTCCCGCCAGCATGACAAACAGCCGCCACCACCGCAGGGGAACCAACCAGTAAGCCACGAACAAAACTAATAGAAACAGGGCATATTGAAGGGAAATGAAAGTCATGCGATTTTAGATTTTGGATTTGGGATTTTAGAATTGGGAAGGGCTGATTATGTGTGGGTTGGGAGCGCGGGGCTACTGTTTCATTGTTTTTTAAATCGAGACTAAAGCTAATACTAACTATTAAAAATCATGCCAAAGTATTCGTAGGGTGCGTCGCCACCGACAAGCCCTTGCATCAAGAGCGACAATCTCACAGCGACGCACCTTATATTATTTCAAAAAAGTTTGGCTACAATATAATTATTGGGTTTGTTTACACTCGGCGAGGGATGGCACTGGTGCGTCGCTATGAAATTGTCGATTTTTTTTAGGGATTGTGAATGGCGACGCACCCTACGGTTACTACTGAGAACGCATACATTTTACAGCACAAGGGTTAAATGCTGTTGCAAATTAAAGAAACTTCGTTTTTGTAAACGCGGTTTCCTATCGTGTCGGCTCGATTAACCGCACTACAAACGGTTCGCAGTAAGGACTTCAGTCCGCTCTCCTGCTGCGGAATGGGAGGCGCACTACAAACCATTTTGGTTATGGTAATCGATCGAACACGATATCCATACCTCGGAACTTCACCATCGTTGGCGGCGCACGTCGCAGTACAATGGATTTCTGCCCGCAAGTCTTTCACCAAATAGCGAAAAACTCTTTTGCTCTTTCACGATCGCAACTTTTGGTGCCCGATCGCGCGCAGCCGATCGCAAATTCTCGATCGCCCGCCCTGTTTCCTCTGGTTGAGATTCCGAGATTTCCGCAGATACTTCTGAATCTCCAGCATAGGCGATCGGCAAATTCACCAAAAAAGTCGAACCCACCCCGGGCGAACTTTCTATTTTAATACTCCCCCCCAGAAATTCAGCCATTTTTCTACACAGAGACAATCCCAATCCTGTGCCTTTCACCCCCTTCTGCAAGTGATTTTCCACTTGAACAAATTCTTCAAAAATCCGCGTTTGGTCGGCGGTTGGAATTCCAATACCCGTATCAGCCACTGAAAAAGTAACCATTCCCCCCTTTCCCATTTCGGCCGCAACTCTGACTTCTCCCGCTTCGGTAAATTTCAGCGCATTAGAAATCAGATTACGCAAAATCTGAGAAACTTTTCCCTCATCAGTGGTAAGAGTTGGTAGTTCCAAAGGCACTTCAAAAATTAGACTGACGGGCGAGTTTTGTGGTAGCAGGGGGCGCATCATTCCGCGCAGCGCGCTGAACAAATCTTCGACTTCAAAATCAGCCACGCGAACCGTTACTTTTCCGGCTTCCACCTTAGCTAAATCTAACGAGTCATCAACAAGTTCTGCGAGAGACTCGGCAGATTTGCGAATAAAATTTAACTGCTTGTCTTGTTCGGGCGAAAGTTCTCCGTCGATGCGATTTAACAAGATTTCGGAAATACTGAGAATTGTGGTTAGCGGAGTGCGAAACTCGTGGCTCATGTTGGAGAGAAAGCTGGTTTTGAGTTCGCCCTCTCGCTGGAGAGATTCGGCTTTATCGTTCAATTCGGCATAAAGTGCGACGACTCCGCGATTCGTATCTTCTAGTTCTTGATTTAATTGTACGAGTTCTTCTTGACGCTGGCGGAGTTCGTCTAAAGTACGCAGCAATTCTTGATTTTGCTGCTGAATTTCCGCATAGGGATCTTCAGGAATTTGGCGCGCTAGTTTATCAAGTAATTTGTTTAGATCGATCGCACTCAGCGCAGGCATCTGCTTAGAAAACTGCTTGATTAATTGTACAGCCGTCCCGCGATCGCGCGCCGAATCGATTTGCACCTCATCCATCAACCGTTTGGCTGCTGCTAAACCGAGGCCCGCACCAGTTTGCGATCGAAAATTGGGGCCTAAAACCTGCGCTAAATCAGCAATTCCCGGCCCGCTATCAGAAATCCGAGTCCGAAAAACCTGTGGCGATTCCCCTTCCACAAAAAATTCTACTTTACCACCACCTGCATATTTAAAAGCATTGCGAGCAATTTCGGAAACGGCTGTCGCGATGCGCGTTTGTGTTTGGGAATCGAATCCCAACAATGCGCCTATTTGGCGAGCTCTTTGGCGTACTTGTACGATGTCTTGTTCAAAGCGGACTTCCGTTGTCAGAATTGGGTAAATCATGCCATTTTCGCATTGAAGCATTGGGGATTGTCGATCGGGAAATCACTCATGACGATCGTGATTTATAGTTCGCCTACAGTTTCATGCTTGTTAGGAAATATTCTCAAGCTGCTTGTCTTACCTTGGCTACTACAACAGTCATGTCATCGCGAGTGCGTTTAAAGTCTCGGTAGAGTACGGCTGCAATTAAAGCCGGATGTCTCGCAGCCAAACCCGGGTAGCGGTTTAAATCCCACTGTGCCGCCAAACCATCGGAGTGCATAATTAACAAGGAATGGGACGACCAAGGATAGACAAATTCTGCTACTTTTCGCATCATATGTCCAACAGTGCCGTTGTGGGAAACCATGCTGCGGGTTTGGTTATCTGTGAACACTACACCAGTAATGTTGCCAACTCCGGCAAAACAGATGGTTTTTTGAGTACGATCGATCAGGGCGATCGCAGCAGCCGCTCCTCTGGTATTTTTTAAAGCAGCGTGAGCCTTCTCTAAAATAGCTTTCGGCCCGAGTTTAGCATTTTCCCCAAAAACTCGCACAGCTTCCTGCGACGCTTCCTGGGCCAAAACCCCGTAGCCAAGCCCATCAGCGACTAAAATCAGATTTTTGTTCAGATGATTTTGCGTCGCCCAGGAATCGCCACAAATCTGCTCTCCTACTTTCGGCAAGCGAACAACCCCAAATTCCAAGTAATTGCCGTTTTCCGAGGCTTCCACGCGATTCTGGGTAGGGGAGAGTCGCATTAACAAAGCAGTCCCCAGTTTCGGTACAGAATGAATATCAAAAAAACTAGAAAGGCGTTGAATCGCGCCGAGTCCGGTTCCCAGAGTTCCCGCAGTCGAAAAACCATCCCGCAAACACTGACCGACATTTGCCATACCCGGCCCCCGGTCTAGCGCTACTATTTGAATGCTATATCCTGCCGCTGTTTGTACGGTTTGCAGCAAAATTTCTCCTTCGCGGGCGTGTTTGACAACGTTTTTTGCTGCTTCGGCGATCGCAATTGCAACTTTACCGCGATCGGTCTCATTAAATCCAACTTCCGCCGCGAGGGCGACTGCAATTCGTCGCGCTTCTCCGACTTGACTTTCTTCTGTTACGGGTAAGGCTATGACATTTATCATTATTTGTGTAGTTCTAATCTTAAGCTGTCGCGCCAAAAAGTCAGTTGACAGTGGACAGTTGACAGTGGACAGTTGACAGTTATCATGAGTGATCTCAGAAACCGGGTTTCTTAGAAAATTTATCGCCACTCAATGCAAAATTCGTATAAACCCGGTTTCTCGCCCTCATCAGTCAGCAGTAATCAGTGATTAGTGACACCTCAGAAACCTGGTTTCTTAAAAGATTTATCGCCACTCAATGCAAAATTCGTATAAACCCGGTTTCTCGCCCCTCATCAATCGTTTTATAAACCGAATTTCTTCCTATATTTCTAGTTACCAAACACAAAACTCCTAGAAACCCGCTTTGTCCCCCCATCTCCCAATCTCCCCCTCTCCCCCTCCCCCTCTCTCCCCCTCTCCCCCTCTCCCCATCTCCCCCTCTCATCTCCAACGGACGATCGCAATTTTAGTACCCTTACCCACCTTAGAAACAATCTCAAATTCGTGCATCAACCGCTTAGAACCGCTGAGCCCCAAACCCAAACCACGATCGGAAGTATAACCATCAGTCATCGCCAATTCAATATCTGGAATTCCCGGGCCCTTGTCTTCAAATATCAGCCGCAGCCCTTTGCGAGTACCTAATTGGAGCGTTTCTAGAGTTACAGTTCCCCCCTTGCCGTAGTCTACAGTATTGCGGGCTAGTTCGCTGGCTGCGGTAACAATTTTCGTTTGGTCTACCAAGCCGAATCCCATTGCTACAGCCAAGTTTCGCACTTGCTGCCGGACGTGGACTATATCGGAGGACGATCGAATTTCTAGTGTCTCACGTTTTGACATGGCGCTACTCTAGTTAAAATAGAACTTCTCCACAAAACATAGAAGTTACACTTCTCATACTATTTTTCTATGAAGCTGCATGGAATAGATCCTTTACCGGAAAGGATTTGAGGCTTCCCAGATCGTGCAGCTTCATAGTGAATTGGTATCACCCTAGTTCCTTGTAATAAATCTTCACTGTATCAAAAACGTATTTACAAACAAACCCGTTTTTTAATTCTCCGTCTCTAAATCACCGGACAATTCATCGATTATTTACACCTCTGAATCAGACAAACCCAAGGATTTTCGCAATAAATTCATCCCCTTCTCAACGCTTAAAGCTGTCCGAACTCCTGTCAAAGAAAGCCCCAATTCAACCAGCGTAATCGCCACCGCCGGCTGCATCCCCACCACAACTGTTTCAGCATCTAAAAATCGCGACATGGTAGCGATATTGTTGAGAATGCGACCGATAAAAGAATCTACGATTTCCAGGGAAGAGATTTCTATTAAAACTCCTTTGACTCCAGTTTTTACTATGCGGTTTGTCAGGTCGTCTTGCAACGTCATTGCCAAGCGATCGTGCATATCTACTTGGATTGTTACTAGCAGAAATTCTCCCATTTGCAGGATAGGAATCCGTTCCATAAATTCACCTCTATTTGAGTTTTGAATTAAATGAATTTTTAGCAGCAATAAACACAATAGAGCGGTTTTCAATGTAAATAACAGAGGAATTACCAATTACCAATTACCAATTACCAATTACCAATTACCAATTACCAATTACCCATTACCAATTACCAATTACCCATTACCAATTACCAATTACCAATTACCAATTACCAATTACCAATTACCAATTACCCATTACCCATTACTATATTTTATCTTTCCTCTTTAATATTTTTGATAGTTAAACCTTGGCGTTGCAAAGCTACTTTAAAAGCATCTGCCAAAGTCGCTTTAGTCAGAATATCCTGCAAGTCAACTCCCAAATGAACGATGGTTTGAGCGATTTGCGGGCGAATGCCGCTAATGATGCACTCAGTACCCATCAAACGGGCGGCGGCTACAGTTTTCAATAAATGTTGAGCGACTAAAGTATCAACAGTAGGCACCCCTGTAATATCTAAAATCGCAAATTCTGATCCTGTTTCCATGATTTCCTGCAACAGAGTTTCCATGACTATTTGAGTGCGAGCGCTGTCAAGAGTTCCAATCATTGGTAAAGCGAGAATACCTTGCCAAAGTTTGACTACAGGTGTTGACAATTCGAGCATTTCTTGCTGCTGGCGTTCGATGACTTCTTCGCGAGCTTTGAGAAAGATTTCTGTCACCCAAAGACCGAGCTGGTCTAATAAGCTGGTGGAAAGCCAAAGTTGTTCGACAAGTGCGTCGCGGTTTTGTGTCAATTCGCGACAAAGCCGATCGAACAATGGCTTTTTGAAGCATAAGATAAAACTGGCTATCTCTGATGGGGTAAAGCCCCTCTGAACGCGCGATCGCGAAACTTCGGCCAGCAGCAGCCGCATATTTTCCCACTCTGGTGTCTGGATGTCGCTCAAGTTACCGTGTCCCACAGCTATTTGGAGCAATTGCAGGAACTCTTGACACTCCGATCGCAATTCTTTGGCTCTCATCAAGTCGTCCCGCCGCAGCCCGGTGTTTTGCAGTTCTTTGAGCCAGTCTGCTAGTAACTCAGCTTTGTTTTTTTCGAGGATTTCCGCGATCGTGTTATTGCTTGTGAGTTCCATTAAAATTATCTCCTGCTTAGCAATTTGGATAAAATTGTACGAGCGATCGCACTCTTGGTATTTTGGATGGGGTAACTTCTGAGTTTAGCTCACTGTTTGCTATTTGCGATCGGGGGTTAAACGCCTAACTGCAAAATGCGTTTGACGATCGCACTGGTAGAACTCGGAACTTCTATTTCGATCAAGGAAATCTTGCCACCTCCGGCGATAACTGCCGGTGCTTCCGGCAAACTTTCGAGTTGATAGTCACCTCCTTTAACGTATATCTCAGGCTTCAGGATACTTATCAGTTTAGTAGCTGTAATTTCGGAAAAAATTACCACGGCGTCCACTGGTTTGAGAGCAGCCAGCACTTCCGCTCGCTGAATTTCCGGTACGATCGGGCGGGGTGGCAATCCCGGCTGCTGCGGTTTGATAGTTTGCACGCTAACATCGCTATTCAAGCCCACCACGAGCGATCGCCCCAAAGCTTTTGCCGCCTGCAAATAGCGGACGTGCCCCGCGTGCAGGATATCGAAGCAGCCATTAGTAAACACCATCGGACGCCACTTTTGAGGATCGGAGGCGATCGATCTTTCAAGTTCTCCCAACGTGTAAACACCCGAAATCATTACAGTCATAACTAAAAAAATGCACGGCGATGAATCATCCTAGCAAAAAATGTGAGATAAGAGCGCGTTTGCCATTGAACGAGCCAGCGATCGAGCTGCCAATAATTAGTAATTGGTAATTAGTAATTGGTAATTAGTAATTGATCGCTCTTAAGGAGAAAGCAACAAACAAGAATGCCCTTCTGCTGCGCTTTCCGGCAAACAGAACGAAAAAGGGGAAAATAGCTACTCCTGTATCTCTCCTCCCACCAAAAAAACCGATACTTGCTTTCCCACAGCCGCCAGCAGCCCCAAATTTGAGACTAAGAGTTCAAACTCCCAGATTCATCTATCGAGTAATAAAAATTTCGATTTTCAAGAGCGCGGTAGGCGATGAGGAATGACTTATTCTGTATGGGTTCGATCGCGATCCGAAAGTTGCATTGTTTTTGTCAATAGGTACAAATCCTACAATCGAAAACGGAAAATCTCAAATCGATCGAGTGACTGCCGTGTTGTGCAGTTGGTAATTGGAGGTTCAAAAGATTGGGAAACAATTATTTGTTTCAGATCTCTGTGAGATCAATTACTATAAGACAGGGGATGAAAGTGCCACGCCATCTGGCAAGCGAGAAATATAGCGGTGAAACACACCTAAATCTTACCAAAAATTTGGGTCTAAAGCCCCATCCTTTTAGGACAGCTTTAATTCTGCCAGAACTGTGTTAGAGTTTTTATATCCGGTTCGGTAACGTAAATGTTAGTATTTGAAGCCAAGCTAGAAGGAAAAAGCGAGCAGTACGAACGGCTAGACGAAGCCATTCGTACTGCTCGCTTCATTCGTAATAGCTGCATCAGATACTGGATGGATACGAAAGGGGTGGGTCGCTACGACTTAAGCGCTTATTGCGTAGTTCTTGCCAAGGAATTTCCTTGGGCCACCAAGCTTAATTCAATGGCTAGGCAGGCTTCCGCAGAAAGAGCTTGGTCATCAATTGCGCGGTTCTTCGACAACTGCAAAAAGGCAAAACCAGGAAAGAAAGGTTTTCCGCGCTTCAAAAAGCACTCGTCGCACGGTTCTGTAGAATACAAGACTTGTGGGTGGAAACTTTCTGAAGACAGAAGAAGCATCAACTTCAGTGATGGCTTCAAAGCAGGTTGTTTCAAGTTATGGGGAAGTCGCGACTTGCACGAATATCAGCTAAATCAAATTAAACGGGTGCGCGTAGTTTGTCGGGCAGACGGCTACTATGTGCAATTTTGTATTGACGCTGAACGCAACGAAAAGCGTGAACCGACCAGGAAAACTATCGGTTTGGATGTAGGGCTAACTCATTTCTACACGGACTCTGACGGTAATACCGTCGAGAACCCGCGTCATCTAAGAAAATCAGAGAAGTCGCTAAAACGACTTAATCGGAGACTCTCCAGAACCAAAAAGGGTTCCAAAAACAGAGATAAGGCGAGAAATCGCTTGAACAAAAAACACCTTAAGGTAAGTAGGCGACGTAAAGACTTTGCTGTGAAATTGGCAAGGTGCGTAGTCCAGTCTAACGACTTGGTAGCCTATGAAGACTTGCAGGTGAAGAACATGGTCAAAAACAAAAAGCTATCCAAGTCGATATCTGATGCGGCTTGGACAACTTTTAGAAATTGGATTGAATATTTTGGCAAAGTGTTTGGGGTAAGCTGTTCGACATTCAAACTGCACTATTTGTGTGCCAGACCCCATACTGTAAGGGGTTGAGGCAATAAATTTAAATGACTAACAGCTTAGCAACTGGTGGGAGGAAATTTGAGGCGATTACCCGATCGAGCTATTTTGGTGGAAAATAATCTGAAGTACCAACCTGTGCAAGCATCTTGTTGGGACTTCCCAAATCATCAAATGGGGGACGGTTTGATTCGTCTTTCGCGTGCGGACTTTCCCGTCTCAGCAGCCCTTTTCAGATTCAGGACTCCTGTTTGCACAGATTCGGGACTTAACCTCTGCGATGGTGTGGCACCGGCCGCGCGATCTCCCCAAACGAAGCAATCAGTGAGGAAGAGCAATTGAACCCTCTCATCAGTCAACTCATTAAACAAAATTTCGTTTAATCTAACAGTGTAGAATTATCTAACAGCAATTATGAAAGCAACTAACAGCCGTCAATTTTCTTCAGTAGCTGCTCGCACTCTCAAAGTAGTCGGGATTATCTTGATTCTCTCTGCCTTGCTTAACAGCATTGTTCTATCGCTGCCGGGAGAAATCTCGGACATGAGCAATCGAGGCTGGCAGTTGGCCGCAGCAACTCAGATAGTTGACCGGGGCATTATTCCTTTGATGGGTATCGCCCTGCTGATGACGGGCTTTTGGGTGGACAGCAGCAGTGGAGTCTCTATTGACCGGCGCAATGTTTGGGTTGATTTGCGATTTTGGGCACTATTGATTTCCAGCTTGTTAGGGCTAATTTACCTATTGCTGGTTCCCGTTCATCTCAACAATACTCGCCTGGAACTCAAAGATGCTCTGGTTCTACTCGATAAGGAAGCCGGACAAGCAGAAGCTAAACTAGATGCCCAAATTAAAAGCGAGCAGTATAAATCTGAGTTAGAACAGCGTAAAAGCCTTCTCCGGAACCAGATAGGCGCGCTACTGCAAGACGACGGGAAGCTGCAACAAGAACTCAAGAATCCAAATCTTCCCAAGGAATTGAAAGCCGTGCTTCAGGAGTCGAAAAATGACCCGAAAGCCCTCGATAAGTTCTTGGAACAGCAAGCCCAAGAACTGCCAAATCAAGCTCGCAAAGAGATTGGTACCCAGAAGCAACAAAAAGAGAAAGAGTTGAGAACTCGATCGAGAAATTCGAGTTTGCAGACTGGAATCAACAGTTTGCTGTTGGCGATCGGCTACATTACTGTTGGTTGGAGTGGACTCAGAAGTATGGGAATTCTGCGGTTCGGTCACCGCAAAAATTGATCGGCCCGACTGCTCGGAACGCGCAAGTCGAGATATCCCTAAGAAATACTTGATCTGCTGAATATAGCAACTGCACCTAGTAGTTAGGACGCTGTTAATTGCTGAAACCATCGTTCTTCTTGCATTTTCACATCTTCCTTCTTCCTTCTTCCTTCTTGCTTCTTGCTTCTTCCTTCTTCCTTCTTCCTTCTTGCTTCTTCCTTCTTCCTTCTTGCTTCTTGCTTCTTCCTTCTTGCTTCTTGCTTCTTCCTTCTTCCTTCTTCCTTCTTGCTTCTTCCTTCTTCCTTCTTGCTTCTTCCTTCTTCCTTCTTCCTTCTTCCTTCTGCTATAGTTTGCCCTTACTGAAAGCTGGGAATGTTCTCAATTTATATTCTGACTTACAACGAAGAGATTGATATCGCCGCTTGCATTGAATCGGCACTGCTTTGTGACGATATCATTGTAGTTGATTCTTTCAGCAGCGATCGCACCCTTGAGATTGTTCAAAACTATCCCGTGCAAACAGTGCAGCATCGCTTTGAAACTCACGGACGCCAGCGGACTTGGATGCTCCGAGAAGTAGAATGCAAGTACGAATGGGTTTACATCCTCGAAGCTGACGAGCGGATGACGCCTGCACTGTTTGCTGAATGCTTAAAGGCGATCGAAAGTCAAGAATATATAGGTTATTACGTAGCTGAAAAAGTAATATTTATGGAGCGCTGGATTCGTCGCAGCACTCAATATCCGCGCTATCAAATGCGCCTGTTTCGCAAAGACCAAGTATGGTTTACTGACTACGGTCACACTGAACGGGAAGTCTGCAACGGGCCCACTCACTTTTTGAAGGAAACCTACCCTCACTATACTTGCAGCAAAGGTCTTTCTCGCTGGATTGAAAAGCACAACCGCTACTCGACTGACGAGGCGGCTGAAACTCTCCGCCAATTAGCAGCGGGTCAAGTAAATTGGTGGGATTTATTGTTTGGCGCGTCGGAGGTGGAAAGGCGCCGCGCTTTGAAAGATTTTTCTTTGCGTTTGCCTTTGCGGCCTGTGGTGCGCTTTTTCTATATGTATATTTTACTCGGCGGATTTCTTGACGGTCAAGCTGGATTGGCTTGGTGCACGCTACAAGCTTTTTATGAATATTTAATATTGCTCAAAGTGTGGGAAATGAAGCATATGCCGCTGCCCAATTTAGATGCAGGGTCGGAACAGTCTATTTCGGAAGTAATAACAGTTGAGCAGTCTAAAGTTTCTTACAATCTTGGCGCTTCCGATACTCGCAGTTGAAAATTGGGAATTGGGAATTGGTAATTGGGAATTGGGAATTGGACACTGATTGAGTTGCTAGGGTGCTAGAAAACCCAGCCCTGTCAGGCGTGGTGAATTTGAACCAGAGAAAAAGTATAAAACCGCTATTTCAGCTCAAATCCGTTAGCATCGGAATGATAATTTTCTCTCGTCTTTCTCTGATTCTTCTGTGGTTGAATAATTCCGCAGTTACCGGATTTGAGCTGAATAGTTTTTATTCGGTCGCGTAATTGTGTACGTTCGTACACGAAAAAACTAGCGAAATTCATTAAGGTTTTTTTTTGCCGAAGATGAACGGCCGATAACTCGCGATCGACTAAAACAAGTCCGCCGCCAGATGCCGTCGCTGCAACACCGAGTTTTTCTGGGATCTCGAATCCGGTAGCATGGGAATGATAAATTTCTCTCCTCTTTCTCTGCTTCTTCTGTGGTTGAATAATTCCGCAGTTACCCGATTTGAAATCGCGAGCCGATTTTTCTCTCCTTCAAACAAGAAACTTTGCTATATGGAGTTACAGAAAAAACCCGGTTTCTTGAAGAACCGGGTTTCTGAATAACCTCAAAGTTTGATGCTTAATCAAGTTTTGATTGTTAACTCAAAACTCTCACAACTTAAAACTCTTGAGATTTTGCTCCTGTTTTTTCCCGATCGATCTTTAAGATCAACACACCCAAAGGCGGCAAACACAAGTCGATCGAATAAGCGCTGTTGTGGAACCACCACTCATCAGTCCACTTACCTCCCAAATTCCCCATATTGCTGCCGCCGTACTCCCGCGCGTCGCTGTTAAACAACTCCGTATAGAAACCCGGTTCCGGCACTCCGACGCGATAGTGAGAGTGTGGCTGTGGCGTAAAATTGCACACAGTAATCACAAACTGATCGCCATCCTTCTCGCGGCGCACAAAGGCCACCACGCTGTGTCTGTTGTCGCTGCAATCAATCCACTCAAACCCATCCTCAGCAAAATCTTGACTGTAAAGTGCCGTTTCGCTGCGGTACAAATTGTTCAAATCCTTGAAAAATAGCTTCAACTTTTGGTGTGGCTCAAATTGCAGCAACTGCCACTCCAAATCGCCCCAAACGTTCCACTCTTGCCACTGGCCGAACTCCATCCCCATAAACATGGTTTTCTTTCCGGGATGGGCAAACATAAAGGTAAACAAACACCGCACGTTTGCAAACTTTTGCCATTCGTCCCCTGGCATTTTCCCGATGATGTGGGCCTTGCCGTGGACAACTTCATCGTGGGACAAAGCCAACATAAAATTCTCGCTGTGGTTGTACCACATACTAAAAGTTATGTTGTTCTGGTGGAACTGCCGGAACCACGGATCCATGTGGTAGTAGTCGAGCATATCGTGCATCCAACCCATGTTCCATTTCAGGTTGAAGCCCAAACCGCCTACATAAGTCGGCCAAGATACCATCGGCCAAGAGGTAGATTCTTCGGCGATCGACAATGCGCCTGGGAAATAGCTAAAAATGACGTGATTTGTCTGGCGCAGAAAATCTGCCGCCTCGATATTTTCGCGTCCACCGTACTGGTTGGTCAGCCATTCTCCGGGTTCGCGGCAGTAATCTAAGTACAACATCGAGGCTACTGCGTCTACGCGAATGCCGTCGATGTGATACTTGTCAAACCAGAACAGAGCATTTGATACTAGGAAATTCCGCACTTCGTTGCGGCCGTAGTTAAATACTAGGGTTCCCCACTCTTTGTGCTCGCCCTTGCGGGGATCGGCGTGTTCGTACAAGTGAGTTCCGTCAAAGAAGGCTAAACCGTGACCGTCTTTGGGGAAATGTCCCGGCACCCAATCTACCAGTACGCCTATCCCTGCGGCGTGGCACTGGTCAACAAAATACATGAAATCTTCTGGTGTGCCGTAGCGGGATGTTGGGGCGAAATAGCCTGTTACTTGATAGCCCCAGGAACCGTCGAAGGGATGTTCGGCAATGGGCAACATTTCGATGTGGGTGAATCCTAAGTCTTTGACGTAGGGAATTAGCCGATCGGCCAATTCGCGGTAAGTCAAAAAGCGCGCGCCCGGATTCAGTTCCGAAACCGGCACTGCTGGTTGTATTTCTCCGTTTGGCAGTACCGCAGGTTCGGCTGTACCTGCGTGCAGCCAAGAACCGATGTGGCATTCGTAAACCGAAACTGGCTGCGTCAGTTGGTCTGTGTGCCGCCGCTGTTCGATCCAAGCGCTATCGTGCCAAGTGTAGGTATCTAAGTCGGTGACTATTGAGGCTGTTTTGGGCCGTACCTCTTGCTGGAAACCGTAGGGGTCGGACTTTTCGTAGGGATGTCCGTCTTGGTTTTTCACTTCGTATTTGTAGTGAGTTCCGTAGGATAGTCCCGGAATGAATAATTCCCAGATGCCGTTTTGGGATTTCCGCATTTGATGTTTGCGGCCGTCCCACAGGTTGAAATCTCCTAAGACTGAGACGTTACGGGCATTTGGAGCCCAAACTGCAAAATATACTCCTGTAATGCCGTCTACTTCGGTGAAGTGGGCTCCTAGTTTTTCGTAAATCCGGTGGTGGTTGCCTTCTGAGAATAGGTGAAGGTCAAATTCTGTGAGTTTGGGCGATCGAAAGGCGTAGGGGTCGTAGATAAAGCGTTCGTGTTCCCCTTCTTTGACTCGCAGTTGATAGTTTGCTAGTTCTGGGGTGTCGATCGTACATTCAAAAAAGTGATGGTGATGCTCTGATTTCATCGGGTATTCGGCCCTCGCTTCAGGCAAAACTACCGATACTGCTTCGGCATTCGGCAGATAAGCTCGGACGACCCAGACTTTTTTGCCATTTTCTTCGATCGCGTGGGGGCCTAGCACTTCAAATGGATCGTGGTGCTGATTCCAAACAATCCGGTCTATCTGTTCAAAGGGGACGGTCGCGGGCATAAAACTACTTACCTCAATCTTTTGACTAAATGGCGGCTTTCAAAACCTAGAGCGGAGCTGCACTTTACATTTGGATACATTTTTGATCGCTAATGCTACCACGCTTACTGCAACCCTTGCGCGCGCTCTTGCCTTGCTGGCGACCAAGCTGTGCTTTTACTGCTAAGGGCTAACATCTAAGTATAGAAATATTAAAACAAATTGAAAAATTTATATTTTTTAGATAATATCCTTGACTTTTTTTAACCTGTGTGATATAAAATTTTGGCAAATTATGGTTAATGTGCCAAACCAAGGTGGTCAAGGTGGGTGAGTTTGGCCGAGAACTCAATGTTGATTAATTAGTGGAATTTTCAGGCTGGGGCGATCGCCCGACAGGTATCTTTTAAAATCCCGGAGGCAGGGTTTCGCCGCAAACTTGGTGAATGTTGGCAATGCGCTCCAACAGCCAAGGATGCTCAATCCGGTATTGAGGAATCAAAGCTAAAGGACTCAGCAGCGCGGCAGCAGTAATATCTGCCACGCTCAAGGAGTCGCCTACCAAATAGGAACCATCTTGCCAGCGACGCTGCAACAGGCCTAAAGCAGCGCTCAGGCGCAACTCGGCGAGTTTTGCCGAAGCGTGGTTAATGCCGAACTGGCGGCGCGCCAACTGAATCACTAACTGGCTCAACACAGACGGGTCGATTTCCTTGCCCGCACCGGCGCGAAACTCGTAGTAAACAAATCGAGTGGCAATGCCGATGCTTTCATCGAGCCAGTCTTCCAGCATCCAGACCTCTGCTTGCAAACTCTCGCCTGCCGGCAACAGCGGCGTTGAAGGAAAACTAGACTCGATCCAGTGGAAAATTTGCGTCGAGTCTGCGATCGCCCCTGGTTGACCTTCAAGTTGAGGCAGCAGTACCGGCACTGTCCTCAAACCCCCCGTGAGAGGCTTGAGTTTCAAAACGTGCAGGCCCGGAGTCAAATTTTCTACTTGAAAGGGGATGCCCTTGTAACCCAGCGCTAGGCGGACTTTGCGGCAGTAAGGGGAGGTACTGAACTGTAGTAAAAGCATCTGACAAAAAATAACACCCAACTTGAGGCCTAGACTGATGAGATTGAAAAATGCGAAGAGCGAACCATTTTTCACCCTTGAGGCTAGGCCCGTTGGGGTTTTACTCCGCGATCGCCTAGTTAGGGCTTTTTAGGAGAGGGAGAAGCACCGCCTGCTGGAGGCTTGTCTGCCCCAGGAGACTTTTCAGCCCCAGGAGACTTTTCAGCGCCAGGAGTAGCCTTTGGACTTTCCTTTGGTGTTGCTGGAGCAGAAACAGGAGGAGGAGTAGTACCGCCACCAGGAGTGGGGCTAGCGCCACCGCCACTGCCGGCATCACCGCCGCAAGCGCCGAGGGCTGCTGCAATGCCAATTACCAAAGTCAAACGAATTAATCCCTTGTTCATAAACACTCCTTAACATTCAAAACCCATCGCAAGGAAGGGAATAGTGTACTTGAGAAACAATGCTGGCACGAATAGATCGACGATTCGCTCGTTGATTACAATACTGCATTTATTAATAAATTTCACATTGATTCTGGCGAACCGGCAAAAAATTCATTTTTTTGGCAAATCTAGAAGTCAAAGAGACCAGTGGTAGGATGGGTTGGTTGGTTTGTGAGGTATCTTTGGTAAGGATAACCGAGATTTCCAGAAATTGGCGATCGGCAACCGCAAAAACTCCTAACCTCACTCAAGCTGAAGCTGCCCTCTATACGTATTGGTGAACTCTGTCAGTAACCCAGCCCTAAACGGACTGAGCTTGTAAGAGAAATCGAGCAAGCTGTACTGACCAGCCTAAGTCTTAACTGACTACGTTATTTGGGTCACGACACCGGAGAATGCGACGCTAGTTTTCCGCTCTGTCGTTGGTAGTTAAACAGTCTTAAGGTCACTGAGACAGTATTGCCAGCCTAACAAGCCCTTATAACATTGACCGACAAGCGAACATTACCCGGAAGGGATTAGGAGACAACCAGATCTCCACGGAGGGGCAACCATACCCCTCCAACCCCGAAAGGGGCAGATAAAGATTCAAGGCGATTGAAACCGCTCTTGGAGTTTTCCTCTCAGATCTAAAGATACTGAGTTTCCCACTTACCGAGTGTTTTTTATGACCGCTGCTATCAGATCCCCGGATTCTCCCCGCCGCTCCCGATCGACCGGCAAGCCCACCACAGACGCCGCCAAAAGCAAAGTTACTTCTATTGCCCGAGCTAGACGGGCAAAAACTGGGCCCCAATTGCCTAACTACTCCCCAGCGGACGAACAGGCCAAACCTCGCGCGCAAGGATCGGTGCTGAAAGTGATGCCCGATCGCCAGTCGCATCCGATGTGGCTGCGATCGCTCCTGCGGGTGGAGCGCGCCTCCTGGGCCGCATTGGTGCTGCTGTTGGGCGGCGCTCTGACTCTCTACGGTTTGACTGTTTACGGCGAGCAGCGCTGGAGTCAAGAGTATCAAAAGCTGGAAACTCTGCGCCGGGGCGAACAGCAGTTGAGTGCTGCTAGCGAAGTCTTGAAACACCAACTTGCTAAAGAAGCTGAAAATCCAGAAACCGGTTTGGCTGCACAGAAGCCTGCGGACACGATTTTCTTGCGCCCGGCCCCGGAAAACCGATCGCCCGGTGCGGCGGCACCAAATTCCGAAGAACCTGCTCTCAAGAAGCGATCGGGTGGGGAAACGCCGCTGGGCTATTGAGGCAATGTCGATTTGAGATTTGAGATTTGAGATTTTAGATTGACTCGCAGCGCCGTGAATCTGGAGGCTTGAATCTTGAGTCTAAAATTTGGGGATGCACAAACATTGTCTGTCGGAACTGCGGTACCCGTTTTTGGGCAATGTCAACGCGGAGAGGGCCCTCTTGGGGATGTGTCCGAGGGTCTTGCTTCGGGTTTGATTTTTGTGAAAGTGCCGATCGATTTTGGTCCTACCTACCCTCGGTTAAAGTTTTCAAATATTATTTGAAAATAATAAAGAGAAGTTCAAAAAAATAATGCTACAGTAAGCAGCAAATCCCAATTTAATATTTATAAATTATTCGCAATTCTTCAATTATTCAATTCATAAATCTAAAATCTAAAATCTAAAATCTAAAATGGTAGAACTTGTCGGTAAATTTAGAATGCTATGAGCTACGATCCCCGTTTTGACCGCTACAGATCGCCGAATTTTAAACGTCCAAAAGCGTCGAGCGATTCCCTACGGGATAGCTACGCTTCACGCACTTGGTGGGGCAAACCAGTCAAACCCAGAGTTGCGGCTACGGCTAGCAGCCCGCCTCGGCCACCCCTGGAGCGTTTAAAACGCAACAAGTTCCGCTTGTGGGTTGTGTGGGTGGTGTTGATGCTCGGGGGGCTGGGGCTGGCTGTAAATTTGTTTTATTTGCAGGTGACGCGAGCTCCGGCGCTACGCAAACAGGCTCTTCAGCAGCAAACTCTCAAAACGAAGCCGTTTGTGCCGAGACGCCCGATCGTCGATCGCGCGGGGAATGTGTTGGCGATCGACAGACAGGTGTACACTCTCTACGCTCACCCGAAGTTGTTCAAGCACTCGAAGGCGGATATTGCGGCTAAATTGGCTCCGATGTTGCCGATCGAAGTAGCCCCTGGCAATACGGCGGAAACTGAACTGCTGCGAAGGTTTAATCTGGCAGAAAGCGGTATTACGATTGCTAGTTCTTTGGCTCAAGAGGTTGCCGATCGCGTGGGGCAGATGCAAATTAAAGATAGTCCTGTGGATGGGCTGGAGTTGGTGCGGCAGCAGCAGCGTTTTTACCCGCAGCAGGATTTGGCGGCGGATGTTCTGGGTTATGTGGATGGGGAACGGAAGGGACAGGCGGGGGTGGAATACAGCCAGCAGAATTTGCTGGAACGATCGATGCCGTCGATTCAATTTAGTAAGTCGATCGACGGGCGTTGGCTTCCCGATCGACTGACGGCGGGTTTTGTGCAGCTTGATGACTTGAAATTGCAATTGACGATCGACAGTCGCTTGCAGCGGGCGGCCCGGATTGCTCTGAAGGAGAAAATGCTGAAACACGAGGCGAAGCGCGGCGCGGTGATTGTGATGGATGCCCGCAACGGGGAGTTGCTGTCGGTGGTGGCTGAACCTTCCTACGATCCGAATCAATATTTTAATTTCGATTTGTCGCGCTATAAAAATTGGGCTGTAACTGATGTTTATGAGCCTGGTTCGACTTTTAAACCGATTAATGTGGCGATCGCCCTGGAAGCCGGTGCGGTCAAGCCTAACACTGTGTTTAACGACGAAGGTCGGATTTATATGGATATCTGGACTATCCAAAATTCCGATTACAAACAAGCAGGCGCCCGCGGCCCTTCGACTGTTACGGAGATTTTGAAACATTCTAGTAATGTGGGGATGGTTCACGTAATGAACACGATGAAATCTTCTCTTTACTATCAAGCTTTAGAAAAATTGGGACTGGGACAAACTTCGGGTACAGATTTGCCTTTTGAAGTAACGAGTCAGCTTAAAAATCGAGAGCAATTTATCAATTCTCCGGTGGAAGTTGCCACTACTGCTTTTGGTCAGGGTTTTTCGATGACTCCGATGCAGTTGGTGCAGCTTAATGGGGCTTTGGCTAACGGTGGCAAGTTGGTAACTCCTCATGTTGTGCGGGGACTTTTCGATCGCGAAGGTCAACCTTTTTGGAAGCTGCCGAGGGCTGTTCCGAAGCAGGTTTTTTCGCCACAAACTACCAAGAAGGTTTTGGAAATGATGGAAACTGTGGTGGATGGTGGTACGGGGAAAGCTGCACAAATTCCTGGGTATCGGATTGCTGGGAAAACGGGGACGGCTCAAAAAGCTAGTGCTGGTAGGGGTTATTCTGATAAGGCGATTATTACTAGCTTTGTGGGGATCATGCCTGTGGAGGCTCCTCGGTATGTGGTGCTGGCGGTGATTGATGAGCCTAAGGGTGGTGGTACGGGGGGAGTTGTGGCGGCGCCGATTGTGGAGTCGGTGATGGAGGCGCTGATTAATATTGAGAAGATTGCGCCGAGTAAGAAGTAGGAAGCAGAAATCTTGGCGGTTGGAAACCGCGTCTACACAAACGATGTCCGCCTCCGCGGACGAAGAAATATGGAATTTGAGAAATCTTGGCGGTTGGAAACCGCGTCTACACAAACGATGTCCGCCTCGGACGAAGAAATATGGAATTTGAGAAATCCCGGCGGTTGGAAACCGCGCCTACACAAACGATGTCCGCCTCCGCGGACGAAGAAATATGGAATTTGAGAGAAATGTGCGATTGACTCTTCAACCCGCGGAGGCGGGTTTTGTTTGTGTAGACGCGGTTTCAACCGCCGGGATTTTGGGTTGATCGGTGATATATCGATCGCCGAATTCGATGTAACTGAATTCAGTAACAGAATCTATTTTTGTTATTGTCTGGATTGGGTTTTCTTTGTCTTTCGGAGGTGCGTGTATGTCCTAAAAGTGTGGAGATGATGACGCATCGATCGCCTTTTGGAAGATTTGGATGAGATAGTGTGAGGTTTCCTTTTGCTAGAATGCTTGTGAGGCCGCATTCGTCAGTTTTGTTATACACTGGGCAACCTTGGTAATTGAACATGGCTCGCCAGACTGTTCCATTTTCTTTTACTTCATTTGTGTTCTCATTGACCTTCCGCAATGTTGTGTCATTTTGATTTATCCTAATCTGATATTCTAGATTTTTCCATTGGTTGGCTGGTACTTGGGCTGGTGTAATCTCGGCTTTGTGGACTGCTACTTGTAGGTTTTCTCCTACTTGCTTGAAGCTGGATTGCCATGCAATTTTGTCGCGTTTGGCGTTGCTTTGGGCAAGTTCCATTGCCCAATAAGCCCGATCGACTGATACCTTCAAACGCTGGTTGTTGATGAACATTAGCCAAGAGGGGCTGGCGATCGCACAAAATATCCCCAGTATTGCGATAATTATCAATGTCTCAAGCATTGTAAAACCGGCGTTAGGTGCTGTGGATCTGCGTTTGGGGGTTTTATTTGTTGACACGTAAGTACACTCAGTGATTTTTTGTTTAAAAAAAATAGCTGGAAGGCTCTATTTTTGTTGGGAGTATTTTAACTTTGAGCGTGGTTACTGTATAGGTCGCTTAAATAAAATTTACATAAAAAATTAGGATCTGGTAGGGGCGGTGTGGATGAGGATCGCCCTTTGGGACAAATTGCGGGTATTGATGCGATCGCCCGCTGTGGATGAGAGCTTGCGGGGCTGCTAAATTTGCGATCGTACTAAAGCTCGAAAGGCTTTCATGGCGACGTTTCTGCCGGCTGTTTTGCTGCGATCTACATACTGGGGGATGAGATGGGCGATCGGGAAGCTGGGAAATTGGAAACTGCGATCGGACTGTACGTATTTTCCATCTTGCAATACACTGATTTGCAGGCTGCGGCCGTTGTAGCGCCACAATTCGGGAACTCCCAATGCTTCGTAGTTGTTGAATTGAGTGCGGGAGGTGATGTCTATTTCTATGGCTAAATCGGGAGGTGGATCTGTCTCTAAATCGATGCGGTTTTTGCCTCTGACTGCGGCTTCGTTTTGGATGTAGAAACTGTTGTCGGCTTCTACTCCTTGAGCTATTTTTGCATTTTTGAATGTGGTTGAACCCAGCGGCCAAAATTCTATATCTAGTTCTTCGAGGAGAATTTTTAATAAGTCGCCAATCAGCACTTTGTTAACTTCGTGTTCCATGCACGGAACCATGATTTCTAATGTTCTGTTGCTGTATGAAAGTCGGGATGAGCGGTTTTCTCCCAATTCTGTTAGTAGGGTTTCAAACATTTGCCAGGTGATGTCTCTGAGCAATAGTTGATTTCCTGGTGGTACGGTGATTTGCTTGAGTTCTAGCTGCATAGTTTGTATATTTTAATTAGATTATAAATATAAAAGAATTTAAGTTAATAGATTTTAGCAATTCAGCACTTACGCGGAATTGATGTTAGAGATTAAGATTAAATTTATTGAAAGCTAGGGTAGCGTCGGGCAATCATTTCCTTCAGCAGTTCTCATTCCTCCTATGAGAGTTTCCACAAATACGCACTGTTTCGCACCGCCACCAGATACAGAAACTGTGGCAACAAATCGATGACCATTTGGACTTGATGGATCTAGGGGAAGTTGATTCACGTTTCCCTGGTAGTCAAAAGTGATTGAGTTTGCAGATGGTGCAGGTGCATTAGTACGAAGTGCAATAGTGCCGGGTTTAATTTCACCTTGAGCATTTAACTGCTGCGTATTACCATTGATCGCAACTGTTGGCGGGTCAACGGGAGGAGTGCTTGTATTATTATTGAATACAATCGTTACATCACGCTTAGTTCGCTTAGCTTCGCTTTGTGCAGTTCGTAATGATTGGAAAACTCGATCGTTCACAGTGCGGACTCTTTGTCGGTTGATGAAGCCCAGCCAGCCCGGAGCGGCGATCGAAGCTAATATACCTAACATAATCACTACGACCAGCAATTCTAAAATGGTGAACCCTGCATCGCCCTTTATGGATGCAATCTTTTTGTAATCGGGGTTGTTTTTTGTTGCAGACATCTGCAAAACTTTTAATAATATTGGGGTTTTCATTCTACTTTCCTGTTTTGATCCAACACTAGCGCACTTAGTAAATCATTCTCAAACACAAGTTATTTCCCTCGCGCTCCCAAACCTTGTACTTGAACGCTTGCTGTTGGGAAAAAAGCCGATCTATTGGCATCATAATTAGCATCGGTCTGAAGGCGGCGGAGGCTGTTTCCTCTAATAGTAACTCTGGCTAAATTTCTAGCAGTATCGACACAAGCGTAGAAGCTATTTGTTTGATTTGTTGGACCATCGGTTATTTTTAGCGTTGTTTCATCGATTAGTGCATTACTAGAATCAGTAGTTCTGGGCTTGCTAAGAGCAGTCTGGCATTCATTGCCTGTGAGTGCTACTGGGTTGTGATCGATGTAATTAACTAATACATCTTGCGATTGCGGGTCCCAAAGATTGCTTCCTAGGGTCACATTTTCTGTAGGCTTACTGATGTCAAAACTTCGATTATAGGCGGCGCTTATTTTTTGTCCTGTTTCTACAGAAGTATAGTAAGGACTAGCCGCAGTAGCTTGAGGGTCTTTTAGCCCGTCTCGAATTTGATACCGAACAATACGGTTAGGACATGGGTTTCCTTTAGGTTCACACCAAGTAGGATCGGAGGCGCTAACTTTGTAGTAGGCGACTAATGATAAAACATAGGTGTCATTACACACTGTACCTGAATCGCAAGTATCTGGTGCAGGAGTATTCGGTGCTGTTGGAGCATAGGGAAGAGCATTTCTCTGAAGTTGTCGCTTCCAAAATACAAGAATAGGGGTTTGAGTTGCTGTTGTGAGGGGGAGAAAACTTGATATTTTAGGGATACCATTGGTTGTACTATTGTCATAAATATAAATTGCTTGACTCAAATCTTGAGCGATGAAATCAACTGCTGCTTGAATATCTTGCTCGGTATTTGCCTTGACTTGTTCCCTTCTGTCGGTATTCAGCATATCGACTACAAAGGCGAGCATCGGCGTCAGAATCAAAAATGCCATCACCGTTCCGATCAACAGCTCGATTAGGGTCATGCCCTTTTCTGTTTGAGGTAGCTTAGAGAGGTTTTGCTGGTGCTGACTTTTTAGAAGCAACCTGAGTAAATTTTTCATTTTCACTTCTTCCTTTGCCAATTTGTGAAAGACTTTTTTAGTCTAAAAACAGAAACTTTTATGGTGTTGTTTTTTTACAGCCTTTGGTTCGATCGCACAGAGAGCTGTAAGCAGATCCACCTCCACTTGTAGGAGGGATCTGTGTGCTCATTTCTACTACAGGAATTGTTCGATCGCCCAGTCCCCCCACAACAGATTGCTTGCTATTTCTTGGATCTCTTAGGGCTACCCCAGGAGCAAAGGAATCTGCTCTGTAAACCCGAACGATTAGGTTGTAACCTACTGGCGTTGGATTGTTAGGATTAGCTAAGGTTACTGGACCAACATCCCAAATACCTTGAACGAGAAAGTCTTTATTACTGGTATTTTGGCAGTCTGGAGTGCTGTCAAAGTTAACGCAGTATAAAGCATTTACATTATTTGGGAGATTAGGGGCAGAGATATCTCCTTTAACTGGAAACCCAGTAGGTTGCGGATTATTTGGAGGCTTGATCGCCCCTGTTCTCAAACCATCAATGTATGTTCTTGCTGCTTGCGTGGCGAGTTCCGTCCGCCGCGCTTGTACGCGAGTTGCTACTGAGAAAGCCATCACGGGGGCGATCGCAATCATCAGCACCGAGACTACAACCATCGCTACCAATGATTCGATAATCGTGTAGCCACCGTCTGGCGACTGACATAAATTTTGCTGTTGTTTGCGCTTAGTCATAAATAAAACTCCAGTAATTGCGCGGCAAAAATTAACTTGTAAGATGTGTCAGTCAGGGAAAGTTTCTCAAAGCTCAGTAATTTTCCATTTTTGACACACCCTGAAAGATTATTAGCGTATCAACTTGGACAGTTTGGACGGATGGAGTTGTTAATTGCTAGCTTACTGGTTTCCCTCTCCAGTACCCCACACATCAAAGTTTTTACCCAGTCGTCATCGCGAGATACTTCGCGGAAATACTCTGCTGGTTTGGGAGTGACAGGAGGAGTCGTGAATCTTTGGGTAAACAAATCGGGTGGCTGAGACAGCAAGCCGACATCATAACCCCAGTTACGAATAGGTGGGCTGAAGAAAGGAATCCGATTCCCACCAATGTTAGTGACATATCTTGCAGGAGGAGGAGTGTAGCCTGTTGGAGCTGTTGTCAGTGTGAATAAACTTTGGAGTCTTTGTTCAGGGAGATTTGGTGCTACAGGTGGAATAGCGACAACATCTAAGGGGACTTCACTCAAAATAGGGGTGTAAGGAGCGGTGCTGTAGGCACTGCGGTTAAATTGAAAGAAACCACCTTGGATATTAGTAGCAGCATTACCACTAGGAGAGTTCCAATTTTCCAAAAAGCGTGGCAAGTTTTGTAGCCCCCCATTAAAATCGCCTGCGGTGGACGAGATTGCTCGCGAAGGAGTATCTCCCGCGACCAAGAGCAGATTTTGTGATGTATCGGTAGGTCTCGGCAACCACCGCGTATTAACAACAGTAGCGACATTTAGGGATGCTGGGGGTGTCGATCCTGAACCATTGGTATTTACCAATACTTGAGTTTGCAATACTGGCATCAACATAGGCTGCTCTAGGGGAGTTGCCGTCAGAGACAATGGTGGTGTTGCTGGTGGTGCGGAGGGCAATGGTGGCAGCTCCTGACCATTTCCGTCTCTCTGAGCGTTGTTGACTATGTAGGGCGAGCCACCCGTGCCGCCATAATTTACGGACGTGCCAGCAGATGCTACGAACCACAAAGAGTTAGCCGTCAGATCACCTTCGCCAAACAGAACATTGTTAGTTCTACTAATTCCTAGGGGTTGTGGTGGATTTGCTGGTGTTACAACGTTAGCCCCAGAAACATCGACTAATTGATTAGTTAGGTTCCGGTGAAAAGCTAAACGACGAGGGAATCGCTGTAATTCGGGTACGGGTGGGTTGGCTGTTGTCCCTGCTTTAAATTGACTGGTATCAGCCAAAGTCAAAGCTTGAGTGTAGGGATTACCCGCAGCAATAGTGTTTGCTTGTGTTCCTGTTGTATTTCCGATTCGTGGTGGATCTATAAACCAATCATTAGGGCCACAGGCAGCAGTAGGCAGCTTGACACATACTTCCATGACGTAATGGGGGAAGTTACCGCGCCGCTGGACGGGAGTGACGAAGTTGTTGAAGTAAGAACTGTCTGTCACTGGGAGGGGAGTAGGCAAAGCAGTCGGTGCAGGAGGGGCTGCTGTGTAAGTGGCATCATTAAGCGCACCAGGGGGAAGGCCTGTGAGACCTGTAGGGAGGGGATCAATTAAGCCTTGAGTATTAAATGAGCCGCTGCTAAGTCCGTTTGTAACAAAGTTGTTGGCAAATAAACCGTTATACAATCGCGAGACTTTGGCTGACACCGGGTCAAAGTTGGCAAAAGTACCAGGTGTGCCATCTATTTTAAAGGCTTTAAGAACTGTACTGCCTGCATTGTTTCTCAGGTCAAAGTCTCCCTCGTTACGGAAGCCGGGACGGAAATTGCTAGACAGCACGGTGATTGAGTCTGCTAGCACCGTTGCCGGTCTCCAATAATCACCTTGACAGTCTGGGAGCCTGGGGTCTCCGGCGCGACACGCAAAGCTCTTGTTCAGAATGTTGCTACCAATGCGATTGTAGAAATTTCCCCAACTAGGTAGATCCAAAGGAGCGTTAAATTCTTCAACTTGGGTAGGATCAGTAGCGGGAGGATCGATACGACCGTGAAAGTTGAAGTCTCCTTTGATGTAGACAGGCAAGTTTGATACTAGGGTGACTCCTTTTTCTATGACCACATCAGTCGCACTGGTAGTTGTGGGGGTGGCGCGACGGAACAGTTGAGCGCCGTTAACGAGCATAATTCCGTTTGGCTTGCGACTGGGGTCGAGCCTAGCATCTGTGGGACTTGCTAGCCTGCTGGTATTGTCGTCAATAGTTCCCGGTGCAGTTGTTGACTGGGTGCGATCGCTGCGATCGGGCAGCGCGTCATCCCGGCTAGCATAAATTATCCCGCTGTTGGGTAGCAAAAACTCATTGGGTGGTGCTGTATCAGTATAGTTTTGTCCGATCGGAGCCTTCCGTAGCTGGTCTATATCCAACTGAGTGACGCGAACTTCGAGCGGCTGTCTGTCTTCTAATGCCAGATTGTAATTCCCTTTCAGGAATGCAGCTTGGGGGTTGCGAGGTCCCCCTACGGGAGACAGCGGGCTACTGAGGCTGAAAGTTTCGTCTACTCCAGTTGTTGTGAGGTCGTCACGTTCGATCGCCTTGATTTCTCTGGCGTTCAGAAATGCTACTTCCCGAATTGCTCCATGAGGAATAGCTACAGTTGGAGTAGTTGGAGCAGTAGCTTGTAAAATATCCAAAGAACACTGAGTAGAGTCGATCGCCGCTTTTTGTGCCAAGGTGCGTTTATCGTCATCTAGCTGTAGAGCCTCTCTTAAAGGCTCATTGGCGAAGCGACCGTCAGGAAAGACGTAATTAGCTTGCGTTTCTAAAGTAGAGCCACCAGTGAACAAGCGATTCGTCAGCGCTAAAGCACCCGGTCGCGCTGCTCCCGACCATGCGTAGACTACTCCGTTGTTGGAGCCGAATACAGTGCTGCGCGTTCCTCTTGCCGTGTCACCACTGACATCGAAAGTCGCACCTGTCAATCCTACTCCTGTGATATTTCTTGCTGTAGAGTCAGTGCTGGGGTCATAATAGCTGCTGACACAAGCAATAGGAGTTTGTGTGGGCTGAGTTCCTGCTGGCTGTAAAGCTAATGCTGATTTGTCGTAGCCATTTTGTGCGTAATGATATACGGCTGTCGCCCGCATCCGTAAGTCGCCCTTGGCATATTTGGGAGTATTGGGGTCAATGGTAGTACCCACAGCAGGATTTTCTGCGGGTGGTAGGGGAGTGGGAGTGGTAGTGTCGTCAGGGTTGGGCAACGGGAGAGTAGCCCAACCGTTAGCTGGTGCTGACGGCGCTACGGTGTCCGCCACGCCATTGTTGTAGACTATCTGTACCCCCGGTACTGGCGACATCGGCATCGAGTCCGGCCAAACTATCGGGAATGTTTCTACAGCAGCCGTTGCCGGGTCATCGTATGTCGGCGAACTATCTAGTAGGGTGGGTGTGCTCGGATCGTCCCACAGAGGCGGCGGCAGAAAAGAATTCACGCGCTCGTAAACTCCTGCACCCGTGATGACGCGCAAACCGCCAACCCCATCAACCACAGTTTTGGGTATTTCAGCGGCAGAGTTTTCCCAAAAACCACCCCTGTCTTGACCGCCGACATCACCTAGCTGTGTCACTTGTGGTGTACGTGTACGATCATCTGGCGCTCCGTTGTCCCACTTCGTTTTCGGTAGGACTGTTTGTGCTTCACTTCTGTCAAGAAAAGCTGGGGGGGTTGCGGTCGAGTCCCACCGCAGTGCTGGCAAATTGTTACCGATGTTGATGCGATCGCCCAAAAAGAGTTCTTTTTCGGGCTGCGGATCGGGCTTGGCTGCTTGTAGCTGTTCGGGTTTAAGAGACAAACCCGTATTGCCTCCCGGACCGCCTTCCTTGGCTGTGCCAGGACCTGTTGGAAGGCTCCAATCATCAACTGGTCTGAGGGCATTTCCGCTATCTACAATCGGAGGACTAGCGACCGAGTAAGTACCAACTCCTTTGTCTCCTAGAGGCGCTTCTGCAAAAGGAACTTTGCGTATTCTTTCTTTAAAATAAGCTTGTAGAGCCTCCCGTCTAGTCTTGGGAGGCGGTCCCTTGATTGCTAGTTTTACCGACTCAGGATCGCTATCAGGTGGTTTATCCTCTTGTGCTGTTACTAGCATCGCCAGGCGATTAGCGTAGGCATTGTTGTTATAAAGTACATCAAAGCTTGTATTACTAACTGACTGATTTGTGTTGTTAATAAATTGGCTTGTATCGGGAGGGGTATTGGCGCCCTTGAAAAGGTGTGCTTCTACTGGAATAGCCCTGCCATCTAAAGCATTACCGTTAATTAAGTTGCCACCAACAATTATTTTGCTGTTTTCTTGATCGTAGAAACAAGAATCTGGGCTGCTAACTTGATACAGTTTTACACCATTAGCACCGCTCAGAGAAGACACCAGCAAGTTGCTATTTGTAAGTATCCGCCCATTTAAATTTAATGGTACCCCAGGCGATATGTCTAAATCGTCTTCATAGACAACCGCATTGTTACTGAGAGGAATACGCACTGCGTCTTGTTGGTATTCTAGAGCCGATAAGCTCGTAGTTCCAGTAAATGGTTTATATTTGGCGGGATCATTTGCGGGATCGCTGGTATTACCGATAGTAGTGATGTTATTAGGGATGTCTTCTGCTTTAACAGGTACATTGACGGTGTAAACAAAGAAACTTTTTTGAAGTCTACCTTTTATCCTGTACCAACCAGAGTCACCAACTAAGCTAGCGGCATTACCTACTGCTGCTTCACAGCCCGGCTTGACGCTCCCTAGAACCATTGGTGGGGTTCTGGCATCCAGCGGTTTTCTAGCCCTTTTGAATTGACCTGCATTAGAACCGTTTGGAACGAGTGGGGGGCTGCGGAAGAATATGCCGTAAAGAGTAAAAGTGTCGTAAAAGCCGTCGTTATTTGTATCGACGGGATATCTCCAAGCAGTATTTATCGCTTTATTTTCTGTTGTTATAGCGCCATTCTGAGTTGAAGGTGGCTTTTGAGGATCATCGATTGTCGGGGCATCGAGAGGAAAGCTCAGTTTCAGGCGAGTTTCGTCACCAAAACTATAAATATCTGTAGTCGGGTTGGCTGTATCGTACTCCGCCATCAGCCGATACAACTCTTTATCTGAGGGTGTTGCAGTCGGTCTTAGCGGGCCGTTGAGCATATAATTTATTTTCGCTTTCGCCCGATCGAGCGCGGGAGTTGCGGCCGCCAGCACTTGCTGGTTCACGCGCACGTTGCGAGCCATATTCGCCCGATCGAACGATCGCAGGACGATCGCCACAGTCAACAAGATTACTACCAGCAACACCATCGTCACCGTCGGCAGCACAAACCCCGCCACCGGCAACTTTGCCCTGCGGCCCATAGCCATGAGGGCTTGCAGCATTGCTCTCATCAGCCGCTTAGCCCCGGATCTGGTAACACCAGCAATCCGCCGCAGCAGCGATACGATAACTTTGGATAATTTGCTCTTAAACATTGACGCCTTCCTGAATAATTTCAGAGATGTTGACACTCCCGGGCCTAAAGGCGTGGGGATTCTTGCTTCGCAGGGATTCCAATGAATTTACCCTCGGCAAGCATCTTAACCCTGTGCCCCACGGCTGCAAGTCCCCTAATTAGAACTACTTGTGCGGCTGCTACATCTCTGTCATTTGTATAGCCGCAATGCTGACACGAGTGAACTCGTTCCGACAACTCTTTTTTTCCTGTCTCACTGAAGCAGTTAGGGCAAATTTGGCTAGTTTTTTTAGCATCTACTTTTTGGAAATACACACCACGTTTAAAGCAAGTGTGTTCCAATATATTAAAGAATTGCCCAAACCCAGCATCTAAACAGTGCTTGCCCAACATCGCCCTAGACAGTCCGATTAAATTAAGGTCTTCGACAAACACCATCCCCGCGTCATTGCAGATTTGATGTGACAATTTGCGATGCCAATCTTTTCGGCAGTTTGCCACATATTCATGCAGCAAAGCGACCTTTTTCTGAGCTTTCTTCCAATTATTTGAGCCGATCTTTTTTCTACTGACGCGCTGTTGCAGCAATTTAAGCTTGCATTCTGCGTCACTAAAAAACTTCATTCTCTTGACCAAAAGCCCTCCAGAAGTTGCAATAAAAT
The DNA here is from genome assembly GCA_004292955.1 of Oscillatoriales cyanobacterium. Classification (GTDB taxonomy): domain Bacteria; phylum Cyanobacteriota; class Cyanobacteriia; order Cyanobacteriales; family Microcoleaceae; genus Microcoleus. The sequence goes on along the minus strand of RDXX01000018.1, from coordinate 4,466 downwards.
TAGTCAACCCCACATCAATTCCTATGGGGTTGCCGTGAGGAATAACATCGGGAATCGAGACATCCCATTGCAACGTCAACATTATATACCAGCCGCTAGACCGCCTAACTACGCAAGCTTGTTTGACGATTGCGCCACCAGGAATAGGGCGCGACTGCCAAAATTTTATGCAGCCGATTACAGGCAATTTAAAAAAGCGGTTGCCTCGATCAAAATTTACACCCAACTGTGGGAAGTTAAAAGACCTCAAAGCTCCCTTTTTTTTAAATCGAGGAAACCCGTGGTTTTGCTCCCACATACTGACAAAAGCTTTTTCCAGTTTACGCAGCGTTTGTTGCAGTACGGCTGCGTTAACTCGCTGCAATGGGAGGCTGGTTTTTCTGTATACTGTTAAAGCTTTGCACTGACTTGAATATGTCGGTCTAGGCGTGTCAGCAGGAATTATGTACTCGGAGCGCAGGGAGCAAGAGTTTATTTGACATTTGCGTGAGTTGTACCAGTCTTTGCGCTCTCTCAGCGCATAGTTGTACACTTTGCGACACTGTTCTAACCAGTCTTCAAAGACTGCTACTTGTGTCGGTGTGGGCTTTAACTTAAATTCAAACGTCAAATTAAACACTTGCTTCACCTCCTTGACTAAATATAGATCAACTCTACAAATCGTCAAAAAATTCCTTATAACCAATTAAAGCCGCCCGCTTATGGGCGTGGCTTTAACCCCGAAAATTTGGTAGTTACTGCTGGACAGTACGATCCTAAATTTATCATTCCCACTTTCGACAACTTTCATATCAACCCCTTGTACAAATTCACATAACGTGTTATCTGGCTAACAAATAAAATTTCCAAACCCACAAGCAAGCTCACCGCCGATATATTTTTCCCGATAAATTTACCCCGCAAGGATTTCGGATCGGGAACTCCACTCTAGTCTAGTTCGATCGAGATGTCAGTGCCCAGCGGCCTCTTCACTCGTCGATTTTAGATTTTAGATTGAGGAATCAGTGATGACGATCGCGGTTTGGGGCTGGCAAAGCATCAAAGACAGGACACGGCAATGGCGTTTCCCTACCCAAAAACGGCTATAAAAGTGCGATCGAATTTTAGTTGTGCGATCGCCCGCAGGCACCGCCCCGCCTCCTCCAACCCCAAGGCGCGATCGAATGTCCGCGATGTCCAAAAGTACGCGCGGCAAGGCTATCCCGAATAGCGATCGCCCGCCAACAGCGATCGAAGGGCGATCGTACTCATCAAAGGAAGGTAAGATTCGGTATTTGGAGTTATACCACTTGCATATAAACTTAAACTAGAGTTGAAGTTTTCGCAGATTGCCACTAAAATTAAATAACCAACAACCACATAAATTATAACAGCCACTAATTTTAAATATGGACTTTAAAATCAAACATGAAGAAGACTTGAAAAAAGTTCCCACAATCGAAGAAGCCCTTAAAACATTTTCTGTCAGGTGGCCGAACATTAAAAGTAATTCCGATTCCAGTCCAGTATTTATATTTTCTGCTGGTTGGAGGTCAGGGTCAACTCTTTTGCAAAGGTTAGTGATGTCATCGGGTTCTATCATCGTATGGGGTGAACCCTACGGTCGCTCAGGACTAATCGACCATTTATCTAGCCCGCTCAAATCAATTACTGATACCTATCCTGCTGCTGAATGGTTCATTGATGAAGTTTTAAGCGATCGGGCTCCACTGTCTGACTTGGCTGGTGAATGGATTGCCAACCTTTATCCAGACATAAATTACTTACTTGAATCTCATATTGCCTTCTTGGTAAATCATTTTGAAAAACCCGCAAAGGCAAGGGGAATTGTGCGGTGGGGACTAAAAGAAGTGAGGTTGACTATCGATCACGCTATTTACTTAAAATGGCTGTTTCCCAAGGCAAAATTCTTATTTTTGTATAGAAATCCTTATAATGCTTATGCTTCTTTTCAGGGTTTTTACTGGTACAAAAAATGGCCGAACGAGCCTGTATACACACCAGAGCAGTTTGGATTGCACTGGACTAATTTACTTCAAGGATACATTGCAGACAGTCATAAAGTAAATGGAATGCTAATAAAATATGAAGAGTTATGCAATGAAAACTTTAATTTTACTGAGTTAGAAAGTTATTTAGAACTCAAGCTCAATAAAACGACAATCGAAAAAGTCATATACAGTACAAAACGTCAGGCAGCGCCCGAAGAATTGAGATTATTAAATAGTGTGGTAAATCCTTTAGCTAGAGAGCTTGGTTATGAGCTGGTGGAGTGAAAAATCGCATAAAATTGTCACTGAAAACATAATTTCGATCCGCCCAATCAGAGATGAGTCCAATTGTGCGATCGAGACATTGAAAACATAATTTCGATCGCCCAATCAGAGATTAGCCCAATTGTGCGATCGAGACTTCGACTGGGACTAAATTTTACGCCATATCCGCAGGGAAACGGTACGGCGCCGTGTCCTCCTCCAACCTATCCCATAGGGAATCCCCGCCCACAAATATCAAGCAGCAGCCGCAGCATTTGCTTGCAGGGGCTCAATTTCCTCCGGCGCAGCGTGACGGCGCGGGTCCTTAAAACTGCCCGCAGCCAGCCAATTAGGATTTTGCGCCGCCTCGCAACCAATGACGTAAAGCGAAGATTCGTTAAATGCAGCCCAGAGAGCATCACAAGCCTGTTTATCCATCAGTGAATCTGCGATCGGGCGATCGTGAATCACAGCAAACAAATCAAACTCGTTGCGTTTTGGATTCCACTGGTATTGCAAACTAGGATCGTAACCCATTTCGATCAATTGTGCGATCGCGCGATCGGGCGTACATCCATCCAAGTGCACCCGATTCAGATAGATAGACACTTGAACGTACTCATCTTTCGGAGGTAGCAGTCGGTAATTCGAGTTAGTCATCATTATTGGTCTCCGTGCAGTAGTAATAAGAGTGGCCTGCAATATCGGGGCGTTTTTCAGCCTTCATTTGTTGCTGAGCACATCGACGCTTAGCGTAAAGGTCTTTTTCAATTTCAGTCTCGCCCGGGGCATAAAAAGGACGGTGAGGAAGCAGTTCGGCTTCTAAATCTTCCCAAGATTTCTCAGGGTTGTCTGAATCTCTCAACATTTGTCCCTCGCGGTTGGTTCGAGGATGCCGTTTATTCGATATAGTCGATCGGTCATCAGTCTGTTTCCTCAGTTTTGGTGGCCGTCTTGATGCGCTAGGGTTCAGACTCTGGCGAGGTTGCTTGTATCTCTAGCCATTGCTTCATCAGCAAACCAACGACTTCACTCATCGGTTTTTCTTGAGCCGTACAAGCTAGTTTGAATTGCAACTTTAGCTTTTTGTCTACGTAAACGCTCAGCTCAGCCATGTCAGGTGGAATTTTTTTAGCCATATCTCAATTGCGCGCATATCTGCATTCTCGCATCTGGCGATCGAGAACGAGTTACTACGTATTGCGCGCAATCGCGCTAAACGTAATAGTAGCACGATCGGCTAAAAAACCACAACCGCGCGGAGTTAGACGATTCAAATACAGGACACGGCAGTGCCGTTTCCCTACTAAAAACCGTTATATTGATCCACAGATATCATCACCAATCCATGAAACAACCCTCCAAACCCCCCGACTTCATCATCATCGGCGTCCAAAAAGGCGGCACAACATCCCTGTACAACTACCTAATCCAACATCCCCAAATCGCCCCCGCCGCCCAAAAAGAAATCCATTATTTCGACCTCAACTTCGACAAAAGCCCCGACTGGTATTATTCCCAATTTCCCCAAGCACAAAGCGGCGAACACCTGCTAACCGGAGAAGCCAGCCCCTACTATATTTTTCATCCCCGAGTCGCCCAGCGCATCCACGATTTATGTCCGAAAGTTAAAATCATCGCCCTGCTGAGAAACCCAGTAGAACGCGCAATTTCCCACTATCATTACTACATAAAAATTGGCTACGAATCGCTATCTCTCGAAAGTGCGATCGCCCACGAACCCGAAAGACTCAAAGGCGAAATCGAAAAAATCCTAGCGAGTCCAACCTACGAAAGTTACAACCACCGCCACTACACATATCTGGGCCGCGGCATTTACGCAGACCAACTTCCAGCCTGGATGCAGCTATTTCCCAAATCACAACTTTTAATCCTCAAAAGCGAAGATTTGTATGTTAATCCTTGCGGCACATACAACAGCGTGTTAGAATTTCTAGGCTCGCCGCCGCACGAATTAGAAACCTACGAAAAGTACAATTCCAACCAATATCCGCCCGTCAGCGAGACAGTATACGAGCAATTAAGAGCATATTATCGATCGCCCAATCAGAGATTAGCTCAATTGTGCGATCGAGACTTCGGTTGGGACTAAAAGGTACGTAGTTGCGCTTCAGCGCTCTTTGAGAGATGTATCAAAATACGAGTAATTGAGGGAATACGATCGATCGCCCAATCAGAGATTAGCTCAAT